>DATHMK010000075.1:0-44353 GCA_035487155.1 Steroidobacteraceae bacterium
AATTCGCTCAGCTCCAAGCCCAGAAAGGTCGCGCCGAGCGCAAACGTCAGCCCGAAACACAGGTAGAAGGCGGACAGGCGCCGCCGCTCTAGCGCCAGCACGCCCAGACCGCAGGTATAGCTCGAGAACAGCAGGCACAGGGTTTCGATGCCCGCGTGACGCAGCTCGAAGAGCTCATGGCCGGAAGGCCCGCCGGCGGTTTGCCCCCGCAGCACTGCGTAGGTGGCAAAGAAGGCCGAGAACAGGATGATGTCGGAGAGCAGGAAGATCCAGAACCCGTAGCCGACGACGATGCGCACCGGGGCTGGACCTGCGCCACTGCCGGCGCGCGCCGGTTCCGGGGCGCCAAGCTGCGCCACGCCCACCTGCGCGCTCATACCGGTACCAGCCCGGAGCGTCGGGCGCGCTCATCCGCCGCCAATTGCTCGCCGGATACTTCCACGGGCGTGCGCTGCATCCAGCCAAAGGCCACCAGGATGGTGAGCGCGCCCGCCACTCCCAGGATCGCCAGCCACCAGATATGCCAGATCAGGGCAAAGCCGCTGACCACGGCAAAGAAGGCCGTCAGGAAACCATTGGGACTGTTGCGTGGCACCTCGATCGCGGGGTACTGCTCGGGCGCCTTGGCCGCGGCCCGCTGCTTCGTGGCCCAGAAGGCATCCAGCGACTCCACTTGAGGCATGACCGCGAAGTTGTAGACCGGGGGCGGGGAGGCCGTGGACCATTCCAGGGTCCTGCCGTTCCAGGGATCCCCGCTGAGATCTCTGCGACGCTCGCGGGTACGGATGCTGACCACGAGCTGCAGGATGGTCGCAAGAATGCCGCACAGGATGACCACCGCTCCCCCCTCCGCGACCATCATGTACGGCTGCCAGCTCAGATCCGCGTAGTGCTGCATGCGCCGGGTCATGCCCAGCAGGCCCACCGCGTACAGCGGAAAGAACGCGAGATAGAACCCGACGAACCAGCACCAGAAGCTCACCCGCCCCAGGCCCCGGTGCAGCGTGAACCCGAAGGCCTTGGGGAACCAGTAGTCGTAGCCGGCCATCACGCCGAAGACCACGGCGCCGATGATGACATTGTGGAAGTGGGCCACGAGAAACAGGCTGTCATGCAGGATGAAATTCGCCGGTGGCACCGCCAGCAGCACCCCGGTCAGCCCCCCCATGACGAAGGTCACCATGAATCCCAACGACCACAGCACCGGCACCTCGAAGCGGATGCGACCGCGGAACATGGTGAACAGCCAGTTGAAAAGCTTCACGCCGGTGGGAATGGCGATGATCATCGACATGATGCCGAAGACGGCATTCACATCCGCACCCGCGCCCATGGTGAAGAAATGATGCAGCCACACCATGAAGGACAGGACGCAGATGGCCAGTGTCGCCAGCACCATGGAGCGGTAGCCGAACAGCTGCTTGCCCGAGAAGGTCGCAACGACCTCGGAGAATATGCCGAACGCCGGCAGCACCAGAATGTAGACCTCAGGGTGTCCCCACACCCAGATGAGGTTCACGTACATCATGAAATTGCCGCCGCCGGTGTTGGTGAAGAAGTGCATGCCCGCATAGCGGTCCAGCAGCAGCATCCCGAAGGTCGCCGTCAGTACCGGAAAGGCCGCCACGATCAGCATGCACGAGCACAGCGCCGTCCAGCAGAACACCGGCATGCGCATATAGGTCATGCCGGGGGCACGAAGCTTCAGGATGGTGGTCACCATGTTGATACCGGCCAGGAGCGTACCGAGGCCGGATATCTGCAGCGACCATAGATAGTAGTCGACCCCCACGCCGGGCGAATACGCCAGTTCCGACAGCGGGGGATAGGCCAGCCAGCCGGTGCGGGCGAACTCCCCCACCATCAGTGACACGTTCACCAGCAGCGCCCCCGCGGCCGTGAGCCAGAAGCTCACCGAGTTGAGCACGGGGAAGGCCACGTCGCGCACGCCAAGCTGCAGTGGCACGACGAAGTTCATGAGCCCGATCACGAACGGCATGGCCATGAAGAAGATCATGATGGTGCCGTGGGCGGAGAAGATCTGATCGTAATGCTCAGGGGGCAGGTAGCCCGATGCGCCCCCGGCGGCCATGGCCAGCTGGGTGCGCATCATGATGGCATCGCTGAAGCCGCGCAGCAGCAGCACCAGCGCCAGAATGACGTACATGACCCCGATGCGCTTGTGATCCACGCTGGTGAGCCACTCGCGCCACAGGTACGGCCACCAGCCCTTGCGGGTGATGAGGGCCAGAATGGCAATGATGCCCACGACGATCATCCCCGAGGCGGCCATCGCCGGCGGCTCGTTGAAGGGAATGGCCTGCCAGGTGAGTTTGCCCAGCATCTATTGCTCCATGGAATGCGCAGGCGTGCCGCTGGTGTCGTGCTGGATACGCTCGAACAGGCCCCGCTCCACTCTCCCATAGTCCCTGATCGACACATCAGCGCCGCTGCGCGCCAGCTGTGAGTACGCGCCGGCATCGAGCGCCGCGCCCTGGGCCTGCGTCACCGCCAGCCAGCTCGAGAATGCCGCGGCCGGCACGGCATGCACCACGAAGCGCATATCCGAAAAGCCCTCGCCGCTGAAGTTGGCGGACAGGCCGGGGAAGTCGCCGCTGTGCTCGGCCAGGAGATTCAGGTGCGTGGTCATGCCCGGCATGGTGGAAATCTGGCTGCCGAGCTGCGGCACCCAGAAGGCGTTCATCACATTGGCCGAGGTCAATTCGAACTGGAGGGGCACGCCGGTCGGCACGGTGAGCTGATTCAGCGTGGCGACCCTGAGGTCCGGATAGATGAAGAGCCACTTCCAGTCAAGCGCCACCACCTCGATGCGCAGCGGTTTGACCTTGGACGCCAGCGCACGCGCCGGGTCCAGATCATGCGAGCCGGTCCAGGCCACCGCGGCCAGCAGCAGCACCACCATCGCCGGGATCGACCACACCACGAACTCAATGCGCCCGGAATGCGCCCAATCCGGGGTATAGGCGGCGCGGGTGTTGGAGGCGCGATACCACCAGGCGAAGGCCAGCGTGAGCAGGATCACCGGTATCACCACCACCAGCATGATCACCGTGGCGTTGAAGAGAATCTCACGGTCGGCAGCGGCGATGGGTCCTTGCGGATCGAGCACCCCTTCGGCGCGGCTCACCGCAGCGAAGCCTCCCGCAACGAGCATCACCGGCACGCGCCACAACCGCGACTTTGGTTTCGCTACTCTCACGGCGTCACAGTGATCCGCGCACCGACCCTGGTCTTGAATGACAGCGCCGCCCCTTGAATATCGGTGCTTCGTGCCTCGGGCGACCTTAAGTGGCCATGGCACAACGACACAAGAAATCCGCTGCTCGCCGATCGAGACTCGTGTGACATTACTCACCCTGGCGCCACCATCACCGATGAAGATCTCCACCGAACGACAGCGGCTGGCCAATGACAAAGCGGGCCGGGAGAACTGGCGCCGCTGGGGTCCGTATCTATCCGAGCGGCAGTGGGGGACGGTCCGTGAGGACTACAGTGCCTGGGGATCGGCCTGGGACTATTTCCCGCACGACCATGCCCGCAGCCGCGCCTACCGCTGGGGTGAGGACGGCATCGCCGGCTTCAGCGACGACCATCAGTATCTGTGCCTCTCCCTGGCGTTGTGGAATGGTAAGGACCCGATCCTCAAGGAGCGGCTGTTCGGGCTGACCAACTCCGAGGGCAATCATGGCGAAGACGTGAAGGAGTTGTATTACTACCTGGACGCGACGCCGAGCCACTCCTACCTGAAGATGCTCTACAAGTATCCGCAGGCGGCCTTTCCGTACGCGCAGCTGGTTGAGGAAAATCGCAGGCGCGGCCCCGAACAGACCGAGTTCGAGCTTCTGGATAGCGGCCTGTTCGATGAAGACCGCTATTTCGACGTGTTCGTCGAGTACGCCATGGGCGGCCCCGATGAGATTCTCATGCGCGTGACGGCGCACAATCGCGGCCCGCAGACCGCGCCCCTGACCTTGTTGCCGCAGCTGTTCTGCCGCAATACCTGGTCCTGGGCACCCGGCGTGGCGAAGCCGACGCTCGCCGGCCGCGAAGGCGGTGTGGAGGCCCGGCACCCGGAACTCGGACACTTCTGGGTGGACTTTGAAGCGGCATCGGAGCTGCTGTTCTGCGACAACGACACCAACCCGCGCCGGCTCTTCGGCATGAATGATGCGCCCGGCTATTTCAAGGATGCCTTTCACGAATACCTGATCGAGGATCGCCAGGATGCGGTGAATCCCGAGCAGACCGGCACCAAGGTCGGCGCGCTGTATGAACAGCACATTGAGCCCGGGGCGGCGGTGACGCTGCGGATACGGCTGTCTGCAGCCCAGGGTCCGACGGCTCCGATCTGTCCTTTCGGGGATTTTGATGCGATTTTTCAGGCCCGCCAACGGGAAGCCGATGAGTTCTACGCCGAACTGCAACACCAGATCGTCGATGCGGACTCCCGACTGGTGCAGCGCCAGGCATTTGCCGGAATGATCTGGAACAAGATGTATTACCACTTCTCCGTCGCAGACTGGCTGGCGGGCGATCCGCTGCAGCCGCCGCCCGCGCCGGGGCGCCGGCACGGCCGCAATCAGGACTGGGGGCATCTGCACAGCAGTGATGTGATCTCCATGCCCGACAAGTGGGAATTTCCCTGGTTTGCCGAATGGGATCTGGACTTTCACTGCGTGGCCCTGGCGGTCATCGACAGCGACTTCGCCAAGTCGCAACTGCTGCTGCTGTCGCGCGAGACCTACATGCACCCCAACGGCCAGTTTCCCGCCTACGAATGGGCGTTCGGGGATGTCAATCCTCCGGTGCGGGCCTGGGCGGCATGGCGGGTGTTCCAGATCGACCGCAAGCAGCGCCAGGAAAGCGACCCGACCTACCCTGGCGATCTGGATTTTCTGAAGCGCGTGTTCAACAAGCTGATGCTCAATTTCACCTGGTGGGTGAATCGCAAGGACGCGCAGGGGCGCAACATCTTCCAGGGTGGTTTTCTCGGGCTGGACAACATCGGTGTCTTTGATCGCAGCAGCCCACTGCCCACCGGAGGTTTCATCAACCAGGCCGATGGCACCAGCTGGATGGCCATGTACTGCGTGCACCTGCTGCGCGCCGCCTTGGAACTGGCACTGCATGATGTCGCCTACGAGGAGATCGCCACCAAGTTCTTCGACCACTTCCTCGCCATTGCCGGCGCCATCAATGGCGTGGGTGAGGACAGTCTGGGCCTGTGGGATGACACCGACGAGTTCTACTTCGATCAGCTGGTGCTGCCGGATGACCGCCGGATCGAGCTGAAGGTCTACTCCATCGTGGGGCTCATTCCGCTGTTCGCCATTCAGGTTCTGGAGCCGGAGATTCTGCAGCTGCTGCCCGAGTTCGCGACGCGAATGCAGTGGTTCCTCAAGCACCGTCCCCAGCTTGCCGCGCTGATCTCCAACTGGCACGTCGCCGGTCAAGGCGATCGCCTGCTGCTGTCTTTGCTGCGCGGTCACCGGATAAAGGCGCTGCTGCACCGGATGCTCGATGAGAACCGCTTCCTGTCCGAATATGGTATCCGCGCACTGTCGAAGAACCACGAGCACAAGCCGTTCCATTTCGACGCCGGGGGTACCACGCACGAAGTGAGTTACTGGCCAGGGGAGTCCCGCAGCGGCTTGTTCGGTGGCAACTCCAACTGGCGCGGTCCGATCTGGATGCCCATCAACTTTCTCGTCATCGAGGCATTGCAGAAGTTCCATCACTACTACGGTGATGACTTCAAGGTCGAATGTCCCACCGGATCCGGGACCTTCCGCAACCTGTACGAGATTGCCGAGGAACTCAGCCGCCGCTTGTCCCGCCTGTTCCTCAAGGGGGCCGATGGCCAGCGGCCGGTGCTCAAATATCATCCCAAACTGGCCGGCGACCCGCATTTTCGCGACTACATCCTGTTCCATGAGTACTTCCACGGCGACACCGGGCGTGGCGCCGGAGCCTCGCATCAGACGGGCTGGACGGGACTTGTGGCCAAGCTGCTGCAGCCGCACACGACGGAGAGAAGTACGCTGCGCGACGACATCGTCCGCGCAGCACTGTCGGCCGTGTCCAAACGTCAAACGGTGGTGCCATGAGCGCTAAGGGCGATGTCTATTTGGTGCGACATGGCGAGACCGCGTGGTCCATCACCGGTCAGCACACCGGACGTACGGATCTTGCGCTCACACCCCGGGGTGAAGGCGACGCGCGCGCACTCGGTCCGCGCCTGCACAGCCTGAAATTCGATCACGTGCTCGCCAGTCCGCTCCTGCGGGCGATGCAGACCTTTGAGCTCACGGGCTGTCCCGGGCCGGCGGCAGTGGATCCGGAACTGGTCGAGTGGGACTACGGAGACTACGAGGGGCGAACGCTTGCGCAAATCCATCAGGGGCGTCCGGAGTGGGAGCTGTTTCGCGACGGCTGTCCCGGCGGTGAGTCGGTGCTGCAGATCACCGCGCGGGCGGATCGGGTGCTGTCGCGTATTCGGGCGCTGAGCGGCAATGTCATCGTCTTTTCGAGTGGCCATATGCTGCGGGTCCTTGCTTCGCGCTGGGTCGGCAACCCTGCGGCGCTGGGCCGGCACCTGGTGCTCGACCCCACAAGCGTTTCGGTGCTCGGCTATGACCACGGCGGGCTGGACAGCGTCATTCGTCTCTGGAACGACCGCTAGCCGGATACTGATCGCACGTGATGTACCTGCAGGATGCCCACCACTTCATCTCGGTGGTGTTACTGGCCATCGCGGCGCTATTTCCCCTGGTGGATCCACTGGGAGGGGCGCCTTTGTACCTCGCCATGGTCAGCTCGCTGTCGCCGCCAGATCGGGTGCGCACGGCACGCCTGGTCTGCATCAACAGCTTCTTTGTTTTGACGGCGGCGGTGCTGATCGGCGCCTACGTGCTGGATGTTTTCGGCATATCGATCCCCGCGGTGCAGGTCGGCGGCGGAGTGATCGTGTGTGCCATCGGCTGGTCCTTCCTGATGACTCCCGGAACACCCGCCATCTCGGATCGGTCCTCGACCCCCGGCCCCGATGTGCTCACCCAGCGGGCCTTTTATCCCTTGACCCTGCCGCTGACCGTCGGCCCTGGATCCATATCCGTGGCCATTACCCTGGGCGCCAATCCCCCCCGGGAGTTCCGATCGCTGTTTACCACCGCAGTGGCTCACGTCATCGGCATATTCATCGTCGCGGTCAGTATCTACGTGTGCTATCGCTATGCGGATCGCATCCTGAACAAATTGGGCCGCACTGGAACCACGGTGCTGACGCGCTTTTCCGCCTTCATCCTGTTCTGCATCGGGGTGCAGATCATCTGGAACGGCTCGCGGGCCATGCTCGCCACGGTCCTCACTCAGCCGTAGCGCATATCCCCGCCACCCAGTCGATGAAGACGCGCACCCGAACGCTGGGGTGTCGGGTGGGCGGGTATACGATGTAGACAGGAATCTTCTCCGTCTGCCACTCCGGCAGCACGCGCGTCAGCTCGCCGCTTGCCAGGTACGGGTCCGCCATGAACTTGAAGACGCGAAAGACTCCCAGCCCGCGCAGCCCGGCCGCAAGGTGCGTGGTGCCTTCATTGATCGTCAGGACACTGCGACAGGTGACCGTGACGCGTTCCCGGCGCCGAAAGTAGCCGATGCTGGTGCTGGTGGGCTGTCCGGTCTCGGGGTTTCCGCAGAGGATGAATTGATGGCGGCTCTCAAGATCGCGCGGATGGGTCGGAATCCCGTAGCGGCTGATGTAGGACGGTGTGGCGCAGGTGATGTATTCCAGCGTTGCGACGCGCCGTGCGACCAGCGACTGATCCGCCAACGCGCCGCAGCGGATGACGCAGTCGACGCCCTTGGCCACGAGATCAATGGGCCGGTCACTGACGCCCAGGTTCAAATGCAGTTCCGGATGCTTGGCCAGAAAGGCCGGCAGCTGCGGGATCAACATCACTTGGGTAAATGCCGCCGGCGCATCCACCCGCAAGGTCCCATGCACACTCTTCTCTGACTGCCCCAGGGTGAGTTCGACTTCCTCAAGCTCCTTCAACAGCGGGGACAGGCGCTCATAGTACTGCGCACCCGCCGGCGTGATGGCGACCCGGCGGGTGGTTCTTTGCACCAGGGTCAGGTGCAGATGTTTTTCCAGCTGCTGCAGAAGCTTGGTAGCGGTTCCCTTGGGCACCTTCAAGGCCGCCGCGGCCTTGGTGAAGCTGCCGGTCTCCGCGACGCGTGCGAACAGCTGCATGGCAAGAAGCTTGTTCATGGCGCGCTCAGCCTATTCTCAGGCGGCCACCTTCCCTGCCTCTTGGAGGAATGTGCGCAAATTGTTACAAAACGCCCTGCGCTCACGAGGCGGTCAGCAGCATGGCGCTGGCGACGGCGCTGAGCTCCTGGTACCACACCGCATAGGCTTCCTCCGCGCCGACCAGGGTCAGTTTGCCCGACAGAACACTGGCCAGCAGCGCAATGAACTCGTTGAATTCGCTGCGGCGGATACCGCGCTCCACGTGGGCCACACCCTGATGAAACAGCACGCGATCAAGCTCCGTTCGATTGGGCAGATCGCGCGCAATGGTGCTCAGCACGAGCACCAGCTTCTGCACCAAAAAGTCGATGTTGACGCTTTCGAAGTGGCCCGCCAGTTGCGGGTGATGCATCAGGAGTCTGCGAAAAAAGGCTCTCAACATCGTAGTCCACTCATCATGAGTCAACAACGACGCCTCAAGAAGCACGCGGCTACGAACGTCGTCGATTGGATCATCCATGTCGTCTTGTGAGTACCGCGACGCTGCAGCGCCACGACATCCGCTTCCATTCGGATCATCGATCGGCGCCGCGCCTCCTATCGCAGGCCGGCACTCTAAGTCGCGTCATGGCAGCGCGCCATCTGACAACGCGAAACAAAGAGTTTCCTCGCGGAAACAATAAAGCCTCTGCAGCGCTCGCCGAGCTTGCCATTATTGGCAAACAGTTTGCCGTCTTTAGACGCTACTTATCCCGTAGAGTTTGGCCAATACTTCGAACAGCCTCGCTGGCTATCTCCTAAGTCCGCCCCATGCAGCATCTGGACAATGTTTTGGTGTTCGTGAAGGTTGCGGAATTCGAGAGCATCAGCAAAGCCGCACGTGCCTTGGACATGCCGATTTCCACGGTGAGCCGCAAACTGCGCGCGCTTGAGTCCGATCTGGGCGTGACACTGGTGCGGCGCACGACGCGACGCGTGATCCTCACCTCCCAGGGCCGGGACTACTTCAACCAGTGCATCGAACCGCTGACCAAGCTTGAGCAGGCCGAACACGTCCTGACGCAGACCCAGCGCAAACTGGAAGGCACGCTTGCGATCTCAGTGCCCATGATTCTCAGTCAGGGCCCGTTCATGGATTTTCTTTCGCGATTCTCCAAGGAACACTCGGGAATCCGCATCGATCTGTACATAACGAATGCCTATCTGAATCTGGTGGCGGAAAACATCGACGTTGCGGTGCGCTTCGGTCAGCTCCAGGACTCCAGCGTCGTGGCCGTCAAGATCGGCAAGAGCGTGCGCTATGTGGTGGCGGCCGAAGAGTATCTGAAGGGGCGCAAGCTTCCGACCGAGCCGGAGGAACTGAAGGCCTACGACTGCGTCATGTTCAACGCCAGAAACTATGAGGCCGACTGGGACCTGGTCAGCGGGCGCAAGAAAGTGCGCGTCCATGTATCAGGGCCGGTATCCAGCCGTGACTGCCAGTCTGCCGCCGCATTCGTGCTGCGGGGCCACGGCATCGGGCTGCTGGAGACGGCTTACTCCGACCCGGCCCTGGCGCGCGGGGATCTGGTGCGTCTTCTGCCGCGCTGGACCTCCCTGGACATTCCGGTCTTCGCGGTCTACCCGACCCGCAAGTTCCTGCCACCCCGGGTGAGTGCCTTTCTCAAGGCGATTGCCGGTTGGAAGAACTCGCTGTGGGTCTGCGAATGACACTGCCGTTTTTGATAAAGAGATTCCCGACTTTTCGCTCTAACCAAATGAAGGCGGCGGCGCAATAATCGCTCCACTTCGCACGGGCCGATGGCTCCGTAAATCAAGACAATGCAACGGCCCCCTTTGATCTCCCTAGTCGATGATGATGAGTCGGTACGCGAGTCGCTGCCCGATCTGCTGAGGATGCTGGGCTTTGCGCCCAGGGCTTTCGCCTCCGCGGCGGATTTGCTTGCGTCCGATGCGCTTGCCGCGACCCAGTGTCTGATATCGGATGTGTCGATGCCGGTGATGTCCGGCCCGCAGCTGCAGTTGGAGCTGAACCGTCGCGGACTGAATATTCCGGTGATCTTCATCACGGCACATTGCGATGAGGCGCTGCGGGCGGCGCTGCTCGCAGGAGGTGCCGTGGAGTGCCTGTTCAAGCCTTTCCGCGAACGTGACCTGCGCTTGGCTCTGGCGTGCGTATCCAGTTATTTTCGGTCCATAACCGAAAACCGCCCTTGAAGGCATTGGCATTGTTGCCGGCCCGCGCATGGGTCGGCAGGGTCTTGAGTCGCGCCACATTGCCACCCTCCAGTACCACATAGTCCACCTCGAAGGCCGTGCTCGATCGCTCCACGACGTCAAAGACCGCCCGCCGCCAGCGCTTCTTGCCCAGTCTGGCGAGCCCTGGACCGTGGAGCACGAATCTACAAGACGCGCACCTCGGGCGCTGCCCATGCTGCAGCCTGGAGGAGCGTTCAGATCATGAAGCATTTCGGGTATGCCGGGTTGGCGCTGCTGGCGGTTCTGCAATGGCCTTCCGACCTGGCGCGAGGCGAGGACACCGCGCAAGCGGCTGCGGCGCCGGCCTATGCGCAGCAGTCCGGCGGGCAGCTGCAGCAGCTGGTGGCCCCGATCGCCTTGTACCCGGACTCGCTGGTGGCGCAGATCCTGGCGGCATCCAGTTATCCCGAGCAGGTGGTGGAAGCCGACCGATGGCTGCAGGCCAATGCCAATTTGAAAGGTGCCACGCTGGCGCAGGTGGTGGACCAGCAGCCCTGGGACCCGAGCGTCAAAGCGCTGACGGCTTTTCCATCCGTGCTGGGCAACATGGATAAGAATCTGGCATGGACGTCCTCACTGGGCGATGCCTACTACAACCAGCAGCAGGCGGTGATGGATGCCATACAGGTGATGCGCCAGCGGGCGCAGCAGGCTGGCAATCTGAAATCCACACCCCAGCAGCTGGTTACGGACCAGGATTCGACGATCGCCATCCAGCCGGTCGATCCGCAGGTGGTCTATGTACCGGCCTACGATCCTTGGCTGGTTTACGGCGATCCCATCGTCGCGTGGCCGGGGTGGTACGCCTATCCCGGACTCTGGTTCGACGGCCCGTACCTGTCCTTCGGTCTCGGGTTCGGCATCGGTTTTCTTGGGGCCTACGAGTGGGGCTGGGGCGGTTGGGGATTTGATTGGCACCACCACCACGTGCTCTACAACCACGACCGCTACCTCTCGCGCAGCACCACCTTTTACAACCGCGATAATTTCTACCGCGGCGGCGCGGCCCGCGGTGGATTTGACGGCGCGCGCGGCGGCTTCGAGGGGGGACACGCTGGGCTGTTCAACCATCCTGAAGCGGGCCCCAGGGCCTTCGGCGACGAGCCCGGGGCGGCTCGAGGGTACGACGCACCGCATGGTCAGTTCGGAATGCGCTCCGGCGCTTTCAGCGACTTCGACCATGGCGGAGAGGCTCGAGGGTTCTCGGCGCGCGGCAGCTCCAGCCTCGGCGGCGGATTTCGTGGCGGTGGCGGTGGCGAGGGCCGTGGTGGAGGGCGAAGATGACGCGCGAGAAATCCGACGGGAACCGTTTGCGGTGCTGGGCGCTCGCCGCCATGATGCTGACGGCGTGTATGGCAAGGGTCTCGATCGCGCAGGAGCAGGGCCCGAAGACCTTTGCATCGGCGAGAGAGGCCAGCGCGGCGCTGCTCAACGCGATACAGCATAATGACGAACCGGCAATCCTGGATATCCTGGGGCCGGATGCGAAGACCATCGTCTCATCCGGAGATGCGGCCGAAGACGCCAACGACCGCGCCAACATTGCACGGCGCTATCAGGAGATGCACCGGCTGGTCACCGAACCGGATGGAACGGTGACGCTGTACCTGGGCGCCCGGAACTGGCCCCTGCCCATACCGCTGGTGGAAGCGGGCGGGTCGTGGCATTTCGACACCGCGGCGGGTCGCAAGGAAATTCTGTATCGGCGTGTCGGCAAGAACGAGATCGCGAGCATTCGCGTCTGTCACGAACTGGTCGCCGCGGAAAAGGAGTACTACCTCGCGCACCAGAACCACTACGCCGCGAAGATAGTCAGCAACGAAGGACAGCAGAATGGGCTGTATTGGAAGGCGGTCGGTGGCGAGCCCAGGAGTCCCATCGGACCCATGCTGGCGTATGCGGTGACGGATGCGCGGGGCCGCGCCGGCGCAGCGACGCCCTACCATGGCTACTACTACCGCATCCTCTCGAATCAGGGCCAGAGTGCCACGGGCTTCGCGTTCCTGGCCTACCCCGCCGGATACAGGTCCTCAGGCGTGATGACCTTCATCGTGGGCGAGGATGGCGTCGTGTACGAGAAGGATCTCGGGAACCAGACCGCGGCCATCGCCGAGGCCCTGCAGGCGTACCATCCTGATGCCAGTTGGAGCAGGAGCGAAGATGCGCAGGAGCAGGCCGCCGCCAGCCCGGCGGGTCAGAGGCGTAACCCCTCACCGTAGGCTCTTTGGAGTGAGGAGGTGTATGTCAGCCTACGATCTTGACGCTCTCGGCATAGAGCAGGCGGCCGGGGGCCAGTGTGGCCATGACGTCTGGGAGACTGGCGGGGCTGAGCGCAAAGCACCCTTCGCTGCGACCGGGCATGCCGAAGTGACCGATGATGTCTTCACTGACGTACCAGGCGCTGTGCACCACGATTCCGCGCGCGAGCGCCTGGTCATTGGTCGGATCCAGTCCTTCGAGCCGGATCGAATGGCCATGCGCTCCGACATAGGCCGCAGCGGTGCGGTAGGCGCCCGCCGAACTCGCATTCGACCCCGGCTGGTTGGAGAAACGCTTCAGCCATCCGGTACGCAAGGGATCCGAGCCGCGCCCATGCGCCACCAGGTGCGAGCGCACGCTGCCATCGGCGAGATTGACCAGGTGGAAGCGCGGCGCACGCGAAGGCAGGGAGAAATCGGCGATGCCGATGAAATCCCGGTTGGGGATGCTGTCGCGGTGCTGTTCCAGCGCCGCGCGCGCGCGGTCCAGCAAGGCCGGCGATACGGGTCCCTTGAAACTGTCCGTTCGCCCAGGAGCGGCCCGCGCCAGGCTTGCGGCGCCGGCCAGCGCAGTGCCGGAGAGAGTGAGAAAGCGACGACGGGACCAGGGCAAGACGTTAAGTTCCTGATTCAACGACCAATAGTGGGAGCGTGTGCGCCCCATCAGCGCTTGATTGTGCAGTGCATCGAATAAATCATCAACTTTGCGTGGCGCTGGCCGTGCTGGCGAGCGCGCTGCTGCCGCCGGTGGCCCTGGCCGACTCGGTCCCGTTCTGGGGTGCGCTGACCTCGGTGCCCATCGACACGCCCATCGATCAGCTGAAGCAGGGGCAGTTTCTGTGGATGGCGGGGGCCGTGACCAGCGGGCCCCTGGTCATGGTCGTGAGCATCACGGAACAGCGGGCCTACGTGTATCGCAATGGGGTGCTGATCGCAGCGACGACCGTCAGCACCGGTCGTCCCGGACACACCACACCCATCGGGGTCTTCACCGTCCTGCAGAAACAGAAGGAACATCGCTCGACCATCTATGACGGCGCACCCATGCCGTATATGGAGCGTCTGACCTGGGGCGGCATTGCGCTGCATGCCGGTGGCCTGCCCGGATATCCTGAATCGCATGGCTGCATCCACCTGCCCACGGCCTTCGCGCAGAAGCTGTTCGACCTCTCAACCAGTGGCATGACGGTGGTGATTGGCGCAGAGCAAAAGGCGCCCACCAGGGTGGCGCATCCCGGATATCTTGCCCCGGTGCAGGCGCTGGGAGGCCAGCCAATCGAGCGCCACCCCTTTGCCGCGACCGAGGAGGACCGTTGGCAACCGCAGCTGTCTCCTACCGGACCGGTCAGCATTGTGCTCAGTCAAGGCAGCCAGCGCGTGGTCGTGTATCGCAACGGCATTGAGATCGGCCGCGCACGCTTGACGGTCTCGGGCGATGCGCCGCTGCCCAATCACGCCCTGGTACTCAGTGTCGGTCCGAGCAGCGTGGCGAATCCCTATGACCCGGACCCGACGAAATACAGCTGGTTGAGAATCGGTGTGCCGGGGCATGCGCAGGAGGACGGCACCCAGGTCGACCCGGCGGCCGTGGCCAGAATCAAAATCCCCGCCGACTTCGTGGCGCATGTGAACGGCATCCTGACCCCGGGGGCGACGTTATTGGTCATGCACGAGTCCCTCTATCCCCAGACCGGGGGATCCATGGTCCAGCTGGTCGATGCCGACCCGCCGGCCAAGCGCTAGGACCATGCGATCCAGTCGCAAGGCTTCGGCCACCGACCACGCCTGAAAGGGGCAGCCGCGAGGCGTGTGCGGCGCATCCCCGTCGGCGATCTCACTGAGATGGCCCTGCCCCGCCGCATACAGTCCGGCCAGCATTGGCTCGAGGAAATTCTGGCGTGCCTGCTGGCGCGCGGTGTCATCGTCACCGTGCTGGTGCAGCCAGGCCTCGACGAACGCCCCCATCAGCCAGGGCCATACCGTGCCCTGATGATAGCTGCCGTCACGCTGCCTCACGCCGCCCTCATAATGCCCGACGTAGCGTGGCTCTTCGGGCGCCAGGGAGCGAAGTCCCGCGGGCGTCCAGAGATGCCTCTGCACCGAGGCCACCACCTGGCGGGCGCGTTCGCCCTCCAGAATGGCCAGGGGCAAGCCGCCGACGGCAAAGATCTGGTTGGGTCGCAGGGCAGGATCATTGACCCCCGGCTCATGGTTCACGTCCACGACATCAAACAAGCAGCTGCGCTGCGGGTTCCAGAAACGTTCGCGAAAGGAGCGCAGGCCCGATTCGAGCAGACTCTGCCAGCGTGCATCGGACTTGATGCCAAAGGCGAGTGCGTTCAACCACAGCGCCTGAATTTCCACCGGCTTGCCGGTGCGCGGGGTGACCACCCAGTCACCGACCTTGGCATCCATCCAGGTCAGCTGCACGCCCGGCTCGCCCGCCGCCAAGAGCCCATCCGAATCCACGCGGATCCCAAAGCGCGTCCCCTTGGAATAGCCCTCAAGGATTTGGCTCACGGCCGTCTGAAGGACAGACCGATCTGCACGGGCCGCATCTGTGCCCGCTTCAGCCCCCAGCGCCGACAGATACTCCTGCACGGCCATCACATACCACAGCGAGGCATCCACGGAATTGTATTCGGGCTGCTGGCCGTGATCCGGAAAGCGATTGGGCACCATGCCCGCAGAGACGGTCGGCGCCCAGGCGCGGAGAATGTCGCGCGCTTCGGCGAGCCGCCCGGTCGCGATGCACAGCCCCCGCAGGGCGATGAAGGTGTCGCGCCCCCAGTCGGTGAACCATGGATAGCCGGCGACCACCGTCTTGCCCGCGGGGCCGCCCGCCTTGGACTTGCGCACAAGGTAGGCATCGGCAGAGGCATGCAGGCGATCCGGGAACCGCGCGCGACGCTGCTGCGCGCGCTGGCGCATCTGCGCCAGGCCGGCGCTTGCGCCGGGTTGGAGCGGATTGTCGGCGGCAGCTGCCGTGGTCGTCAGAATCAGGGTGGCTTCTGCGGCCTCCAGCTGCCAGGAAAGCGTCCCGGGGGTGGCGAGATCCTCTTCGCAATCAAGGCCGCGGGCCTGCTCGGCCGGGTAGAGGAAATTGAGATACCAGTGAGGCTCGTGACGGTATATGCCGTTGTGAATCGCGGTCACGCCCGGTACATCCCGATACGGTTGCCACGCCACGCGATCCGCGCCAGGCTCGGCATCAAAACGAAAGTTTGGGTTGCGGTGGTGTAGCGCATGGTAGTCGCGGCCCGACAGAAAGGGCCGCAGCGTGAGCTGCGTCGGGCCGCTGGGGGACAGCAGTTTCCACGCCAAACAGGTGACCGGTGCCTCGTGCACCACGAATATCTCCTGTTGGATCCGCGTCCCATCGGAGAATCGGTAAATCCATTTGGGCCAGGGGCAAGACTCGAAACTTTCTATGCTTTCGGCACCGCGGCCGCCGAGCACCCCGGGCGCATACCATTGGGAGCTGAGCTCGAAGCGATGACCTTTCCTTTCCACCCAGGCATCGAAACCATTGACCAGAACCCTGCGGCCGGTCGGTGGCGTGCTCGCGGTGAGCAGCAGGGCGTGATACCGGCGGGTGCGAAGTCCTGCGACGGTGCCGGAAGCAAAGCCACCGAGTCCGTCGGCCTCAAGCCATTCCCGGCTCGAATCGGCGTTCACGGAATGCAGGGACTGACGCTGACCCGGAACGCGGCGCGAAACCGTCCACCCGGTTCGACCAGCTTCAGTCCGCGCCCGCTCAGCAATGCATTCGTCGGCGCCGTCATCGGCTCGATCGCGATGTAATCCTTGTCCTGCGGCGCGAACACCTGCGCGAAGCGGTAGCCCGCCAGGAACTCGAGGGTGATGCGGCGTCCCGCCCCCGACAGCGAGAATGCGGGCTGCTCCTCCAGCACGGCGAAGCCGTCGTCAAAAGCCGTCGCGCCGAGCGGCGCATCGAATGCCGCGAACGGTTCCTCCGCACCGGAGGGAATCCCGCGCTCATCGGACAGCAGCCGGCGCATCGAGGGCAAGGTGAGCCGCCACTGCGCGCGCGGCAGTCCAGGGATCCCGACATAAGGATGGAACCCGAAACTCACGGGCACCGGCCCCTCTGAGCCGGCCACCAAGGTTATTTCCACGGTCAAGCTGGCGGGTCGAAGCCTCACCTGCATCTGCAAGTGGTGAGGATACGGAAACACCGCGAGCAGCTCGTTGGAGCTCCAATCCAGCCGTGCCGCAATCCGGTCCGCTTTCGCTTCGTGCACTTCCCAACTCAGCAGGGGCCAGCCCACGCCATGCATCGGCAGCCCATGCTCATCGCGGTGAAGCAGTGGGGAGGAAGGATCGAGCGTCACGTGGCACCCGGCGGCCTCATAGAGGCGGCCAGCGAGGCGGTTGGCCCAAGGATGCAGTAGCGGAATCCCGGCGGTGCTGCCCTTGGTGGCCGCCGCCGCCAGGTCATCCACCCGGCGCAGCAGCTCTTCGCCCCGATGCCGCAGCGAGGCGCCGAGCATGCCGTGACCGGGCAGAAACAGCGCCTCCAGACTGTCCGCCGCAAGCCGCAACGCAGTGGGATCATTCAGAGGATTGGCCTGCATGGGATCAGAATATCCAATTCCTGCAGGAGTGAATTGGCGCACTATGCTCTGAATCGAATCCTCGGATCACCCGGCCCCATGTCAGCCATACCAAGCTACCCTTGCGGCGGGCAGAGGCCCTTGCTCTGCTCAACGCATTGCGTTGGCATCGGGCTATCACCATGAGCAATGTGCCGGCTGAACTGCGATATGCCGAGAACCATACCTGGGTGCGCACGCGGGCAAACGGGGACCTGGAGATCGGCATCACGGACTTTGGCCAACAGGCCCTGGGGGATCTGGTCTCGATCGAATTGCCGAAGCCCGGACGGGTGCTCAAGGAGGACGAGGCATTTGCCGTCCTGGAGTCCACCAAGTCCGCCTCGGAGGTGAACGCTCCGGTGGCAGGCGTGGTCACCGAAGTCAACCAGCCCCTGGGGGGCACGCCGGAGGCCGTTAACTCCGACGCCTATGGAAGCTGGCTCATTCGCCTTCGGCCGCAGTCCGCTGCGCTGGCGACGGCGAAGTTGCTGTCCGCCGCTCAATACCAAACGAAACTCGCGGCTGAGGGGGGCTAGCGGCAACGTCGATCGACCGCAGCGACGCCTCCTTCCTATCGGGCTGCTGGCAGCGGCTGCCGTGCTTGCAGGATCTTATCCGGCCTTACTGCAATCCTGGCATGGGCAATACCTCGCCCACGGCATCACGCTAAGCGCGCTGCTCGCCCTTGTCGGCGCCTATGTCGTCCCCGTCGCCGGCTTCTGCGTGGGCGTGGCATTCGGTCGCGTGCCGCAGCCATCCGGCAGGACGGTACTGCTTTTTCGACTCTCCTTGATCATGGTGGCGACACCGCCCGCCTTCACCTTGGTGGGGGTAGTCCTGTATCTGATGAAAATCACGGGTGCGGATACCGGCGTTTGGGTTGCGCTCTGCGCCATCATCGGCGTCGGGACAATCCTTCGCTACCTGAGGCTCTACCCCAAAGCCCCTCCCGCGGCGCCCGAGGCACCCGCACGCCTGGGACGGCTGCGGTACTCGCATGGCGTAGTCACCGCATTGCTCTGGGTGGGCTTCATCGCCGCTCACCTGTTCAACCATCTCGTGGCCCTGGAGGGCGCCGCAGCCCACGGCGCGGTGCTGCACGCCTTGCGGCAGGTTTATCGAAACCGCTGGGTTGAGCCCGCGCGCCTGGTGCTGCTGGCATTTCAGCTGTTGTCGGGTTTGATGCTCTGGCAACCCAAGACTCGCAAAGCTACCGACCTGCTGGGCACGCTTCAGAGCGCCTCCGGCATCTACCTCGCCGTCTATTTGGCCTCGCATGTGAACGCGGTATTCGTGTTGGCACGGCATTTCGGCATTGAAACCGACTGGGGTTGGGCGACCGGGGCGCCTGTGGGTATTCTGCATGACGCCTGGGACATTCGGCTGCTGCCCCACTACTCCCTGGCTGTGTTCCTGGTACTGGCGCACCTGTCCTGCGGGCTGCGCGCGATCCTGATGGCGCATGGCGCCTGCGCTACGGGCCACGCTGCCGGACATCCTGGAGGGTCGCATTCAGCCCGGACGGGTGTTCGATCGGGTCATCGGATTGGACCAAGTGCCCGAGGGCTATCGAGCGATGAATGCGCGCCAGGCGCTGAAGGTGATGGTGCGGCCGTAACCCGCCTTGACGGTCTCGCAGGACGCATGCGAGTGGCAGCGCCGCCTATCTGCCACCGTACTGCGTGAACACGTAGTCATGGTCCTTCGCGACCGAATGGCAGGCAAAGCCGCATTTGGCATCGTGCGCCTGCGGCGGCCGGTCTGCCGTCGTACCGGGCGCAAATGTCTTGGACGTTTGATCGTATTCGAAGGCGGCCCAGCCCCATCCGCCGCTGTCTCCGAACCGCGTGTTGTCCTTCACCATGAAATCCACGTCATGCAATGTCCCTGGCACAATCGGCTGACCAGGTTCCGTCTCATTCTTCTTCGGGAGCCAGTGGATCTTCGCCATCTTGGCGCCATCCGGAAAGGGCTTGCCATTGCCGGGTATCCCGGCTTTGAAAGCATCGATCAGGATCCGGTTTCCGACGATTACGGCGATCTTGCCCCCGTTCTGACTGATGGCGACGACGGGCCAGTCTTCGTAGCCCCTGAATTCAGCAAAGGCGAGGCCGCCGGGAACCCTTAGAGCGTATTTGTGACCGTCGGAGTTTGCCGATGGCTCAGCGGCAAAGGCGGCGGCAACGACCAGGCCGGCACAGCAGCCTAGGACCGCGAGGTACTTCGCCGTTATGTGCATGACTCGCTCCATCTTTCAGCAAAGCCTGTTACGGCAGTGGCCTACCGGTAGGATCAGAAACAACAGTGGAGACTGGTTCCCCGATCGGCTCCGTTCCTTCATCCGCTATTTCAATATCCTGCCCAGCACCCTCCTCAGCGAGGCTGCGTTCGTAGTCCGCGCTGTTAATGAACAGCGGCGTACTCTGGATGGTTGGTGACCACGGCTCGTGGTCAGCTTTCTGTTTCTCTGCCATATGCTTGCTCCATCGGCCTTTGGATCCCTGACCGTCTCGATCTACCAGCACAAGCTATTCACGGCCGCTGGCCTTTTCTTGTATGGGAAAAGGGCAAATTGTATTCTCGCGCCGCCATAACCAGGACGCGAGCACTATGACAAGGCGTCCCACTTGCCTACCATAGGCCTCATGAATCTCCCTCGCGTTGTCTCAATCCATGTCGGCAAGGTCGCGCCCCTGGGTCCTGAAGGCGTACCCAGCGCATTTGTGAAGCAGCAGGTCCAGGGGCCGGTGAAGGTGGGCCGCTTGGGCCTCGAAGGTGATGAGCAGGCAGACTTATCAGTCCATGGCGGCCCTGAGAAGGCCGTCTACGCGTATTCCTTGGCCAACTACCCCGTCTGGCGTCAAGAATACCCGCAGCACGCCGCCGTCCTCATCCCGGGCGCCTTCGGCGAGAATCTCTGCATCGAAGATCTGCAGGAGAGCGATTTGTGCATCGGTGATGTGCACCGAATCGGAAGCAGCCGCCTTCAGGTATGTCAGCCGCGGCAACCCTGCTTCAAGCTTGCCCTGCGATTCGATGACAAGTTCATGCCCAAGGCAATGATAAGGACGGGTCGGGCGGGCTGGTATTATCGGGTGCTCGAAACCGGTGTGATCGCCACTGGCGACACGGTGCAGCTGGACGATCGGCCCAATCCCGACTTTCCCTTCGCGCGGCTGGTCGAGCTCATATCGCAAGGCAAGGCCACCCAGGCTGAGCTTGAGCGATTACAGGACATGAAGGGTTTAGCCAGTGGTTGGCAGCAGCGAGCCGGTGAAATCCTGGCTCGCCTGGGCGAATCTCCAATCGAGCATCGCTAGCGCGCTTACGATGCCAGCTGCGCGGGGATATCCCGCACCACTTCGATCAACTTGCCGGAACTGATCTCGTAGAAGAACCCATAGAGCTTGATGTTCTGCGGAACGGCCGGACTTGCGCGCAGCAGCTTGACGTCATAATTGAGCGACTCCTTGAAATCCATGATGGCAAGGCTGTCGTGGTCAAACAGCGTCGAGATATCCGCGTGATGATGGTCATGAAACTTCTTGACGATGAGCTCCGGCGTCAGGGTCGTGGTACCGCAGAACGAGTGGTGCACGACCACGACGTTTTGCACGTGAAATATGTAATCCATGGCCGCGACGGTCTCCAGAGCGAAGGCGGCACGGCCACCCGCGTTGGTTTCCACAAACAGCGTTGCGGTGGATCCCACGTGCGCCCCATTTTCGTCGGTGATGATCTCTCCCGGGTAGACCTCGTCCCCGAAATACTTGGCGACGGCATTGGGAATATCGGCCGCCCGCGGATCCACGCAGTGGATCACCAGTGTCTTCATGGGGATGGCCTGGTTCGCACCCTCGAAGGTGTTCATGTCGAACCCGGGTTGTTTCCGATACTCGTCGTTGCTGAATTCGCTCACGTGTTTCCTCCACCGGGGTTTGAAGGCCGGGCTCGGGTTCCATCGTTCGCGATCGGTGCATGCGGCCGATTGTAGGATTTGAGCAGGTTTTGAAGAATGGGACCGTGCGTCGAAGGTCCAATCTCGCATCTGTACTGCTTGCAAGAGGGCTGATCTGCCTCTGCCGCGGGAGGTTGCCAGCGCCTACCATCTGCCCATGAGGATTGCCAAGCCCATTCTGCTGGTGTCTACCCCCCTTGGTGTTGTCCTGGGTCTGGTGGAGGGGTATCGCCTTGCCGGAGGGCTGGTGGTGCTGATGGCGGCAATGCTGGGCATGGTGTCCATTGCGGCCGGGACGGTCATTTGCACCGTACGGCGGGAACAGCGGGCGGGGCGCTCGCAGGAGAGGGTGTGATGCCTGAAGATTTCAAGGTGGTCGTGATTCTGCTGCTGGGAGCCATTGTGGTCTCGCTGGGTAAGGCGCTGTTTCACATGAGTTCGGGACCGAACCAGTCCGGTGAGATGGTGCAGTCATTGATGTGGCGGGTCGGCCTGTCGGTGGCGCTGTTCGTGATACTGATGGCCGGTGCCTATCTGCATCTGATCTCGCCACACGCCGGGCCCTGACCTCTCTATCATGCTGGCAGCGATACGGAGAGCTGCCGGTGAGGCTGTACGAACGGCTGGCGGGGGACCTTGAGACCCTGATTCGGGACGGAACGCTGAGTGCCGGCGCGCGCGCGCCTTCAATTCGTGCGCTGTGTCGGGAGCGCGCGATCAGCCCGGCAACCGTGGTCAGAGCCTACGAGCTGCTCGAAGCCCGGGGAGTGTTGGAATCTCGTGCTCGCTCCGGTTTTTTCGTGACCGGGGGTGCGCCGGCGCCTCCACATCCACCCCAAGCACGCCTTTCCGAGCGTGTCGAGGTAAGTCAGCTCGTGTTCCAGATCCTGGAAGCCACGCGGCAGCGCGACTGCGTGCCGCTGGGTTCGGCCTTCCCCAGCCCTGAACTCTTTCCCCTGCGGCAGCTCGGTCGACATCTGGCATTCGTGGCACAGAAACTCGATCCATGGAGCACGGTTGAGGACCTGCCGCCCGGCAGCCTCATGCTGCGCAGACAGATCGCGCAGCGCTATCGGCTGGGAGGCGCTGAGGTCGCCCCCGAGGAGATCATCATTACGGCAGGCGGCCTTGAGGCCCTCAATCTTGCCTTGCAGGTGGTGACGGCCCCCAATGACATCGTCGCCATCGAATCGCCAAGCTTCTATGGCTGTCTGCAGGCCATCGAACGCAGCGGTCGCCAGGCGGTGGAGATTCCCACCACTCCCGAGCATGGGCTGGATCTGGAGGTGCTGGAACGCACCCTGCGGGACGTTCCGGTCAAGGCTTGCTGGTTCATGACCACGTTTCACAATCCGCTCGGCACGAGCATGCCGGCCGCCTCCAAGGAACGGTTGGTGCGGATGCTCGCGGCACGTCAAATACCCCTGATCGAGGACAACGTCTATGCGGAGCTGTACTTCGAACGCGAGCGGCCCCGGATTACCAAGGTCTGGGATCAGGCCGGATGGGTCCTTGACTGCGGTTCCTTCGCCAAAACGCTTGCACCGGGCTACCGGCTCGGTTGGGTCGCGGCCGGTCGATTTGCCGCCGCGGTGAGGCAGAGCAAGATCACGACCTCACTGGCCACCAGCATCCCCATACAGGCTGCGATTTCACGTTATCTGGAGACCGGCGTCTATGACCGCCACCTGGCTAAACTGCGCCGTACGCTTCAGAGGCAACAGACACAGCTGGTCGCCGCACTGGAGATGTATTTTCCACCCCGGTGCCGCTGGTTATGCCCGGCCGGCGGCTACCAGCTTTGGGTGCAGCTGCCAGAAGGCGCCGACGCGCTCGAGCTGCACGCCCGCGCGCTGGAGCACAACATCAGCGTCGCACCGGGTCCCATCTTCTCCGCCCGCCGTGAATTCGCGCGTGCCCTACGGCTGAACTATGGACATCCCTGGACGGCAGAGACTGAACGTGCGATCAAAGTCCTGGGCAAGCTCATCGGGCGGTAATGGGCGCGATTAAAACCTGAGTCCGACTTCCCGCGCCGCCATGCGGGGAGTGCCCAGCAGCACGGAATTTACGCCAATGGCCGCGCCAAATCCGACACCTCCGACCTCATATTCTTTGTTGAGCATGTTCCGTACGTACGCTGCCGCATGGAACCTCGACCCGGCGATGTTGTTCCATTCGATCCTGGCGTTCAGAAGGGTATAGCCGCCTATCTCATTGAGGCGATGCGGGACGTTGATGGATTGCGGGAAATCCTCATCAAGTCGCGGCGGGCCGAGGACGAGCAGATTCTTGTTTCGGTCAGTGATACCGGGATCGGGTTTCCGCCACAACTGGCGGAACAGATATTCGACCCGTTCTTTACCACCAAAGCCGGGGGAACCGGCATGGGGCTTCGCATCTGTCGGTCAATCATCGAAGCTCACGGTGGGCGACTGTGGGGGGTCGGTACCCCCGGCCAGGGCGCAACGTTTCACCTGACCCTGCCCATGGCTCGGAACGTTGCGCGCAGCCCGAACAAGGGGGCGATGAGCGAGTGATGCGGGCCCCGCAACGCCAATGAAGGTCCGGGCGAGTCGGCTGCGCTGTCGAGATGTCAGGGGGTAAACAGCGTCCAGTGTCCTTCGGAGATGATGGCGCCAGTGCCGTCGACGACTTTTGGGCACCCTGTCGATCGGAGATCGCAAACCCCTTGAAGAACAAGCGATTGGGAGGCCTGCAGGAGAGGATCAGACGCCGCCCGGGCGGATGCCCGAATTGATCACAAACCTGTCTGCGGTATGACCGAATTGCGCGGCACCGTAATGGCTGACGCAAAGCGTATGGCCATGACCTACCTCATTTTTGAATTCGCGGCCTGCCTGGGTGCGGCGCTGCTCCTGGCTGGATGTGAACCGCGGGTGAGCACTCCGCTGCAGCACGAGGCCTACCTCTGGCAGCGTGACTGGACGCCGGGCGTCAAGGCGGCCATGCGCCAATCCGGGCACGATCTGGCCGGCTGGCATGTGCTGATCGCGGAGTCCGACGCGCGTGGCAACTGGCAGACCTTCTCCCCGGCCCTGTCCGAGGTGCCACGAGATGCCGGGCCCTTGACCGCCGTCGTGCGCCTGGACGGCACCCGCGACGTATCGGATGCGGGAACTCTGATCGAGCACCTGAAAAGGCTCCTGGCGCAACCCGCAGCGGAGCGGTGGGCCGGACTGGAGGTCGACTACGACTGCCCGAGTCGCGCGCTGTCGCAATACGCCGCCTTCCTGCAGCAGCTGAAGGCGGCGCTGCCGACGCGGATGCGGCTTTCCGTCACGGCCTTGCCGACCTGGATTGCGGCGGCCGGCTTGGGAGCGGTTCTTACCGCAGCGGATGAATCCGTCCTCCAGGTTCACTCGGTTCTCGATCCGCGCAGAGGCCTGTTCGATGGAAAGCGGGCGGCCGCCTGGGTGGCCGACTATGCCCGCAAGACCGACAGACCATTTCGGGTGGCATTGCCGGACTACGGGTCACGGGTCGCCTGGGATTCGAGCGGCCACCTGCTGAGCGTCATCAGTGAGCAGCCCGGTGTCCAAACCGGAGTCGACCAGGAGGAACTGGAGGCCCGTCCGCAGGACATCGCAGCGTTCCTGAGGAAGATCAGCCTCGCGCATGCCCGGAATCTTGTCGGGATCATCTGGTTCCGGCTGCCCGTGGCGGGCGATCAACGCATCTGGAGTCTGCCGACACTGCACTCCGTCATCCGCGGTGAGCCGCTGGACGTGCAGGAAAGAATCAGCGTCGCTCCGGATGCCGACGGCGCCTATCGGATCGTGCTCACCAATTCGGGCCGCATCGACACCCCGTTGCCCAAGACGGTGACAGCGCCGCCGTGTATCGCCGCAGACGGAATGGCGGACTACTCGGTCCGCCACGACACTGCCCAGTTGTCATTTACCCGGCGCGAGCCGCTGATGCTGCGTGCCGGCCAGAAGGCCGCCATCGGGTGGACCCGATGCCTGCCGAAGGAACAGGAGATCTTGCTTGAAGACTAATCCCTGGATCGCAGCGGTGGCATTCACACTCGCCATATCCGGCGCGCAGGCCTGCGGACCGGACTTCCCGGTCATGCTGACCACCTGCCGCAGCGCCTGTCTGTTGCAGATCCGGGGGCCGGGATTCGCTTACGATATAGCGAACCTGTCCAACCCGGCACCCGGGCACCGCGGCAGCGAGGCCGCCCTCGCCACCAGCACGGTGGATACCGTCGGCTGGGAGCAGCAGGACTCCGAGCCGGGGGCGGCGCTGAAGATTGCGCAGATGCGCGCGGCAGACAGCGGCGAGCAGGCGTATGCCATGGGCGCGGGACTGGCACCGGCCAAGCGGCTGTATACGGCGGGCGCGGTGGAATTCAATCACGTGCATGTCGCGGTGGCCTGGCAGGAAGGCTGGGCCCGTGCACCCGCCCCGGCGCAGGTCCCAACGGCCGAAGCCTTGGATCAGGGACTGACCGCCGCCATCCAGTGGTTTGAGAAAGTGACGCAGCTATCCTCCAAGGAGGCCGAGCCTCGTATCGTTTGGGCGACTTTCATGCTGGCGCGAAGTCACGAACTGCGCAAGCGACCTGACGATGCCAAGGAAGCCCAGGCGCAGTATCGCAGGACGATTGAACTGGTGGAAAAGGGGCGCCCCGATCCGCTCGGGTTGGGCAATTTTGCGCTGGGGGCACTTGGCCGATTGGCGATCAGGCAGGGTGACTACGCCGCGGCCGCCAGTCTCTACCTGCGCCAGGGGGATACGGATCACGCCAAGGACTCACTGAGCCGACTGGCATTGGCGATACCGGAGGATCAGGAAGTCCTGCAGCGCGCGATCAAGGACCCGGTGGTGCAGCGACTGCTGATTGCGTTTGCCCTGCGCAATGCTGATTCCACCTGCAGCAGCTACGGAGAAACCGACTGCGGGCAGCAATTCAACCGCTATGTGCCGAACCGCGGCCCGGGGGCCGCCGCCATTGTCCAAGCCTTGGGAACGCTGAATCCACGCCAGGTGGAGTGGCCGGATCAGGCGGCCGCACTGGCGTTCGGCGTCAGCAATTATGAGGTGGCAGCGCGGCTCCTGAAGGTGACGGACGCGCCTTACGCGGATTGGATCCGCGGCAAGATTGCGCTGCACCAGGGTGATATGGATGCCGCGCTGAAAGCCTTCGCCAGCGCCTCAAAACGCTTCGCGACGCCACGTGCTGCAGATGCGAACCTGCCGGATGACGCCACGGCCCGATTCCACGCGGAGCATGCCGTTTTGCTGCTCAGTCGCAGCGACTATGTTGAAGCCTTGTATCAGTTGTCGAACTGCCAGGGCTATGAAGATGATGCGCTGTACGTGGCCGAGCGGGTACTGACGCTGGATGAGCTCAAGGCCCTGGTGGATAAGGAGAGCTGGGCGGGGAAATATCGGGACCTGCTGGCCCGCCGTCTGGCGCGTGCGGACCGCCTCGAGGAGTCGCTGTCGTACTATGAAATGCCGGAGGTGAAGCCCCTGGCCGGCCAATATGTGGCGGGGCGGCGGCAGGCGCTGACCGCGTCGGACGCACTGACCCGGGCCCAGGCGTGGTATCAGGTGTCGAGGCTGGAGATTCAATCGGGAATGGAGTTGCTCGGCACGGAGCGCTGCCCGGATTACACCGAATACCAGGGGGGCTTTGCGGGCCCTTGCGGTCAGATGGCGGAAACCGCCGGCGACCTGACCAGCGCAGATGAGCTCAGCCGCGTTGCGGCGAGCGCCGCGGAGCCGGATCTGAGCTTCCACTATCGCACCATCGCGGTCCGGCATCTGTTTCTGGCGGCCGATGCGCTCCCCAGACACTCCGAGGTCCTCTCAGCCGTGCTGTGCAATGGCGTCGGCTGGTTGCAGCGGCACAATCGCTCCAACAATGAAGAACTCATACAACTGGTGTATGGGCGCTATCTGAAGCAGGGCCGTCCGGAGCCCTGGACGGTGAATTTTGGAAGCCGCTGTCCGCCGCCCGATTTCGGCTCTGCGGCGCCGCCGTGAATGCCCTCCGTCGTACGCCTTACTCGATCATCTCGTAGAGCTTGCACCCGAAATCGAGCAAGAACCCCAATGCAAGCAGTGCCAGGCCCTGCAGGCTCTTGACCTTGTTCTCCTTGCTCAGTTCTTTGGTCAGCTCGACATGGTCCTGGACCTTCTGAGCGCGAAACAGTGCGCTGAAGAGCAGACCGCCGGCGCCCTCGGTCACATTGAGGAGCGCATTGGCCATGAGAAAAGTGCCAATGACCTGCAGGATCGAGGCGATCAGGGCGAGCAGCTTCAAGGCCGACTGCGGGGTCACGCCTGAAACTCCGCGTCAATGAGTTCAAACGTGTCGGCGGGATGTTCGTTGAAGAAGATGGCCAGCTGATCAATGAGACAGAAGCACTGCGCATTGCTGCGCGGGTCCAGGGTGTCGTCGATCACGTATTCCACGCTTCCGTTCATGATTCGCTGGATGGCGGCGCTCAGATCTGCGAGCGTCTTGGGACGGATGCTGGCCTTGATCTGTGTGGCGGTCGCATCGCCGGCGGTCACGAAGGAGGCAAAGCGCTTCTTTACCGGGCGCATTTATTGATGAGCGCCCCCTCGGCGCCTCCCCTGCGGTTGGTTTGCTACCTTTCCGCAGGTCCGAAGAGGTTCGTGAAGGAGGCGATCTGGCCGCTTCTGATCTTCTGAATGCGGCTGCGGTGCAGCGCCTGCTTCTTCGGATCGTTGGCGACTTGCATGAAGGCCAGCATGGCCGCGTATTCCTGAGGACTGAGCAGCACTCCGAGCTCGTGTCCGTCCTTATCGGCAACCACGGCAATCTCGCGCGACCAGGGTCTGCCGGAGACCAGCCACTCGGCTGCCTCTGAGGTGCTGATTCGCGGGGGTTCGTGTTCTGCCTTGGGAGTGGTGGCCATTTGCGTCTCGGTGTGTTCAGCGCCGGGTCAACATAATGCCGGATCGCTGCGGTGTTGACCGTTGCCAAACCTTGAGGTTCTTTATACCCGCTTGATCATCCCCTGTCGCACGAAATTCGGCCGTTATCCCGGTTCGGTTGCGGTGCAAGTTATTGATATATATCGTTATTTAAACCACCTGTCTACCGCCCGCTTCGACCAGCACGCCACTTCTCGGGAAGCTGCCGGCCTTCCAAAGACGCTCGCCGCCGCGACCCCACCGCAAGCTGCGCGCCGTTTCCGTTGAGGATTTGCACGGCCAACCGACTCGCCGCCACCGGCGCCCTGGAATGAGTGCTCATTGTGCACGTAGCCTCAATCTAATCAATCTGTTACGGCCGTTCTGGCAACAGTCGCTTGCGCCCGAGCATTGGTTTGAAAATAAACCCTTAAAAGGGGGGACGAACATCCCAAAAAAAACCGTCTTGCTATATATGAGTCGCGCATTTTCGCTTGGCTAGGCAATGACGCATGTCTAACCGATCGATTCTTGTCGGTTGGCGAAGCCGATGGAACGAGAGCCTGCTCAGATTTCTGGGCAGGCGCGTACGTGCCGCCGTCGACATCGAGGACCTGGCGCAGGAGACCTACTTGAGGCTTCTGCGCGCCCCAAACCTCCCGGAAGTCCGCAATCCCGAAGGTTATCTCTTGGGCATAGCCAGACACGTGGTCGCGGAGTGGCGCGACAATCTTCGACCGGAGGACTCTTTATCGCTCCCCGATGATGAGAGCGCCGGCCAGGATGGCTTTGAATGTGAATTGGACGCAGAGATCTCGCAATTGAGGCTGGAAGAGATATTGAGTGGCTTCTCCGCGCTACCGCGCGCCGTCTTGCTTCTGCGTTTTCGCGAAGAGTTCTCGTATAAAGAGATTGCTGACCGACTGTCTTTGACGGAGCGGCAGGTGCGCCGCCACCTGACGCGCGGCTATGAACAGCTACGCGGGATCCTGGAAGATTGAGTGCGACCAACACAGTGAATAACGAACACATGAGCGATCTTGACCCTATGGCGCCGATCAATGAGCAGGCGTCGCGCTGGTGCATTCTTCTAAGGGGTGGAGCTGCCACCCGCGCCGACAAGAAGGCCTTTAGCGAGTGGGTTTCCCGTTCACCGGAGCGGGTCGAAGCCTATATCCAGGCCGCACGTTTGACCAAGGCATTGAAGTCCAAGAACGTACGCTGGCCCAACACGCCGGTTGAGGTCCTTGTGCGCGAAGCGAAGCAAACACCGGTCGAAGTTGCTTCCATTTTTCGATCCGATGCGCTTCCCGCAAAGCCGGCTGCGCCGCATTTTGGAGGCAAGGTACGTCCCCTGATGATTGCGTGCGCTGTCACGTTGCTCGTCGCTGTCGGTTGCGCGTGGCTCTTTCTAAACGACACTCAGCACTATGCCACCGCCTTTGGCGAACAGCGCAGCATTGTGCTCAGTGACGGCTCGGTAGTGACCCTCAACACCTCCTCCGACATCGAGGTTAAGTTGGCGAAGACTCGCCGGACGATCAAGCTCGTGGCCGGAGAAGCGCTATTTCGGGTCGCACACGACAAGGCGCGGCCCTTCGACGTGGTAGCCGGCAATACCACTGTCCGAGCTGTCGGCACGCAATTCAATGTCCACCGCAGCGCGAGCAGCACGACTGTCACGGTGGTAGAAGGCAAAGTCTCTGTGTCAAACACCCCGGATACCCGCGCGGATAAAAGCGCGGTAATTGATATTCCGATTCCGGTATCCGCCGGTGAAGAAGTGATTCTGTTGCCGCGAACTCGTCCGCGCACGACGGCGGTAAATGCGGCAATTGCGATTGCCTGGTCGCAGCGCCGACTTGTTTTTGAGCGGCGCCCGCTGGGGGAGGTTGCAGCCGAATTCAATCGCTACAATCGCCGGGAGATTTTCATCGAAAGCACGAAGCTCAAGAGTCAGGAAGTCACCGGGAGTTTCGAGGCAAATGATCCGAGTTCTTTCCTGGAATTTGTCGCCAAGATTCCGGGAGTGAGAATCGAACAGCAAGCAGACTCAATCAAAGTCCTGTCCACGAACTGACCATCCCATCCGTCCTTTTCCGTTTCGGGAAGAGGGCTGACATCGGGCCACATCGGCTCTGCATCTCGATGTCCTTGGTTCCGCTCGGCCGGGGCCGACGCGGCAGTCGGTTCCCCTTACATCCGGGCGCACCCTTTTCAGTACCCCCGTCGCGGCCACGTTTAAAAATATTTTCGATAAAGAGGGGTCCGACTTGGGAGATGAAGGGCACTACTAATACATAACGACGAAAAATCGAGATACGAAGTCTTTTCGGACTCTGACAAGCTTTGCGGGGGGTGTCCATGAGCCGGTTGAAAGATCTATTGCTGATCGCGCTGATGACTCTAAGCCTGCCGATTCATGCAGCGCCGCTTGACAGCATCGATACGGTCCAATACGACCTAAGAATCGACAAGAGCTCACTCAGCGCTGCGCTTCAGGAATTCGCGGCGCAGTCGGGCGTACAGATCATATTCTTCGCCAAGATCACCGATGGGCACGAGGCTCCGGCACTCAAAGGAAAGTACACCGCCGCCGCTGCGTTGACGCTTCTTCTGGATCACACCGACTTGACTTTCCAACCGCTGAATTCGAAGACCATAGCAATTCAGCCTGGTTCCACGTCGAACAATCTCAAGAAGACCGTTGATCCGTCTTTCCAGGGTCCGGAGAATTCTCTCCTTCTGGCTCAGGCGACTGCCCCGGCACCGCCCCAGAACCAGGGTCAGGCGATCCCGGCTGCAACGCAGACCGCCGAAGTCCCGCCGGCCCAGTCGCCTACAAACGAGGCCGACCTAAGCGAAGTCGTAGTGACCGGAACCCGTATCCGGGGCGTCGCTCCGGTGGGCTCAAACCTCATCACCATCGATCAGGCAGCGATGGAGGAGACGGGCCTGGCCACCACGAACGATATACTGGACACCAACCCGGCGATTCTCGATCTAGGGATCGGCCCCCATACCACCGGGGCCACCGCGGTCCAGAATGGCTTCTCGAATATCAATTCCCCGGACATCCACGGTCTAGGCATTCAGGCCACGCTGAGCCTGACGAATGGACATCGGAATTGGGAGCAAGGCGTCGTCGGTGACGTGTTCGACCCGAGCAGTATTCCTCCGCAGATGATCGAGCAAATCCAGGTCGTTCCGGATGGCACCTCGCCCATCTACGGCGCGGACGCGATTGCCGGCACCGTCAACTACGTGTTGAGAAAGCCGGCCGATGTCATCGAGAGCTACTTGAGCGAGAGTTCGATGAAGGGGACGAACACAGAGTTCGTCACGGGCATCTTCGGGCATGTCTGGAACCCGGGCGATTCATCCAGCGGCGGGTTCATTCTAAGTTACCAACACAGTCTGACGAGCGCGCTGGCCGCAGCGTCCTATCCCACGCTTTACAACAATAATTTCGCTCCCTTCGGAGGGAGCCCCTCATCGGCCTTCGCGGCGCCTGGGAATATCCTGGTCGGCAGCACCACCTACGCGGTTCCCTCCGCACAGAATGGTCAGGCGCTGACTTTATCGCAGCTCGGACCCGCGGGCAGCGTCAATCGCGAGAACATCTGGGCGGGAGCACCGGGACCTGACATCACTCCCGGGGACACCCGCGACACCGTCGTGATCAACTACAACCAGAACATCAATGACTGGCTGCAATTCTTCGGCGACAGTGAGTATGACCGCGAGGACACCAAAGGCTACATGGAAAGCACTGCCAACGACATCGCCGCAAGCGTCCCGAGCACCAACCCGTACAGCCCCTGTAATCCCAGCCACTACACGAACGGGGTCGTCAGCGGCCCGGCGGCGCTCTTGGCCGCCTGCGCGGCCGGACCGTTGACGGTCAACTACAACGACCTGAGTCAGGTCGGTCCGGAGCTGGGCTGGGATACCTACAAGGGGTGGGAGACCAGCAACGGATTTCACATCAGCCTGCCGGGCAATTGGCAGATCACGCCGCAAGTGAGCCTCAACCAGTCCCTGTATTACACGGCCAGTGCTAGCCTGGGCACACCGAGCCCGGGCACATTCAACTACTTCTGCGACCCGAGTACGTATGGCTGTGCCCAACCAGGGGCGATCAGCGTGACCGTGCCGCCCGCCTGCTGTTCGAACACGGCCTCGGAAACCTGGGGCGACGGTCAGTTCCTGCAAGTGCAAAGCGATGGGCCACTGTTCGCTCTGCCCGGGGGTATGGTGCGGCTCGCGGCCGGTCTCGAGGACGACTTTTGGTCCTATGAAGGGCATACCGCCGGCTGGGTCAATGCCTTCATGCGGGACAGAGCCGTCTACAGCGAGCTCTACGTGCCTATCGTGGGCCGTGGTAACGCCATTACGGGGATCCAGAGCCTGGAGGTGGACGTCGCAGGCCGCCTTGACGACTACAGCAACACGGGCCGCACGACCAATCCGAAAATCGGTCTCAATTGGAGCCCGATCTCCAGCCTCAAGTTTCACGCCAGCTACGGCACCTCGTTCCGCGGGCCCCCCATCCACACCGAGGTGAACACCAGCCCAATTACATGGATTGTTGCGCTCATTCCGGACACCGCGATTTCGAACGGCCTGTGCCCGCAGTGCACGAACCCGGCACTGTACGGTGTCGATGGTGCAAGCAAGCTCGTCTATCAGGAAGGCGTGGGCGTTAACCCGATGCTTGCCCCGGAGACCGCCAAATCCTTCTCGGTGGGCTTCGACTGGGCTCCCGACTCAGTCCCGGGACTGCAGGCGGGGGTCAATTGGTGGGGAATCAATTACATCAACCAGGTAGGTACCCCGGAGTTCAACGCCGGTGTTACCGACGCGATCAACTCGCAGGTCTACAACGGCCACATTATTTACAATCCCACATTCTTTCCGCAGCTTGCCCTGAACAATCCTTATGCCTACTACACACCGACGCTGACCGGAAACTTGAAAAATCCGAACTGCGCAGCGGCGGCCGGGAAGCGGCTGACCACGCAGACGCTGTTCAATGACTACCTCGCCTGCACCAGCGTCAGCGGCCCCGGTCAGCAGGTCATCGGCGCGACGTCGACGGATCCGAACAATGTCCTCGCCTACACCTACTTCGGAAACGAAAATGCCGGTGTGACCATCGCCCAGGGTGCGGACCTGAAGGCCGGCTACGCCTGGCACAACGACTGGGGAAATTGGGCAACCAACTTCACCGGCGAATATATCCCGAAGTTTGACGTGGCGGTCATCAACGGCGCGCCCATCATCAACGAGGCCGGCCAGTTCGGTTATGTGTTGAAATTCAAGGGGCGACTGCAACTGAAATATGAACGTACCTTCAGCTTCGGCTCTGTGTCGCCAAACCTATTCATCAACTATGACAGCCCCTATACGGAGGCCTCGTCGTACCTGCCGGGCGGCGTGCCAACGTCGTACGCCAGTATCAGCGGGCACGCGACCTTGGACGCATCGATAGTCTACAAGACCGGTACGACGTTCAACTCGTGGATCGGTAACAACGTCACGGTCACGCTCAGTGCGCAGAACATGTTGAACGAGCTTCCACCGCGGGTCCTCGAAGACATCATACAATATGATCCCGCCTACGGCTGGCCTCCGGCCCGGGTTGTGCAGCTGCAGATCGGCAAGTCGTGGTAGGGATTCGTCTGCTGGCCGTGGCGCTGGCTCTCGCCTGCACCACCAGGGCGGTCGCGCAGGGCATGGGGCAGCCTCAGGATCCCAGGCGCACGGCCAACGTATGGGCCCCGGCAGACCCGAATCGGGCGGCGTTTCTGGGCGCCAATTGCAAGCAGCCGTCCCCGGTGGGGGAGCCGGTCAGGGGCGGCGCCCGCTCAGGCGGTCCCCCTCCATTCCATGATGTCTCCGCGACGGAGATTCCCGGTGTCATCGCCGCCGGACAGCGATGGAAAGTTGTCTGGGAAGACCCGGGCAACGGCGCTGACGGCATCGTCGGCTTCGACGACGGCAGTGTGTGGATCGCGATGACGGACAAGAGCGAAGTCGTGAGGGTCGATAAGACCGGCAAAGCGTCGGTCATCTACACCGATACCTATACCGGCTCCGCGCTCGCTGCAAACTCAAAGGGCGAGGTGTTCGTCGCCGAGCGCTCCTTGGGCAATGCCGTCTGGATGCTCAGGCCACAGCGCAAGCTGCTTGCGAATACGTTTCACGGCGAGCCCTTCGACTGCGTCGGTCGCTTCATCAATGACGTGCTGGCGGACAGTAAGGGCGGCGTCTACATGACCATGGACGGCCTTTACTACATCAACCCAAAGGGTGCAGTTCTAGGGCCGTTCGGCACGGTCCCTGGAAACGGGCTCATGCTGAGTCCGGATGAGAAGCGATTCTATGCAACCGGTCGGCTGGCTACCGACACGGCGGGGCGGGCAGCCGGGGATGGAATCTATAACGCCGGGCTCGTCGCGTACGACGTCCAGGCGGACGGGTCGCTCGCGCATGAGCGTCAATTCGCGGAGCTCTGTGGCGACGGGCTTGCGATTGATGCGCAGGGGCGCATCTATTGCGCCTTGGCACGCATTCCGGATCCGGCAGACCCCAGCAAGACGATTGCGGGTATCGGCGTCATAAGTCCAAAGGGAGAGGTACTCGGCATCATTCCACAGCCGCGTCCGCTCGTGAGCATCGCTTTCGGGGGAGCGGACAAGAAGACATTGTTTGCCGCGGTCAGTCGGCCCATCCAGCTCATCGCGATCCAGATGATCACGCAAGGTAACAGGAAACGACCGAAGTAATAGATTTTGACAGCATGCAGTGGATCTCGCAAAACAGCGGGCGTGCTATCAGGAGCTCGTATGTCTGACGGGTGCGGCACGATGCGAGGGAGAAATCGGCGGTTGTGGACTTTCGCGCTGGGCCTGATCTCCAGTGCCGCGCTTGCGGCCGGTCACCTCCCTGACAGCATGGAGGCGATCGTGCAACGCGGCGTGGGCGGTCCCGGAGTCTTGAGGCTCGAGCACCTGCCGGTGCCGGCTCCCGGCGCGAAGCAGGTGTTGGTTCACGTCTACGCGGCCGGCGTCAACCCGGTCGACTGGAAGACGCGTACCGGCAATCCGCGCGCCGGAGGACTCGCCGACCCCATGCGCCCGGGAGCGGGTGGCGGAACGCGCGGGCCCGGACCCGCCGCGGCGCCTCGCAGTCCGGCGATGGCGAAGATCCCGGGCGGTGAGGTGGCCGGTGTCATTGCCGCGCTCGGGAGCCAGGTGACGCACTGGCGCGTTGGCACGGCTGTCTATGGTCGCGCCAACACGGGAGGTTATGCACAGTATGTCGTTATCGATGCTGAGGCCATTGCTGCGAAACCACCCCGGCTCACGTTCGCGCAGGCCGCCGGCCTGCCCGTTGCCGGCGTTACCGCGATGCTTTGCCTGCGCACCGCCGGCGTGGGTCCTGGCCAGACTGTGGTGATTATCGGCGCGGCCGGTGGCGTGGGCAGCGTGATGGTACAGATGGCGAAGAGCCTGGGCGCCCACGTGATCGGGATTGCCTCCTCGAGGCACACCGTATACCTGAAAGCGCTGGGCGCCGACGAAGTCGTCAATTACGACATTGAAAATCCGGCCCGGAAGATCAACGGTGCCGATGCGGTGATCGACCTCGTCGACGGTCCCGCAGCGGCCGCACTCGCCTATGTCAGGCCTGGCGGGAAGGTGATCCTCCCGACCGGGTACGTCTCGAGCGAACAGTGTGCTGCGGCTGGCGTTACCTGTGCCGAACCGGATCGGCGGGGTGCGCCCGGCGCCGCCGAGAGCCTCGCTCAGCTCAATGAGCTGGTTGCGGCGGGAAAACTGACCATTCATGTGGAGCGAGAGTTCACGCTCGCCGACGCCCGTCGAGCTCAGGAACGGGAGCATGCCGGTCACGTACAAGGAAAGATCATTCTCATCACCACAATGGTCGCCAACACGAGCTAGTGACCACCCCTGAAGGGGTTCGCCTGCGTTTATGGATGACCGACCCTGTCCAGTATGTTCTACCGGCACTCAATCGGGAGATTACCCATGTCTTGCCAATTCCTTAAACGGGCCATGAGCCCGCGCACGCGGGCTGGTGCGGTGGCGGCCGTTTTTTTGTTCATCTGCACCGCCGCCCACACACAACAGAGCCCGGGCAGTTGCGATCGCACCTGTCTGAAGCAGGCGCTTGATACCTACATGGCGGCGGTGTTCAAACACGATCCGGCTGCGGCGCGCCTATCGGACGATCACTATGCCACCGAGAATACGGCCGAAACCAAGAACGGCGAGGGATTCTGGAAGGAATTCAGTGGCTACGGAGCCGTCAATCGCGGGTTCTTCGATCCTCTCAATGGTTCTGCGGCCTTTCTGGGTGTGCTCAAGCGCGCCGACGGCAAGGATCAGATCGCTTCGGTGCGCCTCAAGGTGGCAGGCGGGAAGGTCTCCGAGGCCGAATGGATCATCGCGGTGCAGGGAAGCGCCGGAAGCAGCCATGGTGAGCCCAATCCCCAAGGATTGGTGGATTATCCGCCACCGGCAAACCCGCTGCCGCCGGCCGAGCGCAGCTCGCGATTCATGATCAAATCGCTGGTGAGCGACTTCTATCAGGCGGTGGCAGACCACTATGGTGACTGGGTTCCAAACGATCCGAAGTGTTACCGCGTCGAAAACGGTGGACCGCCGACTCCTAAGTACGGCTGCCTGGGCCATTTCGAGGCCTTCGACAAACGTGTCTATGATGCCGCGCTACGACGATTTCCATTGATCGACGAGGAAACCGGCGTCGTCCTCTGTTCCATCATATTCGTTCACTATCCCGGAACGGGTGGCCAGGACACTCTGGTGCATGAATACATCCAGATCCGGAAGGATCAGGTCCACGCTTGGTGGACATCCATGTATTTCTTGCCGCTGGGGTCACCGGTGACGAATGGCTGGGAGAAGCGAAGCTGGATCTGGCGTTAACCGCCGCCGTGAAGAGTCGCCCCTTATCCGCGCAACTTCCGAGTGCGCCCAATGCTCGCCCTTCAGGTCAATCCCGACAGGCCACCGAACGGTATGGTGATTAAAGTGATGAAAGACCTATCGCGCCGTTCGTTTGTCGGGCATGTTGTGGCGGTTGCAACCTCATCGGTGCTGCCACATCCGGCGCACGCCGCGGCGAAGCGGGTCCGCCTACACAATTCCAAGCTGCCGGCCGCAGCATCGGGAACGATCTGGATCGGTAGTGACCTGCAGGTGAGTCGCGTCGGGTTGGGCACCGCGGAGTTCAGCCGCCTCAAGCTGGCAGCAGATGTAGCAGCCGTGCGAGCGGTTCTCAGGCGCGGCTATGACCTCGGCGTGAATTTCATTGATACGGCCGACGCCTACGGTGATGCCGAGCAGTTTGTTCATGATGCGTTGTATCCGTATCCCTCTGATCTGGTCATTTCAACCAAAGGGGGCAAGAGTGTGGGTACCGATGGAACCTTCCCCCTCGATGGCCGCCCGGAACACCTGCGCGCAGCCTGTGAAGCGAGCCTGAGGCGACTCGCACTTGAGCAGATCCCGCTGTACTACCTGCACGAGCCGGATCCGAAGGTCCGGTTTGAGGATTCGATGGGCGAGCTGGGAAAATTGCAGAAGGAGGGCAAGATCCGCCACATCGGTGTAAGCAACGTCAACGCCGCGCAACTTGCCGTAGCGCGCTCAGTGGTGCCGGTGGCCGCGGTACAGAATCAATACAATATCCTCACCAGGGAATCCGATGACATACTGGCAATCTGCGAGCGTGAGCATATGGTCTTCGTTCCCTATTCGCCGCTCGGGGGCCGACGCACCAGGGCGCTCAACACCGAAGATGCGCGACTTGCAGGATTGCAGGCGCTCGCCGAAAGGCGCCATATATCCTTAGCGGAAGCGGTACTCGCCTGGCTGCTCGCACGATCGCCGGTGATGCTCCCGATTCCAGGCACGACCCGAGTCGAGCATGTGGAAAGTGACATCGCTGCTGCCGGGGTGCGGCTCACCAAACATGAAATGGAGCAGATAGGTTAGTCGGGGCATCGAGCACCACGAAGGCCACATGCATCGCCAGATGGCGCCGAACCGCACGCAACACCCGTTCGACGGCCTCGCCTGCCAACGACCCGTCGGAGCGTGCCGAAATCAATTCTGAGAGCGTTGCCTCGGACGGCGCCATGCATGCCTCAAAGCGGTATCTCTCAGCTCGGAAGCCCTGTGCCGAATAAGTCCGGCATCACCTTGATCTCACGATGATCGGAATGACAATGCTGGTGCCGAAAGACCCGTAGATCGGCTTCTTACAGTCAGCTTCGGCACATCGCTGCATCATGGGTTCGACCTGATCCACCGATTCAGGGGCCAGATTCGGAATCTTTTTGCGCAAAATGGCGTAGTCATCCGAGTATTGATTCTGTGATTTGATTTCGAAGCGCGTCATTCTCGCATTGAGATTCAGATGCAGGCGGCCCAGGTAGGTAACGCGTCCGGCTCGAACTGAAAAGGGGATTCGAAAAAACTCCGTCGGAGACAATCGACCTTCTGACCAATCGAAAATCTCGTAGTCGCCTTGCTCCAGTTCAAACATCGCCAATCGACCCCGCGGATTGGTCCACATCAGCGGATTGTAAATGGTGTGGAACACCACATCGATTGATTCACTGGTGCCGACGCGCCGCAAATGCCAGACGAACTCCGGAATGTTGTCGCTTGCCGTCAATCCGACGGCCGCGATTCCGTTCCTCGAAGTGGGCGCGAGGTGATAACCGGAACGGACGTCCAGTTGCGCACAACCGGTGCACAGTATCGTGCATAGAATCAGAACGACCGTGTTGAGTCCTACCCGCATTTCAACCTCACCCGTTGGTTATTACGCTTCATCCTCGTCAGTCATGGTGTTCGCCGCCCTCTGCCGGAGATGGCGCGTGCACCTGGATCTAGTTTATCCGTGCCACCGCCCTTCATACAGTGTCCTGGCTGCCAGGAGGCTGTATGACGGCCAATGAGGGGTCAGACCTGTCCAGTATTTGATTCACGGGTTTGCTGAGGGTGACTGCTTGGGCGCTACGCTTTGACCCATGCCCTCCCCTGGCAATATCGCTGACTTCTATCCGCAGTGGATCGTGCATGGCAGCTGGCCGTGTGGTCACCACGCGCGCATTGACCTGGGACGGTTCATGGCCTGGGGAATGCAGGATGTGCCCATGGTGGCCTTGTGCAGGCGACTGCGGTGTCCCGAATGCGGCGCCAAGGGTCCGGCGGAGATCGGTACCGGGTGGGTGGGGCACGACCCGCCGCGCGGCGCCGCAGGTAACACCGTTCGAGCGTTCACGCCGCGTAGCCGCAAGTAGCTCACGCCCGCCCTCGTGCTGCGCCGCGAGGAACCGGGACATCGACCGGACCCGGTCATCCATACAGTAGTGACACGCGTCGCTTGCTGTGTGAGGGGTCCGCTGGTGTACGTTTCGGGCTGATTACCGGACCCTGGGAGCTCCCGTGACAGTCTCCGATAGCGTGGCCGATGACGGCGAACTGAATCGTGTAGAACGGGCCTTCCTGCAGGCGGTGTTGATCTGCCACGACGTGCGCGAACAGCCCACGGAAGGGGATCTGCAGCGGGCCACGAAGGTCATGATCGCCTATGCCCATCAGGTTCAGGACAATCCGCCGGAGGCCACGCCAAGTCTGATCGTGAAGCGCTGGCTGTCGCCGCTGTCCAACCTGGATCGGGTCAAAGTGGCCGCGGCGGCCTTTGTGATGTTCGGTGCGACTAAACCGACCATCTTCCAGGTGCGCGCTGCCCACAGCAGGGTCTTGGGCACCGCGGGCAGCGCCGCTTGCGTCCGTGAAACCGACTCGGGTGATGACTAGCGATCCGGAGGAGACCTTACCCACCCTTGTGCGGGGCCACTGATGCAGGCGAAGAAGTAGCCCGAGAATTTTCAATTCGGATGTGGTTCACCTGTTGCGCAATCGCGCCGAATGGGCCGTCGCCGTTTGGGAACCGGGCTTCCATCCGCACCCGATCACCGAAGGCCATGAAGCCGGTTTTCGGCTTTCCGTCGCTGATAATCTCGATCGCACGCCGCTCGGAGATACAGCTTGATCCAACCTTCGCATAATCAGCATTAGCCACCGTGCCCGAGCCGATGATCGTGCCGGCGACCAGGTCACGCGTAGCGGCAGCGTGGGCGATGAGTTCGTGAAAGCCAAAGCGCATTTCGCGGCCGTTGGCATTGCCGAAGCGCTTGTCGTTCCAGTCGATTGCCAGATCCAGGCAGACGCGACCGTCGTGCCACGCCGCACCCAGTTCACCAGGCGTGATGGCGAAAGGGGCCATGGAGCAGGGAGGCTTGGCCTGGATCCACCCGAAGCCGGTCTTCATCTCGGGGACGGCCAGGCTGCGCAGCGACCAATCGTTGAGCTGCACGATCAATTTGATATGCGACTGGGCCTCGGCCGCATGGGTTCCCATGGGCACGGCATCGACAATTACGCCGTACTCGCCTTCAAAATCGATCCCATCGGCCTCGCTGCGGAAGGGCACAGGTTCGAAGGGGCCGTAGAAGCGGTCAGAGAGACCCTGATACATGAGCGGCTTGTCGCTCGGGAGCGGATCGGTGCCGAAGGCAACCTGCATGAGATCGGCGTGGACCTGGAAGGCGGACCCGTCCAGCCATTGCCAGGAGCGCGGCAGCGGCGCGCGCAGACTTGTCGGATCAAGCGCTGCGCCCTGCCCCGCGGCGAGCCGTGCAGCCACTGCGCTTAGGTCCGCTTCCGCGGCGGACCACTCAGCGAACGCCGCCAGCAGGTTCGGCCAGCGCGGTCCAGCGCCCAGTGCGCGGCGCCGATCCTCTGAGACAACAATGAGCTCGCCGTCCGCTGTGCCGTTGGCGCGGGTCGCAAGTCTCATGGCGCGGCGTTCACTTAAGTCCCTCTTCATAGGCCCCGTCGATCAGCACGAAGACGATGCGGCAGGGCTTGCCCGAGCGATTGGCCCAGCCATGATTGGTGCCGCGCTGAATGACAATGTCCCCACGGCGGATGAGGGTCTCGCCCTCATCCATGATGAGCGTCAACTCGCCCTCCAGCAGGATGCCGTAGTCGACGGTCTCGGTGCGGTGCATGAAAGGGTGGCGCGAGGCGGCGCCGGCATGGGATGAGGCCTCGGTGGCCCCCACTTCAGCGAAGTGCGCGCGAGCCTGTTCCGGGGTCATGGTTTTGAGGCTGGTGTCATCCGGGGCGATGTCGAGCACCCGGATGCGGGTACCGTTTGTCGGTGGCGCGAGGCTGATGCCCGCCTCGGGCGGCTCGCCGGAGGCCCGATCGATGCGTGCGGGCGTCTCGCGGGTGTTCCAGACCTCATAGAAGAGCGGACCGAGCGCGCCACCGATTCTCTGGATGCGCGCGGGCGGCCCGTCTTCCTGAATGATCGCGTTGCCGCCGGCATCGTGCCCGGTGACGATGCGGCGAATGGGTCCCAAGGACATGTTCGATCCCCCTGAATTCACGCCGTATGCCCCTGCAACTGCCCGGCGAACCAGTCGGCGATGTAGTCGCGGGCGTAGGCCATGTTGTCGGCGCCGACATGCTCGACGCCCCCTTCGCGCTCGGTGAAGATCTTCAGTTCGCGGGTGGGCGCATGGATGAGCCGGTCGAAGCTTTGCTGCGCATACTCGAGCGCGATCTGGCGATCCTTGGCCCCATGCGTCACCAGAAAGGGCACGCGGATCTGCTCCATGACGCCCGTCAGGTGCATGTCGGCCGCGCGCCTGAAGAAATCCGTCATGTCGTGCGCACCGAAGGCCCACATGACGTGCGCCCAATAGTGCGGCACGGGGTTCTCGCCTTCGCGCTTGAGGCGCTGCTGCTGGACCTGCGCCCAATTGTGGTTGGCACCCCAGACCGCGCCTGCCGCAAAGCGTGGCTCGAACGCGACGGCTCGCGGTGCGAAATGTCCGCCGAGGCTGATGCCGGTCATCCCGATCCGTTTTGGATCGCTGTCGGGTTGCTTTTCAAGCCAGTCGACGGCCTTCGAGGCCCAGCGCTCGCTGTGCGGATCAACGGCAAGCCCCTGCAGTCGTAGGGCTTCCCCGCTCCCCGGCTGATCCACACAGAGCGTGGATATGCCGCGCCGGGCGAGCGCCTCGGGCAGATGCGACCAGTAAAGCAGTTCCTTGCAGCTATCCAGGCCGTTGCAATACACGACGACCGGATGCGGCCCGGGCCCCGGTGCGCGGGAATAAAGCGCGGGCATGGTGCCGTGGGTGAGCGGGATTTCGACGCGCTCGCGGTTGAGGCGACCGAGCCGGGTAGACCGATCGAAGAGGGTGCGGGCCCTTTCATAAGTGGCCTCGCGCCCGACTGATCCTTGCGCCTGCATCCGCTCCGCGACCAGCAGGTAGAGAGCCGCTCGCTCCAGTTTGTTCGAGGCGGAAAAGCTGCGCCCCTGTGACTCGTCCTCGGCGGCAAGTCCGATGAGCCTGTCGGCCACCGCCACCCAGCGCTCCATGAACTTAGGCGTGCCGGCGTCGGCGCCGGCTGCCGCGGCCTCCCGGAGGGGCTGACACATGTCGATGATTTCGCCGATCTGTGCGCCACTTTCCAGCGCCATGGCTACCGAGAGATTCCAGATGTAATTGGGGAAATATTCGAACAGGGCCATGGTTTCAGACCGGTGCGGGCTGAAATAGACGCGGATCGGGCGCGGCGTGCGGCATGCTCTGGGGTCCCCCCACGCCGATGCCCCACTGATCCATGATACGCGCAGCGGGTTGATAGACCCGCCCGAGGTGAGTCTCGAAATCAACCTCTTCGAGCTCGGCGGTGTACTCCACCGCAAAACCACCCGGGGTCACGAAGTAGCTGAAGGTGTTATTCCCGGCCGTATGCCGCCCAGGTCCCCAACGCAAGTCGGTTCCGGCCTGTTTCAGCCGGGAAATGCCGGCCATCATGCCGTCCACGTCGGTCATGTCATAGGCGACATGATTGAGGCAGGGCGGTCCGGGCAGGATGGCGAGGCGGTGATGCGCCGAGTTACAGCGCAGAAAGCACATGAAGTCGCCGAGCCAATCGCTGACCCGGAAGCCCAGGATCTCGACGAAGAAGCGCATCGCCGCCTGCAGGTCGGGCGAGTGCAGAACGATATGACTGATGCGAACGGGGAGTCCCTCCCAGCGGCCGATCGCTCGGCTCTCGCCCCGGGCGACATCGCTGGAAATCTCAAACGGCAGACCGTCCGGTGAAAAGAAGCGGAACGCGTAGCCCGCTCCCGGCCCGTCAAGATCGCGGGGCACGTGGACGATCCGGCAGCCGGCGGCGGCGACCTTCGCATGCAGTGCCTCCACATCGGCCCGGCTCGGCGTCGCCAAGCCGATGATATCGAGGTGGTTGGTCGCGGATCTGCGCAGCCGCACGCTATGGTGTTCAGCGCTTCCCGGGGTCTTGAACCACGCCATGGCATCCCGGGCGGCGACCTCCGTGAGGCCCCAGCTTTCGGCATAGAAGCGCCGCTCGGTGTCGAATTCGGCGACGCCATAACCCACATAGCGGATTTCAGTCACCCGACTCATCAGGGCTCCTCCTTGTCAGATCGGCTGGGCGGTCAGGGCAAACATCTCGGCGGTCGCCCTGGCGTTATCGATGAGCGGCCCCTTGCCGAGCTGGCCCCTGCAGATGGCGAGGCTGGCGCGCACAACGTAGGCGCAGCGCTCGAAGCGCCGCTCGCGATAGACACGGAAAGCCTCTTCGATGTTGTCGCCGCGGGCCAGTTCCTCGGCCAGCACCAGACCGTCCTCGATCGCGAGTCCAGCACCCTGGCCGAGATGGGGAGTCGTCGTGTGCACCGCATCGCCAAGCAGCACGATCCGCCCCCTGTGCCAGCGGCCCTCGACGAGCAGGCCGTGGAGCGGACGATAGACGACGCCCTCATTGTCCGCGATCTGAAGCGCCAGCGCGCGAATCGCGGGGGCACACGCGGTCGCCTTCTCGCGCATCGTCGTTGCGAGCTCGTGGCGTGCATAGCGTGGATTGCCGGGCTCCGGCGTCGTCAG
>DATHMK010000076.1:0-4705 GCA_035487155.1 Steroidobacteraceae bacterium
AGCAGGTCGACCGCGGTGCGGCTCGGTACATTGTACAAAATCATGGGTACTTCGGAGACATCGGCAGCGGCGCTGAAGTGCCTGTAAAGGCCCTCCTGCGGCGGCTTGTTGTAATACGGCGTGACCAGCATCACCGCATCGACTCCGAGCCGGGACAGGGCACGGGTCCGTGCCAGGGTCCCGGACGTAGAATTCGTGCCTGACCCCACGATCACCTTGACTTTGCCGCGGCAGCGCGCGACCGCCCGCCCGGTCAGTTCCTCGATTTCGCCCACGGACAGCGCCGGCGACTCGCCGGTCGTCCCCGAGACGACGATGCCGTCGGTGCCTTCACGCACGTGAAAATCCAGCAGCCGATCCCAGGCGGGCCAGTCCAGACCGCCATCCGCGGTCATCGGCGTCACAATCGCTACCATGCTTCCGGAAAACATCCAAGGGCTCCGCGGGAAATATCGCTACCTTAAGTGGCCGACACACACCCTGGCAAGCGCCCATCCGGTAGAATTCACGCCGATGAAACAACATATCGTGATTTCCGCCGTGGGCGGGGACCGCGTCGGCATGGTCCATGAACTCTCCAAGGCGGTGGCCGACTGCGGCGGCACCATCAGCGAAAGCCGCATGACCTCACTCGGCAACGAGTTCGCCATGCTGCTGCTGGTCAACGGCAATTGGCACACTCTCGCCAAGCTCGAGGGTGAGTTCAAGAAACTCGCCGATGCCACCGGCATGAACATTCAATTGCGGCGTACCGAAGAGCGCGCCGCGCGCAATGACATGCTGCCCTACTCCATCGACGTCGTGTGCCTCGACCAGACGGGCATCGTCGCGGGTCTTTCCGGATTCTTTGCGCAGCGCGGCGTGGACATTGCGGAATTGTCGACCCGCTCGTACGCCGCCGCGCATACCGGTGCGCCGATGTTCTCGGTGCAGATGATCATCAACGTACCCAGCCGCATCCATGTGGCGCATCTGCGGGAGGAGTTCATGGAGTTCTGCGACTCGCTGAACCTGGATGCGATCCTGGAGCCGGTGAAGGCCTGAACGCGGCCGACGGACAACCCCATGCCAAAAACCGCATTGGACCGCAAGGTCCCCGACTTCACCGTGCCCACGACCGGATCCGAGCAAACCTGGAGCCTCAAGCAAGCCGCGGGGCGCAAGCTCGTGATCTTCTTCTACCCCAAGGACATGACCAGCGGCTGCACGCTGGAGGCCCAGGGCTTTCGCGACCAGGCGACCGCGTTTCGCAAGGCCGGCACTGCGATCGTCGGCATTTCGCGCGACTCTGTGGCCTCGCATGAGAAGTTCTGCCTGAAGGAAAAGCTGCCCTACCCGCTGCTGTCGGATGCCGATGAGAAGGTGTGCCGCCTGTTTGATGTGATCCAGGAGAAGTCCCTGTATGGACGCAAATACATGGGCATCGAGCGCAGCACCTTCCTGCTCGACGCCGCGGGCATCCTGCGGCGCGAATGGCGCAAGGTGAAGGTCAACGGACACGTGGAGGAAGTACTTGAAGCGGCGAAGTCTCTCTGAGCGGCAGCCGGCGGCGGCTGACAGCGCCTCGCGGCGCCTTTTCGTACTGGATACCAACGTGCTGATGCACGATCCGACCTCGATTTTCCGCTTCGAGGAGCACGACATCTACCTGCCCATGGTGGTGCTCGAGGAACTCGACGCCAACAAGAAGGGACTCTCGGAAGCTTCACGCAACGTGCGTCAGGTCAGTCGCTTTCTGGATGACATGATGCGCGGGGCCACCAAGGAGCAGATCGACCAGGGACTGCCGCTGCCCTCGGGCTACTCCGGCAACCATGGCAAGAAGGCCTCCAGCGGGCGCCTGTTCTTCCAGACCCGGCAGCTCGGCGGTGCCGTGCTGCCGGAGATCCTGCCCGGGCATGGCGCGGACAACGCCATCCTCGCCCAGACCCTGCAGCTGCAGCGCGAAGATCCCGCAACACGCGTGACCCTGGTGTCCAAGGACATCAATCTGCGCATCAAGGGCGCGGTGCTGGGCGTGCATGTCGAGGACTACTACAGCGACAAAACGCTGGAGGACTCGGATGTGCTGTATTCGGGCATGGGCGCGCTGCCCGCGGATTTCTGGGAACAGCATGGCAAGGACATGCGCTCCTGGAAGGAGGCCGAGCGCACCTTCTATGAAGTCACAGGGCCTGCCGTGCAGGAGTGGCGGCCGAACCTCGGCGTCTACGAAAACGCCGACCATGGCATCGAGGGCATCGTGCGCAGCGTCGATGGCGACACGGCGACCCTGGAGCTGACCCGCGATTTTCGCACCGAGCGACATAACATCTGGGGCGTGACGGCGCGCAACCGTGAGCAGAACTTCGCCCTGAACCTGCTCATGGATCCGCAGATCGACCTGGTGACGCTGCTGGGTCCGGCGGGCACCGGCAAGACCCTGCTGGCACTTGCCGCAGGCCTGGCCCAGACGCTGGAGGGCAACCGCTTCGTCGAGATCATCATGACCCGGGTCACGATTCCGCTGGGTGAGGATATCGGCTTCCTGCCGGGCACCGAGGAGGAAAAGATGGAGCCGTGGATGGGCGCCCTCATGGACAACCTCGAGGTCCTGACGCAAAGCCAGGAGGGGGGCAACTGGGGCCGGGCCGCCACCAATGACCTGCTGCGCAACCGCATCAAGATCAGGTCCTTGAACTTCATGCGCGGCCGCACTTTCCTCAACCGCTTCATCATCCTGGATGAGGCCCAGAACCTGACGCCCAAACAGATGAAGGCCCTGATCACGCGGGCCGGCCCGGGCACCAAGATCGCCTGCCTGGGAAACGTGGCGCAGATCGACACCCCGTACCTGACCGAGACCACCTCGGGCATCACCTACGCGGTCAACCGCTTCCGGGGCTGGGCACATTCGGGCCATGTCACCCTGGTGCGGGGGGAGCGCTCACGATTGGCGGATTTCGCCTCTGACGCGTTGTAGCATGGCTGCGCTGGGTTTCGCGAAAGCTCAGCCGGTTACGATTGCTTACCCAGTCTGCTGAAACTCCGCAGTACCGTGTGTTGTCTCAGGCTCTATGCGAATATTGAACAAAATCAGTGTGGTCGTGGCCGCCGGCCTGCTCGGCGGATTCATCACCTGTGCCTGCGCCCAATCCAATTCCGAGCTGCCCGATATCGGCAACCCGGCGGGCACCATCGCCAACCTGGACGAGGAGTATGAGATCGGGCGCATGGTCATCCATGAATTTCGTGAACAGAACGAGATCATGGAAGACCCGGAGGTCAGCGACTACATCCAGACCCTGGGACTGAAGCTCTCCTCCCAGGCCCCCGACTCGGAGCGGGTGTTCCACTATTTCGTCGTCAACGAAGGCGACATCAACGCCGAAGCGCTGCCCGGGGCGTTCATTGTCTGCAACTACGGCACCATCCTCGCGGCCGACAATGAGTCGGAGCTGGCCGGGGTTCTGGCGCACGAAACGGCCCATGTGACCCAGCGCCACCTGGTGCGCGGCGTTCTGGCCTCAGAGCACCAGAGCCTCGCCACGGCGGCGGCCATCCTCGGTGCCATCGCCCTCGGCGCCCTCGGCGCAGGTCCCGCAGCCATCGAAGGCGGCATCATGGCGGCCCAGGGCATGGGCGCGCAGATGCAGATCAACTTCACCCGCGACCAGGAGTACGAGGCCGATCGAGTCGGCATGACCTTCCTGGCCCGTTCCGGCTTTGATCCGCAGGGCATGCCCAATTTCTTCGAGGTGCTGTTCCGCAAGTACGGCTACGGCGAACTGCACATGCCCCGGATGCTGGTGGATCACCCGGTGACCAGTGACCGTATCGCCGAGGCGCGCAACCGCGCCGCGCAGCTGGATCGGCCCAAGCATGTCGAGGAAAGCGTCGATTTCGGACTGATCCAGGAGCGGCTGCGGGTGCTCACCGCCACGGACGACTTTGATCTGCGCGGCTACTACGCGGGGCGGGTCAACATGCGCGATCCGCCGCTGGCGGCGCTGTATGGTCAGGCCCTGGCACTAGTACAGCGCGGGCACCCGGCCGAGGCCATCCCGATCCTGCAGCCGCTGGTGACGGCACACCAGGGCGTCATCATGCTGCACAGCCTGCTGGCGCAGGCCCAGATCGCTGCCGGGCGTGTGCCCGAGGGTATCGCGACCTTCGAGCGTGCCGAGGCGCTGTTCCCGCGCAATATTCCGCTCACCCAGCGCTATGCCGAGGCGTTGATCAGCGTCAATCAGGCCGCCAAGGCGCATCAGCTGCTGCTGGACCTGTTCAACAATACCCCGCCCAGCCCGGCGCAGATCCGCCTGACGGCACTTGCCGCCAGCAGCGCCGGGGATGCCGGGGATGCCTACTACTACATGGGCGAGTACAACATCGCCAATGGCCAGCTGCAGCTGGCCACCCAGCAACTGGAGCTGGCGCTGGCCTCCCCGGACCTGACGGTGGTTCAGCGCAAGCGCTTCCAGGCGCGGTTGAAGGAAATCCGGGACGCCATTCTGGAGGACCGCCGCGCCAACGGCGGCCGCGCCCCCGGGACCGGCAACAACGGCGGAGCCGGCGGCGGCTGAAGACGTTGGCTGAGTCGCGCGCCGGCAGTTGCTACACTACCGGCTTGTCCACTCAATGCCGGTCTCCTATGCAAAGAAAACCATCGCTTTGGGCCCTGGGCAGTGCGCTGTGCGCGCTCATGCTGCTGAGCGCGTGCGCG
>DATHMK010000077.1:0-22919 GCA_035487155.1 Steroidobacteraceae bacterium
CAGTCCGGGCCGGCGGCCAGCGCGGCCTCGATCAGAGGCTGGGCGACGCCGCGCTGCCCCAGCTCCATGGCAATCCGGCGCGGTCCCTGCCCCCGATCGGCATGATAAGCCACATATTGGGCGGCAAAACGGGCGTCATCCACGATCCGTCCGACCGTCAGATCGGCGATGACGGCGGCGATGGTCTCGGCCGGATAGCCGTCCTGTGCCAACCGCTCGGAGAGCTCACCGGAGGCGAAGTCGCGGCGCGCCAGCAGCCGCACCGCTGCCAGCCGGGCCCCGTCGGGGTCGGGAGGAGAGCTCGCGCCGCCCGCGGCCGCCTTGAGCCTGCGGCGGCTCAGGCGGTGTTGGCCTGTTCGCTGCCGGTGCGGGCGGTCTTGGCGGGCAGCAGCTTCAAGCGCACCTGCTCCTCGATCTCGCGCGAAATCTCCGGATGCTGCTGCAGGAAAGTGCGCACGTTGTCCTTGCCCTGGCCGATGCGCTCGCCCTTGTAGCTGTACCAGGCGCCGGACTTGTCGATGATGCCCTGCTGACTGCCCAGCTCGATGATCTCGCCTTCGCGGGAAATGCCGACGCCGTACATGATCTCGAACTCAGCCTCGCGAAACGGCGGTGAAACCTTGTTCTTGACCACCTTGACGCGCGTCATGTTGCCGACCACTTCCTCGCCGTTCTTGATGGCGCCGATGCGGCGGATGTCCAGTCGCACCGAGGCGTAGAACTTCAACGCGTTGCCGCCGGTGGTGGTCTCCGGGCTGCCGAACATCACCCCGATCTTCATGCGGATCTGGTTGATGAAGATCACCATGGTGTTCGAGCGCTTGATGTTGCCGGTGAGCTTGCGCAGCGCCTGCGACATCAGGCGGGCGTGCAGACCCACCTGCATTTCACCCATCTCGCCTTCGATCTCGGCCTTGGGAGTCAGGGCCGCGACCGAGTCGATGACCACCACGTCCACCGCGCCGGAACGCACCAGCATGTCGGTGATCTCCAGGGCCTGCTCGCCGGTGTCAGGCTGCGAAACCAGAAGCTCGCCGATGTTGACGCCAAGCTTCTCGGCGTAGGAAGGATCCAGCGCATGCTCGGCATCCACGAATGCGGCGGTACCACCGGCGCGCTGCACTTCGGCGACCACCTGCAGGGTGAGGGTCGTCTTGCCCGAGGACTCGGGTCCGAATACTTCGACCACGCGGCCACGCGGCAGGCCGCCGATGCCCAGCGCAATGTCCAGTCCCAGCGAACCGGTTGAGACGGCCTCGACATCCCAGATGGCCGGTGCATCGCCCAGACGCATGACCGAGCCCTTGCCAAACTGCTTCTCGATCTGTCCGAGTGCGGCGCTGAGTGCCTTCTTTCGATTCTCTTCCATGCGTGCGACGTCCGGGTGAGTTTGCGAAGCGGGAATTATCTCACATCGGCTGCGCATCGGGAGCCGCATACACTTCCTGATTGCAGCTTTTTGCACGAAGAATTCATGCTCTACACAGTGTTCGTAAATCGCGACTACTGTATAGACCGCCGTGAAGCGCCGGCGCGATCCTGCGCTGACGCGGCGCAGCGCCTTACGGCGCCTTGGGATGACTCAGCAGGTCCAGCGCCATGCGCTCGAACTTCGGCACATTCACGGCAAGGGCCACCTCGACCCGGGTCTGCCCCATGTCAGGCGCGACATCCGGGGCCCAGCTCAAGGTATTTCCATAGCCCGCTGTGAAACTTACGTCGACATCTTCCATCACCTTCGTGGAGCGCGTGACCAGCGAGGGATCCAGCCATACCGCCACGGCCAGTTCATCCCACATCGGAAAGGACTGACCCCATTTGCCCAGGTACGGATCGAAGGGCGCACTGCCCTGACCCACCTGCCGGATGTACTCGGGCTTGAAGTAGGTTGCCGTGGTCGGATCGACCGGAATCTGCGTAATCCTGTGCCACGGCTCATGCAGCACGATGGATGCGGCCTCGGCGTCCCAATGCATGTTGAACTCCAGCCGCGGCGCGTTCACGTACTCGGCCGAAAACGCATTGTTGGCCGGCAGCGGATTGAAGCTGCCGCCCATGAACACCAGTTCCTTGGCCAGCGAGGAGAATTTCGGATCCAGCCGCGCGGCCAGCGCCACATCGCTCAACGGCCCCAGTGCCAGGATGGTCACCTGACCTGGATACCGGTGCACCATGCGGACCATGAAGTTCGCCGCGGACTCATCGGCGGGGTGGGTGAGCGGCGCGCCCTCGGGCAACGGCGGCACCAGGAACGGATCGGCGTGATAAGGCGAGCGCCGACCGGCATTGGCGGGCCAGGTCTCGGTCCAGGCCCCCTTGAATACCAGCTTGCCGTACAGCCTCTCCCAGGCCAGGGTGCGCTTCTGGGTATTGACCAGCGGATAGACCGCGCCCGGATACACCTTCACCTCGGTACGATGTGCCTCTTCGAGCAGGCGCAGCGTGTGCTGCACCTCCTCATCGCGCCAGCCATCGCCGCTGGTGACGGTGATGCCGAGCACCTGCACATCCGGCGCCTGCAACGCCATCAGTATGGACTGCATGTCCGAGCCGCCCGGCCCATAGGCGTCCTGGTCGACGATCACCTTGCGCAGCGTGGCGGCATGTCCCGCCGCGGCTGTCAGCCACACCATGGCGCAGGCGAGCAGCGCGCGCCGCATCCGGGCCGATTCAATCATGAGCACTCCAACCGCTGACTGTTGGTAGCGAATTTAGGTCTGACGCAGATAGGCGTCCAGTTCGGCGCGCGTGGGCACGCTCGCCTGGCAGCCCATGCGCGTCACGGAGAGCGCCGCGGCATGCACCGCGAACTGGCAGGCATCCAGGCGTGATGCACCTTCAGAGCACGCCACCACGTATGCGGCATTGAAAATGTCACCCGCGCCGGTGGTGTCCAGGGCCTTGACCATGGGCGCCGGCACATGGGTTGCCGTACCCGCCTCGAGCAGCAGGCAACCCTTGGCGCCGAGCTTGATGATGACGTGGCGCACGCCCCGGGATTGCAGTTCACCGGCGATGGCGCGGGCCTCATCCACGCTGACCTCGGCCGGTTTGCGACCCACCAGCAGCGAGGCTTCGGTCTCATTCGGCGTCAGAACATCCACGAATTTCAGCAACTGCGCCGGGAGCTGTTCCGGTGCCGGCGCCGGATCCAGAATCACCTCCAGCCCCGCGGCACGCGCGGCCGTCGCGCCCGCCAGGGTGGTCGCCAGCGGCACTTCCAGCTGCAGCAGGGCAAAGCGGGCCCCGCGCAGCAGCTGCGAATCGGCAGTGATATCCGCGGGCGTGAATTCGTCATTGGCGCCGGAGACCACCACGATGCAATTTTCACCGGACTCGGCGATCAGGATCAGCGCCACGCCGCTGGGCGCCACGGTGCTGCGGACGCCTTCGACGCCGCAGCCTGCCGACACCAGATTGGCGATCATCTGGCGGCCGAAGTCATCATTGCCGACACGCCCCAGCATGGCCGTGGAACCGGCGCCGCCAAGTTTCGCGGCCGCATAGGCCTGGTTGGCGCCCTTGCCACCGGGCGCGGTGTGGAAGTGCGAGCCCAGCAGCGTTTCGCCGGGCTGGGGCAAGCGCGGCCCAAGCGCGGCGATATCCATGTTCAGACTGCCCAGAACGATGATCGCGGCCATGTCAGCCTCCTGACCGATATGCGAGTGATACCAGCGCAATGGCGGCGATGAAGAACAGGAACATCAGCGCCAGGTTCACCCGCGCCGCCGTACCGGCACCGCGGAACTCATGCCATACAAACACGCCCCACACAGCGGCGACCATGGGCGCGGACTGACCGATGGCGTAGGAGATCGCCACCCCCGTGAGATTGGAGGCGACGAAATTGAACACCATGCCCAATCCCCAGATACAGCCCCCGAAAAGACCCAGCAGGTGATTGGCGGCGCTGGTGCGAAAATAGCCGCCGGCGCTCACCGGCGCGCCCACCAGCGGCCGGCGCATCAGGTATACGTTGAACACGAAGCAGCAGGCGAGCGCGCCCAGGGTGAAGAAGACGCCCACGGTGTAGGGAGTCATTGCATGTCCGGTGTTGAGCGCATGACTGACCAGCGGGGCGAACAAACCCATCAGCACTCCTGAGACCACGCACACCACGATGCTCTTGGCGGAGGTGCGGCTGCCGGCGGTGTCGGCCCTGGCGGAATTGAGGTGCTGGTAGGCACGGCCGTCGAATATCACCGCGACAATCGCGCACACCACCGCGATGCCCAGCAGCAGGGCGTCGCCCTTGGGGTTCTGCAGGTAGCTCAGGATCACACCCACGGCCAGTGCGATGCCGATGGAGAGCGGGAAGGCGACCGCGAGCCCTGCCATGTCGATACCCGCCACGAGCAGCACATTGGCCACGTTGAATATCGCACCGGCCACGATTGCGTAGTAGAAATTGGAGCGGTCGGCCGCATGCAGATTGGACACAAAGTCCATGCCATCCGCATGCACGCTGCCCATGGTCAGGGCCAGCACCAGCGCGATCAGGCAGATGCCCAGCGCATAGTCCCAGTAGAAGAGTTCGAAGCGGTAACCGCGGGTGACCTTGAAGGTGTTCGCCCAGGAGCCCCAGCACGCGGCGCTGATGATGGTCATCAGCAGCGCCATTGAGAATGTCACGGGTACGTACATCGCCGCAGAGTGCGACCCGTCTGGAATCAAGTCAAGTTGAAGCCTGTTGCAGTATCAACTGCAACGCGAAGGCCACCGCTTTGCGGCGCACCGCCTCGCGGTCTCCGGAGAAGACTTTCAGCGTTGCGCTGCCGCGTGCGGCGCGTGGCCGTACGGTGATCGAGAACCATACCGTGCCCACGGGCTTCTCCCGCGTGCCCCCATCCGGACCGGCGATGCCGCTGATGGCCACGGCCAGATCTGCACCGCTTGCGAGCACCGCGCCGCGGGCCATGGCCAGCACCGTGGCGCGACTGACCGCACCATGACGGCGCAGCGTGCCCGGCGGGACCTTCAGGTCACGCAGCTTGGCGGCGTTTGAATAGACGATGTAACCCGCCTCCACCCAGTGGGAGCTGCCGGGCACGTCGGTCAAGACTTTTGCGACCCAGCCGGCCGTGCAGGACTCAGCCGTTGCCACCCGCCACTCGCGCGCCGCCAGGGCGCGGCCGACACGGCGCGAAAGGCGCAGCAGCGCAAGATCGGACGGCCCTTGGGTCATTGGCTAGCCCTGCTGCAACAGGCCTCAGAACGGAATGGTCGCCAGCTGTAGGCTGCGATAGGCGTAGTCCAGGAACTGCGCAGGGTCACCGTACTGGCCTTCGTAGTCCTTCAGCGGGCGCTCGGCGACAATGTCGTTGGGGCCAAAGCCCTTGTTGAAATCGATGAAGAACTGCTTGAAGAGCGCCCAGTACATGTCCTTCTGTTTGACGATGTCGGCGCCGGTCAGCGTCGGACCGTTCGCCGGGATGATGACGGTATCGGCCTTGGCGACCTGGGCCAGGATCTCGTAGGAGCGCACGAAGCCGTGCATGAAGGCGCCGTTGAGGTAGTCCATGACCGGCCAGTGATCCGCGGCGACCGGTCCGCCGGCGACAATCACATTGCGCCTGGGGAAGTGGATGAACAGATCGCCATTGGTATGCGCCGCCGGCAGGTAGCGGTAGTCGACCTGCTCGCCCGCAAACATCAGCGTTCCGGTGTTGTACGTGGTCTGAGTGGGAATGGCCTTGGGCGGCAAGGGCCCGTAGTACCCCTCGTACAGTGCCGACCGTTCCTTGCGCCCCAGGGCCAGACTCGACACCACATGGGAGATGAGGGTGCCCCCGGCCCTGCCCACGGCCTCATTGGAGCCGGTTTGCTCGGGGTGCCAATGGGTGTTGATCAGGGTGTTCACGCGCCGGGTCTTGAGGTTCTCGGCCACCACCTTGAGCAGGACGGCTGAATTCACCGCCAGGCCCCCGTCGACCAGCAACGCGCCATCCGGACCCGCCACAGCGACGACGTTGCAGCCGCTGCCGGCGAGCAGCGCCAGGCCGCTCACGTCCTTGACGCTGATGTCACCGGCGCGGACGCTTTTGTGATCCGGGTCCGCGGCAGCAGCCAGCCCGGGAACGGCGCCCAGCAGCGAGGCAGCAGAAAGAGCCTGCGCTCCGCTGCGCAGGAACAGGCGACGGGAAATGGGCATTTAGGGTCCTACTGGGTCTACCGGCCAGATGACGGAGTCATAGACGACCGTGGCGATGGGAGGACTCTGGGGCAGCCATTCCGGTGTCTTGGCCAGCTCCACATTGCCACCCGCCGCGTGCAGGATATCCGCCAGGTCGCGGCGCGGCCGGGTCGGCATCTGCAGGAAGGGAACGAAGCCGCGCCCCATCGCGTAGTCGAGCGCCGTCAGACCATCCTCGTCCTTGGCGTTCACATCAATACCGAGCTTGATCAGCGCGACCATGACGTCCTTGTTGCCGGTCCGCACGGCGTAGTGAAGCGCCGAGCCGCCCCGCGTGCGCTGCAGGAAGTGGCGCTTGGCCATCAGGTTCACATCGGCACCGGACTGCGCCAGCAGGTTGATCAGATCCACCGTCGGGTTGGCGGCCGCGACCATTTTGTCGGCCGGTCCCGCCCCTGGCGCGGCAGCGGGTGCGGCGCCCGGGCCGGAGGACGGCGCAGCGGCAGGCGCCGCACCTGGACCTGCTCTGCCACGTCGCGTCGCCGGCGGAATCTCGATACCCGGCCCAGCGGCCGGTTCGGGGGGTACATCCGCCCGCGCCGCACCGGGATTCCCGGTACCGCCCGCACGCGACCCCACGGCAATGATGATCGGCCCCTGCCCGTCCGAGGTTGCAAGCTTGGGATTGGCGCCGTGTGCCAGCAGCAGCTTCACGATCTCGGTGTCGCCGCTGGCGCAGGCCACCAGGAACGGAGTCGTGCCCCGACCGGTACCGCCGAAGCTGCGCAGACCCGCGGCCCGGTAGTAGGTCTGCTGGTTGGGATTGGCGCCGCGATCCAGCAGCAGCTTGACCACGTCACGGCCGCTGGCCTTGTCCGGTCGATCGCGGTCCAACGGATTGCCGTTGCCGCGGCTGTTCATGTTGCCGATCGCCACGTGCAGCGGCGCCTGACCGAAGATATCCCACTCGTTCACATCGGCGCCCGCCTCGATCAGACGTTTGGCGATGTCCCAGTTGCTGTTGAGCATCGCGATCGTCATCGGCGCAATGCCGGACGGATCGGGCAGGTTGACGTCCACTTTGTGCTTCAGCAGCACCTCGACGCAGGCGCCGCAGTTCTCGCGTGCCGCGTACATCAGCGGCGTAAAACCACCGCGATCCAGCTGCTTGGCGCGACTCTCGGCGGTCGCCACGCGCAGATAGTCGCGCACCGCTGAGCGGGCGTTGACATCCGCTCCCCTGTCGGCGAGCAGTTCGACCATCTCCGGATGGCGCCGTGCGGCCGCCCACATCAGCGGCGTTTGTCCGCCAAAGCTCTCCCGGGCATCCACTTCGGCGCCCGCCTTGAGCAGCATTCGGGCCGCCTCGACATTGCCGGCGCGCGCCACCAGGTGCAGCGCCGTTTCGCCATCCGGATTCGGCGAATTGGCATCCGCGCCGGCCTTCAGCAGCAGGCGGATCAGCTCGGTATTGGAGGCATCCGCGGCCAGCTGCATCGCCGTGACGCCATAGGCGTTGCTGGCCCTGACATCGGCCCCGGCCGCCAGCAGCTGCTTGGTCTGGGCGAGGTCGCCTTTGAATACCGCCCACTGCAGCGGGGTGCTGCCATCGGGTCGCTCGCTGGCATCGGCGCCAAACCCGGCCGCTCCCCACAGGATGCCGGCCACCGCCAATGCCGCCACCGGGATGAGTTTCTGAGGCATATCAGATGTCGGCCAAGGGTCCGGTGGAGTCGCTGAACTTATCAAGCTTCACCCCGGCACGCTGCACCATGGTGAGCAGAACATTGGCATGCGGAGTGCTGGCTGGCATCGCCAGATGCTGGCCACCCTTGATGCCGCCACCCTTGCCCAGCAGCAGCTGCGGGATCGGGTTCTGATTGTGCAGGTCACTGTTGGCCATGTTGCTGCCGAACAGGACGATCGAGTTGTCCAGCACGTTGCCGCTGCCTTCCTTGATGCTCGCCAGACGCTTGGCAAAGCGATTGACGCGATCGGTGTGCCAGGCCTGGATGCGCACCAGGCGCTCGAATTTGTCCGGATCCTCACCGTGATGCGAGAGCGGATGAAAGGCCTCATCCACGTTCACGACGGGATAGGTCCGCATGCTGGCTTCCTTCACCATGCGCATCGTGGCGACCCGTGTCTGACCGGTCTGGAAGGCCAGTGCGATCATCTCGAACTGGATGTCCAGCAGTTCGCCGAAGTCATCCGGTGCCCCGAGCGGCGCATTCGGCAGGTTACCCAGCGAATCGGCCTTGGCGGACAGCTTCTGCACCCGCATCTCAACTTCGCGCACCGACTGCAGGTAGTCGTTCACCAGGGCGCGATCCGAACCATCCAGGGTGCGGGTGAGGCTCTTGCTGGATTCCTGGACATAGTCGAGCAGGCTGCCGGTGGACTGCAGCAGACCTTTGCGCTCGGCGTTGGAATCGCCGGGCCCGAACATGGTGGTGAAGACGTGGCGTGGATTGCCTTCCAGCGGCAGTCCCTGGCCGGGACTGCTGTAATTGACGGCACCGCCCGGTTCGCCGCACAGCTCCAGAGACGGCAGCGGGGTATCCCCGCCGAGCTGGCGGGCGGCCACCTGGTCGATGGACACACCGGCATTGGGGCCCTCGCCGCGGGCCGTCGGTGCGAGGCAGGTCAGCCAGGTTGCCTCGACGATGCCGTGCGGGTCGGTGCTCTCGGCGGGCTTGTTGCGGGTGTTGGATACCACCGTGACGTAGTCGCGCATGCCTTCCAGGGGCTTGAGGATCCGCGAGAACTTGAAATCCTTGCCGGTCCCCTCCGGGGTCCAGAACTTCTGGATCGCGCCGTGCGGGAAGTACACGTAAGCCAGGCGGGTCTTTACCGCGGCCGGGGTGTCAGCCAGAGCGCTGCCCGCCGGAATCATGGCATCCAGCAGCGGCAGGGAGATCACAGCCCCGGCGCCCTTCAGGACCGTGCGACGGGACAGATGCTTCTTGGTCAGGAACATGGCTATGCCTCCACTTCAATACGCTCAGTGCACGGCAGTCAGATTGGACGCCTGCGTCGTCAGGGTCGCCGGCAGCGGTGCCGCCGGTGCGCGCTTGCGGAACGCGTCGCTGTTGACCACTCCCAGCACGATGGCTTCGAACCGATTGTTGTCGGCTGCGGCTTCGCGGGCGATGGCGCGCACGGTGGGCATGTCCGAATAGATCATCGGGCGGCCAATCGCATACGTCATCAGTTTCTCGGTGATGGTCTGCACCAGCTGCTGGCCGCGCGCCGCCAGGGCCTTGTGCAGGTCCGCGGGACCGGCCATGCGCGTGCCATCGGGCATGGTGGCGGCCGTGTCGATCAGGGTGTGGGTCTGCGGGTCAATCGCCCGGAATTCGCCCACGGTGTCGAAGTTCTCCAGGGCGAAACCCAGCGGGTCCATGATCGAATGGCAGCCCGAGCAGGGCGGGTTGCGCCGATGCACCTCGGTACGCTCGCGCACGGTGGTGGGCTTGCTGGCGACGAATGCCGTCAGGGTCGGCACATTGGGCGGCGGCGTGGCCTGCGGCGTGCCCAGGATGCGCTCCATGATCCAGGCCCCGCGCAGCACCGGGGCGGTGCGATCGGGATTGGCGGTGGTCATCAGCACCGCGCCCTTGCCCAGCAGACCGAAACGGTTCGGATCCGTCAGCGTGACACGGCGGAATTCGCCGCCCTTCACATCCTGCATGCCGTACAGCAGGGCCAGCTCCTCGTTCAGATAGGTATGGTCGGCGGTGAGCAGATCCACCACGCTGCGATCCGAGCGGAAGATGCTGTCGATGAACAGCTGCAGTTCCTTGCGGAACAGCGGTCGGGGATCGTACTGGGCACTGGCATAGCTGAACTGCGCCCGCGCCGGGGAGATGGTGTCCATCTTCGCGATGTTGAGCCACTGGAAGGCGAAGTCGTTGGTGAGGGAAACCGCACGCGGGTCGGCGAGCATGCGATGCACCTGAGCCTGCAACACCTGCGGCTGTGACAGCTCATTCTTGGCGGCCAGATCCAGCAGTTCCTGGTCCGGCAGGCTGCTCCACATGAAGAACGACATACGCGAGGCGAGCTCGAAGTCATTCAGCGTGCGGACATTGTCGCTGGCGGCCTCGACGCGGTACAGGAAGCTCGGACTGGCGAGGATCGCCGACAGGGCATCGCGGATACCCGCATCAAAGGTTCCTGCCTGGCGGCCCTTCTGATAGAAGGCCAGCAGCGGCTGCATGTCCTCATCCGTCACCGGGCGCCGGAAGGCATGCTGGGCCAGGTTGGCGATGATCTGCTGCGCGCAGGCCTGTTCCTCGGCGGCGCTGGCGGGCGTGCAGATGAAGATCTTCGCGCGGCTCGGGGTCTCGCTCATGCCGGTGATCTTGAGGGGTCCCTTGATCTGCATGGCATGCACGGCATTCACACGCTGCTGACCGCCATCCAGCGTATTGGGTCGCACCCGCTCATCGCTCTCGGCGTAGCTGCGGCGCAGGAAGGTGACCGCCACCTTATGCTGGCCGGCGGTGGCGTGAAAGCGGATATCGCGCAGCCGGCTGTTGACGTGGTACACGCCCGCATCCAGGTTCTGGTCGATGTCCTTGTAGTCGCTTTCGCCGCCGACATTGACGCGATGAATCTCCTTGCCGTCGAGCAGCACGATCACGGTGCTCACAAACTCCAGTTTCGGCACCTCGCGCGCCATCGCCATGTCGCCGATGGTGAGGGAGTACTCGCCATCAGCCGCGAACCAGTGCTCCGCAACCATGCCGCCGCGGGTGCCGAAGGGCATGCCGTCCTGGTACTTCTCCTGATCCCCGGTACCCATCGAAGGGCGCGGATTCAAGGAGATGATCATGTTGGCGATGTTGCCGTAGGTGGTATCGATCGGCGCGGCCTTGGGGTCACCTACGGCCTCAAGCGCCAGCGCCCGTGCGGCGGCCACCGACTGATCCAGGAAATTCGGCGTCACCCGCAGCAGATCGGCATCGGTATCGAAGCCGTCCTTGAGCGGATCCTCCGGCAGCCACGCCGCGGGGTCGACATCCAGGCCGATCAGATCGTGCACGGCATTGGCGTATTCGCGGCGGTTCAAGCGGCGCAGCGCCACGCGTCCAGGATTGGGGTGAGTGCTGGCCTCATCCAGGGTCGTCTCCAGATAGGAGACCAGGTTGTTGACGGTCGCCGGATCGGGCCGCTTGTGGCCTGGCGGGGGCATCATGCCGCCGCGCAGTTTGCGCACCGCCTGTTCCCAGATCTTGGCGTCCTGCGGTACCTCCCCGGCCGACATGGTGTCGAAGGCCACGCCCCCGGCCCAGTCTTCGACATTGTGGCAGTCGAAGCAGTACTTCTGGACGGTGCTCCAGTTGCCGTGTGACGGATCCCCCGGTGGCGCAGTCGCCGCGGCGGCCCAGGTCGCGGCGGCCATCGACAGGCCACTGACAGTAAGTAGAGCGGTGAATAGGCTGCGCATTGCAATCACTCGAAAACCCCCAGCAAAGGCGAGTCGAGGCGGTGTGCCGCCTACCCGACCCCCAGTATATCCACGTATTTTTGACGTGCAGATAAGAGTCACGAACTGCGAACCCGCGTCATCAACGGCATGCCATCAGTCTCGAAGCAGCGGGGCCCGCCGTTGCCGCCCGAGGGCAGAGCGCGGTTCGAGTTTGCCCTCTTAACTTATACGTCGTATATTATTATACGATGTATATGTTTGTCGCCCCGGCATGAGCGAGGCCGCCGCCTCGCCGCCCAGCAATCGACGGGCGCGCAAACGCCGGCAACTCATTGAGCGTGTGGCCGGCATCGCCTTTGGACTGTTTGAGGAGCAAGGGTACGAGGCCGTGACCATGGAACAGATCGCCGCCGCCGCCGATATCGCCAAAGGCACGCTCTACCGATACTTTCCCCTCAAGGAAGCACTGCTCGCCCAACAGTTGCAGCAGGAGCTGGCCTCAGGGATGGCGCCGCTGTGGCCGCTGCTCGAACGACAGGGCAGCTTTGCGGCCCAGATGAGCTGCCTGCTGCAGGCGTGGGCGCAATGGCATGAAGCGCGCCGCAGCTATATTCCGCACTACCTGCGTCATCAGCTGAGCACCGGCAGTCTGGATCACCACGACCTCCGGCAGCATCGACCCGGCGGCGCACGACCGATACTCGAGCGCCTGTGCCGGGCCGGTCAGCAGCGCGGGGATGTGCGCCCCGACCTGCCGGCGGCGCAGCTGGCGGTGCTGCTGGAGTGCCTGTGCCTGGGTGCCACGCTGACCTGGTTGGCGCGTCCGGATGCGAAGCTGCAGCACGAGTTCGATGCCGTGCTGCTCATGGCTCTGAACGGTGTGGGCGTGCCATCAAGTGCCGGCACGCGCCAGCATTGAACCTCGCCTAATAGAAGGTCCGGGCGTACGCGGCGCTGCTGCGCGTACTGGAGCGCAACGCTGCCATCAGCTCGTGGCGCGCCCGGAACACGTTCCACCCCAGCAGCAGGGCAGCCGACCAGCTCACCAGCACCGAGTATCCGGTCGCGATTGCGAGCAGCACACTCAGCAGGACGAAGAACAGCAGCCGCGGCAGGAAGTGCACCGCCGTCGGCCATCCCTGGCCCGCTTGCCGATGCATGTAGTACGGAACCCATTTGGAGAGCACATGGGCCCCGATGGCCACGGCGCCGATGACGCTGATGGAAACCACCACGACAAAGGCAGCGCCGCGCGCCAGTTGCAGTGCCGCGTACAGCCAGATGCGGCTTTGCTTATCCAGCCGGTTGTAGATGCGGAAGGTGCCGTACGTGGCGAGCAGTACCGCAACCCAGGCGCCGAAGGCGTAAAGGGCATGCAGCTCGGCGCCGCGAAGTATCAGCACGCCAACGGCACCGCTGACCATGGCCCAGCCCCACGGCGCCCAACGTGGCGTCACCACCGGCGCATCGAAAAAGGCGGCATTGAGCGTGGGCTCGCGTTCATAGCGAGCGGCGATCACATCGTTGTCGACGTAGCCGCGTTCATAGACTGCCCAGAACGACAACAGCAGGAACAGCAAGCCGACGATGTGCAGCAGCGGCTGCGTGAAGCTCAGCGAGGCCAGTACCCACAAGGCATAGTCTTCCTGCAGAATGCCGCGGCTGATGTAACCCGCACCCGGGCGTTTTACCTGCGTCATGTACTGGCCCGGCAGGTACACGCCGCGCAGCGCCGGACGGCAGCGCGCCTGTGGCCATTTTATGAGCAAGGGCACCGCACAGGCGTCAAGCAGCTCGGCATCCTGATCCGAATCGGTGATGACCAGGGCGCGCTGAATGGTCGCGGCTCCCAGGGCGCGGGTGCTCAGAGCCAGTTTGCCCTCCCTGCGATCGCTGAAACGAAAGTGCCGGGCCGCGATGATCCGCGGTGCCTGCGGCACCTTCAGCGCGGCCACCAGCGGCCTGACAATGGCTTCAAACCCCACGGTCACGATCACCGGGGGTTCGCAGTCCCCGGCGCGCGCCCGGTCCTCCAGCGCCGACATCAGCGGCGCATTGGTGGCCGAGGCGGCCAGTCGCAGGCAGCGCTTCTTCCACGCCGCCAGCGTCCAGGGCAGCAGCAGCAGAATGCAACGCACCCGCCACACATCGCGCGTGCGCTCACCGCCGCTCCAGCGCCAGGGGCGGACCGCATCCAGCAGCCGCAGCAGCAGCAGCGCCAGGATCCCGGGGCGCGCCGTATCGATGAAATCCTCGGTCGAATTGCGCAGGTACAGTGTTTCGTCCAGATCGATCAGCACCGGCCCGCGGCAGCGGCGCAGCTCAGCCAGCGCTCGGGTACACAGGGCCTCAGGCCGGCTGGCTATCTGCTGCAGACTTTCGGACATCGCTCGCGCTTCAGCCGCCATTGCCGCTCACCTTAAGAAAGGTCACTACGTGAAAATGAATCGGCTGGAGAAATTCAGCCCGTCCGCAAGCTAGCCGCATTGCGTGAGTGGGGGATAACGGCGGGCATCCCGTAGCCGAGTCAGTAAAGTCCGACACGCCGGTCTGGAAACTCAGCCTCGGCCAGGGCGCCAATGCACTCATTGAGCGACCAGCCGACCCTGCGCGATCACCGATGCCTTGACGATGGCCGCCTGCTCAGCGGCATGCGTGACCTGGGTGGGGGCCAACAGCACATTGGTGCTCGCCACACCGAGGCGTTGGGCCAGATGGGCCACGGCGGCCTTGGCCGTAAGCCCCTGATTCTCGATGGCCAGGGCCATCTCGGTGGACAATGGGGTCAGGTTGACGGTCGCCGCCAGCATCGGATTTCTCGTTGCGGCCTGGATCTGAGCCACATTGGCCCGGAACACGTAGCGGTTGCCGATCGCATGGCCATTGTTGGTCGCAGGGCTGCCGATCTGGGCGATGAGCGGCGCCAGGGCCGGGCTGGACAATTTGAATCTGCCGGTGGCGGAACTGGTCGTCGCAGGCTCCCCAGGGTCACACACTCCATTGCCGTTCAAATCGAAACACACCGTGGCGCCGGCGTACACCGACGGCACGGCGCTGGCGGAGGAGGAAACCGCATCTGAGGACACGCCGCCCACGGTGCCCTGGACGATGGCCACTGCGGCGCAGCAGGCGGCGCAGCGCAGTGCCAGGACACCGGCGAGCGCCACGGCGAAGCGCCTCGGGCGCGGCGTCTTGAAACGAGTCTGCATGGCGGTTGCTCCCTGAGAAAATGCGTGAAGCGGCAATTCGATCAGACGCGCACGCGCCGCGATGCCAGAGCCAGCAGCACTGCGCCCAGGGCGCCCACCGCCCACAGCGGCAGTGGACCATCCGTATCCTGGGTGGCTGGCACTTCGCTCAGTTGCCAGCTGCCGGCGACGCCCGGGGAATCGATGGCCAGCTGGGTGGCATTGCCCTCGGCGGTGCTGAAGGAGTCGGTTTGCAGGAAATTGACGGCGAGCGCCTCGAAATCATTGTTGGTGGCATCGTTGATGTACGCGAACTCGTAGTCCGGATTGGAATTCACCGCAGCATCGACATCGGAGATGGCGAAGTTGTTGAGCGCGCCGTTGGCGTGGATCGTCACCGGCGTGCTGTCATCGAAGGCCATCAGCGCCGGATTCCAGGCGTTGACCTGCAGCGTCGCATTGCCGTAGGTGACGCCGCTGACGGTGACGGGCGCAAAGGCAATGCCGTTCAGGGAGACCGACAGATTGCTGATGTTGGTCACTGTCTGGCCGCCGTCGGCACTGCTGCCGGTGAAAGTGCCGCTGACCTTCTGCCCATCCGCAAAGGAATAGGAAAAATAGTAGCTGGCGGCGTGGGCCGCAGCGCTGGCGATGAGAATGGCGCCGCAGAGCGCGGTCTTGAACAACGGTTTCATTCAGCAGCTCCCTGGCTGATGAAGCGGCGCGCACGCATCCACTTGGTGGCGATCCACTTCTCGCCCGCGCCGACCGGGGCACCCGCGTGCCGGGACTTCTGATCCACCTGCATCTGGCTGTTGGTGTACTCGAAGTACAGGCCGTTGCCGCGCCGCGGCACCACTGACAGGCCGACCTCGGGGAAGACGGTCTCCCCGCCCGCGGCGACGTCATTGAGGTAGACGATGAGAGTGCTGATGCGCTGGCCGCTGCGGGCGATCGACTCCGAGTTGGCGGCATTGGACGGTATCTTGAAGTCGAAGTGCGGCGGGTATTGGCCGCCGCGGCCGTAGCGCACCACTTGCAGGCCTTCGCCGTTGTGCACCGGGCAGTTCATCAGCGCCGCGATGCGCTGGTCCAGTTCGGCGATGAATGGAAGCTCCAGCGGGCGGAAGAACATGCCGTCGCTGCTGCGGTAATCGACCACGGCAGTCACGCCGCTGCGCGGAACGACCACCGTGGAGGGCCGCAGGCGCGGCCGCGCCAGCTCGATCAGGCGGCTGCATTCGTCTTCGCTGAACACCCGCTCGAGAATCGCCACGATGGGCTGCTGCAGCCGCTGCAGCACGCGGATCTCGCGGCCGGCCGCATGCAGCACATTGCCTGCCGCCATGCGCGCAGGCTCGTACTGATAACGCGGTGCCTCCATGTCCAGCTGGATGCTGTGTTCGGGCAAGGGGGCGCCGGCGGCCTGCGCGCTCAGGAATGCATCCACCACTGCCTTGGCGACACGCGCTTCGATGCGGTTGCCGATCAGCGCCTCGATCAGCGCCGCGGGCGCCTGGCCGCGCTTGAGGCTATCGGTGACAAAGGCGCGCAGGCCCGTGGAGAGGGTGACGGTGATCGACATCGCTGCATTGTCCATCCACAACATTACGCGAGCGTTGCGCGCCAGCGATGCTCGAATCATCAGAATGAAATCCAACTGTAATTAATGCACCCCAGCATCGTCATGGCTCTTCTGGGGAGAAGAGCGGTTCTGTACTGGGGAAAACTCTGTTGGCGAGACCTGCCCATTCGCGGCGGGAAGAGGCTGCAAGGCAGTACGGTGCGCGCCGGTATTCATCAATGCAAAGCATGGGGACTCAATATGAAACTGATCATCAAGGCGGCGATCATCGCTGCCGCTCTGGGTGCGAGCGCTGCAGCCAGCGCCGACACCTTTGATTTCACGTACACCTTCCTGGATGGCCAGCAGGTCACCGGTTCCTTCCTCGGCACCACCACCGACGGCGGGCAGTCGGCCACCAACATCAATGATCTGCAGGTGGCCTTCAATGGCGTCGCCTTCGCAGGCGGCGCAAGCCCGACGCTGATCCTGAACAGCTGGAACACCAGCACCGAGGCCTTCAACAGCCCCAGTGCCGCGACCACCATCTACGCCAACGGAACGCTGAACAACTTCGGCATCTCCGACGTGGACCAGTCGACGAACCCGAATGCCGGTTACTTCTTCAATTTCGTCAATGACACCAACCCGGCGGTCGGCAACCAGATCCTGGCGTTCAACCAGCTCAGCGGCGGGGACAGCTTCAATCCGGGCGGTCCCCAGTTTGACCTCGACACGGCGATTACCCAGTGGACGCTGACCGACGTGAGTGCGGTCCCGCTCCCCGCGGCGCTGCCGCTGCTGCTCTCGGGCCTGGGCCTGTTCGGCTTCGCCCGGCGCCGCGCCGCCTAAATCATCCATTTCAGGGAGAGATCTGACTATGCAATCCCCGTCCACAATCCTGCGTCCCTCGCTGGTCGCGGCGGCGGTCGCGACCGTGCTGGCCGCTGCCTCCGCCTCCGCTTCCGCCGGCATTTCCATCGTCACAGGCACGGTGGGCGGCGCCACCTTCACCCCGCCGGTGTTCGCCGATACCGCCGCGGGCTCACAAGGCTCCAGCACCGTCGCATCCGTGTACGCGGGTGTCACGGTGTGCTTCGACCTCAACGGCAACGGCGTCTGCGACCCGGGTGAGCCCACGACCACGACCGCAAGCGACGGCACCTTCAAGTTGTCGAGCACCAAGGGAGCTGCGGATGTGGTGGCCCAGATCCCCGCCACCACCCTCTCGACGGTCACCTCCGCCAACGCCACCAGCAGCAGCCGCAACGTGTTCCGGGCCAGCCAGGCCCAGGTGCTGGCGGCCACCGTCAACCCGGCGCTCGCGGCGCACGTGGATGTCACCCCGATCTCCACCGAAGTGGCCCGCGCCGCCCAGTTCGACGGCGTGACCTATGCGCAGGCGGTCGCCAACATCGCCCAGCGCATCAACGTGTCGGAAGCCGACGTACTGATGGCACCCACCAAGATCACGGATGCCACTGAACTGCCGGCAATCCTGCAGGAGTCGGTGATCGACACCGGCCGCTTCCAGCTGGCCGCCAAGTTCGTCGACCGCGGCGACAGCATCGGCGAGCTGCGCGGCAATTTCGATTGCCCGAACGTCGCCAGCTTCGATGGCGCGAACGCGGACGCCTGCTCGGCCGCCGACCAGGCCGCTGAGACGAGCATCTGGGATGCCCAGAACCGCGCGCAGAACGTGGAAGGGATGCCGCGCTACGACTACGTGTTCCTGATCATCCTCGAGAACGAGTCGCTGAGCGCCCTGAAGAACGCCGCGAACATCCCGTACCTGAACGCCTTCATCAACCAGGGCAACCAGCTGTACGACTACTTCGCCACCGGCGATCCGAGCGAACCGAACTATCTGGCGCTGGGCGGCGCGGATGACTTCGGCATCACCGGCGACGAACCCTCGAACCTGCCCTATCCCGCCGTCACCGGCGTGCGCGGCAACCTGGCCAACTCCCTGGATGCCCATGGCGTTACCTGGCATGAATATGAGGAGTCGCTGTGGCCCTCACCGGCGGGCACCGAAGCGAATGTGGGCGCCAGCGCCTGGAACAGTGCGACCGGCGGTGCCTATTTCGACAACCCCGGCAATAGCTCGATCACGCCTGCAACAACGGGCGACAATGCCGGCAACACCGACACCACCAAATACCCCGGCTCGGTGGTCGCCAAGAAGCATCAGACGGTGGTCTGGTTCGCCGACGTGGCGAATCAGCCCAACTATCTGAGCAACAGCCGCACGATCTCCGGCGCCGGTACCGATGTCGCCGGCAACGACATCCCGTACACCTTTACCGACCACACCACCACCGCCGCGGATGACTACAAGGCCATGGGCGAATGGGATGCCGCGCTGCAGGCGTACGCCACCACCAACGGCATCACATCCTGGTGGACCGGCAATACCCAGCCCTGGACTCAGGACCAGTTCCTGAAGGATCTGCAGAACGGCAGCGTGGCCAACTACAACGTCATCGTTCCGGACGTCAAGGACGATGGGCACGACACCAGCGTGAATTCGCGCATGGACTACTTCGTGCTGAAGACCGTGGCGAAGATCAAGTCCTCCTCGATCTGGAATGATCCGACCAAGCGCGTCGCCATTGTCGTCACCTTCGACGAGGGTGAGTCCAACGTGGTGCCGGATTCGTGCTGTGGCTGGAATCCCAACCGCGGCGGCACTTCGGCTCCGGTGGGAGTGACGGTGAGCAGCAACGGCACGATCAGCTACGGAGCCGGTACTCCAGTCTCGGGCGTGGGGGTGTTCAATGGCACCACCTACGGTCCGAGCGGCGATACCCAGACGCTGACGTACAACAACGGTAACCGCGGCCATGGCATCACGCTGTTCGGGTTGCAGACCAACCAGCAGGCGCTCAACGGCGCACCGGCGGGGCTGTTCGACACGGACTACTACAGCCACTTCTCCTTCGTGCGCACGATCCTGGACATCTTCGGCGTGGCCGACCCGGGCCAGCCGGGCACCTACGTCAATCGCGCCAAATACACGGAGAGCTTCATCCAGCAGAACGCCACCTTGCTGCCGGAGTTCGTCAGCAGCTCCAACCCGCACTTCGATGCGGTGCGGGCGATGAACCACGTGTACCAGTTCCCGGCGGGCGTCACCCATGTGAGCGGCGCGGGCGGCGTCGCCGCACCGCCGGTGACGGTGGGTCCGGATCCCAACCAGACCAACCTCTGGACGCTGTAGTGCGTTAGCTCAAAAGCAGCAGAAGCGGGCCGGCGGGGTGCATCCCGCCGGCCCGCAGTCGTTGGAGTCTTGCGGTGTCACATGCCTCAATTTCAGGAGCAGGCCATGTCCAAGCACTCAGCTTTGCCGGGTGGTCGGCGCCTTGCGCTGGCCTGGCTCGCCTGCATCCTGGGCGGATGGGCCGCTCAGGCCCATGCTCAGTCGGATAGCCTGACCACGCTGGCCCAGCTGGGTCAGCAGCTGTTCTCCGACACCAATCTGTCCGGATCCAAGCGCATGTCCTGCGCCAGCTGCCATGATCCCAAGAATCACTATGCGCAATCGGTGGGCAATACCCGCTCCGTGCAGCTGGGCGGTCCGGCCCTCCTCACGCCGGGTTTCAGGGCCGTGCCGACCCTGACCTACAAGCAGCTCACGCCGGCATATTCCGATAACGCCCTGAACCCCGATGGCGTGAGCCAGAACGCGCCGGGGGGCGGCTTCACCTGGGACGGCCGCGCCAACAGCCTGGCGGAGCAGGCGGCGATCCCATTGCTGTCCTCGTTCGAGATGGACAACCCCAGCCAGGCCGCGGTGGTCACGACGGTACAGGCCGCGAGCTACGCGGCGCTGCTGATGCCGGCGGCGCAGCAGGCCGCCACGCAATATGACGTCGACATCTCCGATATCGCCACCAATCCGGCCACGGCTTTCACGGTCATCACGCTGGCCCTGCAGGAATATCAACTGGAGGATTCGGATTTCCATCCCTACAGCAGCAAGTTTGACTATTACGCGAACCTGGAACTCAGCAACGGACAGGATGTCAACCTGACCGACGCCGAGTCCCGCGGCTATGGCGTATTCCTGGATGCCACCCGCGGCAACTGTTTTGCCTGTCACTACAGCGGCCCGATGGGCGGCCCGTCCTTCCCCAACGGTGGCGACTATGAGTTCAGCGACTTCACCTACCAGGCCATTGGCGTGCCGCGCAACACCGCCATTCCCGCCGCGGCCACGCGCCCCGGAATGCCGGTGACGTACTACGACCTGGGGCTGTGCACGGCGCCGAATCCTCTGTATCCGCACTCGCTGCCGGGCTCGGCGGCATTGTGCGGCATGGTCAAGGTGCCCACGTTGCGCAATGTGGCCAGCCGCCAGGTGTTCTTCCACAACGGCGTGTTCAGCTCCCTGGGTCAGGTTCTGAACTGGTACAACACGCGCGACACCAACCCCGCCGCCTGGTATCCGACCCAGGGTGGCGTGGTGCAGAAGTTCAACGACATGCCCACCGCTTACAAAGCCAATGTCACGGGCAATTTCAGCTCCGCCGATCAGGCCATTCAGGCGGCACTGGCGCTGAATCAGCAGTACCTGGCCCAGGGCCTGGCACCGCCCTGCCCCAATTCACCGAGCTTCACCGATGCCCTGGTGTGTATGAACGTGGTGCCGTTCGGCCAGGCGGCGGGTGCAACCCCCTTCATGAGCCCCCAGGATCTGTCCGACCTGCAATGCTTTCTGGAGACGCTGACCGATGGCTATGAGCAGGGCGTGACAGCGCAGGACCCGAATTGCATCAATTGAAGAATTCAGGATGAGTCAATGATGAAGATGTGGATGGCGGCGGCGGCCGCGGCGAGTGTGGTGTGCGCGGTGGCGCGGGTGCAGGCGTCCAATGTCGCCTCCGGCCCCGCTGAGCAGGACCTCGCGCCCGCGGTCAGGGCTTTCCTTGCGGACCATGGCGATCTGTGTCTGGCCTGGTACACCTGGCCGCGGGAAGTGACTGTCGAGCAGCAGCGCAGCGGCCTGAACGAGGCGGTGCAGCTGCCGGTCCTGGAGCGCCTGGGGCTGGTGAAGTCGAGCGACGTGCCGGCCTCGCAACCCGGCGCCGCCGCTGACGGTCTCAGCCGACGTTATTCGCTGACCGCCAAAGGCCGGCACTATTACCTTGAGAAGAAGCGAACCACCCTGGGCGTGCACGGCGAGACCCAATCGCATGACGGCGATTTTTGCGTGGCGCAGTTGAGCCTGGATAAGATCGTCAAGTGGACTCCTCCAGAAGAGTTGCACGGTCATCTGCAGACGCTCGTCAAATACACCTACCGGATCAAGTCTGCCGACTGGATCCATGACGCGGAAGCGCGCAGGGTCTTCCCGATGGTGGACCGGATCGTGCGCGGCGCCGGCAGGCTCGAGATGACTGCAAACGTGCAGCAGCAGGACGGCAAGTGGGTGCCGGTGCTGCCGGGGCAATGACCCGCAGGGCCGCTCCGGCCGCCTGACTTGCCATTGCCCCTTGGGCCAGCAGTTGACACGGTGCGCCACACACGGCGTCATACCGGCTTTTGACGCCAGCTGCGCCGGGCTCGCGTGGGCGCGCCCCACGGTGGCTTCGCACGACGCCAACCGTTTGATATTAATGAATAATATAGAATCCCACACGCCTTCCATGCAGCAATACCTGCGCCTCAAGGCGCAGTACCCGGATGTGCTGCTGTTCTATCGGATGGGGGATTTCTACGAGCTGTTCTTTGAAGACGCGCGCCGCGCCGCGGCACTGCTCGATATCACGCTGACCTCCCGCGGCCAATCCGCGGGGCAGCCCATCCCGATGGCCGGCGTTCCGGCGCACAGTGCCGATGGCTATCTGGCGCGCCTGGTGCGCAAGGGTGAGAGCGTCGCGGTATGTGAGCAGCTGGGCGACCCGGCCAAGTCCAAAGGACCGGTGGATCGTCAGGTGGTGCGGGTGGTGACACCCGGCACCGTCACCGACGCCGCACTGCTGGATGACCGGCGCGAGACGCTGCTCGCGGCGGTGGCGCGCGACGGTGAAAACTTCGGACTGGCATGGCTGGATCTGGCCGCTGGACGCTTCACACTGCTTGAGTCCTGCGGCGCTGAGACGCTCAGCGGGGAACTGGAGCGGCTGCGGCCCGCCGAGCTGCTGCTCAGCGAGGACGCTGCGCGCGCGGCGCTGGAGCGCCCCGGCACGGCATTGCGCGCCCGTCCCCCCTGGCATTTCGAGGCGCAGACCTGCGCCCGCGCGCTCAACGAGCAGCTGGGCACCCATGACCTGCAGGGCTTTGGCCTTGCCGGTGATGCGCTCGCGGTATGCGCCGCCGGGGCTCTGCTGCAGTATGTGCGCGAAACGCAAAAAGCCGCGGTACCTCACATCCGCACCCTGCAGGTCGAGCAGCGCGGCGATGCGCTGATGCTCGATGCGGCGACCCGTCGCAACCTGGAACTGGATACCAGCCTCTCGGGCAATCCGGAAGCCACGCTGTTCGCGCTCATCGACCGCTGCGTCACGGCCATGGGCTCGCGTCAGCTGCGACGCTGGCTGAATCGCACCCTCACCGATCAGGCCCCGCTGCGGCAGCGTTACCAGGCCATTG
>DATHMK010000078.1:0-2153 GCA_035487155.1 Steroidobacteraceae bacterium
TACACCGACCGCCGAAATGATTGACTCTCCAACCCTGTCATGATCCGGCTTGTCCCGGCCATCTCCACCTGCATAAAGCTTGCGAAAGATGCAATCCCAGTCAGCAAACATCCGATGAGATGGTCGGGTCAAGCTCGACCATGACGGGGTTAGCGGCGCGTGCAGTGCGTCAACAGAAAGGACGGCTGGCATTAATACCACTTCTCATTAATTGCGGCCCATTCGTCACTGCCTGCCAGTCGGCCATCTGTCGTAGCGACGTGGCGCTACGGATGGCCGGGTCAAGCCCTACCGGATTCACACATCTCAATCATTGAGTTGCAGACAGCAGGGTTTGCAACTCCGTTTCGATATCGTGATCCTCGTATGGTGCTCGGGCATGCGCCATCAAGTTGCCGGCGAGCCGGAAGCCTTCGATCATTGCCTGCAACCGCAGCATGCCATGCAGCATGACCACCGGTCCTGGCTTGCCATAATAACCGGTCCAGCCGCCAAGCCGGGCGCAGACCCATGCCGCGTACGCCAGACTGCCTGGCGGGTGCGGGTTTTTCTGCCGCGCCGTGCTGCCTTCCAGGCTGGTGCTGACGGCCGCGATGATCGGTTGCTCGTCGGCCTCGAACACGTCGGTTGCCGGCCGCCCGGCTGCGCCATCGCGTTCGCGCACCAGGCTCAGCACCTCGATGGCGGCGATCAGTGTGGCGATGGCAAGCTTCTCGAATGGTCCGCCTTCGGCCACACGAGAGGCCTCGATGTCGAAGCCTTTGGTCTTCATCGTGCGGAACAATTGCTCGATGGTCCAACGCTGGCGGTAGAACCCGGTGATCCGCCGCGCCTCGGCGAAACTGGTGACGGCGTGGCTGGTCAGCAGTCGCCACAGCACCGGCTCCTTGCCGGCAGGCGGATCAGCCTCGCGCGCCTCGAGCAGTGTCAGCGTCAGCGTGGCGGGCAGCTTCGCCGCCTCGGCCGCGAGGTTGCGCCTGGGGCGCTTCAGCGTCACCACGCCGGCACGCAACGCCAATACGACGGTGCGCGCCCGCCGGCCGGGAGCCGCCGGTATGACGATCTTTTCCCGGCCCAATTCCTTCCAGCCAGAGGGTTTGCTGAACAGCGTCGTGCCGTCGGCCAGTACGCGGTCATGGTGCGCGCGGTAGAGCACGTCCACCTCGGGCGGACGCAGCGCGAAGTCCTCATAAATGTCGCCCTCACGGTCGCCCACCACGGTGACGGCCCGGGCGCCGGCGGCCAGCAGCGCAGCGCTCGCAATGGTCGCATCCAGCCAGCGGCGGCTTTCCTTCTCCGTGAACGGCCGCTTGTTGCAATGCACCTTGGCAGCGCTGCCGTCCCGGCTCAGCAACGCGGCGTGCACCAGACCAAACAGGGTGCCGTCATCGGCATCCACGCCGATGGTCGGATGCAGATTGAGGCTGCGTTGGTCGCCATCATCGCGCAACGTCGTCGTGTCCTGGATCGCGAGGATATGCCGGCCCGCCACCAGGCTCTTGGTATGCGCCGCGGCCGTGGCGATCATTTCCCCCGGCGTGACGGCATCGCAGCGCAGGAACCGTCCGAACCGGACCTCGCCGGAGCGGCTTCCGCCCAGCGCGCGCACGCTGACGCCCGATTGGCCGACCTCGACCAGGCGCGCCAGCAGGTCCGTCCCAACGGACTGGCGGCGGCTGTCACCGAACCGGCCGATCGAAGGGGGCATGGCGGAGGCTCCTGCTGTCATCGCCCGCCATCGAGTCGGCGCACAGCGATTCACGCAAGCCAGCAGATGTGTGCATCTGGTAGGGCATGTCCCGGCCATCCGTAGCGCTAGCCTGTCACGACGGGTGGCCGGGACACGCCCGGCCATGACGATTGTTGAGGGGGCATTGTCGGTACAACTTATCAGGTGGATGCAGACAAAATCAGGCGACCAGCTGTGTCGCGTTGCGCGGTGATGCGTACGTGAGAACCTGGGGTGAGTTTGCCAGCCAGGAAGCAGATGGCGGTTGGGCCTGCGTCAAGATGCACCAAAGCAACTTGCAGCGGCAAGCTTGCACGGAAGGCGCGGTCGTGACTGTGATGCAGACTAGTGGTGGCCAGGACAACACCTGCTTGCGTGGCGGCATCGAGCCATTGCAGGGATTCAGACAGGCACGCGACACATA
>DATHMK010000079.1:0-3389 GCA_035487155.1 Steroidobacteraceae bacterium
CCTGCTGAACCGCCTGCTGGACAATACCCTGACCCGTTCGCCGGCCAGCACCGGCGGCACTGCGGCCTGACCCTTGGCGGCGGCCTCCATCTGCGCCCGGACCGCCGCGGCGCCGCCGCCGATCTGCACGGTCTGCGCAAAGGCGCTCTGCTCCAGCGGTGCCACGGTGGGCACCGGCGGGGCCGGCTGCGCTTCCAGTGCATCCAGGCAGGCCTGCGCATTGTCGAGCATGTACCACGGATCGCTGCGGCCGGCCTGCAGCGTCTCCATGTAGTACTCGAGGCTGACGATGGCATCGGCAAGATGATCCAGCCGGCCGCCGGTGAGCGCGGCCGAACCGCCCGGCTGCATCAGCGGCGCGAGGCGTACCTGGATGCTTTCGACCAATTCGACCGCGCGCGATTTGCCGAGCATCAGCAACCCGGCCTTCAGGCCGCGCATCAATTCCGGCCAGGCATCAAGGCCGGCCGTGTCCAGCGTGCCGCCGACGCTTTGCGCGATCGATTCCTTCAGGCGCGCCAGGTTCAGGATGCACTCACGCAGCACCGCGGCCTGCACCAGCTGGAAGTCCGCATCGGTGGACTCCACGGTCTCCGGCGTGGGCGCGCGCGGCAGGATCATGCCCACCAGGCGTCCGTCGAGGCGGTCTTCCACGCCGATCAAAGCGGCGGCGATGTCCACCAGCAGGGAATGTTCCGGCTGCAGCGTGCCGGCCACGATTTTCTCCAGCCGTTCGGTCTCGCCCTGCACGGCGGCGCGCAGTTCTCCCAGGCCCAGCACGCCGAGGGTGTCGCCGATCTTGTGCAGCATCTCCACCTGCGGCGCCAGGCTCTGCGGCTGACCGGAGCCGCGGCGCACGAAGATATCCAGCACATCCTTGACCTTGCCCAGGTCCTCGCGGATGGCGGCCGCCACGGTCTGCATCAGCTTGACGCTCGGCGCCGAGAGGCTTTCGCGCTCCTGGTCGACGGCATCATCCACGGGCAGCAGTTCATTCAACCGAAACGAGGCGCGCACCGCGGTGACACGCGGACCGGCTGCCTCGGAGCGGCCGACGTAGTAAAGAAGGTTGTTCAGCAGATCGACCGCGGGGTTTTGCGCGTAGCGCACCTCGGTCATCTCATACAGCCGCTTGATCTCGCGGTCCGCCAGCCCCAGCAGGCGCTTGATGGATACACCGCCCGACAGGCCGTGCTCCTGGAGTGCCTCGATGACGGCGCCGGTCACCCACCACAGCTGGAACACCGGCTGGCGGGTGGCCACCTGCTCCAGCTTGTGGGCCACCTCGGCCAGCATGCCCAGGTTCTGTTCCGGGCGTTCGCCGCGGATCCAGCCCACCAGGCCCAGCTGGAATCGGGGCCGCAGCCGACGCGCCCACTGTTCGATGGTGAGCGGCGCCTCGCCCGATTCGCCGGACACCGGCTGAGCCTGGCGGTCGGATTTCAGGTTCAGCAACAGCAGCGTGCCTTCGGACAGCAAGGCGCAGCCGCGCACGGCGCGCAGGTCGTTCAGCAAGGGCAGCAGGATCAGCGCCAGGTCGCGACCGCCGGCCAGCACCCGTTCCAGGTAGCTGGGCAGCTGCACCATGGCGCGCATCAGCGCATCAAGACTCTCAGCCTGGTTCTTCTGTTCCCCGGCGCTGGCCGCCAGGTAGCGGGCGACCTGCTCCATCTCCTCGGCCAGCAGCGCCGCGCCGTAGATCTCCAGCACCTTGAGCACGCCCTGCACCTGGTGCAGTTCGGCGGCCGTGCGGTTCAGCAGCGAGATGTTCTCGGGCTGCTCGACGTAACTTTCCAGCGCCGTGCGCGCCTCGGACAGCGTGACGTTCAGCTCGCGGCCGACATGCTCGAAACTCTGGATTGCGACTTCAGTCATGCGCCGTCCCCCTACCGGCCATCAACTGCCACGGACGGCGGCGACAGGTCGCACTGCGGAGGTGGAGGTGGTGGTCGCGGCGCGCGGATCCTCCGGGCGCGGGAAGGAACCGGTCGCACTGCCCGGGGCCAGCGCGCCGGGGAGCCTGAAGCCGGCGGCGGACTTGCGCAGCCCGGCGGACAGTTCCGCAAGCTTCGCGATGGCCACCGAAGTGGCGCTGGTGGAATCGGCGGTCTGCGCGCTGATTTCCTTGAGCACCTGCATGTTGCGCGCGATGTTCTGTACGGCGCCTGATTGCTGGCGGGAGCTTGCCGAAATGTTCTGCACCAGGCTTGCGATCTGGTTGGAGACCTGCTCGATCTCCTCCAGCGCCGCGCCGGCGTTCTCGGCCAGCAGTGCGCCGCCCACCACATCGGTAGTGCTGCGCTCCATCGAGACCACGGCCTCGTTGGTGTCGGTCTGAATGGTCCGCACCAGCACTTCGATCTGCTTGGTGGCGGTGGCGGCGCGTTCGGCCAGCCGCTGCACCTCATCTGCCACCACCGCGAAGCCGCGGCCGGCCTCCCCGGCCATGGAGGCCTGGATGGAGGCGTTCAGGGCGAGGATGTTGGTCTGCTCGGCAATGTCGTTGATCAGCTCGACGATGTTGCCGATCTCCTGGGAGCTCTCGCCCAGGCGCTTGATGCGCTTGGAAGTGTCCTGGATGGTTTCACGGATGGCATTCATGCCATCGATGGTGCGGCGGACCGCATCGCCGCCCTTGTGGGCGACATCCACCGAATGGCGCGCGACATCCGCGGCCCGTTCGGCGTTGCCCGACACCTCCTCGGTGGCGGCGGCCACGTGGCCGGCGGTCTCGGTGGCGGCAGCGATCTGCTTGGACTGGGCACCGCTGGCCTTGGCCAGGTGCTGGGCCAGCGCCTGGGTCTGGCGGGCGGCGCCATCCAGCGATATGGCCGAACTGTTGATGGTGGTCACCAGGCCGCGCAGGGCGTCCACGGCGTAATTGATGGAATCGGCGATGGCGCCGGTGATGTCCTCGGTCACCGTGGCCTGCACGGTCAGGTCCCCGTCGGCGAGACTGGACAGCTCATCCAGAAGCCGCAGGATGGCCTGCTGGTTGCGCTCGCTCTCGCGACGCTGGCTCTCCACCGCCTGGCTCTGACTCTCGGCCAGCGTGCGCACCCGACGCAGCTTCGCCCACAGCAGTGCCAGTACCACGGCCGCCGCCAGCGCAAAGCCCACCGGGATCATGGCCGTGTGCAGATCGGTGCGCATCAACGCCACTGCGGCGCCCAGCAGCACCAGGAATGCCGCCAGCGCCACCAGCAGTTCGGGCTTGCCTGAAGTTTCGTTGGTCTGCGTCATTACGCTGCCGCCTCGGCGAACGCCTGGCTCTCCAGGATCGTGCGCAGGCTCAACACCGGCCACTGCTCCTGGCCGCGCCGGAAGCATCCGGCCAGGTAACGTTCGCAACGTGCCACGGTTGGCGGCACGTCGCCGGAAAATTCGGA
>DATHMK010000080.1:0-29605 GCA_035487155.1 Steroidobacteraceae bacterium
ACGCGGCCGCGCAGCGCGCTGTACACATGCGCGCAGCCGTCGGCCATCAGTTCCGCGCCCGCCCCCACTGGCGCCAGGACGATCAGATCGCGGCGCCTGGCATACAGTCGCTGGCCCGAGCGCACGGCCTGGGTATGGATCAGCGGACTCACATCCGGGTCGGGCTCCGCTGTCGGTGCCGGTTGCACCACCGGCGGGCTCTTGTTGGTGGCGCGAAACTGCGCCATCACCGGCATGTCCACCTCGCGCGCCAGGGTATCCGTCGCGGCGGTACCGTTGACCAGTCCGACCGGCAGCATGCCGGCACGACGCACGGCCTCCAGCACGGCCCGCAATTCGGCGGCGTCCGGCTCGCGGCCGAGTTCGCTCAGGTCCAGGCACACCGCGGTGCGCTGGAAGAACTTGGGCGCCGTCGCCACGCGACCGGTCAGCTCATCGACGATGGTCCCGGGATCGGTGCTGCGGATGCGCACCTGGGCCATGTCGACGGGTCCGAAGCGGATTTCGAGGGCGGGTTCCTGATTAGTGGCTTCAGCGGGTCGGTTCATCGCGTCAAACTTCAGCCTTCGGCAGAGCCTAGCGGGGAACGGGCTGGGCAAAACGTGCAGTGTACTTGAGAGGATTGCATCATGAGTAGCTGCGCGCGATCAATCGCGCAAATCTTCCACCGGTGCGCGCACCCAGCTTCGCCAGACCGAGACCAGGGCTGCCATCAGCGCCGGACCCAGAAACAGTCCGATCAGACCGAATTGCTCGACACCGCCCAGGATACCCAGCAGCACCCACAGAAACGGAATCTTGGCGCCCTCGCCGATAATAACCGGTCGCACGAAGTGATCGGCGGTGAATAGCACGATGAAGCCGGCCACCACGATGGTGATCGCGCCACCGATCGCCCCGCTCAGGCCCGTGACCACGGCCACCGCACCAAAAACGATCGGCGCGGCAAAGGGCACCATGGCGAAGACGCCGGTGATGGCGCCCAGCAGGATGGGGTGCGGAACCGACACCAGCGCATACACGCCGGCCATGATCGCCCCTTCGGCGATGGCGACCAGCACGATGCCATCCACTGTGGCGCGGATGGCGTTGACGACGCCGTTCAGGATGGGAATGACGGTGGGACCGAACAGCCGCTGGGCGGCGAACGGCACGTCCTGACGCAGGCGCTCGCGGTTCAGGCACACGAAGAACAGGGTCAGGATCGTGAAGCCCAGCGTCACGATACGGCGCAGGATCTGCAGGCTCAACGCCCGGGTCCACTGCACCACCGTAGGGTGCGCGCGCACCGTGGCGCCCCCCGCGTGAAAGTCCATCTGACTGACCAGCTGCAGCCACTGGCTTTGCGCCCAGTCACCGATGGTGGGCAGCTGGCGGATCCACGCCGGCAGCGCCGGCGGCCCATCGCGGGAGGCTTCGGCGAACGCATGGACCAGGGCGCTGAACTCGCGCACGGCCGCGAAGCCGAAATAGATCAGCGGCACCACCACGATGGCGCCGACAATGGCGGTGAAGGTCAAGGCCGCCCAGATTTGGCGCCGGGGTCCGGTGAAGTTCTTCAGCCAGCGGTCATACAGCGAGGCCGTCGCGACCGCCAGCACTACCGCCCAGCTTAGTGCCGGCAGGAACCGTTGCAGCATCCACGCGCCCAGCAGCAGCAACCCACCCACCAGGGCGTAACGCGCTGTCTTATAGGCAGTGGAACTGCTCGGCCCGGGCAAAATTGAAGCTCCAGCAGGGAATATCGCTATCGTACAGACTCATGGCCGAACTTGGTCACCTCTTGCGCGTATCTTCGTTTTTTTTGCAAGGAGAGTCCCGTGAAGCTGCCACTTACCCTCGCTGTCCTGTTGCTGCTGCCCGCCAGCACGGCGCTGGCGCAGAAGGTGATTGCTCCGACGCCGCTGCCATCGCCCACGCAGGCCGTGGCCGCCACCACCTCGACTCAGGCGGCGCACGATTGGGCGGCACGCACCTTGCCCGGCTGGCCGGTCGAACGGCAGGTGCTCGCGGCCCACCTGGTGACGCGCTACGGCGAACCCCAGGAGATGACCGCCAGCTCCCTGACCTGGCACGACAACGGTCCCTGGAAGCGCACCGTCCTGTACAAGGACGGGGACCTGCACAACTTCCCGCTGCCGCACCACGACGTGTTGTGGCAGACCATCAACTACAAGGTGCCCCTGAACAAGGTCGTGGCCCTGATGACCTACGACGGCAGCATCCTGATCGACCGCACCCGCGGCGAGCTCACGGTGCATTGCGATAGCGAGGAGGCCAATACGCTGATCTTCAATATCGCCAACACCATTGTCACCGGCGAGAATACGGTTGAGCAGGCCGAGGCCTATCACGGCCAGGTGGTGGAGGGCATGCGCATCCATGAGCCCGAGGAATACCCCCAGAAACTGCTGTTCAAGACCGCCAATACCAATGCCGCCACCGCCGATCCGGCCGAGGAGGCTGAGCTGCTGCGGCATCTGATGCAGACTCCCTGAGGTTCACGCCGGCGGCGCGCGCGTGATCGGTGCGTGTCGGGCGAAACTGCGCGCGGCCTCGCGTGCCGCCGGGCCTGCGACCTCGGCGTGGACCAGGACCAGATACAAGGAGACGTGACGCCTGGCCCCGGTGAGCAGCGACAGGGCGCGGGCGCTACCGGCGGCGATGGCCGGTGCCACCAGGTGCTCGGGCAGCCACGCGAAGGCAAGTCCGGCCGTCACCATCGCCAGTGATGCCTCCATGCTGCTGACCGTGAAGCGCCGTTCGGCACCCAGCCAGCCTTCATCACGCGGTTCCTGCAGCCCCGAGTCGCGCACCACCACCTGCGTGTGATGCGCCAGATCCGTTGCGGTCAGCGGGCGTTGCAGGCGCAGCAGCGGATGATCGGGATGCGCCACCGCAATGAACGGTACCTCCATCAGGAAATCACCGAGATAGCCCGCCGGCACGCGGCTGGTGACGACGACGTCGGCACTCTGAGCGGTGATGGCCTCCTCGGCACCCGAGAGCACGGCATCGGAAAGCTGCAACGGGGTGTGCGGACAGGTCGCGCCCAGTTCGGAGACGATCCGCAGCAGGCGCTCGCGGGGGAAGGCCACATCCACCACCAGATTGAGCTGCGACTCCCAGCCTCGATCAAGGCTGGCCGCCAGATCCTCCAGCGTCGCCAGGTCCTGCAGCAGGGGGCGCGCACGGCGCAGCAGGGTTTCCCCATGTTGCGTCAGCACCGCCTTGCGACCCTGGATACTCAGCAGCGCCACGCCCAGGGACTGCTGCAGGCGGCCGATCGCGTAGCTGATGGCCGATTGACTGCGATGCAGAGCCTGCGCGGCGGGGGCAAAGCCGCCCCGGTCGATGACCGCGGCGAGTACGCCCCACTGTTCCAGGGTCGTGCGGGGCAGGGTCATTGATCAGAAAAATAGATCATTAGGCGCCGAATAATGCGCTTTTTAATTCAATAAATCGAGAATAGACTGCGTCCCCTGACTGGGAGACAGCAATGAACGAGATCCGACGCAGCAATGAACGGGGCCTGGCCGATCACGGCTGGCTCAAGAGCTTCCACACCTTTTCCTTCGCCGACTACTACGATGCCCGGCACATGGGTTTCGGTCCGTTGCGGGTGATCAACGAGGATCGCGTGCAGCCGGGCGCCGGGTTCGGTACCCATGGCCACCGCGACATGGAAATCATCAGCTATGTCCTGGAAGGTGAGCTTGCGCACAAGGACTCGATGGGCAATGGCTCGGTCATCCGCCCGGGCGACGTGCAACGCATGAGCGCCGGCAGCGGCATTCGGCACAGCGAGTTCAATGGTTCGAAGGAACGGCCGGTGCACTTCCTGCAGATCTGGATCGAGCCCAAGTACCACGGCATCGAACCGGGCTACGAAGAGAAGCACTTCTCGAACCAGGAGAAGCGCGGCCAGTTGCGGCTGATCGCATCGCCGGATCGCGCCGCAGGGTCAGTGCTCATCCATCAGGATGCGCGGGTATATGCCGGGCAGTTCGATGGCGCGGAGCGGGCACAACTCACGCTGGCGCCGCAGCGGCAGGCCTATGTGCAGGTGGCGCGCGGCGGCATTACGGCCAATGGCTCGGCGCTCGAAGCCGGCGACGCCCTTCAGGTCACCGACGCCGATGCCGTGGTCCTGGAAAAGGGCCACGCCGCCGAAGTGCTGGTGTTTGACCTGCCCGCGTCGGCGACTAGGCGGGCAGACTGAGCCGGAACACCGATCCTTGCGGAGTCGAGCGCACGCTGACCTGACCGCCATGGTACAGGGCTATGCGACGCGCAAGACTCAGGCCAATGCCTGAACCGCCGGCCTTGGTGGTGAAGAAGGGTACGAAGATCTGCTCACGGGCCGCGGCCGACAGGCCCGGACCATTGTCGGCGACATCGATGAAGCACAGTCCGGTCTCGAGCCCGCAGACCACCTCGATGCGGGCGCCCGGCTGGCCGCGAACCGCTTCGGCGGCGTTGCGCAGCAGATTGATGAGCGCCTGCTCCAGCAGGTCGGCATCACCCTGAACGATGAGGTCAGGCGGCAGGACGGTGCTGGCATAGCCGACATGGCCCTGCTCGAGTGCCGGCGCGAGCAGCCTCTCGACGCCCTGAAGCGCGCTCTTCAGGGACAGCGGCTGCAGCACCGGCTCGGGCAGTTCCGCTACCTTGCGGTAACGTTCCACGAAGCGCATCAGTCCGAGGCTGCGGCGGCGGATGGCCTCCAGCGCCGCTGCCACTTCGTCGTTGCGGCCACCGGCCCGCAGCAATGCGTCCAGGCTTTCCGACAGCGAGGCGATCGGCGTGAGTGAATTCATAATTTCATGGGCCAGCACGCGCGCCATGTCGTCCCAGGCCTTGTGCTCCACCGCGTCCAGATCGCCTGCCAGGCGTTGCAGGCATAGCAGCCGCTGCGCGGCCCCTTCCGGCACGGTGAATTGCGATGCCGAGGCAAGCAGCTGGCGCCCATCGGGCAGGCGCACGATCTGCTGCGCACCCGGCATCAGTACCCTCAGCAGGTGCGCGGCGCCCGGGCCCAGCGTCGCCAGCTGCTCAAGCCGGGGCGCCGGTTCGCCCAGCAGGCGGTGCGCGGCGCGATTGACCATTCGTACCGCACCGTCCGTGGCGACAACCATGAGCGCGGCCGGCACCGTATCCAGCAGCGTTTGCAGATAGTCGGCGCTCTGGCGCTGCGTGCGGCGTTCCTCCTGCAGATGTTGGCGCGCACGCTCGAAGGCCTGAAGCAGCTGGCCGGAACTGGATTGCCCCGACGCCGGTGCTTCCAGCGCACCGGCCGACAGCGACTCCAGGAAGCGCTGCGTCGAACGCTCGGCATGCGCCACCACCCGCAACAGGTCGGCCACCACCAGCAGGCCGACCAGCAGCACCACCAGTTCAGTGGCATAGAACTGCGTTGCGCTCATCAGCCGCAGCAGGATGACGATCAGCCCGGCCAGCAGCAGCGCGCGTGCCAGCACCGCGAATTGAAAGTGCCGCGGCAGACTAGAGACCATGCTTGGAGATCCTGCGGTAAAGCGCCGGGCGGCTTAGGCCCAGCGCTGCCGCAGCGAGCGAGATGTTGCCACCATGCTGCAGCAGCGCGCGCTCGATGGCGCCGCGCTCCAGGGTATCCAGGTTCAGCGTTTCCGCGGCGCGCCGGCGGCGTGTCGCGGCGGCGGCCGCGATCACGGTTGCGAGCAGCTTATCGTTGCGCCAGGGCTTGAGCACGAAATCCGTGGCGCCGCGTTTGAGCGCTTCCACCGCCAGCGAGACACCGCCGTAGGCCGTCATCAGGACCACGGCAAGGCTGGCGTCCAGTTCCTGCAGGCGCGCCAGGGCGTCGAGGCCCGCGCCGCCGCTGCGCTCGCCCGCGACGAAGTTCATGTCCAGGAGCACCACATCGAAACCCTGTGCCTCGAGCCTGCCTTCGAACTCAGCGGGCGAGCCCAACGCATCGATGACCTTGCAGTGAGCGGCCAGCGCCAGGCGCGCCGCGTGCTGCACGTCCGGGTCGTCCTCGACGATCAGCAGCGCCAAGTCTTCGGTTACCACTGCGGTCGCCGTATCAGTGAATCCGCAGCTGGCCGCGCAGCGGCGTGTCGTCGGAGGACGGACCTGCCAGGATCTCGTAGCGGCCTGATTTGAGGTCCCAGTGGTTGTGTACGTCATCGAAGCTCTGCAGGACCCGTACATCTACCGCAACTGCGACCGTCTTGGCCTCACCCGCCGCCAGCTGAACCCGCTGCCAACCGACCAGACGCTTGAAGGGCTCATCCGAGCCTTCAGGCGGTCTGGCATAGACTTCCGCGATCTCGGTGCCCGCCCGGGTTCCGGTATTCTTCACTGCAAATCGGACAGAACGCGTGGCGGCATCGATCTGCAGGTCCGAATACGCGAAGGTCGTGTATGACAGACCGAATCCGAACGCAAACAACGCCTGTTTGTGTTCGAGGTCGTACCAGCGATAACCAACCGCCGCGCCCTCCGTGTAGTTCACCGAGTATGGTGCAGCCAATTCGCCGCCCTGAGTTCGATGCGGAGCCGGCGGAATGACCGAACGCGGCAGGTCCTGTTCGGATCTTGGGAAACTGATCGGCAGTTTTCCGGATGGATTCACCGCCCCGGTCAGGACATTGGCCAGCGCTCGGTGACCTGCGCTGCCGGCATACCAGGCCTCGAGCACGCCCTGGACCTTGTCCAACCAAGGCATAGTCACGGCCGTGCCGGACTCGAGCACGACGATGGTATGCGGGTTCGCGGCAGCCACGCTGTCGATCAGTGCATTCTGATTGTCGGGCAGCGCCAGGCCCGTCAGGTCCGAATCTTCCGCCTCCCATTGATACCCGACCACGATGGCCAGATCCGCGTCCCTGGCAGCGGCGGCAGCCGACTTCAGGTCCGTACCCGAATCGAAAGTGATCTTGGTGCCGGGCAGCCTGTCCCGCAGCGCCTGAACCGGAGGCGTCGGAAACCAGATGTGATCCTGCCAGTGGGTGGCGCCCTTGCCGGCGGGCAGGATGGCGTTGCCACCGGGCGGGTCCACCTGCGCAGAACCTCCGCCGGAGATCATGCCCACATCGGCATGACCGCCGATGATCGCGATGCTGTGAACCCGGGTCGTATCGATGGGGAGGATGGCATTCGCGTTCTTCAGCAGAACGATGCTCTTCTCCTCGACGCGCTGGGCGACCTGCAGGCCCTTGACCACCTCCACCACGCTCTTGCGCGGCGGGTCATCGACAATGCCTGCGTTGAACTCCGCAAACAGCACCCGTCGTGCGTGATCATCAATCTCGGACAGGGGCACGGTTCCGGCATCGACGGCTTGCCTGAGCTTCGGACCAAAGAAGTCCGCCATCGGCTGCTCCTGATCCAGCCCCGCTTGGGATGCGGCCTGCGTGCTATGAGTCCCGGCCCAGTCCGACAGCACAAAGCCCTTGAATCCCCAATCCCGCTTCAGCACCTCATTGAGCGTGTAGGGGTTCTCGCATGCATACGGGCCGTTGATGCGGTTATACGAGCACATGATGGCGCTCGCGTTCGAGATCGACAGCGCGATATGGAACGCCAGCAGGTCCGACTCCTGCATGGCCCGTTTGGAAATGACGACATCCACCCCGGAACGGCCCGTCTCCTGATCGTTCAGCGCGTAGTGCTTCAGATCTCCGACGACATGCTGCGCCTGCTCGCACTTCATCATGTTGCCATCCAGCGTTCCGGCCAGCAGCGGGTCCTCTCCGGTGTACTCGAAGCTTCGGCCGTTGCGCGGCTCGCGCGCCAGGTCGACGCCGCCGCCCAGCGTCATGTCGAAGCCCTGTGCCCGCAGTTCGCTGCCGATCACGGCTCCGTATTCACAGGCCGACTCGGTATCCCACGCCGAGGCCGCACCCAGATTCGATGGCATCGCCGTCGAGTAGCGCCCGTTGGCCCCACTGTCGCGCACCCCGTATGCCGCATCCGAAATGATCAGCGGTGGAATGCCCAACCGGGGAATGCCAGTGACGTAGCCGGCCCCGCCATTGGCGAATTGAGTCAGGGGCATGGTCCACATGGGATTGTTGGCCATCCCGTTGCCATGCAGCAGCGACAGCTTTTCGTCCAAGGTGAGTTGCTGCAGGACCAGCTCCGCGCGCTGATCCGCCGGCAGCTGCGTGTTCATCCACGGGCGGTCGGTGCTTTGCGCCTGGGCACCCGTGGCTTGAAGCAGTGCTGCCGCGGCCAAGATGAGAGCGAGGCAGTGGCGAGAAGTGTGGTCGCGATTAGGCATGAGAAGTGAGCCGGAGGTTGAGATAGCAATGGCAAGAATAGCGGATACGGAGTGTTCGCTTTCGGACACCTGCTGCTGTGGCGATCGTCCTGAATGATGGCAAGTCACTGATTAAAAAGCAGTTTTTATCGAGCGTGCCCGGACATACACTAATGCAAATGGTCGCTGCCTTGAAGAATGTCACCGCAGAGGGCGTACTGCACTCGGCCATGGACCGGCCGCTGTCGCAGCCATGGTGGCGCCTGATGCTGTGGCAACGGCTGCTGCTGGGCGTTGTCGCGCTGATCCTGGTGTGCCTCGCCGGCGTGCTCTTGCTGGGCCCCGCGCAGCGCAGTGTCAGCATCCCCGCCGGCAGCCTCACCCTCGCAGTCGTCGAGCCGGGCGTCTATCACGACGTCATTCCCCTCACCGGCGAAGTCGTTCCCCATGACACGGTGTATCTGGATGCCGTGGAAGGCGGCCGCATCGAGCATATCCTGGTGCAGGCCGGCGACAGTGTGATCCAAGGTCAGCCGCTGGTGGAATTGAGCAACACGGCGCTCGAACTGGATGTGCTGGATCGGGAGGGCCGGCTGGTGCAATCCATCACCGAGTCCCAGGCGTATCAGACGCAGCTGGAACAGAACCGGGTGGCCAATCAGAAGGCGCTGGCGCAGATCGATTACGACATCATCCGCTTGCGGCGCGCGCTGGATCGCCGCGCGGCGCTGGTGGCGCAACACCTGGTCTCGGTCGAATCACAGGATCAGAACCAGGATGCGCTCGACAACGCCCTGCGGCAGCGGCCGATGCAGGAGGAAAGCAACCAGCGGCAGGAGGAGCTGCGCCTGAAACAGCTGCCGCAACTGCAGGCGCAGATCGCGAAGCTGCAGCAGGATTTGCTGATCACGCATGGCAAGCTCGCCGACCTCACCGTGCGTGCGCCGGTCAGTGGACTTGTGACCAGCATGGACCTCACGGTAGGCGAAAGTCGCAATCTCGGCGATCGACTCGCGGAAATCACGCCCGCCACCGGCTACAAGCTCTCGGCCACGGTCGATGAGTACTACCTGGGACGCGTGCGGCCCGGGCAATCCGCGAGTATTCAGCTGGATGAGAAGACCTGGCCGCTGAAGGTCACCCGCGTCTATCCTGAGGTCAAGAGCGGCGGCTTCCTGGTCGATCTGGCCTTCGATGGTGCGACGCCCGGCGGATTGCTGCGCGGGCAGACCCTGCAGGGGCGTCTGTCCCTGGGAGCCGATGTGCCGGGCCTGGTCCTGCCGGCCGGCGCCTTTCTCGAACGCAGCGGCGGCGACTGGGCTTTCGTGCTGCGAGCGGATGGACATAGCGCCCGGCGACGCCGGATCAAAGTCGGCCGGCGCAATGCCGAGCAGGTGGAGATCCTGGGCGGCCTTGGCGCCGGTGAGCGTGTCATCACCTCCGACTACAGCGGCCTGGAACGCATCGACAGAATCGACCTCAAATGACAGGGGGAAGCCGTATGTTGATCCTGCAGAACATCAGCAAGATCTACCGCACCACGGAGGTGGAGACCCATGCGCTGTCGGATGTCTCCCTGGCGGTCGGCGCCGGGGAATTCCTCGCCGTCATGGGGCCCTCCGGCTGCGGCAAGTCGACGCTTCTGAATATCCTGGGGCTGCTCGACAATCCGGACACCGGCAGCTATTCCTTCTTCGGCGCCGAGGTCGCGAAACTGCGTGAGAAGGAACTCACGCGTCTGCGGCGCGGCAGCGTGGGCTTCGTGTTCCAGAGCTTCAATCTGATCGAGGATCTCAATGTCAGCGAGAACGTCGAGGTCTCGCTGCTGTACCAGGGAATGAGCGGTGCGGATCGACGCCGGCGCATCACGGCGGCGTTGCAGCGCGTGGGTCTCTCGCATCGCGCCCGCCATCTGCCCAGCCAGCTCTCCGGCGGCCAGCAGCAGCGCGTAGCGATCGCCCGCGCGCTGGTCGGTGAGCCAAAGCTCATCCTGGCGGATGAACCCACGGGCAACCTCGACACTGAGAACGGCAACGCCGTGATGGATATGCTGGGAGACATCAACAAGGCGGGCACGACCGTCATCATGGTCACGCACTCCCTGGTTCATGCGGCGCGCGCCGCGCGCACCGTCAAACTGCTCGACGGGCAGGTGGTCAGCGAAACCCAGCTGGCCGCCTAAGGTCACGGGAAACGGGCAATGTTCCGCAACTGCCTGGCCGCCGCGCTGCGTCACCTGGCGCGCAACAAGCTCTACACGGCCATCAGCGTGCTCGGGCTGGCGGTGGGCCTGTGCGCGGCGCTGCTCGCCGCCCTGGTGGTGCACGACCGGCTCAGCCAGGACCATTTCATTCCGGGTTACGAGCGGATCTATACGGGGGTGACCGCCATAACGCCGCCCGGTCACGCCACCCTGTATTTCCCGAGGACAGCCGCATTTGTCGGACCGGAGCTGGCGCTGAAGTTCAACGAGATCCAGGCGGTGACGCGGTTGCTTCCGGACACCGTCACGATCCGACGGTCGAACGTGGAGGTGAAGGAATCAATCTACTGGGCGGATCCGAATGCATTCGAGGTGCTGCCGCTGCCAGTGCTGGCGGGAAGTCTGAGAGCGGCGCTGGCACGTCCGGACGCCATCGTCCTGCCCCGCAGCATCGCCCGCAAGTACTTTGGTCGTGACGCGCCGCTGGGCGAGACCTTGACGGTGAATGGCTCGTACCCGGTGTCGGTGGCTGCCGTCATCGAGGATTTGCCGACCAATGCCACCCATCTGCAGACCGGAATATTCATGTCCGGATTGGTGCCGTGGTCAGCCCAATACCGCAATGACGTGACGAACAGGAAGGCCACCCATTGGATAGGCGTTGACACTCAAACCTATTTGAAGCTTGCACCCAATGCCTCCCCACGGCGCCTGCTGCAAGCCATGCCGGAGATGACCAAGGTGCTTTTCGCCAGCGCACCGCAGGCGTGGAAACAGGATCAGCAGCTGGTGCGCCTGGACCGGCTCAATGCGCATCCGGGGCTCAACCCGGGATTCAAAAGCGAGCTGCTCATGCTGATCATCACCGGGGTGGGTATCCTGGTGATTGCGGTGGTCAATTTCGTCAATCTGCTCACGGCGCGCTGCGCGCGGCGTGCGCAGGAGGTGAGTGTTCGTAAACTCGCGGGTGCCCGGCAACGCATTTTGGTACTGCAGTTCCTCACCGAGTCGATTGTCTACGTGATCGCTGCATTGCTCGTGGCTGCTGCGCTCACCGAGCTGCTGCTGCCATACGTGAACGGTTTTCTTATCGCGGGCGCCACCTTCAGATATTGGCAGCAGCCGGCGCTCATCGGTGCCATTGTGCTCGGCGTGCTGGCGCTCGGAACCCTGGTGGGCGCCTATCCGGCGCTGGTGCTATCGGCCTTCCGTCCGCTGCGGGTCCTGACGGGCCAGGTCCGGCAGCGCCGCGGCGCGACGTTGATGCGCCAGGCTTTGGTGTCGGTGCAGTTCGCGATTCTGATCGGCCTGATCGTTGCCGCCGCCGTGGTCTATCTGCAGAGGCGGTTCGCGACACAGGACGCATTGCGTGTGAACGGCGATCAGATGCTGCTCATCAATTCACCCTGCAATCCGGCCTTCATTTCGCAGTTGCGGGCGCTTGCCGGTGTCCACGGTCTGTCCTGCTCGACACCCGCCTTATTGAGTGACGAAAGCCTGAACCTGATGTTCGTAAACGACAGGGTGGGCATTCTGCAGTTGCTCTACCCGATAGCCGCGGACTCTTCCCTGTTCGATCTGTATGGCGTCAGGACCGTGGCAGGCAGAAGCCGCGCACTGGGCGGCTCCGCCGCCGCCTACTACGTCCTCAACGAAACCGCGGCGCGGCGACTTGGATACTCAAGGTCCGCGGATGCCATTGGTTTGCAACTGCCCGGATTCATTCCAGGCGGCAGCAAGACCTTGCCGGTCGTCGGCGTGGTTGCCGATTTCTCGCTGGGTTCGGTAGAACGCCCGATCGATGCGCAGGCATTTCAGGTGGGTCCCCGCGACCCGCGCCTGCAGCTCATCAGCGTCAAGCTGACCGGTCGGCAAATCCCCGAAACTCTGGACGCTATCGATCGGCTCGGCAGGGCCACCGGGGCGCACGAACCCGTCAATCGCTTCTTTCTTGAAGAGCACATGCAGACCCGCTATCTCGCCATGCTGCGCGAGGCGCAGCTGTTCGGCATCTTTTCCGCCATCGCGGTCCTGCTCGCCGGTCTGGGGCTATTCGGCCTGGCGGCGTCCATTGCCGAGCAGCGTACCCGCGAGATCGGCATCCGCAAGGCCCTGGGGGCTGACACCGGCAATATCTTCCGACTTCTGCTGCGGCAATTCGCCAAACCCGTGCTGTGGGCCAATCTCATCGCGTGGCCCGTAACCGCCTACGCCATGCACCGCTGGCTGCAGGGTTTCGCCTACCACGTCGACCTGCCCCTGTGGATGTTCCCCACCGCGTCCGCACTGGCCCTGCTGATAGCTTTGCTCACCGTCACCACCCATTCGATTCTAGTTGCGCGCGCGCAGCCCGTGGCCGCGTTGCGTTACCAATAGACTGAAGGTTTCGGATGTTTCTCAATTGCCTGGCCGCCGCACTGCGCCATTTGGCGCGCAACAAGCTCTACACCGCCATCAGCGTCATCGGCCTGGCCATCGGCCTGTGCGCGGCGCTGATCGCGGCACTCGTGATGCGCAATCAATACACCTACGATCACTTCGTTCCCGGATATCAGCGCACCTACGTCATCCAGACAGTGTTCACACCGGCAGGGCTGGCCCGGATGTACGTCGGCTTCACGCCGCTCCCCATGGCGGCTCAGCTGCAGCAGCAGTTCGCGCAGGTCGAGGCTGCCAGCCGCGTACTGGATACCACCATGCACGTGCAGTACGGCAGGCAGAAGTCAACCGAGACGGTCTACTGGGCCGATCCGAACCTGCCTGAGGTGTTGCCACTCGCGAGGTATGCGGGAGACGTGAGGGCGGCGCTGCGAACCGCGGACAGCCTGGTGCTGTCGCGCAGCTATGCGCGCCGGTTCTTCGGCCGCGACGCACCGCTCGGGCAGACCCTGGTGGTCGAGGGGCACGCGATGTTGGTGCGCGCGGTGATCCAGGATCCACCGCCGAACGGGACTCATCAGGCGCGTGACATCATTGCCGCCGGGGTCACCGACTTCTCGCCGACCAACGTCAGGGAGAACGAAGCTGCCACCAAGGAAAGCCAGGGGCGCAATAATCTGGGCAATGTGGCCATCCACGGTGGCTACACCTATGTGCGTTTGAGGCCCGCGGCTGATGTGGCCGCCTTGCGGCAGTCGCTGCCAAGGCTCCTGCAGCTGTGCGGCCTCGGCTCATATTCGCACCTGCTCTCGCTGGAGCTGATCCGCATCGATCGACTCAACACCGATGAGGGCATGAACCGCGGCTTTCGCAGCCGCATGCTGCTGCTTGGCGTTCTGGGCGCGGTGGTCTTGCTGATCGCAGCGGTCAACTTCGTCAATCTGCAGACCGCCCGCTCCGCCCTGCGGGCCCGCGAAACCGCGATCCGCGCGCTGGCCGGTGCCGGCCGGCACCTGCTGATCGCGCAGTTTCTGGGCGAGGCGCTGCTCTATGCCGCCGCCGCGGGGCTGCTGGCGATCGCCTTGGCCGAGTGGCTGCTGCCGCATGTCAACGTTTTCCTCGATACCGGCGCCGTGCTCGATTACCGCCAGGAGCCGGAACTGGTCGGAGCGCTCGTCGGGGCCACCATCCTGGTGGGGCTTCTGGCCGGTGCCTGGCCGGCGTTCGTGCAGTCGGGATTCCGGCCGGTGCGGGTGCTGCGCGGCGCCGCGCTCGTTTCCGGCGGCGCCGCCGTGCGTCAGGGATTGGTCGCCCTGCAGTTTGCGTTGCTGATCGCGCTCGCCATCTGTGCCGGCGTCGTTTCCCGTCAGCGGGAGTTTGCGATGCGGGACGCATTGCGCCTCAATGGCAATCAGGTCCTGTGGATCTACGCGCCCGGGCCGCACGCCGGCGCCTTCGTTGGTGAGCTGCGCAAGCTCCCCGGGGTGCATTCCGTGACGCGTAGCAGTGTTGGCTTTCTGGGCACCTGTTGCTTCATGCAAGCCGTTGTCCTCAACAATCACCCTACCCGGAACGGCGACATCTCGTTCAACAGAGTGGGAGTGGACTTCGACCTATTCGACTTCTACGCGATCAAGCCGCTGGCAGGGCGCCTGCCGGCCGCCAATGGAACCATCCCGCACGTCATCGATGCCAACGATGTGGTACTGAACGAAACCGCCGCCCGCAGGTTTGGCTTCGCCTCACCCGTTGCAGCGCTCGGCAAGGCCATGCCCTTCGCGCTCTCAGACAACGCTGCCGTCCCCACGGTGCTGGCGGTGGTGCCTGATTTTTCGTTCAATTCCGTCGATCAGGCGGTGCCGGCGACGGTGTACCAGCAGGCAGACAACGGTCTTGATCTCATCAGCGCCAGACTCGGCGGTCAGCAGATCCCGGAGACACTCGCGGCCATCGATGCGCTATGGCGCGGCCTCGGCAATGCGGATCCGCCGCGGCGTGCTTTTCTGGATCAGCAGATCGAGCGTCGCTATCAGGGCGTGTTGCGCCGGTCCCAGAGCTTCGGCCTGTGCGCCCTCATCGCCGTGGCACTCTCGTGCATCGGCCTGTTCGCCCTGACTTCGGCAACGGCCGAGCGCCGCACCAAGGAGATCGGCATTCGCAAGGCGCTGGGTGCCGGCACGGGTGAGGTGCTGCGCTTGCTGCTCTGGCAGTTCAGCAAGCCGGTGGTCTGGGGGTGTCTGCTCGCCTGGCCGGCCGCGGCCTACGTGATGGACCGCTGGCTCGCGACCTTCGCGTACCACATAGATCTGCCGCTACCGCTCTTTCCTGCGGCCGCCTTCGCGGCGCTGATCATTGCCCTGGTCACCGTAGCCACCCAGTCCATCCTGGTCGCACGCGCCAAGCCGGTGGCGGCACTGCGCTACGAATAGGCGCGAATCGCGATGTTCCGCAACTGTCTTGCTGCCGCGCTCCGCCACCTTGCGCGCAACAAGCTCTACACCGCGATCAGCGTGATCGGGCTGTCGGTGGGGCTGTGCACCGCGTTGCTGGCGGCGCTGGTGGTTCACAACGAGCTCAGTCACGATCACTTCATCCCCGGGTATGACAGGATCTACGCCGGGGTGACGATCATCACGCCCCCGGGGCACGCGACCATCTACATAAGCAGCACCAATAGCTTCGTCGGCGCGCAGCTGGCTCTGCGGTTTTCCGAGATTGAGGCGGTGACCCGCCTGTCCTACGGCACAGCGACGCTGCGGCACCAGAACGTTGCGGCGAGCGAGCCCGTCTACTGGGCGGATCCGAACGCCCTCGTGGTTCTGCCGCTGCCAGCGGTCGCGGGAGATCTGAAAACGGCCCTGTCGCGCCCCGGCAGCATAGTTCTGCCCAGAAGTGCGGCGCGCAAGTACTTCGGGCGCGACGCCCCGTTGGGCGAAACGCTGATATTGAAAACGCCGGGTAGCGATGCAACGCATGAGCTGTCGGTGACAGCAGTGGTCGAGGATCTGCCGCCCAACGCGACCCATCTGGGGACCGGGATATTCGTCTCATCGCTGGCAGCCTGGACGCCGCTTCACCAGCAGGACGACATTCCCGGAAATGTACCCGGATCGAACATTGGGTTCGGCACCCAAACCTATGTGAAGCTCGCTCCCCATGCCGGCGCGCAGCACCTGTTGCAGGCAATGCCCTCGATGGCCGGGGTGCTTTATTCCCGCCCACCCAAGGGATGGGCGCTGGCCCTGCAACTGGTGCGCATGGATCGTATCAACATAAATCCCTGGCAGAACCCTGGATTTGCCGGGCGGATGCTCATGACAACGGTGGTGGGCTGCGGCATTCTGCTCATCGCGGGCATCAATTTCGTCAACCTGGTGACCGCTCGTTCCAGCCGCCGCGCCAGGGAAGTGAGCATCCGCAAACTCGCGGGCGCCGGGCGGCGCGTGCTCATCGTTCAATTTCTGCTTGAATCAGGCACCTACGTGGTGTCCGCCGCGCTGCTGGCGATAGCGCTTGCCGAATGGACCCTGCCTTACGCAAATGCCTTCTTGGGGTCGACTGCAACGTTCAACTATTGGCGCGAACCGATGCTGCTGGGACTGATGGTGCTCGCTGCCCTGCTGCTTGGCGCGATGGCAGGCGCGCCGCCTGCGCTGGCGCTGTCGGCATTTCAGCCGCTGCGCGTGCTGCAAGGCGGCGTGGGCCGTTCACGTCACGCAGGCCTGCTGCGTCAGGCGCTGGTGACATTGCAGTTCGCCATTCTGGTCGGGTTGATGATCGCGGCCGGGGTGGTCTACCTCCAGCGGCACTTTGCCACTGATGATGCGCTGCGCGTCGACACCGATCAGATGCTGATAGTGCGCTCATCCTGCAATCCGGCATTCGTGAACCCGGTGCTGGTGCTGCCCGGGGTGCGCGGTCTTGCCTGCTCGGCGGCCGGCCTGATCAGCAATCCCTCATTTATGACCGCAAACGACCGGACCGGCATTCCGCAGCTGATCTTCGTCGTGCCCGCATGGCCTGCGATGTTTGGCCTCTACGGCGTCAAACCGCTGGCGGGCAAGTTGTCCGGCAGTCCAGCTGGCATCTACTACGTCATCAACGAAACCGCTGCCCGACAACTGGGATTCGCACACCCTGCCGAGGCCGTTGGCTTCGCACTGCCGGCAGTTGGCCACGGTAAAACCCGCAAAAACGGCGAAACCCTGCCAGTGATCGGCGTGGTACCGGATTTTTCACTGGGCTCGGTGGAGCGCAGGATTGAAGCCACAGGGTATATCGTCACTGCCGCGGACAGCGACTTCGATCTTGTCGACGTCAAGCTGACCGGCCGGCAGATCCCCGAAACTCTCTCCGCCATCGATGCAGCCTGGAAGGCCAACGACAGGCGTCATCCCATCAGTCGATTCTTCATGGAAGAGCACATCCAGAGTCTCTACACCGATATGCTGCGCGAGGCGCAGCTGTTCGCGGTGTTCGCCGGCGTCGCGGTACTGCTCGCCTGTCTGGGGCTGCTCGGTCTTGCGGCCTCCGTCGCGGAGCGGCGTACGCGCGAAATCGGCATTCGCAAGGCGCTTGGCGCCGCCACCGGCAATATCTTTTGGCTGTTGCTGCGTCAGTTCGCCCAGCCGGTGCTCTGGGCCAATCTCATCGCGTGGCCGGTGGCCGCCTGGGTGATGCGCCAATGGCTGCAGGGATTCGCTTATCACGTGGATCTGCCGCTGTGGCCGTTTCCGGCAGCTGCAGCAACCACCCTGGTGATTGCGTTACTGACGGTCACCACGCATTCGATGCTCGTCGCACGCGCCAAGCCCGTGGCGGCACTGCGCTACGAATAGGGGCTAGTCATCCCAGCCCAGCGGCTGTTCCGCCGGCTTGGTCTTCATGAAGGCCTCGACGGCATGTATCTGGCCACCATAGACCTTGAAAGCCTCGAACACGCTCAGTGACTGACCCTTCGGCCGGTTCGGGGCATCAAACACCGAGCCGGGCCCGAAATCCATGCGGATCAATACCACGCCCTGTTCCTCATCGACCGCGGCAACGTGGAACACCAATTTCGACAATGTCGGGATGCGCTGGCTCTTGATGTGTTCACAGCCCTTGAAGAAGGTACAGCCGGGGCCTGCCATGAGCTGGCCGTTTTCAAAGCGATAGGCATCATCGGCAAAGGGCACATCCACCTTCTCGAAGCTGCCCGACTGCAGGCCATGCGGATAATGCGAGGCCGCGGCAATCATGTCATCGCGCGAGTTGCGCTGTTGCGCCGTCGGTGTGTACGCCATCGCAGCGCTGAGCTTCTGTATGGCATCGATCTTGAAGATCATGCCCTCATCACGCGAATGCACGACGATGCTTTCGACGCCGCTGATGCGGCCACCGCGGGTCAGTAGCCGCAACGCCATCAGAGCGGGTGTGCCATCGACCTTCACCTTCACCAGCGCGGCCGCCACGCCGGCGCGTACGTCGATGATGTCGAAGCGGTAGTCGGTGAGTTGGACATGGCTCGCCCAGATCCCCTCCTTGCCGAAGGCCTTGTCGGTCTGGTCTTCGGTGAAATGCACCGGGGCCGTGGTCCGCAGGCGCGCGGCATTGCCAGCCTGCAGCGCCAGCAGATAGTCGCTCATCACTGCAGTGAGGCAGGCGCGGCTGCAGCGTGCCTGTGGCGCGGGGCTGGCGGCGCCTGGTGGCGTGCTGCAGCCGCCCAGCGCGAGAAGTCCAGCCACCAGGCCCAGGCAGCCGATGCGGATGATGCGTTGCATGTTTTCTCCTAGTGCCGATACAGCTGGTGTCGCGGCAACGGCATGAGCCCCAGCGCCTGGCGCAGCTCGTCGCCGGCCGCGGCCTCATCCTCGACGAAGCGCGGTGAGTTGAAGAGCTGCTGGGCGAGCGCCGTTCCGGCCAGATGTCCCGCGGCCACATCGCTCGGATAGTGAACGCCACCGACCTCACGGTTATGGGCGTACTCATCCGCGCGCGCAAAGATCTGCGCGCGCCGCTCCGGCACCATCTCGGACAGCACGATGGCCGCGGCAACGGCCCAGGTGGTGTGACCACTGGGATAGGAGGCCGAGGGCGGCCTGGGAACCACCGGAGACAGGCGCGGCTCGGTGACGAACGGGCGCGGCCGCCCGAAGGCATCCTTGGCGGGATTCATGAACAGCCCCTCGTCGCGGCCGATGCGCTCGAATAGCTCGCTGAGCAGAGGCAACGCCCTGGGATTGAAACCCGGCGGGTTCCCCAGTGCATCGGCGAAACGGAAAATGCTGATGTTGGCGTCTTCCCGCGCGCGCTGGACGTCAGCGGGGGTGCGGCTGGCCTGCAGGCGCAACAGTTCATCCAGCTCGGCACGCTCCGCTGCCGAGCCGGCTTCAGGTGGCGGGGGCAGCAGCCGATACAGATTCAGCGAAACTGCGGTCAGGTAACCCCCGCTGCTGAAGGGCGGCGCGGGCAGCGCCGTCGCGGGCGCCGCAACGGATGCCGCGGGTACCGGGTTCACAGCCTGCGGCGGTGGCGCCACGGGGGTCGCGCAGGCGGCCAGCGCGAACAGTAAATTCACTATGAGAATCAAGGCTCTTTTGGACATCTGAGGGTCCCCGGCAGGTTCGTCGATTTCTGCGATGTTAGCCCGTTTTCACATACCTCAAGGGACGCACAATAGAGCCGATAACGACCCTGTTCCCTAAGGTTTTCCGTGTGACGAGGAGCTTGTTTCCATAATGTTCCTGATTATTGGCTCCGTCGTCGTCCTGTTGAGCGTCGGCATCGGCTTCCTACTCGGTGGCGGGAGTCTGCTGCTGCTGTGGCACCCGACCGAGGTGCTGATCATCTGCGGCTCCGCATTTGGCGCGTTCATCACCAGCAATCCCCCCAAGGTCGTCAAGGCTTCACTCACCGGGGTGATGGCGCTGCTGAAGCCACCGAAGTATTCGCGCGCCGACTACGTCGATATCTTCAAGCTGCTGTACGACATCCTGGTGAAGGCGCGCAAGGAAGGCATGCTGGCCATCGAGTCCCACATCGATGATCCGCATGCGAGCAGCCTGTTTACGCAGTACCCGCGCATCCTCGCCGATCACCACATGACGGACTTCATGACCGACTGCCTGCGCCTGATGATCGGCGGCAACCTCGATCCGCACGAGCTGGAGAGCCTGCTGGAAACCGAGCTCGAGACCCATCACCACGAAGCCTCCGAACCGGCCCATGCCATGCAGAAAGTCGCCGACGCCCTGCCCGGATTCGGCATCGTCGCGGCGGTGCTGGGCATCGTGAGCACCATGGCCTCGATCGAGGGCGCCGACACCGCGACCATCGGTCACAACGTGGCGGCCGCGCTCGTGGGCACGTTCCTGGGAATTCTGGTGGCCTATGGTTTCGTGGGGCCCATCGCCGCGGCCATGGAGCAGCGGGCCAACGAAGACGGCAAGGCCTACGAGCTGGTGAAGATGGCGTTCGTGGCGAGCGTGCGCGGTTACGCGCCGCCCGTGGCGATCGAATTTGCGCGCAAGCTGCTGTTCGCCGGCGTGCGTCCGAACTTCACCGATCTGGAAGCCCATCTGAAGGGCGGCCGCTGAGACGGGCTGCCGGCGCCTAAACCATGGCCAAGGAAGAAAAAGCCCAGATCATCATCGTCAAGCGCAGGAAGAAGGGCGGCGCGGGTCATCATGGCGGCGCCTGGAAAGTCGCCTATGCCGACTTCGTGACGGCCATGATGGCTTTCTTTCTGGTGATGTGGCTGGTCAGCTCGATTTCCAAGGAACAGCGCGCCGCGGTGTTCGATTACTTCAAGAACCCGAGCATGCAACCCGGCAAGACCGTGCGTCCGGCGCCGGGGCAGATGGGTCCGGGCGGCGCCAGCACCAGCGTGATCAATATGGGCGGCGGCATGGACGCACCGCGCGTGACCGTGATGAGGAATCCGGACAGCAACGCCAAATCCACGCCGGAGCCTTTCAAAATCGACACCGAACAGGCGCATAAGATGGATTCGGAGCAGGTGCGCAAGTTGGATCCGGAGCAGATGCGCAAGATGGATCTGGAAGAGGCGCGCAAGATCACCGACGAGGCGGACCACAAGAAGCTTGAAAGCCTGCTGCAGGAACTGCGTCAGGCCATCGACCAGAGCCAGGCGCTGCGGCCCTTCAAGGACCAGCTGCTGCTGGACATCACTCCGGAGGGTCTGCGCATCCAGATCGTGGATGCGCAGAACCGTCCGATGTTCGATGTCGGCTCGGCGCGGCTCAAGGACTACACCACCGCCATCCTCAAGACCCTCGCGGGTTATCTGAACACGGTGCCGAATCGCATTTCGATCTCCGGACACACCGACATCCGTCCCTATCCGGGTGGCGTCGGCTACACCAACTGGGAGCTCTCGGCGGACCGCGCCAACGCCGCGCGGCGCGCGCTCGGCTCCGGCGGCCTCAATGAAGCGAAGATCGCGCGCGTCGTCGGTCTTTCATCATCGGTGTTGTTCGACAAGGACGATCCGCAAAACGCAATCAACCGGCGCATCAGCATCATCGTGATGACCAAGCAGGCCGAGGACACGGCGCTGAAGACCGACTCACGCCCCGAGGGTTCGGCGCCCGCTGCCACGCCTGCGCCGCCGCCGGTCATCACGCGCGCCGAACCGGTGCCGATCAGAACGGCGCCCGCGGCCTCACCGGTGGCAGCGCCGCGCGCCGCAGCGACCATCGAGGCAATACCTGAGAAAACCATTGATACGGCACCGCGGGAGTTGTTCCCGGCGGCTCCGCCCCCTGCGCCACTACCCGCGGCCGGACCGCCCGTGGGCGCCGCCGATGGCGCGCCGGGACTCTAGCCGGCGCGGGCGGCGGTGGCCGTGGCGACCGAAGAGTAGGATTCCATCATCAATCCGGTCCCGCCGCGCGACACATGCGCGACCACGGCGGTGCGACGATGCAGCTTGGTGACTGCGCCGAGATTGATGGCGAATACCAGTTCCACGTTCTGGCCCTTGCGCAGGCCCAGATTGGTGGTTTGGATGAATACCCCGGTGGCACTGAGGTTCACGGCGCGACACAACCGCCGACCACTGCCAGGAAGAGTGATGTAAACGGTGGTTCGGGCGCGATGCCGGGTGTGCAGTCGACGTTCCAAGATCCCAGACTCCGGTTGCGAATTATTGCTGTTGTGCTGCGTCGCCTTGACAGTATGCCAGTGCCGACCTTGTCCTCGCTCGTGACTCAACATTAATCGCCTTACCGTTTAGCAGCAAGGTCTGTGCCATTTGCCGCCACGGTATGGCTTGACTACCCCGCGCTCCCGGGTACCTTGTCAGCTTGGCATTACGTCCAATGCAGCTCGAGGTGCCTATGAGCCTGATTGTCGTCCTTATCGTCGTCGTACTGCTCATCCTGTTCCTGGTCTCGACCTACAACGGACTGGTGACGGCCCGCAATGCCTTCAAGAACGCCTTCGCGCAGATCGATGTACAGCTCACCCGGCGCTATGACCTGATCCCAAACCTTGTAGAAATAGCCAAGGGGTACATGAAGCATGAGCGCGAGACGCTCGAGGCAGTCATCCAGGCGCGCAACGGGGCGGTATCCGGCCTGAAAGCGGCCGCGGCGGATCCCGCCAACGCTGCGGCGGTGCAGCAATTATCGGGTGCCGAGGCCACGCTCGGCGGGGCCCTGGGCCGACTCTTTGCCCTGTCCGAGGCCTACCCGGACCTCAAGGCCAACCAGAGCATGATGCAGCTGTCCGAGGAATTGACCTCCACCGAGAACAAGGTCGCCTTCGCCCGCCAGGCCTATAACGACTCGGTGATGAGCTACAACAATCACCGCGAAGTATTCCCCGCCAGCATGGTCGCCAACATGTTCGGCTTCCAGCCGGCGCAGCCCCTGGATGTCGCCAAGCCCGAAGTGCGCGAAGCCCCCAAGGTGAGCTTCACCTGAGAGGTTGACGCAGCTTCGTAAGGCCAAACCGTGGATTTCTACGCCTACCAGGCCGCCGCGCGCCGCCAGTCGCGGGTGTTTGTCGTGTTGTTCATGGCGGCGGTGGCCGTGGTGGTCATTGCCCTGGATGCTGTCATATTCACGGTGCTCGCCGCGCGCAGCTCCGGCGCCGCGGCCTATGGCGCCCAGTACGGCACGGCGTCAGTGGATCCGCTCGACTTCGCGATGCGCAACCCGGGCGCGGTGCTGGTGGTGTCGCTGCTGATCATCGGCGTCATCGGGCTCGCCAGCCTGTTCAAGTCCGCGCAGCTGCGCGGCGGCGGCGCCGTGGTGGCCCAGTCACTGGGCGGGGTCCGTGTCGAGCGTGACACGGCCGATCCGGCCCGCAAGCGGCTGCGCAACATCATCGAGGAGATGGCGATCGCCTCCGGAGTGCCGGTGCCGGAGATCTACGTGCTCGAGCAGGAACCGGCCATCAACGCCTTTGCCGCGGGGCATACGCCGGCCAACGCCTGCATCACCGTGACCCAGGGTGCCATCGATCATCTGAACCGTGACGAACTGCAGGGCGTGATCGGCCATGAGTTCTCGCACATTCTCAACGGCGACATGCGGCTGAACATCCAGCTCATGGGCGCCATCTTCGGCCTGCTGGTCATCGCCATCATCGGTCGGCTGGTGTTCAATTTCGCGCCGCGCGGCGGGGATCGCGATCGACGCGGCGGCAGCCTGGGCTGGATCGGCGTGGGCCTGGCCGCCATGGTGCTCGGCTACCTGGGCCTGCTCGCCGGCCGCATGCTGCAAGCCGCGGTGTCGCGCCAGCGCGAGCGACTCGCCGATGCCTCTGCGGTGCAGTTCACGCGCAACACCGAGGGCCTCAAGGGTGCGCTGATGAAGATCGCGGCGCTCGAGGAGGGTTCCAAGTTTGTGGCCGCGGATGCCGAGCAGGTGGCGCACATGCTGTTTGCACCGGGCCTGGATCGCATCTTCGCCACCCACCCGCCGCTCCTGGAGCGCATCCGGGAACTGGATCCGCATTTCAATCCCGCCGAACTTCAGGCGCTGATCGCCCGCGGTGTACCCAGTTCCGACACGCCTGCGAGCCTGGCTGGCGCGGCTGCGCCGCGGCCGGCGCTGGCGGCCGCGGCCGGCGCCAGCGGCTTCGCCGCCAATGCCGGCACCATTGCCGCCCAGGTGGGCCGCCCGCAGCCCTCGAACGTGGATCAGGCGCAGGCCATGCGCGAGCAGATTCCCCCGGTGCTGCGCAATTTCTCCGATACCGGCGCCCATGCGCGCTCGATGGTGCTGGCACTGCTGCTGAGCCGAGATCCCGCGATCCGCGATGCGCAGGCGCAGCGCATCGCGCAGGAGTACGGCGGCGCGGAACTGAATGTCGTGAACAGCGCCATCGCCGCGGCCGGCACGATCGCACCGATGCTGCGCCTGCCGGCGCTGCTGCAGCTGTTCCCGACCCTGCGGCGACTGCCGCTGGCCGAGCGTCAGCGCCTCAACACCCTGGTGATGGACCTGATCCATATCGATGCCAGCATTGATGTGTTTGAGTTCTGCCTGGCGAAACTGCTGGAGAGCATGCTCAATGATGCCGCCGGCAACGCCTCGCCGTACGGGACGCTGAGCCTGGAGAATGCCGTGGAGCCGGTGCATGTCATGTTCTGCACGCTGGCACGCTGCGGCAGCGACGACGAACAGGAGATCCGCGCGGCCTACGCGGCCGGAATCAGCGCTGTGCTGGCGCGTTATCCTGACTATGCAACCTATGATGACTGGCCGCAGCGCACCAGCACCGCGTTGAGCGCGCTCGACCAGCTGCAGCTGCCGGCCAAACAAAAGCTCATCGAAGGCCTGGTGCGCACCATCGCCAGCGACGGACAGCTGAAGGTCGAGGAGTCCGAGCTGCTGCGCACCACCTGCGCGCTACTTCACTGTCCGCTGCCCATCCTGCACTAGCGTCGGGTGGGCGCATCCAGCGCCAGAAAGCCGCTGATCTCGCGTCCGAAGCGCTTGATGTCGATCAGGAACGAATCATGACCCTCGATGCAGTCGAGCGGCGCGTAGTGCGTGTCGATGCCGGCCGCCGTGAAGGCATCCGCCAGGGCGCCCTGTTCTGCGATCGAGAACAGCATGTCGGATTCGACCCCGATGATCAGCGCCCGGCGCACGCCGGAGCGCTTCAGCAGCAGCGGAATGCTCTCGCCATGCTCGCCCAGGTCAAAGCGATCCATGGCGCGTGACAGGTACAGGTAGCAGTTCGGATCAAAGGCGCGCACGAAGCGCCGCGCGTGCAGCTCCAGGTAGCTTTGCACCGCGAACTCCGGGCCGAAGGCATCGGCATCGCGCATGTCCGGCGGTGCCGGGGTGCGGCCGAAGCGCTCGACCCATTCGGCGGCCGAGCGGTAGGTCATCATGCCGAGCTTGCGCGCGATGCGCATGCCGGTCTCCGGCGGCTGCTCGGCGGTGTACTGGCCGGCCTTGAAGTCCGGGTCGCGCAAAATGGCCTCGCGCTGGATGGAGCGCAGCGCAATGGCGAACGGGGTGGCGGCGGCGGTGCCGGAGATGCTGATCAGGTTGCGTGCCGCCCCTGGGAACAGCGCCGCATAGGCCAGCACCACCATGCCGCCCAGCGAGGGACCCACCACCGTGTGCGCGCGCTCGACACCCAGGGATTTCAGCGTCTCGTGGCCACCGCGGGCGATGTCCTCCACCGACAGGTCCGGAAAGGTGATGCGGTAGGGCTTGCCGGTTGCCGGGTTGACCGACAGGGGGCTGGTGGAGCCGAAGGCGCTGCCCAGGGAGTTCACGCACACCACGAACAGCCGGCTGGTATCGATGGCCAGATGGGGTCCGATGATGCCTTCCCACCAGCCCGGTGCCGGGTTGGCCTCCGAGGAGCGGGCGTGGGCCGGCGGCGACAGCCCCGTGAAGAGCAGGACGGCATTGTCGCGCTCCTGATTCAATTCCCCCCAGGTCTCGTAGGCAATACATGCCTGGTGCAACACTCCGCCCCGATACAGGGGAAAAGGGTCGGGCATGGCGGCGAACTTGCGGGCATCGTAGGCCGAGCTGGTATCGGCACCCGAGGAGTCCGCCGGCCGCGAGAGTTCAGGGCTCGGGGTCACCACCGTCACTGATTCCTTCGAACAAGGGCGTGGAGAGATAGCGCTCGCCGGTGTCGGGCAGCATCGCCAGGATGACCGAGCCCTTGGGGGCATCGGCCGCGACCTTGAGCGCCGCCGAGACGGTGGCGCCGGAGGAGATGCCGCAGAAAATTCCCTCCCGCGAGCTCAGGGCGCGTGCCTGGGCGATGGCATCGGAGTCCGACACGGTGACGATGCGATGGGCCACCTCGCGGTTCAGGACACTGGGCAGGAAATCCGGCGTCCAGCCCTGGATCTTGTGCGGGGTGAAAGGCTTGCCCGACAGCAGGGCCGCATTCTCAGGCTCCGCGGCGATGATCTGGGTTTCCGGGCGCGCCAGGCGCAGCATTTCACCCACGCCGGTCAGGGTTCCGCCCGTGCCCCAGCCGCTGACGAAGTAGTCCAGACGCCGGCCGGCGAAATCGGAGAGGATCTCCGCCGCCGTGGTATTGCGGTGATAGGCCGGATTCGCCGGGCTGTCGAACTGGCGCGCCAGATGCCAGCCGTGCTTTTCAGCCAGCTCGCGCGCCTTCTTGACCATGCCCTGGCCGCGCTCGGCGGCGGGGGTGAGGATGACCTTGGCACCCAGCATGCGCATGATGCGGCGGCGCTCGACGGAGAAGGACTCCACCATGACGGCGACGAAGGGGTAGCCCTTGGCCGCGCACACCATGGCCAGCGCGATGCCGGTATTGCCAGAGGTGGCTTCGATCACGGTCTGACCGGGCTTGAGCGCGCCGGTGGCCTCGGCATCCTCGATCAGCGCGATCGCCAGGCGATCCTTGACCGAGGCGAGGGGGTTGAAGAACTCGCACTTGGCATACAGCGTCACATTCGCCGGGGCGATCCGCTGGATGCGCACAATGGGCGTGCGGCCGATGGTTCCCAGAATGCTGTCGTAGATCATGCGGCTACCTCCGTTAGGCTAGTATTCACTCTGCCCGGCCCCTTGCGGGCCGCAATAGTGCCACGCCCCCACCGACGGTGGCTAAGAACCGATCTCTTAGTGCTAAGACTTCAAAAATTGCTTGCCGGGGGCGGCCATGGGTCGCGCCGCGCCATCGAGGAGTGGATCCGGGCCGGCCGGCTCACCGTCAATGGCAGGACCGCACAGCTTGGCGATCGTGCCCAGCCTGGCGATGATATCCGCCTCGACGGCAAGCCCCTGGCGACCCAGCTTGCCCTGGACCACACCGTGCTGGTCTACAACAAGCCGGCGGGCGAGGTGACCACCCGCAGTGATCCGCAGGGCCGACCCACCGTCTTCGATAGGCTGCCGCCGCCTGCACAGGGGCGCTGGATCGTCGTGGGCCGCCTGGACTTCATGACTTCGGGGCTGCTGCTGTTCACCACCGATGGCGAGCTGGCGCATCGCCTGATGCACCCCTCGGCGCAGGTCGAGCGCGAGTACCTGGTGCGCTCCCGTGACATCCTCAGCGCCGCGCAGCTGCGGCTGCTGCAGTCGGGTGTGATGCTGGAGGATGGTGTGGCCGGTTTCGACAGCATCAGCCAGACGCGTATCGAAGGCACTCACGCCTGGTATCGGGCCGTGCTGCGTGAAGGCCGCAATCGTGAAGTGCGGCGCCTGTGGCAGGCGGTCGGCAGCGAGATCAGCCGTCTGCTGCGCATACGCTATGGTCCGGTGCAATTGCCGCGCGAGCTCCCCGCCGGCCAGTGGCAAATGCTGGATGCGGCGCTGCATGCGCAGTTGACGCGGGCGGCCGGCAACGCCAGCCGCGCCGCCGCCATCGAACCTGCGCTTGGGGCGCAGGGGGCGCCTGCCGCCGTGGCGACGCCCGGCACGGATGAATCCAGTGTCTGGCAGGCCGCGCGCGCGCGGCGGCGGGCGGCATCGGCACGCCGGATACCGCGCCGCCCGGGTGGCGGCAAGCCATGAGCGAGCTGCTGCCAGCGGTTCTGTGGCGCAATGCGCGCCTGCTGCCCTGTGATGCGGCCATGAGCCGTATCGGCGCGGGTGCCCTGGTCACGCGTGGCGCGCAGATCGCGTGGGTCGGGCGCGAGGCGGATCTGCCGCCGCCGCTGCTGGGGGAGTGCGGTACCCGTCACGACCTGGGCGGGGCCTGGGTGACGCCCGGACTCATCGACTGTCACACGCACCTGGTGTTCGCGGGCACTCGCGCTGGCGAATACGCGCAGCGGCTGCGCGGAATCTCCTACGAGGACATTGCGCGCCAGGGCGGCGGCATCCTCAACACCGTCATGGAAACGCGAGCCGCCAGCGAGCAGCAGCTGTTCGAGCAAAGCGCGCCGCGGCTGGCGGCACTGCGAGCCGAAGGCGTGACCACGGTTGAAATCAAATCCGGCTATGGCCTGACCTTGACCGATGAGCGGCGGATGCTGCGCGTCGCCCGGCGCCTGGGGGAGAGCTCAGGCGTGCGGGTCCACACCTGCCTGCTCGCGGCGCATGCCGTGCCGCCCGAGTTCAATGGCCGCGCCGCCGATTACATGGACACCATCGCTCGCGAGTGGCTGCCGCAGCTAGCGGGTGAGGGGCTGGTCGATTCGGTCGACATATTCTGCGAAAACATCGGTTTCAGTGCCGATCAGGCGCTGATTCTGTTCGATGCAGCCAGCAAGCTCGGGCTGCCGGTGAAAATGCATGCCGAGCAGCTGTCGAACATCGGCGGCAGCCGGCTTGCGGCGCGCTTCCATGCGCTGTCCTGCGATCACCTGGAATTCACCGACCCGGCGGACGCCTCGTTGCTGGCGGCGGCGGGCACGGTGGCGGTGCTGCTGCCGGTCGCCTTCTACGGACTGCGCGAAGTCAGAACCCCGCCGATTGCAGCCTTTCGTGGCGCCGGCACGCGCATGGCCGTGGCCACCGACTGCAACCCGGGCTCGGCGCCCGGCGCCTCCTTATTATTGGCGATGAGCATGGCCACCCGTCTGTTCGGCTTGACGCCCGAGGAGGTCCTGGCAGGGGTGACCGATCATGCGGCCCAGGCCCTGGGCCTGGCTGGACGGGTGGGCAGACTGGCGCCCGGCGCGGCGGCGGACTTCGTGGTCTGGGGGATCAGCCAGCCCGAGGAACTCGGCTACTGGGTGGGCTTCAATCCCTGCCGCGCGGTGGTGCGGGCGGGCCGTTTGGCTGACGGGCAGCTGTCCGGGGCCTAGAAAATTTACCTGTCCCGCGCATTGACACCCCCACCCTTGGAAATCAGAATACGCGGCTCGTTTTCGCGGAGGGGTACCCAAGCGGCCAACGGGAGCAGACTGTAAATCTGCCGGCTTACGCCTTCGTAGGTTCGAATCCTACCCCCTCCACCAAGACGGGTAGGGTCCGTGAGTCGAAACAGAGGTTGTGGTTGCCATCGGCGGGTGTAGTTCAATGGTAGAACCTCAGCCTTCCAAGCTGATGGTGTGGGTTCGATTCCCATCACCCGCTCCAGCAGATCCGGAGCTTCCGCTGACGTAGCTCAGTTGGTAGAGCACGTCCTTGGTAAGGACGAGGTCTCCGGTTCGATCCCGGACGTCAGCACCATGTCTTGTAGTGTCTTTGAGAAAAAGTAGTCGCGCCAGAGGTTGTAGTCATGTCGAAAGAGAAATTTGAACGCACCAAGCCGCACGTAAACGTGGGGACGATAGGTCATGTGGACCACGGCAAGACGACGCTGACGGCGGCGTTGACGAAGGTGATGGCGGAGACCTACGGGGGTCAGTTCATGGCGTA
>DATHMK010000081.1:0-129974 GCA_035487155.1 Steroidobacteraceae bacterium
GCACGTTCATCGACCTTCTTGCCCAGGATCTGTTCCGGCGCCATGTATTTCGGCGAGCCGATCACGTACCCGGTCTTGGTGAGCTGGGTGTCACCCTCGCGATGGGCCGCCGCCACGCCGAAATCGACGATTTTAAGCAGCCCGTCCTGGTTGATGAGCACGTTGGCGGGTTTCAGATCGCGATGCACGATGCCGACCTGGTGGGCGACGGTCATGCCGGTGGCGATATCGCAGCCGAACTGCAGCGCGCGCCGCAGCTCCATGGGTTTCTCATTGACGATCTCCCCGCCCAGGGTATGGGAGGGGAAGTACTCCATGGAGATGGCATACAGGCCCTGGATGTACAGGAAGTCGTAGATGCGGATGACGTTCTTGTGCGTGATCTTGCGCGAGTAGCGCAGCTCGTGCACGAACCGCTTCATCACCTCTTCATCTTCGGCGACGTTCGGGTTCAGGAACTTGAGGATGAGGCGCTCATCGACGACCGTATCCTCCATGAGCAGCACGGTGCCGAAGGCACCGCGACCGATGCGATCGATGTACTTGTAGCGCCCTTCGATGATGTCGCCGGTCTTGAGCGTGGTGATATCCAGCCGCGCCGGCTCACCCTGCTTGCGCACCTTCTCCAGCGCCGCTTCGGGCAGCACCGTGGTACCGGAGGGGCCGGAGGGGCCCGTGGTGGGGCCGGAGGAGGCCGGCGGTCGGGCCGGGGAACTCGCCGCGGCGCGCGCCACCTGGGCCGCCACCGAGGTCAGCGTTCCGGGCGCCGCCACCGGGCTGTTGCCGGTGCGGATATCCATTTCGGCCAGGGCCGCGGTGGCCAGGCGCGCCACGGTCTGGTCCTCGGAGCTCACCTGGGACTGAAGGCCTGCCCGCACCTGCTCGGCCTGCCGGTCATCGGCGAGTTTCGCCAGCGCCTGGATGGCCTCGATGCGGATTTCGCGCTCCGGGCGCGACAACAGCGGCAATATGGCATCGATCTGCTGGGGCTCGCCAAGCTTGCCCAGGGCGCGCACGACCACCGGCAGCGCCTTGGCGTTGCCGGTCTTGAGCATCTCCAGCAGTCGCGGCATCGCCCGCTTGCTGCCGATATCGGCCAGCGCATCGATGGCGCGCTCGCTGACCCACCAGTCATTGTCACGGGTGGCGGCGATCAGGTGATCCACGGCGCGCTCGTCCTTGGTCTGATTCAGGATCTCGATGGCGGCACGCCGCACGCCCTCGTCCTTCTCGTGCACCAGCTGCAGCACCGCATCGATGACCTTGGGGCCGCCGATCTTGCCGAGTGCATCCGCGGCGCGGCTCTGTACCCACCAGTCGCTGTCCTTCAGGGCCTGCACCAGATATTTGATGCTGCTGGCATTGCCCACTTCGTTGAGGACTTCCACCGCCGAGCGGCGCGCGTACTCGTTTTCATCCTTCAGCACATCGATCAGGTAGCGCACGGTGTCGGGATGGTTGGCCTTGATGACCACATCCACGGCTTTGTTCTGGACATCGATCTCAGGGTCGCGCAGCAGCGCGCACAGGCGCTGCACATCGACCAGATTGTCCATTTTCTGCAAGGCGCCCAGCGTCGCGCCGCGAATCAGTTTGTGCGGATCCTTCAACTGCGCCATCAGCGCGGTCTGAACTTCCGGCAGGTTGAAGCGCGACAGGATATTGATGATGTGAACGCGGGCGATCGCATCCTTGCCGTGCAGCCGGCCGATGAGTTCGGGTACCGCGTTGGCATCGGAAATTTCACCTATGATGCGAAACAGCGCGGCCTTCTCGTTCGGCTCCTGCTGATAGGCCACGGCCAGCAGTTCACGCACGTTGTAACGCGCTTTTTGCGCTGCAACAATCTCCAGCACCGCGGATTTGGAGATGCCGGGCACCGCCAGGGCCTCCAGCAGCAGGTTCGGCGGGAAGTTGCGCGAGGTGGTCAGGGCCCAGGAAATGCCGGCGATGACGCGCGGGCTGCCCTCGACCAGGCCTTGCAGGAAACGCGGAAAGGTCTTGGCGCTGATCAGTGCGGAGAGCACATCAACCATCACCACCGTGGTGTTCTTGTCGGCTTCCGGCAGGGCGGCCAGGACAGCGTCAATCGCACCAGGTCCCAAGTCCTTCAGCTTGGCTGCGGCCTTGAGAACTGACGGATCATTGGGGCCGGTGCCGGACCGGATGTCAGTGACCAGCCTGTCGGCGCGTAAATTCGTGAAGAAGCTCATTCAGCCGACAGCTAACCCGTCTCTCGATCTACCCTTGGGATTGGCCAACGGTGCAGTCCGACGCCCGTCGGTAACCAATTGATTATGCCACAGCGAACCGCCGCTGCTGCGTCAAAGCCATACATGCGATTACAATCCGGCGCCATTTGCAGACATGATGGTGTCATGAACGATCCGCGCCTCAATCCGATACGCACGGCCATTGAAAATCATGCCGATCCGTTCCTGGGTGAAACCCTGGGAGCGGCCCAGGCAATTGATGACATAGCGCTGCGCGAAGGCCGCGTAAAGGTCCGATTGCGCTTCGGATTTCCCGTTGGGGGCTACGCCCAGGCCCTGGCGCAGGCGCTGCGCGCTGCCGTGGATCCGGTGGCCGGCGGGCTGCCCCTGGACATTGAACTGAGTGCGCAGATCCATGCGCACGCCGTGCAGCGACCATTGAAGCCGCTGCCCGGCGTCAAGAACATTGTTGCAGTCGCCTCCGGCAAGGGCGGCGTTGGCAAGTCCACGGTCGCCGCGAATCTGGCCCTGGCCTGGGCGGCCCAGGGTGCCCGGGTGGGCATGCTGGATGCGGATATCTACGGCCCCAGCCAGCCGCTGATGCTGGGTCTGAGCGGACAGCGCCCCAACGCGCTGGACGGCAAGCACATCGAGCCCCTGGCGGCCCATGGCATCGTGGCGATGTCGATCGGCTTTCTCATCGATCCGCAGCAGCCCATGGTGTGGCGCGGCCCGATGGTCACCCAGGCGCTCACGCAACTGCTCAGCGACACGCGATGGGGCGAACTGGACTACCTGGTGGTGGACATGCCGCCGGGCACCGGAGATATACAGCTGACGCTCGCGCAGCGCGTGCCGGTGGCGGGCGCGGTCATCGTGACGACCCCCCAGGACATCGCCCTGGCCGATGCCCGCAAGGGTCTGGCGATGTTCGAGAAGGTGGCCGTTCCGGTGCTCGGCATTGTCGAGAACATGAGCATCCATGTGTGCAGCAACTGCGGTCACGCCGAACACATCTTCGGCTCCGGCGGCGGTGCGCGCATGGCCGCGCAGGCCGGCGTGCGGCTGCTGGGCGAGCTGCCGCTGGATGCGCGCATCCGCGAGGATGCCGATGGCGGCCGGCCCACGGTGGTTGCCGAACCGGAATCGCGGCGCGCACAGCTGTATTTCGAGATGGCGCGGCGCACCGCTGCGACCCTGGCGCGGCGCGCGCGCGATCGCAGCCTGGTGTTTCCGAATATCGTCGTCGAACAGTCCTGAAGGACCTAGAAGCTTGGGGTCCTGAACTGCTTGGAAAGCTTCAGTTCCTGGCCCTGATAGTTTGAGGCGATCTCCCCGCCGTAGAGCGCGTGCGGGCGTTCCGCCATCCGCTCGTACTTCAACCATCCGACACGCTGGCCCTCCTCCAGAACGAAGGGGACCTCATGCGAGCGGACCTCGAGCACGCCGCGGCTGCGTCCCACCGATCGGGTCGCGGCGTCCCAGCCAAACCCCGGATCGAAGAACCCGGCATAGTGCACCCGGAATTCGCCGGCCCGCGTGTCGTAGGGCAGCATTTCCGCGGCGAAATCCGGTGGTACCGAGATTGCTTCCTTGGTCATCAGGATATAGAACTCATCCGGATCCAGAATGAGAGAGCCGCTGCGGTGAAAGCGGATCGGCTCCCAGAAATCCAGCGGGTCGTAGTCCCTGCGGTCCAGGTCGATGCGCCGGGTATGCTTGCGGGCGCGCCAACCGACCAGCGTGCCGTCCACGCCGGCGCCTTTGAGATCTATCGAAAACGGCAGGAAGCCGGTCTTGTCGCTGATATCCGCACGGTCGGTGATCTGCCGTTCGCTGAGCAATTGCCGCCAGTCGGCACCGGTTATCGCCCTGGGTTCCGCGCCGCGCGTGCGTTGAAACCTCAGCTGATTGAGCTTGGTTCCGGCGCGCACCACCACACTGAAGGTGCGCGGCGCGATCTCCAGGTACAGCTGCCCTTCGTAGCCTTCCTCGAGTTCATCAAAATGAGTGCTCCGGTCAGCGATCAGCCGGGTCAGGATATCCAGCCGGCCGGTGGAACTCTTGGGATTCGCGAACGCGGCCACGTCGCTGCGCAGGCGCACGGATTCCTGAAGCGGCACCACGTACAGACGCCCGCGTTCCAGCACGGCGCCCTGGCGCAGGTCCATGCCGAAGCTTTCAAAGTCGCGATCGAGCTCGCGCATCTTCTCCAGCACCGAGGTGTCGCGGCCCGGCAGGAAGCTGGCATCGATCGGGTACGCCACATCACCGAGTCGCAGGTCGATGCTCGCCGGCTGTATCTGCTCCTGGGTGATCTCGGAGAGGATTCCGCTCGAGACGATGCTGCCGTTGGCGATCATTTCGACAATCTTCTGGCACGGCAGGATGCCGGTGTACACCGGCGCGCGATGCGTGCCCTCCAGCAAACCAACCCCTTCCATCACTATCCTTTCCTGAAGCCTTTACGGTTTTTCCGGGTAGCTCACGCCGATGATGCGCATCGACAGGTCCACGCTGCCATTGCGGCTGCGATTGGCCTGCAGCGGCAGATAGTTCATCTTCGGCGCCAGCCACAGGCGCGTGACCCGATCAGAACCGGGGCGGTCGCTGCGATAGACCACGGTGTCCACCGCGCCCAGGGGAGTATTGAGCACCTCGTTGCGCTCGCGGGTGTAGAAGTATTCCTTGGCCTGGTCCTTGTCGAAGAGCTTGAACTGCGTGGGCGCCAGACCCGCCTGCAGCTGCCGCATCAGTTCGATCTGCACCGACATGGGGTCCTGGATGCCCGGGTCCAGGGGCTGATCCACCACATGCTTCTCCGCGGTGCCGTGCACGCGGCCGCTGTCCTGATCGAAGGTGAGATCGACCTCATCACTGTGATCGTGCGCCAGGCCGCTTTCCTGGTAGTGCACCGGCACCACGTGGCCGTCGCTGAGCGTGAAGGTGCTGCTTTGGATGAGGGCATCGGGAAACACCAGGCGAAAAATGCCATGCGCCTTGATGTTGGAACTGTAGGTGAAGCTGCCGGACGTCCCCGTCGCGAGCGTCAGGACGGAATCACCGGCCGTGATGCCATGCCAGGCGACCTGGAAAGTGGCGACAAAGGGGGCCGGCGGGGGTTGCGGAGGCATCGGGGGGGTCAACACCGCAGTGATTGTACAATAGCGCCATGAACCTACCTCATCGATCGCCCCCGCACCCCTTGCCTCGGCCGGGCTGGCTCACCTGTGGCCTGCTGGCGCTTTTGAGCGCGCTGGCCACGGGGCCGGTATGGGCCCTGCGGCCGGTACAGGTCTATGCCGTCACCGTACATGGCGCCTCGGCGGCCTCCGTGGTCACCGAGGGCATGCGCCTGGCGCTGGTGCGGGCCACGGGCCGGCGTGATGCACCGGCCAATCCGCTGCTGGCGGCAATCGTGCAGAACGCCGCGCAGTACCTGAAGGGCTCGCGGGCCCTGGCCGGGGGTGCCGTGCAGGTCGAGTTCGACGGCGCGGCGCTGGGGCAGGCCATCAGCGCCGCCGGCGCCAGCCTCTGGGACAGCAACCGGCCCTTCACGCTGGTGGCGCTCAATCCGGTTCCCACCGGCCCGGCAGGGGATGCGCTGCGCATCCAGCTGGAACAGATCGCCGAGGCGCGCGGTCTGCCGATAAGCCTGGTGCCGCTGGCCGTGAACGATGCGGCCGGCGTGCCCCTGTCGGATGAGACCATCCTGCAAAGCGCCCAGGCCCTGGGCGGGGATGCGGTACTGATCGGACGGGCCGATGCGGCAAATCCCGGCCAATGGCAGTGGCACCTGGTGAGCGGCTACACCTCCGATGGCTGGAGCGGCGCCTCGGATGCGGGCATCAACGGCGCGGCGGATTCACTGGCCACCGTGGCCACCGAAAATGGTTCCAAACCGCTGGTGCAGGTGGCCGTGCAGGTCTCAGGCGTCGCGACCCTGGCGGACTACGCGCGCGTGGAACAGCTGCTGCGCGCCGTGGCCGGGGTGCAGTCTTCGGGCCTGACCGCGGCTCAGGGCGCGACGGCGACCTTCACGGTGGGCGTGCGCGGCGGCGGGGACGCTCTGGTGCGCGCGCTCGCCGGCTCAGCGCATCTGGGCACCGCCGCAACCGGTGAGACCCAGGTGCAGCTGAACTACATGCCGTGAAGGCGCTGCGTTATCTGCCGAACCTGATCTGCCTGGGACGGATCGCGCTGCTGTGGCCGATTCTCGCGGCGTTGGCGCAGCACGCCTACGGCTGGGCCGCGCTGTGCTTCGCCGTGGCCGGGGTCTCGGACCTGCTGGATGGCTGGCTCGCCAAACGCTTTGGCTGGACCAGCGAGCTGGGCAAGTGGCTGGATCCGATCGCCGACAAGTGCCTGCTGGTCACGGTGTTCGTGGTGGCCGCGTGGGCCGGCCTGGTGCCACGCTGGCTCACCGCGGTGGTGGTGGCCCGTGATGTGCTGATCGCGCTGGGCGCTCTCAGCTACATCGCCTGGCTGGGGCCGCTGGAAGGACGCCCCACCTTCGCCAGCAAGCTCAATACGCTGGTGCAGCTGGCCTATCTGCTGGGCATCCTGATGTTCAAGGCCATCGGCTTTCCCCCCGTGGCATTGCTGCTGCTGGGAGCCATGGTCACCCTGGTCACGGTGCTGCTGTCCGGAGCGGGCTATGTGATCGAGTACGCGCGCCGCGCCGTGCACGCCTGAGGCTTGACCATGGATCAGTTGCCCCTGGGATTGCGGCTGGCGGATCGCGCCGTGTTCGACACCTTCTGGCCGTCGGGCAATGAACAGCTGCTGGAGCACCTGAAGGCCGTGGCCCGCGGCGAGGTCGCCGGAGTGACCTGGCTCGCGGGGCCACATGCCAGCGGCAAGTCCCATCTGCTGCAGGCGGCCTGCGCGCTCGCGCCGGCCGCGCGGCGCTGCGGATATTTTCCTCTGGGACAGCTTTCGAGGCTGGGGCCGGCGGCACTGGAGGGTCTGCCGCGGCTGGACCTGGTGTGCCTGGATGATGTGCAGCGCGCGGCGGGCGATGCCGAGTGGGAGCGCGCCCTGTTCGGTTTGTATCGCGAGCTCGAAGACCAGGGTGGGTCGCTGCTCGCCGCGGCGCCCGAAGCCCCGGCGCTGCTGGCCTGGGGCCTGCCGGACTTGGGTTCGCGCTTCACCGCGGCGGCGATTTTCACGCTGCGGCCGCTGGATGAGGCGGCGCAACGCCAGGCGCTGATGCTGCGCGCGAAAGTACGCGGCTTCGAGTTGCCCGAGGACCTCGCGCGCTGGTTGCAGCAGCGCTATCCGCGCGACATGGGCACGCTCTACCAGCTGCTGGACACGCTCGACAGCGCCAGCCTGGTGGCGCAGCGGCGCCTGACGCTGCCCTTCATCCGTTCAGTCCTGCGGCAGCGGCCCCAGCCTTAGGGCAATCTGCGCCACGCGCCGGCCCAGCGCCTGCGCCAGACCCTTCTCCTCGGCGCTCAGGCCGCCGCTGGCGATGCCACTCACATGGGTGGCGCCGTAGGGTGCGCCACCGGAGCGGGTCTGATGTAACGCATCTTCGGTGTAGGGCAGTCCCACCAGGATCATGCCGTGATGCAATAGCGGCAGCATCATGCTCAGCAGAGTGGTCTCCTGACCGCCATGCATGCTCTGGGTGGAGGTGAAAACCGCCGCCGGCTTACCGGCCAGTGCACCGCTGGCCCACAGCGCACCGGTACCATCCAGAAAGTGTTTGAGCGGCGCCGCCATGTTGCCGAAGCGTGTCGGGCTGCCCAGCACCAGGCCGTCGGCGCCGGCCAGGTCCTCCGGCGTCGCATAGGCCGGGCCACTGGCCGGCACCGGCTGCGCCGGGCCATCGACGGCGGTTGCGACCGCAGGCACCGTGCGCAACAGGGCGCTGGCCCCAGGGACCGCTTCGATGCCGCGGCAGACCTGCCGCGCCAGTTCCAGCGTTGCGCCATTGCGTGAATAGAACAGAACCAGGATCCGCGCCATGGGATCGATAGTACCAGCGTAAAATGCATGCCGGCATGGTGAGCAAGATCTGTTGGGTGAGCGGACGGGTACAGGGCGTGTATTACCGGGGCACGGCCGTCAGCCAGGCGCGGGCCGCGGGCATCAGCGGCTATGCGCGCAATCTGCCCGACGGGCGGGTCGAGGTCCTGGTACAGGGACCGCAGGCGGCGGTGGAGGCCTTCATCCAGTGGCTGTGGATCGGGTCGGCGGCCGCGAAGGTCACGGGCGTGGAAGTGCGCGAGGTCCAGGCCGCACTGCGTCCGGGATTTACTTCCGAATGACGGGCGCGACGCCCAGATCATCAGCGCCGGTCCAGCGCGCCCAGCGCCCCAGCACCAGATCCGAGTAGTTGCGGCGGCCGACGCTGCCGTTGTAGCGGGCCAGCGCCCGCGCATAGTTGTTGTGCTCCTGCTGCAGGTAGAAGCGCAGGATGGCACAGCCCATGCGGATGTTGGGCGCGTCATGTACCAGCTCGTAGCGGCGCATGCCCAGGCGCTCCGGCCAGAACGGCATGACCTGCATGAGCCCGACCGCGCCGGCATTGGATACCGCCCAGCGATCAAAGCGGCTCTCGACATCGATGACCGCCAGCACCAGCCCCGGGGGCAGGGGCGAGACGCCGCCGCGATGGGTTTCGCAATACACCGTGGTCAGGATATCCAGACGTTCGGAGTCGTTCTTGACCTTGGCGCGCAGCCGCGGCTCCATCAGTTTGTACCAGACAGCCGAGTCGAAACGGTCCGGAAAACACTGCGCCTGCGCAATGGCATTCGCCACCACGTCCCTCAAGCCCGCATCCAGCTGCTGGTCCGCCCGCGCCGGCTGGCTGCCCAGCAGTGCTGCGAGCACAACCAGGATCAGGCGTGGCAGGCGCAAGGTCGGATCTGGCACGGGTAAATCACTCCGGGCGATCTTACAGTATCATCGCGCGATGATGACTGAGCCCACTGAGCACGCCGTCGCACCTTTGGAACGGCCCCGCAGCCGCAGCATCTATCTGCTGCCCAATCTGCTGACCACCGGTGCGCTGTTCTCCGGGTTCTACGGCATCGTCGCGGCCATCGACAAGCACTTCGCGGCGGCCGGCATCGCGGTCTTCGTCGCGGCGATCTTCGATACGCTGGATGGGCGCGCGGCCCGCGCCACCCGCACCGAAAGCGCCTTCGGCAAGGAATACGACTCGCTCTCGGACATGGTGTCCTTTGGCCTGGCGCCGGCCATCATTTCCTATCAATGGGGCGTGGTGCGCATCGCCGAATATGGCCGCGCCTGGGGTCGGATCGGCTGGCTCGCCGCCTTTTTCTACTGCGTGGCGGCGGCGTTGCGCCTGGCGCGCTTCAACGCGCGCTCGGCCACCGCCGACAAGCGCTATTTCGAGGGCCTGCCCAGCCCCTCCGCGGCCGCGATCGTCGCCGCGTTCATCTGGTTCTCAAGTGAATGGCATGAGCCGGGTCTGCCCGGACTGGTGGCCGCCTTTGGGATCACGGCGGTGGCCGGAGCCCTGATGGTCAGCGGCTTCGGCTACCCCAGTTTCAAGCAGTTCAATCTGGATCGGCGCATCCGCTTTTTCTACATGATTCTGGTGCCGCTGTTCTTCGTGCTGGTGGCGATTGATCCACCCACCATGCTGCTGTCGATCTTCGGCGTCTATGCCGCCTCCGCCCCGCTGATCTGGGTGGGACGGCGCATCCGGCGCCTGTTCCGCGGACCGGCACAGCTTGGCTGAGTCCGCCGACCCGCAGCGTCGCCGGCATTACCTGGCGGCGCTGGGCATCGAGGAGTGGCTGCCACGCCGCCCGCCGCCGGCGCCCGTGGCGCAGGCGCCGGCCACGCCGGGCTGGCAGGAGCTGGAGGAGGCCGTCAGCCGCTGCACCCGCTGCGAGCTGTACCGGACGCGCACCCGGCCGGTGCTGGGGGTGGGGGACCGTCAGGCCCAATGGCTGATTGTCGGTGAGGCGCCGGGGGCCGAGGAGGACCGCCGCGGCGAGCCCTTTGTCGGGGCGGCCGGGCAGCTGCTGGATGCCATGCTGCAGGCCATTGGCCTGGCCCGTGGCCGTAATGTGTACATTGCCAATATCCTGAAAAGCCGGCCGCCGGGCAATCGCGACCCGGCGCCGGCCGAGGTGGCAGCCTGCCTGCCGTATCTGGAGCGGCAGATCGAGCTGATCCAGCCGCGGCTGATCCTGGCGGTGGGTCGCATCGCCATGCAGAACCTGCTGGGGACCGATAGCAGCCTTGCGCGCATGCGCGGTAAGGTCCATGAGTTCGGGGGTCTTAAGACCCCGCTGATCGTCACGTATCATCCGGCCTACCTGTTGCGCAAACCCGAGGACAAGCGCAAGGCGTGGGAGGATCTGAAATTCGCCCGCGGTGTGTTTGCAAGTTTCGTGTAAGGAAAGGCTGCCACCGATCATGGCCACGGCTCCCGACCAGTTCGCCCGCGCGGCGCCCTTGAAGGTGCGCCCCATGCGTGAGAGCGATGTCGATGAGGTCATCGGCATCGAGCGCGCGTCGTATCAGTTCCCGTGGACCGAGGGGATTTTCCACGATTGCCTGCGGGTGGCCTACCTGTGCCGCGTCGCCGTGCAGGAGCAGCGCATCGTCGGCTACGCCGTCATGAGCATGGGTGCCGGCGAGGCCCATATCCTCAACCTGTGCGTGCGCGCCGAAACGCGCCGCGCGGGCGTGGGGCGCGCGCTGATCCGCTATCTGCTGGAGCAGGCCGAGAATGCCGGCATGGTGGAGGCGTTCCTGGAAGTGCGACCCTCCAACGCCATCGCCCTGATCCTGTACCAGTCATTGGGCTTCGAGCAGATCGGCACCCGCCGCGGCTACTACCAGGCCGTGGGCGGACGCGAGGATGCCGCGGTGCTGCGCCTGCGCCTGGCGGGACCCGGCAGCTTCAGTACCGGGATCCGCTAGCGACCCGATGGGCACCATCCATACGGCGTACGAGCTGTTCGACGCCTGGTTCCTGCTGGTGCTGTCGTTTGGCTGCGCGCTCATCGCCTCAATCCATGCCCTGCTGACCAAGCCCGATCCGCGCAGCGCCTTCGGCTGGATCGTCATGTGCTGGCTGTTCCCCTTGGGCGGCCCGATCCTGTACGGCCTGTTCGGCATCAACCGGGTGCGCGCTCGGGCCCGCCAGTTGCGCGGTGAGCTGGGCAAGCCGCGCACGCCGCTGCGGCTTGGCGCGCAGGAGCTGCCTGCGGATCATCTGATGCGCATCGGCGATGCGGTCACGCAGTGGCCGCGGGTCGCGGGCAATACCATCGAAAGTCTCGAGAACGGCGAGAACGCCTTTCCACCCATGCTCGCCGCCATCGCAGCCGCGCAAACCACGGTGTGGATGGCGACCTATATTTTCGAGACCGATCCGGTGGGTCGGCAATTCATCACGGCGTTGGCCGCCGCCGCCGCGCGCGGCGTGCAGGTGCGCGTGCTCATCGACGGGGTCGGGGAGTGGTACAGCTGGCCGCATGCGGTGGCGGAACTGCGCCGCGCCGGCGTCACCACGGCGCGCTTCCTGCCGCCGCGGATCCTGCCGCCGCGCCTGTCGCTCAACATGCGCAACCATCGCAAGCTGCTGCTGATCGATGGCCGGATCGGGTTCCTGGGCGGGATGAACATCGGCGGACGTGAAGTGGGCAAGCAGGGCGCGCGGCGCATGGCCGATCTGCATTTCAAGGTCTGCGGGCCGGTGCTGCGGCCGCTGGGGGAGGCCTTCAGGATCGACTGGCAGTTTGCCTCGGGCGAAACCCTGGCGGTGCCCGAGGCCCCGCCAGCGTGTGGTGAGTGCCTGTGTCGCGTGATCACCGAAGGACCCGATGAAGACAATGACAAGCTGGTATCGGTGATGGTGGGCGCCGTATCCATGGCACGCGAGCAGCTGCTGATCATGACACCGTATTTCATTCCGCCGCCGGAGTTGAGTTCGGCGCTGCAGTCGGCGGCGCTGCGTGGCGTGGATGTCACGGTGGTGCTGCCCGAGCGCAGCAATCTGCGCTACGTGGACTGGGCCTGCCGGCGCTGGCTGCAGCCGCTGGTGGAGCGCGGCGTGCGGGTGCTGCTGCAGCCGGCACCGTTCGCGCACACCAAACTTCTGGTGATGGACGGCAGTTATGCCCAGATCGGCTCGGCCAATCTGGATCCGCGCAGCCTGCGACTGAATTTCGAGATCGCGCTGGAGGTCTACGATGCGGCGACCTGCCGCCGGCTCGGGCAGTACATCATTACCGCGCGGGATCGCTCCACGCCGCTCACTGCCGCCATGCTCCAGGGGCTTGGCCGGTTGGCACAGCTGCGTAACAGCTTGTTCTGGCTGCTGTCTCCGTACCTCTGAAGGCGGCCACTTGACCGGGTCATGGTGACTGTATAAATATACAGTCCATACTCCCCAAGGTGCCCGCCATGCTGCTCGACCCCAAGCGTCTCATCGACCGCTCCATCGCTGATCTGACTCAACTCTCAACCCTGCTGGCGGCCGAAGTGCGCTGCGAACCGGTGTTGCAGACACCGGAGTTGCGCGCCTGCGAAGAGGCGGTGGCCACCATCGGCAATCTGATACCGCGGCTGCAGGCGGCACGCAACGCGCCCATTGCCGCGCTGGGCGTGAGCGGCTGTTCAAGCTGCGAGGACTAACGCGCCTCTGGCGCCGCTCCTCAGTCGATGAGCAGTTTCAGGTTGTGACCGGCGCGGCTGTTCAATTCCTTGGCGCTGAGCGTTGCATCATTATCGGTGTCAGCCGCGGTGAAGCGCTGCTTCACCAGTGCCAGATATTCATTCTTTGACAGCGTGCCATCCCGATCCGTATCGGCAGTCCTGAAGGTTGCCCGGCGCATGATGCCCTTGGCTTCGGCGCGATCGAGTGTGCCATCCCCGTTCTGGTCGAGCTTGTCAAAACGCGCACCCGCCGCGGCCTCGACCTCGTTCCAGTCCAATGTCCGGTCGTGGTCCTTGTCGTACTTGGCCACTACGGCTCTGGAGGACTCGGCCAGCACGTACGGTGCGGCCACCGCCATCGCGAGCAGCGCCGCAACGCCGAGGCCAAAACCGGTGCTGGTGCGATAGCTCATGAATGTTTTAAGCCTACTCCCGATACCTGCGCTCAGCTGTAGGACAAAGATGAAATCGAGCGCGGTCACGGAACATCCGCGATGCACCGCAGTCCACCACAGGTCAACCCGTACCAACCAGGAGCGCACCATGACTAGCCCTGCGATGTCGAAGACCATGAAAGCCGTCCGGATCCCGCAGTTCGGTGGCCCCGAGGTGCTGCGCCTTGAGAGCGTGCCCATTCCGACTCCGGCCGCCGGAGAACTGCTCATCAAGGTTGCCGCTGCCGGCGTGAATCCCGTGGACTACAAGATCCGCAGCGGCAAGTACCCGGCCGTGAAGCAGGACAAGTTGCCGTTCGCGCTGGGTCGCGACATTGCCGGCACGGTGGTGGAGTGCGGACCTGCGACCTCGCGCTTTGCCAAAGGCGACAGCGTGTTTGCGATGCCGGGAATGGGACGCGGCGGTTACGCAGAATATGCCGTGGTCAAGGTCAGCGAAGCGGCGCCGAAGCCCGAGACGCTGGATGTCATGCAGGCCGGTGCGGTGCCGCTCGCGGCGCTCACGGCCTGGCAGGGTCTGTTCAAGCACGGCAAACTCGAGGCCGGGCAGCGGGTGCTGATTCATGGTGGATCAGGCGGGGTGGGGCACTTTGCCATCCAGTTCGCGAAGGCCAAAGACGCTCATGTCATCACCACTGTGTCTGCGGCCAATATCGACTTCGTGCGCCGATTGGGGGCCGATGAGGTCATCGATTATCAGGCGCAACGTTTCGAGGACGTGGTCGATGAGGTGGATGTGGTGTTTGATCTGGTGGGCGGGGACATACAGCAGCGCTCCTGGCAGGTGCTGAAGAAAGGCGGCGTGCTGGTGTCGACCCTGAATGAGCCCTCGCAGGACCAGGCGGCGGCACGCGGGGCACGTGGACTGCGTTACACGGTCACCGAAAGCGGCGCGGACCTCGCCGAGATCGGTGTGCTCATTGATGCGGGCCGGGTAAAGCCGGTCATCACCCGGACCTATCAGTTGAAGGATGCCGCGGCGGCCGAGCGATTCCTCGAGCAGGAGCATCCGGCAGGCAAGGTGGTGCTCTCAGTGCCTTAGAGGTTGTCGGTGCGATGCTGTACCCTCCGCATATTTGCGCGAGGGTACGGCTGGTGTCTGAAGCTGAAATTGTCAAGGAAATCAGGCGTCGCCGCACCTTTGCCATCATCTCCCACCCGGATGCCGGCAAGACCACGCTGACCGAGAAGCTGCTGCTGTTCGGGGGTGCCATCCAGATGGCCGGAACCGTGAAGGGCCGCAAGGCGACGCGCCATGCGACCTCGGACTGGATGCGCCTGGAACAGCAGCGCGGTATCTCCGTGACCTCTTCGGTCATGCAGTTTCCGTTCCGTGACTGCATCGTCAACCTGCTCGACACGCCGGGCCACGAGGACTTCTCCGAAGACACCTATCGCACACTGACGGCCGTGGACTCGGCGCTGATGGTGATCGACTGTGCCAAGGGCGTCGAAGAGCGGACCGTGAAGCTGATGGAGGTGTGTCGGTTGCGCGATACGCCCATCATCACCTTCATCAACAAGCTGGACCGCGAGGGCCGTGCACCGATCGAACTGCTGGATGAGATCGAGCAGGTGCTGAAGATCCGAACCGCCCCAGTGACCTGGCCCATCGGCATGGGGCAGCGCCTCAAGGGTGTCTACCACATCCCCGAGGACCGCATCTATGCCTACCAGGCCGCGGAGAAGGGTCGCGTCGGTGAGAACGCGATCATCGATGGACTGGCCTCGGCGCAGGCGCAGGAGTTCCTGGGGGCGGAGGCGGCGACCTTTGCCGCGGAAGTGGAACTGGTGCAGGGCGCCACCGATGCATTTGACCTTGATGCCTACCTTGCCGGCCGGCAGACGCCGGTGTTCTTCGGCTCTGCGATCAACAATTTCGGCGTGGAGGAACTGCTGGCGGCATTTGCCGAGAATGCTCCAGGCCCGCTGCCGCGCGCGAGCCGCGAGCGCACCGTGGAGGCGCTGGAACCGAAGCTCACCGGATTCGTGTTCAAGATCCAGGCCAACATGGATCCGGCGCACCGCGACCGGATTGCCTTCATGCGCCTGTGCTCGGGGCGCTACGAGCGCGGCATGCGTCTGTACCATTCGCGGCTGAAGAAGGAAGTGCGCGTCGCCGATGCGCTCACCTTCATGGCAGCGGACCGCGCCCAGGCTGAGGAAGCCTTTGCCGGTGACATCATCGGTCTGCACAACCACGGCACCATCAATATCGGCGACACCTTCACCGAGGGTGAGCAGCTGGGGTTCACCGGCATTCCCAGCTTCGCGCCCGAACTGTTCCGCCGCGCCGTGCTCAAGGATCCTCTGAAGATGAAGGCGCTGCAGAAGGGCCTGGCGCAGCTGTGCGAGGAGGGCGCGACGCAGCTGTTCAAGCCCATGCGCAACAATGATCTGATTCTGGGCGCCGTCGGGCCGCTGCAGTTCGAGGTCGTGGCCTTCAGGCTGCAGGATGAATACAACGTGCAGTGCGTGTTCGACACCATCGGCGTGCACACGGCGCGCTGGGTGTACTGCAATGATGACAAGATGCTGGCGGAGTTCCAGCAGCGCAACTACGACAACCTGGCCGTGGATCACGGCGGAGCGCTGGTCTATCTCGCGCCCTCGCGGGTGAACCTGCATTTGACACTGGAGCGCTGGCCCGGAGTCACGTTCCGCGAGACCCGCGAACACTCCGATGCGGCGGTCGACAATGATTGATGGCGCGTTAGAAAGGTCGGCGTAAGAAACAGGCGCGTCTCGCCTTTTGCTTACGCGCGCCTTACCGAGGCGGCTTCTTTTCCTCACGTGCCCTTTATGTCGCTGTCACTATCCTGAGTGCATGCGGCAAACAGCAAATCCAGGCTGCCTCAACGCCCGGTCATGACGACCCCGGGATGGTCAGCATCGCTCAGATGGGCGAGGGTGCTGCGTCGATATCTGGGCGCCTGCGCGATTACCGCCCTGTGTACGGCAGTGGCGTATCCGCTGTTTCTGCGCATCGATCCCACCAATATCGTAATGGTTTATCTGCTGGGCGCGACGGCCGCCGGGCTGTGGCTCGGACGCGGTCCGTCGGCAATCTGCGCCATTGCCAACACCGCAGCACTTGATTATTTCTTCATTCCGCCGCGCTTCACTTTTTACGTCGCCGAGCCGCAGTACCTGCTGACGTTGTTCGGGATGATGATCGTCGCACTTGTCATCGCCAACCTGATGGTCAGCATCCGGAACAAGACAGATGCGGCGGCGGCACGCGAAGCGCGCACGGCAACGCTGTATGCGATGTGTCGCGATCTGGCGGCGGCTCCCGATGCCGGCACGATCGCCGCCGTCGCGGCACCGCATGTATCGGCCGTGGCCGAGGGTCCCGCCATAATCGTGCTGGCGGGCGCTGAGGGCGCCCCGCCACCGCTTGAGACCTTCGCGGACCCGGGCGTCGTTCAATGGGTGTTCGAGCACGGCGTGAGCGCCGGCCCCGGCATGCAGCACCACATCGATTCGGCCTGCCGCTACCTGCCACTGGCGGGCGGGGAGCGTATCAACGCCGTCCTGGTGGCCCGGGCGCGCGCGGCGGCAGGACCGGATGTGGAGGCGCGCAACATGCTCGAGGCGCTGGCAGGGCAGATCGCCATGGCCCTGGAGCGGGCACGGCTCGCCGACGTGGCCGCTGAGTCGCGCGCGCAGGCCGAGCGGGCGGCATTGCGCAATACCCTGCTGGCGTCCATCTCGCACGATCTGCGCGCGCCGCTGACGGCCATCGCCGGAGCGGGTTGTCTGGTGGCCCAGCAGGGCTCGAATCTTGACGGCCAGGGGCGCAAGACACTGGGACAGCTGATCGAGGCCAAGGCGCGCGACATGGCGGGGCTGCTGGGCAACGTGCTGGAACTCATTCGGCTCGAGTCGGCCACCGCACCCCCGCAGGCCGAATGGCAGTCCATGGAAGAACTGGTGGGAGCTGCGCTGCGCCAATCCATGCACCGCATTGATCGCCTGCATGTGCAGTGTGAAATTCCCGACGACCTGCCCATGGTTCATGTCGACGGGCAGCTGATCCGCCAGCTGCTGTCCAATCTGCTGGAGAATGCCGCCAAATACACCCCGCCCGGCACCACCGTTCTGATCAAGGCCGTCGCCGCCTCCGACCTCATGATGCTGACCATCGAGGATGACGGGCCGGGCTTTGGCGCGACGGCGCCGGAGCGGCTGTTCGAAAAGTTCGAACGCGGCCAGAAGGAGGGCTCGGTCAGTGGAGCGGGCCTGGGCCTTGCCATCTGTCGGGCAGTCGTGCGCCTGCACCGCGGCAGCATCCACGCCACCAGCCGGGCAGGAGGTGGCGCGCGCTTCGAGATCATTCTACCGCAGGCTGCCGGTCCGGGCGTGCGCGAAGCGCGGGTAGGCTGAATGACCGACGCCATGCACCGCATCCTCCTGGTCGAGGATGATGTCGCGATCTGTCAGGTCCTGGAGGCCCTCTTTGAAGGCTATGGGTTCCGCACCATCGCGGTGGGAACCTGCCGCCAGGCCATCACCTATGCTCAGCACCATCGGCCGGATGTCTGCATCGTGGACCTCGGGCTGCCGGACATGGATGGATTGCGATTCATCGAGCAGGTCAGAACCTGGTCGGCCATGCCCATCATCGTGCTCACCGCCCGCACCCAGGAGCCACAGCGTCTGGCGGCCTTCGAGGCCGGCGCGGATGACTACATCATCAAGCCCTTCAGCGGTCTGGAGCTCATCGCCCGCGTGCGGGCCATCACCCGTCGCCTGATGCGCCGTGATCAGCCCGAAGCGCTGCTGCGGCTAGGGGACGTCGAGATCAACCTGGAAAAACGCGTCACCGTGGGTCCTGGCGGCAAGGTGCTCAAGCTCACTCCGCTCGAGCATCGCATCCTGGAATGCCTGGCGCAGCACCTGGGTGGCCTGGTCACACATGAGCAGATCATGAACGCGGTATGGGGGCCGCATCAGGCGGACGTGCGCTCGCTGCGGGTGTATGTGGCAAGTCTGCGTCGCAAGCTGGAACGCGATCCGGCGCAACCCCAGTACATCCTCACCGAAGTCGGGGTCGGGTACCGGCTGGTACCCGACCCCGAGGATGAGGCGCTGTCTTAGAACTTGACCATGATGCCGGCGCCGAAGATGGTCTCGCTGGTGCGCAGGTCCGGGTACCACACGCCGCCCTCTCCGCTGCAGTTGTCCGCCGGATTCAGGATGCTGCCATTGTTGCAGACCATCTGCGAGGGCGCTCCCGTGTTGCCATCCGGCGGGGTCACGCCACCGGCACCGCTCCAGTACGGAACGTTGGAATGACGGTAGGTGACTTCGGTCCACCAGGTGATCCAGTCCTTGGGCATGTACTGCAGGTTCAGCTGCATGTCCCACTGATACAGCGGCTGACCCGGATTCTCGGTGAAGTAAGGCGACCCGCTGGCCGCACCGGCTCCATTGATAGGCTGCAGCAGGGTCAGATAGCGTCCCGGGTTGTTCATGGCACCGCCACCCACGGTCAGCGCCATGATGTTGTGATCGAACCAGAACCGATCGTAGAGCATGGCGCCGAGGAAGTTCGCCTTGTTCTGGCCCCCGGTGCAGGTCACGCCGCCGCCGTATTCACAACCGATATCCGCGGTGAACGACAGCGCCATCCGCGATATGCCGTAGAAGTCCTTGCCGCCCTGGCCGGCCTCGAAATAGCGCCAGACAATGCTGTCATCCTCGTGTATGCGATGCACGTGGTTGTAACTGATGGGCGGGGCCAGCGGATTGGGAAGGCCGATTGCCACATCGCCGCCGCCGTTATTGGGTACGCCGCTGCCGCTGTTGAGGTTGTCCTCGCCGAGAAAGTAGCTGTTGAACACCAGCTTGACGTTGTCTGACTCCCACAGTATCTGTCCGCCGAAGCCCGGATCGTGATTGAACTTCGCGTCGGCCTGCCAGCCGTTGATCAACCATGGTTCAATCTTCAGGTTCTGAGTCGGCCAGAACTGGATGCGCAAACCGTTGAAGAACCATGGCGTGTTGGAGGACACGAACGAGGGCTGATAGGTCCAGTTGTCGAAATTGTAGTAGCTGAAGAGCCCGATGTAGGAAACGAAGATACCGGCGTCGACATTGAGCCCATGTCCCACATTGTCCCAGTGATAGCCGGCATTCGCCTCGGACAGATAGCGATAGGCGTCGGCCAGATCCCACTGGCCGATATTGGTATTGCTGGCATCGTTGCGAATGGTCGCGGTGGAGAACAGACCCATCATGGACAGAAAGCGGGCCTGCACCCCATCCCAATGGAAGTTGCCGCCGAAGCTCACCTGCTCGATCTGGAACTCGTCGGAGCGGAACTCCTCCGTGGAGCCGACGATCGTATCGTCATGCGGACCATTGTCATCGTGCAGGTAATTCACATCGAACCGGATCTCCGGGGTGAAGAACTTGGTGTCGAATATGGGTGTCGTCTCGCGCGTGTTGCCGTTCACCCACCCCGCATCGGAAATATTGGCAAGCGGAGTATGGGTATCGTTTGTCGACGGCGGATCCGGTGTGGTCAGCGCCAAAGGAACGCTGGGCGCGGGCGCGGCCGGCGGTGCTGGCGCGGGTGCGGGCGCCGCCGCGGCAGCGCCGGAACCCCCGCCGGTATTGTCAGCGGTTGTAAGCGTGTGAACCGTCCTGGCGTCCGGCAGGGTGAAGTAGCCCACGGCACGCGTCAGCGTGGCGAGAAAGCCATCGGGGGCCGCCGCGGCCGGTGCTGTCAGGGTGACATCGTAGCGCGTGGCGGCACCCGGCTTGATCGTCAGTGACCCCGCGCTGGCATCCTTGGTGCCCGTGGTGCGAACCGACAGCTTCCAATTGCCTGCAGTAAGGTCCGAGAACGAATAGGTGCCATCCGTCCCCGAAATCGTTGCGCGGATGCTGCTGCCATTGTCGCGGGTGGCGGTGATCGTCGCATGGCTGACGGGCGCCTTCTTGCCGTCCGTCAGCACGCCGACGATTGCGCCAAAAGAGGCGCTCTCACTTTCGACAACTGTGGCCGGATCTACGGCGCTCGCGACCAATGGCGCGAGGCCGAGGGCGAGCACGATGATGGAAGAGGTTCGTGTGCAGCGCCTGATGCGCGGCGTCATCAAGCGCGATTTTGTTTGGCATTCCCTGAAAGTCATTCTCAGACACTCCCCGTGTGGCGGATTTGAGTCACTCACGGCAAAGCATCGTAAGGGCGTAAAAAAATTCGTATATACACAAACCCGTTAATAAAAATTTTTGCATCACTGATTCGCGGCGCAGAATGCGTGCCGATTGCGGCTCCGTATTAGAGATGCATTAAGAAATGATCCGCGTCGCGCACCGTCAGTCCGGTTCGAAAACGGCGCTGCACTATGGCTGCTCAGAAAATCGTGCGGACAGTCCACGATGGTGCGCGCTCGTTGTTGGCGGATCGCAACGCGGCTGCGCGTTTTTTTAACGCCTTCTTGACGCGCCCTGCACTAGTCTCAGAAGGTGGGTAGCGACTTGGCTGAAGACCAAGAGAGAAATGAATGCGTGAGGCAATGGCCGAGACCGGAGATTCCATGTCCGCAGCGGCCGGCGAGGGGGACTGGCCACGCAGTGAATCCCAATCCGCAGATGCCAGCGGGCGACTGGTGGTCGCCATCGCTCCCGATGAGGAATATGTCTACGCCGAGCAGATCCTGCGCGCCGGCCGGCGCTTTGCCACTGCACTGGGTGTGCATTGGACCGTAGTCGGTGTCGAAACGCCGGTTAAGTTCAGCGCTGTCGGCCGGGATTCGCGACTGGAGTTGTTTCGCCTGGCCGAATCCCTCGGTGCCGAAACCGTGACCCTCGAAGCGCCCGATGCCGCCGAAGCGCTGATTCAATATGTAGACCTGTGCGACGCCGGGAGCTTGCTGATCGGGGCGCCGCGACAGCGGCTGCGTTTGCGACCCGGGCACTCGACGCTGGTGTCGAAGATCATGCGCCATGGGCTGGTGGCGAATGTGATCGTGGTTCCCCGCGATTCGACCCGAAGCCCAGTCGACGAGCATGCTGACAGCGGCTACTGGTTCCGCTCGCGCCGCTGGACGGCGTATCTGGGGGCTCTGGGTTTGACCGGGCTGTGTACCGCGATCGCCTTGCCGATGCTTGATCACTTTGACCTCATCGACATGGTGATGGTGTACATGCTGGGGGCGACGCTGGCTTCGTTGCGGCTCGGACGCGGGCCGGCGGTGCTGTGCGCGATCGCCAATATCGCCGCATTCGATTACCTCTTCATTCCGCCGCGATTCAGCTTCTGGGTGTCTGACCCGCATTACGTGGTGACCTTTGTCGTGATGCTGGTGGTGGCCCTGATCATTGCCAGTCTGGTCTCAGCCGTGCGCCAGCAGACAGTGTCGGCCGTGGCGCGTGAACGCCAAACCGCAGTCCTGTACGCTCTGAGCCGCGATCTGGCGGTGACCCGCGACGCCTCGACCATGGCCGCGGTGGCGGAACGGCATATCACCGAGGTGGCGCGCAGCCGCGTCACGGTCCTGACCTGGGATGAACGCGGTCGCCTCAGCGATCCGTTGCCCGCGCGCGATGGTCGCAGCCGGCGCGTTGATCAGAAGATCTGTCACTGGGTGATAGAGCACCGCCAACGGGCGGGTCTGGGAACGGATCATTTCGCCTTCGAGCGCGACATGTATCTGCCGCTCACCGGCAGCCAGGAACCGCACGGCGTGCTCATCGTGACGCCGGCGGACAGGCGCCGGGCGATGCTTCCCGAACAGGGCCGGCTGCTCGAGAGCCTGTCCAGCCAGCTGGCCCTGGCGCTGGAACGCGTACACCTGGTCGAGGTGGTACAGCGCGCGCGGTTGGCCGCAGAACGCGCCGTGCTGCGCAATACCCTGCTAGCTTCGATCTCCCACGATCTGCGAACGCCGCTATCCGCGATCGCTGGCGCGGGCAGCATGATGGCTCACGAGGGCTTTCCACTGGATCTGCATCGGCGCACCACCCTTGGCCGGCTGATCGAGGACAAGGCGCGTGACATGACGGAGCTGCTGTCCAATGTATTGGAGCTGATGCGCCTGGAGACAGCCGACAGCGTCGTCAAGGGTGAGTGGCAGATGCTTGATGAGCTGGTGAGCCAGTCGATACAGCAGGCGGAGAGTCGGCTGGGCTCGCGGCAGATTCAAGTCGATATACCCGCCGGTACACCTGCCCTTTATGTGGAGGGCAAGCTCATCGTCCAGATGTTGAACAACCTGATCGAGAACTGCATCAAGTACACCCCGCCCGGCACGATCATCACCATCGCAGCGCAGACTTCCGAACAGAATGTCGTCATCAGCGTGGAGGATGACGGCCCGGGCTTTCCACTTGCGGACCCGGAGCGACTGTTCGACAAGTTCGAACGCGGACGCGTCGAGGACAACGCCGGCGGGGTGGGGCTGGGGCTGGCGATATGCCGCGCCGTGGCGCGGCTGCATGGCGGGGAGATCCGCGGCATGCAAGGCAGTGCGGGCGGCGCCCGCATCGAGGTCAATCTGCCCCGTAAGCCGTGGCAAGCCAGAGCCGAGAGCGCGATTTCGTGACTCTTGCGATGCATCTGGTCCTGATCGTCGAGGACGACAAGGCCATTCAGGACGTGCTGCGGATCCTGTTCGAAAGCAGTGGCTTTCGTGTTGTCATCTCGGAAACGGCGCGCGCCGGGGAAAGAGACGCGCGACTGTACCGACCCGACGTGATCCTGGTGGATCTGGCGCTCCCGGATGGCGATGGCATCAACGTGATCCAGACCATTCGCGCCTGGTCGCCCGTGCCGATCGTGGTGCTTTCGGCGCGCACCGCGGAGGCCGAACGGGTTCGCGCCTTCGAGAAGGGCGCCGACGACTATGTTCTCAAACCCTTCAGTGCCCCTGAACTGGTGGCCAGGATCAGGGCCATCCTGCGGCGCCACGTGCGTGGCGAGCTGCCCATGGGAGTTCTGCACTTGAGCAGTGCCTCGGTGGACCTGGGCAAGCGTACGGCCCGGCGCACTGACGGCACCGAGGTGCGACTGACTCCCCTGGAACACCGCATCCTCGAAACCCTGGCCCGTCACCAGGACCAGATTGTCACCCATTCAACCCTGCTCAAGGAGGTCTGGGGCCCGCACCGTGACGACTCCCAGGCGCTGCGCGTGTACATCGGCAGCCTGCGCCGCAAACTGGAAGCCCATCCCGGTCGTCCCAGGCACATCATCACCGAGGCCGGCGTCGGTTACCGGCTGGTCGTTGACCCGCAGTCATTGGCCGGGGGCGGCACTTAAGTGGCGCGACGCAACCTCGCGGCGGTATTGATCCTGGTGTTGCCGATTCTTCCGGGTCATGCCGACGCACGCTGCAGCCGCACGCTCACGGATTCCATCATCAGAGCGGAGCGCCTGGTGGACTCACTGCGTCCGGAGAAGGGCGGACAGGCCCGGGTGTTTGCCTACGATGGCAGTGAGTATACGGCTGGGGAGGCGCTGTGGATGAAAGGCAAGCTGCGCGCGGTTCTGGCCGAATGCAACCGCGACGATGAAACCCATGCACTGCCTGAACTGACCGAAGTCCTGACTCTGGTTCGCGCGCATCATCGCTGAGCGGCGCGCCGCGGAGGGGCTAGCTCCACGGCGCGACTGGTTCGGCAACCGTTGCTCTCAACTCGAAGCGCGCTGATGCGAGCGCAGCAGATCCTGGATTGCAGCCAGCGTGGCCGATGCTTCGGCCTGGCTCTCCGATGTGGACTGGCTGCAGAGCCGCTCGACCTTGCGCAATTGTCCCTGCATCCACAGGGCCTGGCCGGCCGTGAATTCGGAACCATCGCTGGCGAAGACGCGGGCCTGTCCGCTCTTCTCCGGGCGAAGGTTGTCGACAATCTGCGAGCACTGTCGGACTTGCTGCATGAAGATGGGATCACAGCCGGATGCCGCAAATGCAGGTCCGACACTTGCGACAGCCGCTACTGCGAGTATGGCGATTCTGGACAACATGATTTTCTCCATAGGAATCTGATCTCACGGTGTTCGTCGTTCGACGACGTGGCGCTAGCCTCTGCTTCAGCGCTTTTGCCGCCAAGACCGATTTCCGTAAAAAAAAGCCGCGCATGCGCCGCGCGGGTTTTTCTGAATGGTTTCTTAATGCTTTCTGCATTTCAGGCAGCCGACATTTCAGGCAGCCGACATTTCCGGAAGCAGACATCTGTCGCATTGATCGCGGCCTTTTTATAACGGACTTCTTACGTGGATTTCGTTAGCGTCTGCTCAGGTCGCAGCGCTTGGGGATTGGCCATGTCCGAATCAGCATCACAGATAGTCGAAGATCCGCAGCGTCACGCGTGGCCGCGTAACAGGCAGCTGCGCGTGCTGGGAATCATCGCAGGGGCAATGCTGGTGGTTGTCGCAGCGGTGCGCCTGGGTCGTGGGATGTCGGCGACTCCACCGGCCATCGCCGATGTACCACCGCCTGCTGGAACCTTTCGACCCACTGAAGCCCAATTGAAGACGCTTTCCGTTGCGGCGGTGGCCAGCGGCGACTTCCAGAGCATCGAGGTCACCGATGGCAGCATCGCCTTGAATGGCGATCTCACCACTCCGGTGTATTCGCCGTTTTCCGGGCGCGTCACGCGCGTGGTGGCAAAACCAGGAGACGTCCTGACCCGCGGTGCGCCGTTGGCGACCATAGATGCCGCCGAATTCGTGCAGGCGCAGAATGACCTGATCGCAGCCGTGGCCCAGAGCAGGCTCGCCAGGGCCAATGAGGCGCGCAAGCGCGGCCTGTATGAAGCCAAGGGCGGCAGCCTGCAGGACTGGCAACAGGCGCAGGCGGACCTGGCCACGGCTGAAGTGGCGCTCAAGGCGGTCCGCAATCGGCTGCGGATACTCGGCAAGTCAGACTCCCAGATCGACGCGCTGGAGACCAGCGATCGCATGGATGCCAACGCCACGCTGGAGGCGCCGATCAGTGGTGTGGTCGTCGACCGACAGGTCGGCCCCGGACAGTACGTGCAGTCCGGCGCCGGGACGCCGCTGTTCACGCTGGCGGATGTCTCCAGCGTCTGGTTGGTCGCCAACGTGCGCGAGGAGGATGCGCCGCTGATCCGCAAAGGGCAGGCGGTGGAAGTGAACGTGAGTGCCTTTCCGGCCAAGGTCTTCAAGGCGCGCGTGACCTACGTCGCCGCCCAGGTGGATCCGAATACCCATCGTCTGCCGGTTCGCGCCGAGATCCCGAATCCGGATGGGGCCTTGAAGCCGGAGATGTTCGCGACCTTCCGCATCATCACCAGCGCCGGCACGCCGTCCCCGTCGGTTCCCGAATCGGCCGTCGTCTACGACGGCACCGACGCGCATGTATGGGTGGTGCAGGGCAGTGGCCAGGATCAGGTCATCGGCCTGCGCACGATCAAAGTGGGACGCACTGACACCGGAGGCGTGCAGGTGCTCGATGGACTGAAGCTCGGTGAGCGGGTGGTGACCCGCGGAAGTCTGTTCATTGACCGGGCCGTGACCGGCGACTGAGCATGAATGCGATTGTCAGTTTCGCGCTGAGGCAGCGCGTGCTCGTGGTTGCGTTGCTGGCTTTGACGCTGATGGCCGGCATCGCCAGCTTCATGCAGCTGAATATCGAGGCCTATCCGGATCCGGTGCCGCCGCTGGTGGATATTGTCACGCAGAGCACGGGACAGTCGGCGGAGGAAATCGAGCGCTACATCACGATTCCCATCGAGATCCAGATGGCAGGTATTCCCAACGTACAGGCCATCCGTACCATCTCACTGTTCGGACTGTCCGACGTGAAGATCCAGTTCACCTATGACTTCACCTACGAGCAGGCGGAGCAGTGGGTAGTCAATCGCCTCGCGCAGCTGAGCGCACTGCCGAACAATGCCCAGCCGCAGATCTCCCCTACCAGTCCGATTGGCGAGATCTTCCGCTACCAGGTGAAGGGTCCGCCGGGCTACTCGGTCACCGATCTGAAGACCCTCGAAGACTGGGTGCTCGAGCGGCGCTTCAAGGCGGTTCCGGGCGTCATCGATGTCACCGGCTGGGGTGGCAAGACCAAGACCTACGAAATTGCCATCAACCAGGGCCGCCTGGTGCACTACGGGCTGTCATTGCCGCAGGTACTGCAGGCGATCGGCAATGCCAACATCAACGTCGGCGGACAGACCGTCAACATTGGACCACAGGCCACCGTGGTCCGGGGCGTTGGTCTGATCCACTCCGTGGATGATGTACGGCACACGCTGTTGACCAGCAATCAAGGCGTCCCGATCTACCTGTCTGATGTCGCCGAGGTGCAGATCGGTCACCAGCCCAGGCTGGGCATCGCCGGGCACCAGGCTGATGATGACATCGTCCAGGGCATCGTCCTGATGCGGCGCGGTGCGCAGAGCATTCCGACCATCAAACGCGTGGAAGCCGAGGTCAACCGAATCAACACGCAGGGGATCCTTCCGCCGGGCGTACGCATCGAGCGGATCTATGATCGCAGTGATCTGATCCAGGTCACAACCCATACCGTTCTGCACAACATGATCGCGGGTGTGGTGTTGATTTTCATGCTCCAGTGGCTGTTCCTTGGAGATCTGCGCAGCGCCTTCATCGTATCCATGACCATTCCATTCGCGCTCTCATTTGCGATCGGGCTGATGGTGGTGCGGGGTGAATCGGCCAATCTGCTGTCGGTCGGCGCCATCGACTTCGGGCTGGTCGTGGATGCCACGGTCATCATGGTGGAGAACATCTTCCGGCACCTGGGTCATGCGAGCGCGCGCCGTGGACTGGGAGCCACGGCACTTGATCGGATCAGGGTTCCCAGTGGCTTTCGCGGCAAGACGGCCGTGATCGCCTCGGCGGCGGCGGAGGTCAGTCAGTCCATCTTCTTTGCCGCGGCGATCATCATCGCAGGCTTCGTGCCGCTGTTCACCATGTCAGGCATCGAAGGGCACATCTTCGGGCCGATGGCGAAGACCTACGGTTACGCCATCGCTGGCGGCCTGCTGGCAACCTTCACCGTCGCGCCCGCCTTGAGTTCGCTGCTGTTCCCCGAGCGCGTCAACGAGAAGGAGACCGTGGTCATCCGCTGGCTGCGCAAGGTCTACGACCCAGTGCTGGATTTCGTGATCGCCAATCGGATCCTGACCTTTGGCGGAACCGCGCTGCTGGCAGCCGTGACGCTGATTGCCGTGCATTCACTGGGACTGGAATTCCTGCCGAAGCTCGAGGAGGGCAACATGTGGATTCGCGCCACATTCCCGACTTCGATCTCTTTGGAGGAAGCCAATGGCTATGTCAACCAGATGCGCAACATCATCGGCGGCTATCCGGAGGTGCAGACCGTCGTCTCGCAGCACGGCCGACCGGATGATGGCACCGACGCCACCGGCTTCTTCAACGCCGAATTCTTTGTCCCGTTGAAGCCGTTCAATACCTGGCCGAGCGGTATCGACAAGGAAAAGCTGACGCAGCAGATGACCACGCGGCTGGGCGAGCAGTTCCCTGGCGTCGATTTCAATTTCTCGCAATACATCGAAGACAACGTGGAAGAGGCGGCATCGGGGGTCAAGGGCGAGAATTCAGTGAAGGTATTCGGCGGTGACCTGGAGGTGCTCGAGAGTACGGCCAACAAAATCGCAGCGGTCATGGCGACCGTGCCGGGCATCACGGACCTGGCGGTGCTGAGGTCGCTGGGGCAGCCCACCATCAGGATCGATGTCGACCGGCAGCGCGCCGCCCGTTACAGCCTGGCACCCGGGGACGTGAATGCCGTGGTCCAGGCCGCAATCGGGGGTCAAAGCCCCGGTGATGTCTACGAGGATGGCAGCGATCGGCATTTCCCCATGGTGGTGCGCCTGGCCGCACCCTATCGGCAGAGCCTGGATGCCATCGAGAGAATTCCCATCCTGGTACCGAATCCCTCCGGCACCGGGGATGTATCGGTACCCCTTGAGGATGTGGCGAACGTCCATCTGACATCCGGGGCTTCATTCATCTACCGCGAACAGCAGGAGCGCTATGTGCCCATCAAGTTCAGCGTCCGCGGTCGCGATCTGGGCGGCGCCGTGCTCGAAGCGCAGCAGAAGATCGCCTCCCAGGTCGCCATACCCGGGGGCTATCACCTGGACTGGGTCGGGGAATTCGGCAACCTGCAGGAGGCCATCAGCCGCCTGGAGGTGGTCGTACCGCTGGCCATCGTGTTGATCTGTCTGCTGCTGTTCATCAACTTCGGCAATCTGGTGGATGTGCTGCTGGCAGCCAGCGTCATCCCGATGGCGTTGACCGGCGGCATCTTTGCCCTGTTTGTGACCGGGACGCCGTTCAGCGTCTCCGCCGCCATCGGCTTCGTCGCGCTGTTCGGAATTGCCGCGATGGACGGCATTCTCATGATCTCCTACTACAATCTGAGTCTGCAGTCAGGCATGGAGCAGGTTCCGGCCATCCTGCACACCTGTCGTACGCAGCTGCGGCCGGTCATGATGACCTGCATCGTGGCCTGCGTGGGTCTGCTGCCCGCTGCGCTGTCCAGCGGCATCGGCTCGCAGGTGCAGAAGCCGCTGGCGCTGGTGGTGGTGGGCGGAATGCTGCTGGCCCCGGTGCTGATCATGTTGGTTCTGCCGGTTCTGATCCTGGCATTTTCGCGCCAGCAGGCCCCGGCACCGGAGCCCGCGCGTGCGTAAAGTCAGTTACTTGGCGGTTGGGTTGGCATTGGGCGCTTTGTGCTCGTGCGCAGTCGGACCGGATTTCAGGAAGCCCGCAGCCCCCGCCGTGAGCGCCTACCTGCCCGAGCCGGTCCCGGAGCAGACGGTGGCAGTGGATGGCCCGGTGGGTTCAGCGCAGCATTTCCTGGCCGGCCAGGATCTCCAGCAGAACTGGTGGCAGGAGTTCCAATCCCCGCAACTGGACGCGCTGGTGGCCGAGGCGCTCAAGGCTAATCCTGATGTGAGTGCGGCGCAGGCCTCCTTGCGCGAAGCACTCGAGGCGGCAGCCGCCCAGCGCGGCAACTACTGGCCGCAGGTCCAGGCGGGTTTTGCCGCCAGCCGCCAGCATAACGCCGTGGGCGTGCTGTCACCGACCCTGGGCTCCGGTGAAGCGCTGTTCAATCTTTATACCCCGCAGGTGACAGTCTCGTTCGTGCCCGATCTGTTTGGCGGCAACCGCCGGCAGGTGGAGTCGCTGCTGGCCAGCGCGGATGCCGCACGCTATGAGCTGGATGCAACCTATCTGACCTTGATCAACAACGTGATTGCCGCCACGGTGCAGATGGCCGGATTGCAGGAACAGTTGCGTCAGACCGAGCGCATCGTGGCCCTTGATGCCGAAGCATTGGCGGTGCTGAGGCATTCACTGTCGCTGGGTGCCGTTGCGGAAGCAGATGTCGCCACCCAGGAGACCGCACTGGCCCAGGCCGAGGCGACCGTGCCGCCGTTGCGTCACCAGATCGAGGTGCAGCGCCACCAGCTGGCGATGCTGACCGGGCATCTGCCGGCGGATGCACCAGTGCTGAAATTCGAACTCTCGGATCTGCAACTGCCGACCCGGATCCCTCTGGGAGTGCCCTCGCGTCTGGTTGAGCGGCGCCCGGACGTGCAGGCCGCCGAGGCGCAACTGCATGCCGCCACCGCGCAGGTCGGGGTCGCCGTGGCCAACATGCTGCCACAACTTACGATCACCGCAGGTGACGGCAGTGTCGCTACGCTGATGTCGGACCTGTTCAGGTCCGGTACCGGATTCTGGAGTGCCGGGGCGAGCCTCACTCAGACACTGTTCACCGGCGGCAGCCTGCTGCACAAGAAACGCGGCGCCGAGGCGGCGTTGGACGCGGCCGGAGCCGCGTATCGGTCCACCGTCCTGCAGGCGTTTCAGAATGTCGCGGACGCACTGCATGCCCTGAGCACCGATGCGACGGTGCTGGAAGCGAGCGCCAGGGCGGCCCACGCCGCGGAGAACAGTTACAACATCGCGCGCCGGCAGCTGGAGCTGGGTTCGGTCAACTACCTTTACATGGTGCTCGCCGAGCAGAATTACCTGCAGGCCCAGATTGCCCTGGTCGTAGCCCAGACCAACCGCCTGGCCGACACGGCCGCGCTGTTCCAGGCCCTCGGTGGCGGGCCCGTTCCCGCCCGGCAGCGCTGAGCGGCCGCACAGGAGCCCGCCGGCTTTTTTATTCACGACGTTTTTATACCCGGATCGCTAGCCTCTAGGCATGAGCAAAGCTGCGAGGAAACGGGAAAGCCTGATCTGGACCGAGCGTGGCAAATTGCGCCTGACCGCGGCACTGACGGTGCTGCTCGCCGCCCATCTGCTCACCACCTTATTGGTGGTCCAACTTGTGGCCCGCGCCGACACGGTAGCCGTTACCCGCCAGGCGGCGCGCATTGGGGATTTTGCCGGCCCATTGCTGGCCGACCAAGTAAACGAGGCTCGTCAATAATGCGAAATCAACCGGTGCGTGTATGGCTCGCGGATGACGACTGCTCGATCCGTTGGGTGCTGGAGCGTGCCCTGAAGATCGACGGCATGACACCGACCACCTTCAATGGCGCCGAAGGGGCGCTCGCCGCACTGCGTACGCAGGTTCCCGACGTACTGATGGCGGACGTGCGCATGCCGGGAGAGCCTGGTTGGGATCTGTTGCGCAGGATCCATGACACGCGCCCGCAGCTTCCGGTCATTGTGATGACCGCCTACTCGGACATCACCAGTGCCGTTTCGGCGTATGAGTGCGGCGCGTTCGAGTACCTGCCCAAACCCTTTGACATTCACCACGCCGTTGACCTGGTGAAGCGGGCCGCCACGACGCATGTCCTCGGCACTGTGCCGGCGCAGGCAGCGCCGGGCATGTCCGGATTCCTGGGGCGCGCTCCGGCCATGCAGCAGGTATTCCGCGCCATCGGTCGCCTGTCGCGCACCAGCATGACCGTGCTCATTACCGGTGAATCCGGCACCGGCAAGGAACTGGCCGCCCGCGCGCTGCACGAACACAGTCCTCGCGCCGGGCGCCCGTTCGTGGCGATCAACACCTCCGCCATACCTTCGGGACTCATGGAGGCCGAACTGTTCGGGCACGAAAAGGGGGCGTTCACGGGCGCGGACAGCCTGCGTCGCGGTCGCTTCGAGCAGGCTGACGGGGGTTGCCTGTTCCTGGATGAGATCGGGGATATGTCGCTGCCCATGCAGACGCGCCTGCTGCGGGTGCTGGCCGATGGGGAGTTCTATCGCGTCGGCGGCCAGATTCCCGTCAAGGTGGATGTGCGGGTCATTGCCGCGACCCACCAGCCGCTGGAGGACCAGGTCCGCAGCGGCAAGTTCCGCGAGGATCTGTTCCATCGGCTCAATGTCATGCGCATGGACCTGCCGCCATTGCGCGCACGCCGCGAGGACATTCCGGAGCTGATGGATCACTACATGCGAGTTGCGGCCCAGGAGCTCGGAACCGCCTCCAAGCGCCTGGATGCTCAGACCCGCATCTTGCTGGCCGACTACAGCTGGCCGGGCAATGTCCGGGAGCTTGCAAATCTGTGCCGCCGGCTGACCGCGCTGGCGCCCGCCAGCGAAGTCACAGCGCAGGACCTGCCGCCGGATTTGCGGCTGGCGCTGGAACTGTCGCCCGGAAAGCATCCCTGGGTGAGTGCACTGGAATTGTGGGGCCAGCAGCAGGCGCACGACGGGGCCGCACGCTTGATGGATCAGGCAGTTCCACTTCTGGAAAAGGCGCTCATCGGCATCGCCATGCAGCGCACCCTGGGCAAGAAACTGGGTGCCGCGAAACTCCTTGGCTGGGGCCGCAACACGCTGACCCGCAAGATGCAGGAGCTGGACATTTATGATGAGTATGAGGCGGGTTGACCGCGGCATTGCGTGGTGGGGCCTGATGCTGTGCATCGTGGGTGGCGCCAGTGCCTGGGGCGATGTGCCGCATCGGCTGCACCGGACGCCCTCGATGTCGCTGCCCACCCGGGTGACGCGCCATGCCTATGCTCCCGCCGCAGTGGGGAGCAGGGCTGTATACGATGCGCGCAAGGGGCCTGCCATAGGCGGCCCGCCGGTGCGCCGGCCCGGGACCCTCGCGCGCGCGCGCTGAGGGTTAGTCAGATCCGCGGGTAGCCCGCGGCGCCCGCCACCGGCTGACCTCGCGTTCGAACTCCCGCAGTTGCTGCAGGTCCGGTTCCTGCCGCCCAAAGCGCAGCCGGGTGTAAAGCGCCAGCAGTTCACGGGCCTGGGTGGCCCACTCGGACCCCACCGGAATGGTGGCCGCGTAGGCCAGCGATCCCTGGTGTGGCTGGCGCGCCAGCCCCTGGCGCGCCAGCCGCGCGCACAGTCGCAGATAGGCGCGTGCCAGGCGATCCGGGCCGCGGGCCGCGCGGACCCGGCTGAACTGCCAGCCCATCACCATCAGCCACAGGGTCAGCGCAGCCGCGAGCAGCCAGCCCAGCTGCTGCCAGCCCGGATCACCAAAGCCCAATCGCTCCAGCAGGCGCAGCTGTGAGCCGTAGTTGTAGGCGAGCACCTGGGTGCTCCACCAGGCATTGAGTGCGTCCCAGGCCTGGTGACCCTGCTGCAGCCAGGAGAACTCATGCAGCAGCCGCTCCGGCACCGATCCGGCCTCGGGCAGCAGGTCCAGGAGGCCGCGACGCAGGCGCTCGGGTGCCACCACGGCAGTGGGATCGACGCGTACCCAGCCGCGCTCCTCCTCCCATACTTCCACCCAGGCGTGGGCATCCGAACGCCGGATCAGGAAGTAGCCGCCGATGGGGTTCCACTCCCCGCCCTGGTAGCCGGTCACGACGCGCGCCGGCACGCCACCGGCGCGCATGAGCATGGCGAATGCCGAGGCGAAGTGGCCGCAGAAACCGCGCCGGGTGTTGAACAGGAAGTCATCCACCGAGTTCAGGTCCAGGAGCGGTGGCGTCAGGGTGTATTCGAAATGACCGTCGCGGAACAGGGCCACGACGCTGGCCACGTAGGCCGGTACATCCGGTGCGGCCGCGCGCAGGCGTCGCGCCAGGGCCTGGCTGCGCGGGTTGCGTCCTTCCGGCAGCGCTGTATCGAATCGCTGCGCGAGGCGCGACAGGGGCTCGCGCGAGCGGGTGCTGGTGTAGGAGATCGCCGCGTAGCTCACCGCATCATGGACCGGTCGATAGGCCTCCAGCTGCCGGTCCGGGGTGATGGCGGTGCCGGGCGCTGTGGCGCTCTGCACGGTATCCAGTGCCGGCCACCAGCGCGTCGAGTCCGGCTCTAGCCTGATCTGGTAGTGATAGCCCGGACCCAGGTACTGCAAGGTCTCGGCCCGGTAGGCGCCGTGCGCGCGTGTCCAGGTGTAGCCATCGAAGTCATGCAGCACCGGTCCGCGCCAGTAACGCTCCTGGGGTGGTGGCGGCGCGGCGCTGAACCAGACGCGAAACACCGGATCGACCGAATTGCCCAGTTCGGAGATGCTCCCCGGACTCATGGTGTCCGACAGGCCGGTCTGCGCCTGTCCGGAAGCGCCCATGGACCAGAACGCGCCCGCCAGGCGCGGGAACAGCGCGAACAGCAGCAGCGCCAGAGGCAAGGCGAGCATGAGGCTGCGCAGACTGAGCCGCCCCGCCTGCGGCGAGGTGATGGGCGCGTGCGGATGGGCGGCGTACAGCAACGCCGTGCAGCACGCCCAGGCCTGCAGCAGGTACAGGGGCGCGCGCAGCAGTTCCTGCGAGGCCAGGCAGGCGGCGATGAGCAGGTAGAAGCTGACACCCACCACAATGAGGCGGTCGCGCCGCGACACCGCCTCCAGCAGCTTGATGGCGCCCATCAGCACCAGCAGCGCCGAGCCCGCGTTCAACCCGTTGAGGGTGTGAAACATGGCCAGCACCGTGCCGGTGAGCGCCAGAGTGAGCAGCACCTTGAACAACTGTCCGGGCAGGCGCGCACGGCCATGCGCGGCGGCCAGCGCCCAGGCGGCACCGCCGCCGGCCAAAGCGATCACCCACAGGGGCACCTGGCCCAGGTGCAGCAGCGCGCCACCGACATAGGCGCCGAGCATCCAGTGGGTGGCGCGCTTCGGGCCTGGCGCGTATTCAAGCACGGGCGGGTGCCTCGCTGCCGAACCGGGCGAGCGCGCGCAGGCAGCGCTGGCGATGCACCTGGCCCTGGTCCAGGTCGATGAAGCTGTGCGGCAGCTGCAGCCCGAAGCGCTCGCCATCGGCCGCGCACATCAGGATCCAGCGCGCAAGCTGTGACAGGCGTTGCTCGGTATCCAGGCCCGCGAGCGCCGCGAAGTCAAACAGGCGCTCCGAGCCGCCGCTGGCGGTGTACTCCTTGACCAGCAGCGGGGCACCGCGCGCATAGGCCTTCCAGGCCACCTGACGCGGGGAGTCCCCGTCACGAAAGGCGCGCAGCGTGGCCCATTCATCCGCCTCGGCGGACTCGCGCGGTGCGCCGCCGCTGCGCTCACCGGCGCATTGCGGCAGCGGCCGGTGCCCCTCGGGGTGCGGATACACGATCACGTCATGCGTCACGTGCATCCAGGTCCAGGCGCGAAACAGCCCGAAGGGCCAGCTGCTCGCCAGTCGCAGCCGTTCAACGGGCATCAGGCCACGCCGCGGGGTGGCGAGCTGCAGCGTCATCAACGCCTCGCCATTGGCCGGGGCGGTGCACATCGTCGGCGCCACGCCGGTGCCATCCAGTTCAAGGGCCACACGCGGCTGCGTGGTAGTGTTGGTCAGCCGCAGTTGCAGCGTGGCCTGACGGCCCGCGAAGCTGTCCTGCGAGGACAGTTCGGTCACGTTCAATCCCAGAAGATTGCGATGACAGCCATGCATGGCCACCAGCCCCAGGGCGGCCAGCAGAAAGGTCACCAGCAGCGCCATGCTGTTGGCATAGTTCAGGCCGGCAATGAGCATCAGCAGCAACAGCGCGCCGAAGGCGATGCCGGTGCGCGTGGGCAGGATGTAGAGGCGACGGCGGTGCAGGCTGATCGGCAGCTGATCCGTGCCCTGCCGGCGTCGGATCCAGGCGGCCATCCGACGTTGCATGAAGGCGCGCATCGCAGAGCTCCGGGTCAGACCGGAACGGGCACTGCGCGGATCAGTTCCTGGGCCACATCCGCATCGCCACGGCTGGCCTCGCGCGGCTCGAGGCGGTGCGCGACCACCGCTGGCAGCACCGCCTGGACATCCTCCGGCAGCGTCGTATCCCGTCCGGCGATGAAGGCGTGTGCCTGCGCCGCATGCACCAGCCCCAGTGCGGCGCGCGGCGACAGTCCCAGTTTCAGGTCGGTGCGGGTGCGGGTGTGTTCCACCAGGCGCTGTACATAGTCGAGCAGGGGTTCGGAACGGTGCACCTGGCGCACGGCCTGCTGCATGTTGAGAATCGTCGCCGGATCCAGGGCCGGTGGCATCTGCAGCAGCTGCGCGCGTGGCTCATCTCCTTGCAGCAGGCGTCGCTCGGAGGCTGCATCCGGGTAGCCCAGGCTGACGCGCATCAGGAAGCGATCCAGCTGCGATTCAGGCAGGGCGAAGGTGCCCAGCTGCTCGTGCGGATTCTGGGTGGCGACGACAAAGAAGGGTTCGGGCAATTGAAAGGTCGTCAGATCCACGCTCACCTGACGTTCCTCCATCGCCTCCAGCAACGCGCTTTGAGTACGGGGACTGGCGCGGTTGACCTCATCGGCCAGCAGCAGCTGGGTGAAGAGCGGTCCGCGCTTGAAATGAAACTGCTGCGTGGCCCGATCGAACACCGAGACCCCGATGATGTCGGCCGGCAGCAGATCGCTGGTGAACTGCACGCGCTGCCAGGCCAGGCCGAGGATATGCGCCAGGGCGTGCGCGAGGGTGGTCTTGCCCACTCCGGGCACATCCTCGATCAGCAGATGACCGCGGGCCAGCAGGCAGGCCAGGCACAATCGCACCTGCGAGGGCTTGCCCAGGATGATGCGCTCCACGGCGGCCAGGGCCCGCAGCAGTCCCTGGCTGTGTTGCGGCGTACCCGTCATGGCCCGAGCTTGCGCATGTCATCAAGCTGCGCCTGCAAAGCGATCACGCTGCGCTGTTGCTCGACCTCACGATCGCGCTCGGCCGCCACAACTGTCTCCGGGGCATTGCGGACAAAGGTGTCGCTGGCCAGTTTGGCCCGCGTCCTGGCCAGCTCCTGGGTGGCTTTGGCGAGACGCTTGCTCAGCCGCTCGATCTCGGCCGCGGCGTCGATGAGCCCCGCCATGGGTACCAGGATGTTCAGTTCACCCAGCATTGCCGTGGCCGATTGCGGCGCCTCCTGAGTGGGCGCCAGGCGTTCAATGTTGGAAAGGCCCGCCAGGTGCTCCAGCGAGGCGCCATTGCGCACCGCGCGCTGCCAGTCCGCCTCGCTCGCGCCCCGCAACAGCACCGGGAGGCGGCGCGAGGGAGCGATGTTCATCTCGCCGCGGATCTGCCGCACGGCCAGCACGAACTGCTGCACCCAGCTGAGGTCCTGCTCGGCGGCATCATCGGCCGGATAGTCACTGGTCACAGGATAGGGGGCGATCATCACCGAGGGGCCGGCGCGCGCGGCCAGTGGCGCGACCTTCTGCCAGATCTCCTCGGTGATGAAGGGCATCAGCGGGTGCAGCGCACGCTGCAGCGCCTCGAGGATATCCAGCAGCGTCGCGCGCGCGGCGCTGCGCGCGCCTGCCTGGGCAGCGCTGGACTGCAGCACCGGCTTGGTGAGCTCCAGGTACCAATCGCAGAACTCATACCAGGTGAACTGGTACAGGGCGTTGGCCGCGAAGTCGAAGCGGTACTCCTGCATGGCGCTCTCGACTTCACCGAGCAGGCGTCCGAAGCGCGAGCGGATCCAGCGGTCGGCCGTTGAAAACTCCGGTGCCACGGCGGCATCGGTACTGGACTCGACCATCAGCATGACGAAGCGCGCGGCATTCCACAGCTTGTTGCAGAACTTGCGGTAGCCCTCCACGCGCGCCAGATCGAAGCGGATCTCGCGTGTCGGTGTCGCCAGTGCCGCCAGCGTGAAGCGCAGAGCGTCGGTGCCGTGCGCCGGGATGCCTTGCGGAAATTGGCGCCGCGTGTGCTTCTCGATGGCGGGCTTCAGCTGTGGCTGCATGAGCCCGGTGGTGCGCTTGGTCAGCAGCGACTCCAGGTCGATGCCATCGACGATATCCAGCGGATCGATCACATTGCCCTTGGACTTCGACATCTTCTCGCCGAACTCATCCAGGATCAGCCCCGTGATGTAGACGTCCCGGAATGGAACATCGCCCATGAACTTCAGGCCCATCATCATCATGCGGGCCACCCAGAAGAAGATGATGTCGAAGGCGGTCACCAGGACATTGGTGGGATAGAACTTGCGCAGCTGCGGGGTGTCCTGCGGCCACCCCTGGGTCGAGAACGGCCACAGCGCTGAGGAGAACCAGGTATCCAACACGTCGCTGTCCTGGGTCAGCGCCAGCTCAGGGCCAAGCCCGTGCCGCAGGCGCGCATCGGCCTCATCGCGCCCTACGTACACCTTGCCGGCGGCGTCGTACCAGGCCGGAATCCGGTGACCCCACCACAGCTGGCGGCTGATGCACCAGTCGTGGATGTTCTTCATCCATTCAAAGTAGGTGCGCGACCAGTTTTCCGGCACAAAGCGGGTGCGCCCGTCGCGTACCGCGGCCACCGCTTCGCGGGCCAGCGGTTCAACCTTCACATACCACTGTTCGGTGAGATAGGGCTCGAGTACCGCGCCGGAACGATCGCCGCGCGGCACGATGTGCCGGTGCTTGTCGATGCGCGCGAGGAGGCCGGCCTGGGTCAGTTCGTCCAGGATGCGCCGGCGTGCCTCATAGCGGTCCAGGCCCACGAAACGCGCCGGCGCGTTGTCGTTGATATGTGCCTGCGGGGTGAAGATGTTGATCTGGGCAAGGTTGTGGCGCTTGCCGATCTCATAGTCGTTGAAGTCGTGCGCCGGGGTGATCTTGACGCAGCCGGAACCGAAGGCGGCATCCACATAGTCATCCGCGATGATCGGTATCAGCCGCTCGGTGAGCGGCAGGCGCAATTTGCGGCCAACCAGATGCCGGTAACGCTCATCCTGCGGGTTCACGGCCACCGCCGTGTCACCGAGCATGGTCTCCGGACGGGTCGTGGCGACGATGAGATGGCCGCCGCCATCCTCGAGCGGATAGCTCAGATGCCACAGGTGCCCGTCCTCCTCCTCGCCCTGCACCTCAAGGTCGGACAGCGCGGTCAGCAGCACCGGATCCCAGTTGACCAGGCGCTTGCCGCGGTAGATGAGTCCTTCCTCGTGCAGGCGCACGAAGGCTTCCGCCACGGCCTGCGACAGGCCCGCATCCATGGTGAAGCGCTCGCGCGCCCAGTCGACGGATTCTCCGAGGCGGCGCATCTGCGCGCAGATGGTGCCGCCGGACTCCTGCTTCCATTGCCACACGCGCGCGACGAAGTCATCGCGCGACATCTGGCTGCGATGCTGGCCCGCGGCCTCGAGCTGTCGCTCGACCACCATCTGGGTGGCGATGCCTGCGTGGTCGGTGCCGGGCTGCCAGAGCGTGTCGGCACCGCGCATGCGGTGATACCGGGTGAGGGCGTCCATCAGCGTGTGCTGGAAAGCATGGCCCATGTGCAAGGTGCCGGTGACGTTGGGCGGCGGGATGACGATGCAGTACGGCTCCCCGGTGCCACTGGGTGCGAACCAGCCACTTTTTTCCCAACGTTCGTAGATGCGCCGCTCGATTTCCTGCGGGGCGTAGAGCTTGTCCATCAATTCCGGCAACCGTGCAACAGGGTCGATCATTATAGCCGGCACCAGCGGGCCGGCCACGATTGAGCGCGCGCGCCTACAGATCGTGTTTTTCCAGCACGCAGCCGCGATCTCGGTAGGCCTTGAAGCGCTCCCGCCCGGCTGCCCGCAGCGCCGGGTCGCCATCGATGATTTCGATGATGCGCGTGGCCAGTTCCGGCCGGCTGGGCAGCGCGCCGGTCAGATTGATCAGTACATCCACGGCCTCAGTGGGCCCGCTGCCGGTGTTGAGGATCACGGGCGTGCCGTCGAGGCGCGGCGCAGCGGTACCGATCTCGTGGGGAATGAAGTCCAGCTGCTGGCCCTTGCTCCACAGCATCTCATCCAGCAGGTCCAGCTGTGCCGGATCGGGGTGCTGGATGAGAACCGTGCTGCCGGCTTTCCAGGCCTTTGCGGTGATGCGACAGGCAACCTCGAGTCGCAGGGCCGCCGAGGCCTCCGCGACCACATAGAAGGTGACTGAGGGTTGCGTGGCCAGAACGCTCAGCCGGCGTTGGCGCGCTTCACCAGAAAATCCGTCAGCAGAGGCATCGGGCGTCCGGTCGCGCCCTTGTGCGCGCCGCCCTGATAGGCGGTGCCGGCGATATCCATATGCGCCCACTTCAGCCCCTGGGTGAACTTGCCCAGGAAGGCGGCCGCGGTGATGGCACCCCCCTCGCGACCGCCGATATTGGCCATGTCGGCGAAGTTGCTCTTCAGCTGCTCGGCGTACTCCTCGGTAATGGGCAGCTGCCAGGCCCGATCATCGGTGCGTACGCCCGCAGCGATGAGTTCGCCGACCAGTTCCTCGTCGTTGCCCATGACGCCGCTGTGGTGGGCACCCAGCGCAATGACGCAGGCGCCGGTCAGGGTGGCCATATCGACCACGATCGAGGGTTCGAAGCGGCGCGCATAGTTCAGTGCGTCGCACAGGATCAGCCGGCCCTCGGCATCGGTATTGAGGATTTCGACGCTCTGCCCGGAGGCGCTTATGACGATGTCGCCGGGCTTGATGGCATGGCCGTCGGGCATGTTCTCGCAGGTGGGCACCAGGCCCACCACCCGCAGCGGCAAGCGGGCCTCGGCCAGGAACGAGATCGCCGCAATGACCGAGGCCGCCCCCATCATGTCGAACTTCATCTCGTCCATCGCCCCCGGGTCCTTCAGGGAGATGCCACCGGTATCGAAGGTGATGCCCTTGCCCACCAGCACGATGGGTGCCGTGCGCGAGGCCTTTGGCCCCTGATAGTCCATGACAATGAAGCGCGGTGGTTCGGTGCTGCCCTGGGTGACGGCCAGGAAGCAGCCCATCTTTTCGCGCTTGATTGCCGCCAGGTCCAGCACTTTGACCTTCACCGAACTGTGGCGCTTGCCCAGGCCCTTGGCGTAATCCGCCAGGTAGCTGGGCGTGCAGATATTCGACGGCAGATTGCCCAGATTGCGCTGGATGGCGGTGGCGGCGGCCACTGCCCGTCCGTGCTCCAGGCCGCGTCTGGCCTGCGCCACGCCGGTCGCCCTTACCGGCCCGGCCGCGACCCGCTCGATCAGCGGCACCGGCGGTTTCTTGCCGGTTTTAAGATCGTTGGTCCGATACAGAACATTGCCGGTGATTTCCGCGACGCAGCGTCCGAAGTAGTAGTCGTCCAGCTGCTTGGCCGCCGGCCGCTCGATGGCGAGCGCGACGCTTTTCACCCGGGTGCGTCCGGCCGCCGTCAGTGCCGCGGCACAGGCGCGGCGCCAGCCCTTGCGGTTGTAGGCGGATTCGGCGCCCAGACCGACCAGCACGATGCGCTGAGGTTTAAGGCCAGATGGCGACAGCAGCAGTGTTTCCCCGCTCCGGCCGCTGAAATCGCCGCGCTCGATGACGGCTTTGATTTGGCCACCGCTGGCCCGGTCCAGGGCGGCCCCCTCCGTACCCAGCTTGCCCTCTTCGAACACCCCTGCCGCGATACAATCCACGGATGGGTCGGAGAAAGACTTGGACCACACGTCAAACTGCATCATCGACCTCCACCTTGTGCCGTACCGCCAACCCGAACCATTGTGGTGCAGCGCAGTCTGCTCTATGGTTGCCGGCTAAACACGCAAGTCTAACCGAATTGCCGTAGGAAGGGTTTTTGGGTCGCCTTCTGGAACGCTACATTTTGCGGGAAATGATCGCCAGCGCCCTGGCCGTGACCTTGGTGCTGATGCTTATCCTGCTGACCAATGAGGGCGCGCGCGTCCTCAGCCGGGCCGCCGACAATCAGTATCCACACGACGTCGTGTTTGCACTGATCGGCCTGGGCGCCCTGCAGCACCTGCCCATATTCGTGCCCATCGGCCTGCTGCTGGGCATGGTCATGGCCTTCGGGCGCCTGTATCACGACAGCGAAATGACCGCCGCTCTGGCCTGTGGCGTGGGCATGGCGCGCATCTATGCCCCGGTGATCGCCGTGGGGCTGGTGGTCGCGGCCGTTCTGGCATGGCTGTCGCTCGCGGTGGGCCCGGCTTCGATGGCGCGGGTGCTGGCGCTGCGCAGCGCGGCCGCGCATGCCGGGCAGTTCGCGCCGCTGGCGCCCGGGCGCTTCCGCAGTTTTGGCCGTGGCAGAACCGTGGTTTACGCCCAGGACGCGCTGCCGGACGGCACCCTCGCCAATGTCTTCATCGAGCGTGACCGCGACGGCCGGGTGGAGGTGACGCTGGCGCGCCGCGCCCGGCACGCGGTCTCCCCGGATGGCCAGAGTTTCACCATTACGCTGTACGACGGGGAACGCTATGAGGGGGTGCCCGGCAGCCCCCAGTACCGCATCATCAAGTCATTCGCCACGCTCACGATTCCCGTGCAGATGCCGCCGTTGCACGATGTGGCGGCGGATCTGGATGCGGCACCCACCCGTGAGCTCATCGGGGCCAGCACCCGGGAGCGTCAGGCGCAGCTGCAATGGCGCATCGCGCTGCCGGTCATGGGCCTGGTGCTGGCCGTGCTCGCCGTGCCCTTGAGCCACCTGCGGCCGCGGCGCGGCCGCCTGTCGCGGGTGTGGCTGGCGGTGCTGCTGTTCATTCTGTACTTCAACCTGCTGCAGGTGGGACGCACCGCCATTGAGCACGGCACCCTGCCGGCCGCGGTCGGACTGTGGTGGACGCATGTCGTGGTCGTGGTCACGGTGCTGCTGATCAGCCGCATGCCGACATGGCTGGCGCAATGGCGCAACCGCACCCCGGCGGACCCGGCGCTGAGTCCGGCATGAACATTCTCGATCGCTACATCGTCGCTCGGATACTGGCGCTCACGGCACTGGTCATGGCGGTGATCATCGCACTGGCGGTGATGTTCACCTTCATCGCCGAGCAGGGCGATACCGGAACCGGGCACTACGGCAGCCTGGATGCCTTCTGGTTCTCCCTGCTCAGTGTTCCGCAGCAGGCCTGGGAGCTGCTGCCCATCGGCGCGCTCATCGGGTCGATGCTGGGCTTGGGCAGTCTCGCCTCGGGCAGTGAGCTGACCGTGGCACGGACGGCGGGGGTTTCAGTGCGGCGGCTGGCGCTGTCGGTGTTCATCGCCGGTGTCCTGCTGATCGGTGTCGAGCTGCTGCTGGGAGAGCTGCTGGCGCCACCGCTGCAGCAGGTCGCGCGCCAGCAGAAGGCATTTGAGCGATTTTCGGATGCCAGCTTCGGTGGCGGCTCGGCCTGGGTGCGCGACGGCAATCAGATCCTTGACGTCGAACACTCGCAGGACGGGGAGACCCACGGCGGCATGCTGATATTCGAGCTGTCCGCCGACCATCACCTGCTGGCGGTGGGGCGCGCGGCGCGCGCCCTGGCGGGTACCGCGCATCACTGGGTGTTGCGCGGCTACGCCGAATCGCGCTTCGCCAACGGCCAGGTCCTGGCCAGCTCCCAGGGCGTGCGGACGCTCGATTCGAATGTCAGCGGTCAGTTCCTGCACCTGGCCATGTCCGAACCCGGTGAGCTGGCCAGCGGCGCGCTGTGGAGTCTGATCGGCTACTACCAGGCCAACTCGCTCGACCCGAAGCCCTATCTGTTCGCATTCTGGTCGCGCATCGCGCGTACCTGTGCCATCGCCTTCGCGGTGCTGCTGGCGATTCCATTCGTGCTCGGGCCGATGCGCTCTTCGGGCACGGGTGCGCGCCTGCTTGCCGGGCTGCTGCTGGGCCTGGGTTTCTTCTTCCTGCAGCGCTTCATCGAAACCGGCACCATCGTGTTCGGCCTGAATCCGGTGCTACTGGCGTGGCTGCCCACCAGCGTCCTGATCGTGGTGACGATGGGCTTGCTGGCGCGCGTGCGCTAGGGATCTTAGCCCTTGAGCACGCTGATCACGCGCGGCTCCATGTAGCCTTTCAGGCCCAGCGCCGCATACTGACGGCCGAGGCCGGATTCCTTGGCGCCCCCGAACGGCACCGTCGCCGAGGTCGCCCGATGCTGGTTCACCCAGGCGGTGCCGACTTCAAGGCGTGCGGCGAGGCGCGCGCCACGCTCCGGATCCGCGCTCCACACCGAACCGGACAGGCCGAAGCGGGTGTCGTTGGCGCGGCGCAGGGCATCCTCTTCATCCGTGAATTTCAGCACCGGCAGAATGGGTCCGAACTGCTCCTCCTGGACCAGGCGGCTGTGCTCGTCGATATCGGCGACAATGGTGGGCGGGAAAAAATAGCCCGGGCCTGCCGGAACCGTACCGCCGGCGAGGATGCGGCCGCCGTGCGCCACGGTGTCGTTGAGAATGCCGACCACCTTGTCGTACTGCTCGCGATTCTGAATCGGGCCAAGCTGCACGCCGCTCTCAAGGCCGCTGCCGACCCGCGCCTTGGTGGCCTCCTCGGCCAGCGCCGTGCACAGTTCCGGATAAATGCTCTCATGCGCGTAGATGCGCTTGATGGCCATGCACACCTGACCACTGTTGACGAAGGCGGAGAAGAACAGCTTCGGCGCGATGGCGCGTGGATCCACATCATCCAGCACGATGGCCGCATCGTTGCCACCCAGCTCCAGGGTCAGGCGCTTGAGGGTGCCGGCGCAGCTGGCCATGACCTTCTTGCCGGTTGCCACCGAACCGGTGAAGGAGATCTTGTCGATGCCCGGATGCGCGGTCATCCACTCACCCAGTTCATCCCCGCCGGCCACCACGTTCAGGACGCCCGGCGCAAACACCTCGCGCAGCAGCGCGGCGATCTTCAGCGTGCACAGCGGGGTATAGGGTGAGGGCTTGAGCACCACGGTGTTGCCGGTGTACAGCGCCGCGACCAGCGGACCTGCCGCCAGGTTGATCGGCGCATTCCAGGGCGTGATGATGCCCACCACGCCCAGCGGAAAGTACTTCAGTTCGATGCGTCGCTGCGCGCTCTCCTCGAGCAGCTCATCGGCGATGATGATTTGTGCCATGCCGATGGACTGGCTGGCCGCGCGACCGATCTCATCGCGCGATTGGCCGACCGGCTTGCCCTGTTCCTGCGTCAGAAGCTCGGCCAGGGCACCGGCGTTGTCGGTCAGTATCTGGGCCATGCGCCCGATGGCCGCCCGACGCTCAGCCACGGAGGTCGCGCGCCAGCTGTCAAAGGCGCGCCGGGCGGCGCCGACCGCCGCATCCAGCTCGGAGCGGTTCACCGACGGCGCCCGGGCAAACGCCAGGCCGGTGGCCGGATTCAGTACGTCAAACCATTCTTTCCCGGCGACCAATTCGCCATCGATGAGGTTCGCGAAATCGCTGCGCAGCGCGGCCGCGCCGTCGGCGGTGTGGTTCGGGGTGGGCTCGGCGTTCATTGGGAGCTCTCCGGCGATTGTGTCCGCTGGGCCGCACGGCTACGATACCAAATTACCCGGGGATGGCATCCATGGCGGTCCCCAGCGAAGCAAACCTGATGATACCAACCTGCAAGGCACCCGATCCCGATACCCACAAGCCCAAGTATCGCCCACCCGCCGGGGCGTGCGATGCGCATTGTCATATATTCGGACCGGGCGACAAATACCCCTACGCTGCGGACCGCACCTACACCCCGCCGGATGCGCCGCTGGAGAGGTTCCGGGAGCTGCAGAGCATTCTGGGTCTGGAGCGGGCGGTGCTGGTCAATGCCAGCTGTCATGGCAGCGATAACTCCGTCATCGTGGACGCCATCGCGAGCAGCGGCGGTCAGTATCGCGGCGTCGCCAATGCCGACGACAGTTTCACCGAGCGTGATTTCGACAAGCTGCATGCCGCGGGCGTGCGCGGCGTGCGTTTCAATTTCGTCAAGCACCTGGGCGGTATGCCCGACATGGGCGAGTTCCATCGCATCATCGCGCGCATCCGTCCGCTGGGCTGGCATGTCGACCTGCATTTCGATGCCGGTGACCTGGTCGAGCACGCGAACCTGCTGCGCGACATGACGGTGCCCTTCATCATCGATCACATGGGCCGCGCACCGACCAAGGCGGGCCTGGAACAAGAGCCGTTCCGGCAGCTGCTGGGCGTGCTGAAGAACAACGAACGCTGCTGGGTCAAGATCAGCGGCTCGGAACGCATTTCCAGCAACGGGCCGCCGTTCACGGACGCGGTGCCGTTCGCACGGGCGCTGATCGAGGCTGCGCCGGATCGCATTCTGTGGGGAACCGACTGGCCGCATCCGAACATCGCCAAGCACATGCCCAATGACGGGGATCTGGTGGATCTGATTCCGCTGATGGCGCCCGAGCCGCAGCTGCAGCGCCGGATCCTGGTGGACAATCCGCACCGTCTGTACCAGTTTTCAAGGTTGAAGGAAGCCTAATGTCCGACAAGCAACTGTCACCGTACCTCAATGAATTCGAGGACATCCCCGGCACGCTGGTGTTCAACACCTTCCGGTCGCGCCAGGGCTTCAACCTGAATCAGTTCTGCATGTCGCTGATGAAGCCGGAGAACCGCGAGAAGTTCAAAGCCAATGAGGCCGAGTACCTCAAGCCCTGGAAGCTCACCGCAGCGCAGGCCACCGCGGTACTGAAGCGTGACTACCTGGCGATGATGCAGAACGGCGGCAACATCTACTTTCTCTCCAAGCTGTTCTCCACCGACGGCTTCCCGTATCTGGTCGCCGTGGCGACGATGACCGGGATGTCGCAGGAGCAGTATTCCAACATGATGCTCGCGGGTGGTCGCAACCCCAAGGGCGTTCGCAGCAAGTCCAACCCGGATCTATAGACAAAAATGGCAAGAATCACCGCCGGTGTCACCACCTCCCATGTTCCCGCGATTGCTGCGGCAATTGATCTGGGAAAACAGCAGCAGCCCTACTGGGCGCCGATTTTCAAGGGTTTCGAGTTCTCGCGTAAATGGATGGCCGAGCACAAGCCGGACGTGGCGATCCTGATCTACAACGATCACGCCTCGGCCTTCGATGCGACCATCTTCCCGACCTTCGCCATTGGCTGCGCCGATGAGTTCGAGTCCGCCGATGAAGGCTGGGGACGGCGCCCGGTGCCGCTGGTCAAGGGCAACTCGGATTTCGCCTGCCATATCGCGCAATCGCTGATCCTGGACGAATTCGACATGACCGTCGTCAACCAGATGGACGTGGATCACGGCCTCACGGTGCCGTTGAACCTGCTGTTCGGGGACCTGAAACCCGAAGACCAGTGGCCGTGCGAGGTCATCCCGTTTCCCATCAATGTGGTTCAGTATCCGCCGCCGACCGGCAAGCGCTGCTTCGCCCTGGGGCGCGCGCTGCGCAAGGCGGTGGAATCCTATCCGGAGGACCTCAAGGTGGTGGTATTCGGCACCGGTGGCATGTCGCACCAGCTTCAGGGCACCCGCGCCGGGCTCATCAACAAGGAATGGGACAAGAAATTCCTGGATGGTCTGACCCAGGACCCGATCGGCCTCACCAAGAAAGCGCACCTTGAATACGTGCGCGAGGCGGGATCCGAGGGCATCGAGCTGGTCATGTGGCTGGCCATGCGCGGTGCTCTGAACGATAACGTGAAAGAGGTCTACCGCTTCTACCACGTGCCGTGCTCCAACACGGCACTGGGACACATCATCCTCGAGAATCAACCATCATGAAGATTGTCGTCGGCGGACAGGGCGCCTTTGGCGTCAAGCATATCGAAGCCATCCAGAAGATCAGCGGTATCACCATCGCCTCGCTGGCCGGCGGCAGTCCGGATTCCACCGCCGAGGTGGCCCGCAAGTACGGCATACCGCACTGGACCACCAACCTGGCGGAGGCCTTGGTACAGCCCGGCGTGGAAGCGGTGATCCTCGCCACCCCCACCCAGCTGCATGCCGCGCAGACCATTCAGTGTCTGCGAGCCGGCAAGCATGTGCAGGTGGAGATCCCCATGGCGGACAACCTGGCGGATGCCGAAGAGGTGCTGGCGGTGCAGCAGGAGACCGGCCTGATCGCCATGGCCGGCCACACCCGCCGCTTCAATCCCAGCCACCAGTGGATCCACAAGCGCATCCTGGCGGGCGAGCTGAAGGTGCAGCAGATGGACGTGCAGACGTATTTTTTCCGTCGCACCAACATGAATGCGCTGGGCAAGCCGCGCAGCTGGACCGATCACCTGCTGTGGCATCACGCCTGCCACACCGTGGACCTGTTCCAGTATCAGACCGGCCAGACCGTGTCGCGCTGCCATGCGCTGCAGGGTCCGCTGCATCCGGACCTGGGCATCGCCATGGACATGAGCATCGGATTGAAGGTGCCCTCCGGTGCGCTGTGCACCCTGTCGCTGTCATTCAACAACGATGGTCCGCTGGGCACGTTCTTCCGCTACATCTGCGACAACGGCACCTACATCGCCCGCTACGATGACCTGCTGGATGGCAACCAGAAGCCCATCGACGTGTCGCGCGTGGACGTTTCGATGAACGGGATTGAGCTTCAGGACCGCGAGTTCTTCAGTGCCATCCAGGACGGCCGCGAGCCCAACGCCAGTGTGCAGCAGGTCTTGCCGTGCATGCGCACGCTGGATGCACTGGAGAAGGAACTGCTGAAGGGCTGAAGTCTCTCAGGCATCCAGCGTCTTCATCATGGGGGCCGGGTGCCGTTCGCCCTGCACCTTCACCCTATCCACCAGCCGGCGCAGTTCCTGTTCTTCGGCGGCGCTCAGGACCACATCCAGCGCTCCGAGGTTGTCATTCAGGTGGGCGCGCGTCTTCATCCCCGGAATCGGCGTCACATCCGCCCCCTGCGCCAGCACCCAGGCGATCGCCAGCTGCGGCAGCGAACAGCCCTTGCGCTTGGCAATTGCGACCAGGGCGTGCACCAGGTCGTTGTTGTGCAGGATGTTCTGCTCCTGGAAGCGCGGCTGGTTGCGCCGGTTGTCATCGCTGGGCAGTTCCTGGAGCGAACGAAAATTGCCTGCCAGGTAGCCGCGACCCATGGGGCTGTACGCCACCAGGCCCACGCCGAGCTCACGACAGGCAGCCAGGATCCCCTGCTCCGGCTCGCGCGACCACAGTGAGTATTCGTTCTGCACGGCGGCGATCGGATGCACGGCATGGGCCCGGCGCAGGGTCTGAACGCTGCATTCGGACAATCCGAGATGGCGGATCTTGCCGGCCTTCACCAGCTGTGAGAGCGCGCCCACCGACTCCTCGATGGGGGTGTCGCGGTCGATGCGGTGCAGGTAGAAGAGGTCGATGCGGTCGGTACCCAGGCGCGCCAGACTGGACTCCACGGCCTGGCGCAGCGAGAGGGGCTGATTGTCGATCACCAGCTGCCCGGAGGCATTGCGGGTGATGCCGTACTTGGTGGCCAGGAACAGCCGCTCGCGGCGGCCGCGGATGGTGGCGCCGACGAACTTCTCGTTCTCGCCCAGCTGATAGCTGGCCGCGGTGTCCAGGTGCGTGATGCCCTGGTCCAGCCCCGACAGCAGCGTGGCGCGCGCCTCCTCATCATTGCGCGTGCCATACCAGCCGATCAGTGTCATGCAGCCGAACCCCAGTGCCGACAGCTGCACCCCGGTTGCGCCCAATGGTCTTTGCTGCATGCGTGGGTCCCCAGATAATTCACGATAAATACATTATTATTTGTGCCTGTTAAAGCCTTAACCGGTATCCCACCATGATCATCGACTGTCACGGGCACTACACCACGGCCCCCGCGGATCTGACGACCTTCCGCGAGGCCCAGATTGCGGCGCTCAAGGATCCGGCGCAGACGCCGTCGCGCGCGTCGCTGCGCATCGGGGATGACCAGATCCGCGACAGCCTGGAGAAGGCCCAGCTGAAACTGCAGCGCGAGCGCGGTTCGGACGTGACAATTTTCTCGCCCCGCGCCTCCACCATGGCGCACCACATCGGCACCGAGGCGACCAGCCTGGAGTGGTCGCAGATCAACAATGATCTGATCGCCCGGGTCGTGGGCCTGTACCCGAAGAACTTCGTCGGCGTTTGCATGCTGCCCCAATCCCCGGGCGTCGCGCCGGCCAACAGCGCCCGGGAGCTGGAACGCTGCGTGAAGGAGCTGGGTTTCATCGGCGCCAATCTCAACCCGGACCCTTCCGGTGGCCACTGGACCTCACCGCCCCTGACCGACCGGCACTGGTATCCGCTGTACGAGAAGCTGGTCGAACTGGATGTGCCGGCCATGGTGCATGTGAGCTCCTCCTGCAATGCGAACTTCCACGCCACCGGGGCGCACTACATCAACGCGGATACCACCGCCTTCATGCAGTTCATCCAGGGGGATCTGTTCAAGGACTTCCCCACCTTGCGCCTGATCATCCCGCATGGCGGCGGCGCCGTGCCTTATCACTGGGGTCGCTACCGCGGCCTGGCCCAGGACATGAAGCGCCCGCCGCTGGGCGAGCACGTCATGAGGAATGTGTTCTTCGACACCTGTGTCTATCACCAGCCGGGAATCGATCTGCTGCTGAAGGTGATTCCGGTGGAGAACATCCTGTTCGGATCGGAGATGGTGGGCGCGGTGCGCGGCATCGATCCGACCACCGGCCAGTTCTACGATGACACCAAGCGCTACATCGATGCCTCGAGCCTGTCGGCGGCGGACAAGACGCGCATCTTCGAGTCCAATGCCTATCGGGTCTATCCGCGACTGAAGGCGCGGCTGGCGGCCGCTGGATAACGTCACTCATACGCTGATCGGCGCCCTGGTCGGGGAGGCGCTGGCGCGGCGCGTGCGGCCACCCGGCCGGCCGACGCCGCTGCGGCCGCTGCCGGATGTCACCTTCCGCCGCCTGCTGGTGGTGAGCCTGGTGCTGGGCAGCAACCTGCCCGATGTTGATCTGCTGTACAGCAGCTTCGCCGGCGGACCGCTGGGCTATGTGCTGCAGCATCGCGGCTACACCCACACCCTGCTCGGGGCCCTGGGCGGCGCGGTATTGTTATGGTTCGCAGTCCGGCTGTGGCTGCGCTACCGGGGCCTGCGCGCCGATGTCGAGGAGCTGGCGTGGATTGGCGCGGCCTGCGTCATCGGCGTGCTGCTGCACCTGGGGATGGATTACACCAACAACTACGGCGTGCATCCGTTCTGGCCGTTCTATGACGGGTGGGTGTACGGGGATTCGGTATTCATTCTCGAACCGCTGCTGTGGCTGGCGGCGGCGCCGCTGATATTCGTCCTGCAAAGCACCTGGGCGCGCGCCCTGGTGGCACTCGCGCTGGGCGCGATGACCCTTGCAGTGTGCGTCCTGGGGCTGGTCGCAACGCCCGCCGTCATCGTATTTGGGGTGCTCGCCGGTGCCATGCTGGCCGCGGGCTGCTGCTTGCGACCCGGGGCGGCGCTGGGCTGGGGCATTGGCCTGTGGCTGGGCGTGAGTGTGCTGTTCGCCGTGGCGGGTCGCGTGGCCGGCCTGCGCCTGGATGCCGCAGCGGCGCGTGAGTTTCCGGGCAGCCGCACCCTGGATCGGGTATTGACCCCCGCGCCCGCCGACCCGCTGTGCTGGGATGCCTGGCTGGTGCAGGCCGACGCGGCGGATGAGACCATGCGCCGGGCGCGCATCGCGCTGGTGCCGGGCCTGATCGGCCTGCGCGCCTGCCGGGGAGTCGATGCGCGGGTGCCCGGCGGTGTGCCGGTACCCGCAGCCGGCAGTTCGGGGCTACAGTGGCTGGAGCAGTTCAGCATGCCGGATGACCGGATCGCCAAGCTCGCCCTCACTCAGTGCCGCGCGCGTGCCTTCATGCAGTTTGCGCGGGTGCCGATGGCGCAGGTTGAAGGTTCGGGGTGGTGGCTGGGCGACCTGCGTTTCGGGGGCGGGCGCGGCTTCTCCCGGCTGCAGTTGACACAACCCGCGCAGCGCTGCGACTTTGCGGCCGTACCGTGGCTGCCACCGCGGCCCGAACTGCTGGCGCCGACACGATAGAGGTCCTGGCATGGCGCTGTTCAAACAACTGTGGGTGCAGGTGCTGCTGGCGACACTGGCCGGCATCGCTGTGGGGCACTGGTGGCCGAAACTGGGGGCTGACATGAAGCCCCTGGGCGATGCCTTCATCGCGCTGATCCGCATGCTCATCGCGCCGGTGATCTTCTGCACCGTGGTGCATGGCGTGGCGGCCATGAATGACATGCGCCGCGTCGGGCGCGTCGCCTTGAAGGCGCTGATCTACTTCGAGCTGATCACCTCCGTGGCGCTGGTGCTGGCGCTGGCCGCGGTCAATATTCTCAAGCCCGGGTCCGGCATGCATGTGGTGGCCAGTACCCTGGATGTTCAGGCGGTCAGCCAGTACACCGCCCGCGCCCACGCCCAGGGGATCGCGCAGTTCTTCCTCGACATCATTCCCGCGACCTTCGTGGACGCGTTCGCGCACCCCGAGGTGCTGCCGGTACTGCTGGTGTCGGTGCTGTTCGCGGCGGGGCTTGCGGCCTGCGGGGAACGCGGCGCGGCGGTGCAGGCAGTGATCGACAGTGTGCGCGAAGTGTTCTTCCGCATCGTGGGCTTCGTCATGTGGGTCGCCCCGCTCGGAGCCTTTGGGGCCATGGCCTTCACCGTGGGTCGCTTCGGCACCGATTCGCTGGTGGCGCTGGGGCGCCTGATCCTGACGCTGTACGGGGTTTCGGCGCTGTTCGTGGTGGTGGTGTTCGGCGCGGTCAGCTGGTGGTGCGGCATCAGCCTGTGGCGCCTGCTCGGCTATATCCGCGAGGAGATCGTGATTGTCGCGGCCACGACCTCCACCGAAACGGTATTGCCGCAGGTGATGCGCAAGATGCGCGCCCTGGGCTGTGAGGACACGGTGGTGGGACTGGTCGTGCCCACCGGGTACTCCTTCAACCTCGATGGGACCTGCCTGTACCTGGCCACGGTGGTGGTGTTTCTGGCGCAAGCCACCGATACCGCGCTGGGGCTGGCGGGTCAGCTCACCATCCTCGCCGTACTGCTGCTGACCTCCAAGGGCGCGGCCGGGGTCGCCGGCGCGGCCTTCGTGGTCCTGGCCGCGACGCTGGGCTCGGTGGGTACCATTCCGGTGGCCAGCATCGCACTGGTACTGGGGATTCACCGGCTGCTGGCCGAGGCACTGACCTTCGTGAACCTGGTCGGCAATTGTCTGGCGACCATTGTGGTGGCACGGTGGGAGGGAGCCCTCGACCGCGACGTTCTGCAACGCCGGATCGGCCGCGGGCCACGCCCAACCATAGTGGAGAGTCAGGCATGAAGCCGACGCCGGAAGCATTGATCGCAAAACTGGGCCTGGAGCCGCACCAGGAGGGCGGCTGGTTCCGCCAGGCCTACAAGTCGAGCACCCAGGTGCAGGCCCCGCAGGGCCAACGCAGCGCGGTCACCACCATCTATTACCTGCTTGAGCACAGGCGTGCCAGCCCCTGGCATGTGGTGCAGTCGGATGAGATCTGGCATTTTTACTACGGCGCTGCTGCAGAGCTGCTCTCCTATGATCCGCACGCCCGGCAACTGCAGCGGCATCGGCTCGAGTCCCTGACCGGAGCGGGCGTGCAGGTGGCGGTCATTCCGGCGGGGTGCTGGCAGGCCGCGCACTGCCTGGGCGATTACACCTTGGTCGGCTGCACGGTCTGCCCGGGGTATGAGGAGCAGGACTTTCGCTGGGTTCGTGAACTGCCCGATCACCAGCGGCATTTCACCCATGACATGATGGGCATGCAGGCGTTTCTCAAGTGAGGGTGTCGATGGTGATGGAGGCGATTTCACGCACCCTCAGGGCAGTGCAGCCGACGCGCGCCGAACTGGCACTGCTGGCATTGATGCTCACGACCGCGCTGGTCATGATGATATGGGAGCGCCGGCGCCCGGCCTACCAGACCGATTATCGGCGCACCTGGAAGCGCGACCTTGCGGTCCAGCTGCTCTACAGCACCGCCATCGGGCCACTGGCCATCCTGATCAACCGCTACGTGTCGTATTCGCCGGTGCTGCCCCAGGCCGTCTTCCGCATGCCGTTCGTGGTGCGCGCCGCGCTGTTCATCATCATCGGTGACTTCGGCTACTACTGGGTGCATCGGGCGATGCACACGAAGTGGCTGTGGAACATCCATCGCTGGCATCACTCGCCCAATTACATGTACTGGCTGATGGGGGCACGCGGCTCACTGGTGCAGCAGACCCTGGTCAACATGCCGTATATTTTTGCGCAGGCGCTGCTGGTGGTCTCGCCGTGGTGGACGGGGCTTGCGATTGGCTTCAAGAATGGCTTGCAGAACTACTGGATGCACCTGAACGTCAGCTGGGGTCCGCGCTGGCTGGAATGGATCATCGTCACGCCCCGGTACCATCACATCCATCACAGTGACAATCCGGACTACTACGGCGCCAATGTCGCGGCGCTGTTTCCGATCTGGGACCGGCTGTTCGGGACCTACGTCGATCCGGACCAGGTGGCCGGCCGGCTGAAATTCGGCACCAATGAACGCTCACCGCGCTGGCGATTGGCTCTTGGCCTGTGAGCGGGTATCTTCACCACCATCCGGGCAACGCAACACAGGAGCAACCCCATGAGTAAGGGCATGGACCGCAAGAAAGAGGAAAAGAAGAAGCCAGCCAAGACGCTGGAAGAGAAACGCGCCGCCAAGCGCGCCAAGCGTGAAGGGCGAGGCTGAAGGCCGATCCGGCCGCGGGCTGCTGCCGCAGAATCGCGGCAGCAGTCCGGTCCGTGAAGGGTATTGCTACTTGTATTCCAGTCCCAGCGCCGCGAGTTTCTCGCGGAACTTGTAGATATCCATTCCCAACTCCCCGGAGGCGAGGCGCTTGCGCTTGTCCTCTTCGGCCGCGACCCGTTTGGCCGCCGCTTCGGCGACCTGCGCCGCCTCCGCACAGCGCACCACGCACACGCCATCATCATCCGCGACCACCACGTCGCCCGGATTGATGAGCTGCGCCGCGCAGATCACCGGGACATTCACCGAGCCCAGGCTCGCCTTGATGGTGCCCTGGGCATAGATGGCCTTGCTCCACACCGGGAAATCCATCTGCTTGAGGGTGGCCACGTCGCGCACCCCGGCATCGATGATCAGCGCCTGCACGCCATGGGCCTGCAGGGAGGTGGCCAGCAGATCGCCAAAATAGCCGTCTTCGCACGGGGAGGTGGGGGCAACCACCAGGATGTCACCGGGTTTGCACAGTTCCACCGCCACATGAATCATCCAGTTGTCCCCGGGCGGGGCGGATACGGTCACCGCAGGTCCGGCAATGGACTTGCCAGCGTAGATCGGCCGCATATACGCGGCGAGCAGCCCGACGCGTCCCTGCGCCTCATGCACCGTGGCGACGCCACTGCTGCCCAGCGCCTGGCAGTGGGCCGGATCCGGTCGTGCGATTTCGCGCACCGCGACATGCTTGTTGATGGGATTCTCCTTCAGTGACTTTGCTGCGGAGTGATCTTGCCCGGGCCCTGAGTCGGCGGCCCAAAGGGCAAAGCCGAGGGTGCCGAGGCGGCACTGTGCGCCGGCTTCGCCGCTGCGGCCGGCTTGGGCGCGGGCAGCGGTTTCAGCAACTGCTCGAGGGGCCGGAACAGCGTGTCGTAGCGATACCCGGGCAACTCGAACTCCCAACCGGCCAGACGCGCATTTAATTCCTGGGCACGCGGCTGCTGCGCCGGGGCGCTGGCGGTGGCGGCCACGGTGATGTACCGCGTCTCACCCTCCTGGATACCGGCGAGGGTGAGGATCAGGCCATCGCTGGTATGAAAGGTGGCCTGCGCCGCCGGCGCGTGTGCGGTGGCCTTGCGCACATCATCCAGCTGCAATCCCACCAGAGCACCCGCCTGGGCCTGCGGCGCGCCGGGATCCGCGAGCTCTCGGCCCTTGGGAATGGGGCTGACCGCGCCGTGTTTGACGGTGTATTCCGGACCCGTCGCTTTCACATCCACCTCGTCTACCTGCTCGGCCGGGATATCCAGAATGGTACGGTCCAGCCAATGGCGCGGATCCGCATCCGGCGTCAGCTGCGGGGTGGCCAAAAGACTTTGTGTGGTACCGGCCAGACGCACGTACACCGAGCCGGTGCCGGAGGTCTTGCCGACGATGAGACCCAGGGTCCTGGCGTTGAGATCGATTTCCACGCCGGTGCTGGTGGTCTGCGGGCCATGCGGATCCTCGACCCCGAGCTTCGAATACAGTGCCGGGTCGGAGGTCTTCTGTTCCTCGATCTGCAGGGCGGAAAGATCCAGCAGCAGCTTGCGCACCTGTCCGGTGTCGGCCCCATAGCCGCGTTCGGTGACTACCCAGCGACTGGTATCGCGCGTCAGCGTCACATGGCTGCCGTCGCCCTTGAATATCCTCAGGCGTGTCACCGCATTCAGATCAGCCTGCTTCAGGGGCAGCACCGTGCCTGTGGGCTCCGCGTTGCTGTCCCCGCCATGCCGGCTCAGCAGCCACGCCCCCACGCCCACCAGCGCCACGCCGGCGACGGCCAGCGACAGGACCTGCCCCGGGCGGATCACGGATGCGCTCCGCGCCGGCGATGACGCCGCACCAGCACCCCCAGCAGCACCGCGGTCAGAGTGAACAGCAGCGGCGCGATGATGATGTTGATGAGCTTGGTCCAGTTGCCCAGCCGGGTGATGTCCTGATCCAGGCCCAGACGCACATCGCGCAGCTCCTTGCGGATCCGCAGCTTCTCGTTCTGGAAACGGGTCAGGGCCTGTTCCTGGTCGGGAGTCAGGATGGCCACGCCGCGATCGGTCCGCTGCGACTGCAGCGCCGCGAGCTGATCCTCGGTGTTGTGCAGCTCCTTCTCAAGTTCCTGTTCCTTGTCGCGGAAGCGGTCGTCGGCCTTGGCGCGCAGGGCCTCGACGCGCGCAAACGGGCGCTGGTAGGTGGCGCGGCCGCGGATCGAGATCAGATCATCGCTGCCGGCCATGTTGTCCAGGGCATTGGCGAGCAGGTCGCCATTGTTGGCAAAGGGCTGCGCGATCCGCTGACCGGCCAGTTCCTGCGCATGCACCCACAGGTAGTCAGACAGTACATCGGTGTCGGCCACCACGATCAGCTCCAGCGGCTTCAGGGAGTGGGTCAGCAGGGTCGTCCCCGGTGCAAGGGTTGCACCCTGTGGCAGCCCGCCCGGGAAGGCGGTACTGACGTTGCCGCTGACGCGTGCCGCCAGCGTGTAGTGTTCGCCGGTGGGATGAAAACCATCAAACAGCGTGGCCGGGTCCTGCAGCACCAGGAAGCGCGTCACCGGCATCAGCTGCGCCTGATCGCTCGAGAACAGCAGCGGTTCGAAGCGGGTGGTGGCGCCCTTGCGGGCGCTGAGGTGGCCGGCGGTGGCGAGGTTGACGCTGGAGAGCCCCTCGGTCACCACATCCTTCTGATTCATGGCCGAGGCATCCAGCCCCAGCACGCCCAGGTGGCGCACCGGCGCCTCGTTTTCGCGAACCGAGACGCTCATCGCATAACGCGAATCCGCAACCACCTGGTGGGGGTCAAAGTCCACGCCCCAGGCGTTGAGCAGGGTCTCAAGATGCGAGGAGCGATCGGCGCTGAGCGCGGCCGCGGGATTGGAAGGATCCACTCCGGTCTGATCCTGATCGGCCAGCGGATCGACGAACACCAGCAGGTGGCCGCCGCGCAGCGCAAACTGATCGATCGCGAACTGCGCGGCGGCCGCCAGGTGCTTCGGATGCACCAGCACCAGTACGCTGATGGCCGGATCGATGCTGGCGACATTGTTGTCGAGCATGCGCACGTCCATGACCTGCTGCAGCTGTTCGAGCACCACCCAGGCGGAGCGCGGCTGGCCGGAGTTCGGATCGAAACCCGCGCTCATCGGCAGCTCGGAGAGCCAGCCGATGACCGGCTTTTTGGCACCGCTCAACTGGTACACCAGTTTGGCCAGATCGTATTCGAGGAACTCACCCTTGTTCGGATCGAAGAAATCGATCGCCGCCTGGCCGTCGGTGGAGTTGGTCCCGGCCAGGCCGAAGTACAGCGCATTGGCGGCATTGCCGCCGACGTTGACCGAATGCACGCCCAGTTCGGCGGCCCGGTCCTCGTCGGCGGAGAAGGGCTGCGGATCCACGAAGTGCAGATGCAGTTTGCCCTTGGAACGTGCGGCGAATTCGTTGAGCAGATCCCGCACGCGCAGGGCGTAGCTGGCCACCTGCGGATACTGGCTGCCGGTGGCCGCGCTGTAGAAGAAATACAGATTGATGGGCTCCTTGAGCCCCTTGAGAATCCGGTCGGTGCCCGGCGCGGTGGTATAGAGATGGTTTTGCGTCAGATCGACGCGCCAGCTGCGCATCACATAGCCGGCCACCATTGTGATGCCGGCGAACAGCAGGGCCAGCGCCAGCAGCGTGCCGCCTCCCAGGGTTGAACGTTTCATCGTGAATCGCCCTTGACGATTATTCAGACTTGCGCACGTCGAGGACGACGGCGGTTGCCAGCAGGAACCAGGTGATGAGCAGCCCGAAGTAGATCAGGTCGCGCACATCGATGACGCCCTTGGAGATGGCCTCGTAATGCGTGAGGAACCCCAGCGATCCCACCGCATCCACCAGGAACTGCGGCGCCCAGCCGCGGAAGGCGTCAAGCACCAGCGGAAATCCTGCCACCAGGAACACGAAGCAGGCTGCGATGCCGACGATGAAGGCCACCACCGGATTGCGGGTCAGCGCCGAGGCCAGTGAGCCGATGCTGAGGAACCCCGCGGCCAGCAGCACGCTGCCGATATAGGCCGCAAGAATGGCCCCGTTGTCGGGGCTGCCCAGATAATTCACCGTGATCCACAGCGGGAAGGTCAGAACCAGCGCCAGGATGGTGAACGCCCAGGCCGCCAGGAACTTGCCCACGACGGCCTGCCACAGCGTCACCGGCAGCGTCATCAGCAGCTCGATGCTGCCCGAGCGCCGCTCCTCGGCCCACAGCCGCATCGACACCGCCGGGATCAGAAACAGGAACAGCCAGGGGTGATAGGTGAAGAAGGGGTTCAGGTCCGCCTGGCCGCGCTCGAAGAATCCGCCCAGATAAAAAGTGAACAGATTGGCCAGAACCAGGAATATCAGCAGGAAGATATAGGCGAGCGGGGTCGCGAAATAACTGACCAGTTCGCGCCGCATGATGATGCCAACGTTACGCATGTCCCAACCCTAAGCCGTGATGCTTCTGAAGACGTCATCCAGCCGCCCCGAGGGCAGGCGGGCGGCCAGGCCCTGTGGGGTATCGTCGGCGACGATGCGGCCGTGCGCGATGATGATGGCCCGTGTGCACACCGCATCGACCTCTTCGAGGATGTGGGTGGAGATGATGACGGTCTTCTCGCCCGCCATCTCGTTGATGAGGGTGCGCACCTCGTGCTTCTGGTTGGGGTCCAGGCCATCGGTCGGCTCATCCAGGATCAGTACCGGCGGGTCGTGCATGATGGCCTGCGCCAGACCCACGCGCCGGCGGAATCCTTTCGACAGGGTTTCAATGGTCTGGGTCAAGACGCCGTGCAGCTGCAGCCGCTCGATGACCGCCTCCACCCGGGCGCGGGCCGCGCCGCGCAGATGACGCAGGTCGGCCACGAAATTCAGGAAATCCCGCACCGTCATCTCGCCATACGCCGGCGCGCCTTCGGGCAGGTAGCCCAGGCAGGCGCGGGCCGCGATCGAATCGGTGTCCACATCGTGGCCACAGATGCTGGCGCGACCCGAGGTGGCGCCGATGAACCCGGCCAGCATGCGCATGGTGGTGGTCTTGCCGGCGCCATTGGGCCCCAGAAAGCCCAGTACCTCGCCCGGTGAAACCGTGAAGCTGACGGCATCGACTGCCGTCAGGTCGCCGTACTGCTTGGTGAGTGCTTCAGTCTTGATCATCGTTTCGATAGCCGGTCCTTGGCCCGCCAGAACAGGATCATCGCCGCGCCACCCAGCATGCCGCCCAGGTGCGCGAAATGGGCCACGTCAGCTTCAGTGCCCGTGACGCCCATGAATAATTCTACCAGTCCGTAGATTAATACAAATAGCCAGGCGGGAAGCGGAATAGGCGGGAAAAGCAGCATCACCCGCTCGCGCGGAAAATACATGGCAAAGGCCAGCAACAGTCCGAAGATGGCCCCCGAGGCGCCGATGGTCGGAGAATCCGCGTGGGCCAAGGCGGCCACCGTGATCTGCGTCAGTCCTGCGCTCAGCACGCACAGAAAATAAAAGAGGGTGAAGCGCCGGGGTCCCCAGAAACGCTCCATGGGTGTGCCGAACATGTACAGCGCGAACATGTTGACCACGATATGCAGGTAATTGGCCGGATCGTGCAGGAATGCGTAGCTGAGCAGCTGCCAGGGCTCGAAAATGGTGCCGGGCGGCCACAGGGCGAACCACCGTATCAGCAGCGGATTGATCAGCAGCTGCAGCAGGAACACGACCACATTGGTGAGCAGCAGAGCCCGGGTCACGGGCGGCAGACTAAAGCGCATGCGCCATCTTAGATTATCGACGCGCCGAGTGCCTCAGTCAGAAACTGCGTCAGTTCAGGCGCGGCGCTGTGCGCAACGTTGAAGCGCAGGCGTGGAATGCTGGCCCGCTGCGGGGAAAACAGCGCGCCCTTGGCCAGCAATATGGCGCGCGCGCTGCCATCGCGCACCAGCTGGTCAAGGTCCAGCGAGCGCGGCACCTCGCCCCAGAGGAACATGCCGCTGCTGTCGTCCGCATCGAAACGGACACCGGCGCGGCACAGGGCGCGCTGGCTGTCGGCACGCATGCGCGCCACGCGCGCGCGGATCCGGTCGACGTGACGCCGGTAGCGACCGCCGTCGAGGATCTCCGCGACAATGGCCTCCGGCAGGGTGGATCCGGTGAGCACCGCGAGCACCTTGCGCTGAACCAGCTGCGCGGCCAGCGCCGGATGGGTCGCGACGAAGCCTACGCGCACCGCCGGGGCGATGAGCTTGGTGAAGCTGCCCACGTAGACGACGTGGCGGAAACCATCGATCTGCGCCAGTCGCACCGCCGGGCCTTCGTACAGGTCGCCGTAGATGTCGTCCTCGATGATCGTGAATCCGAACTGTTCGGCCAGCGACAGCAGGCGGTGGGCGCAGCGGGCATCGATGCTGGTGCCGGTTGGATTGTGCAGCACGGTCTGGAGAAAGAAGGCGCGCGGTCGATGGGCGCGACAGGCCTCCTCCAGCGCCTCCAGATCCGGCCCATCGGCCCGCCGCGGCACCGGGATCAGCCGCAGGTGATGGGCGCGCAGTTGTTCGAAGAGGACGAAGTAGCCAGGATCCTCCACCAGCACCGCATCCCCTGGCGCCAGCAGCGTGCGGCACAGCAGGTCAAAGGCCTGCGAGGCGCCCATCGTGGTAATCAGGTTGTCCAGGCCCGCGGCGATGCCCTGGCGTTGCAGCTTGGCGCTGAGCTGCTCACGCAATTCGCGCAGACCCCGCGGCGGGCAGGTCGCCCAAAGATAGGGCCGGCGGCTGCGCGCCAGCCGTGTCAGCACGGCGCCGCTGGCCAGTTCCGCCAACCAGCTATCCGGCAGGCGCCCCGACCCGGCCGCGATCAGGCGCGCGGGATCCGCGATCACCGCGTGCAGCAAGGCCAGGGCGTCAGTGCCGGGGTCGGGCATGGCCTCGACGACCGCCACCGCGGTGCCCCCGACCCGCGGCGCCACGAAAAAGCCGCGCCCGGCGCGCGAGGCGATGAGACCCCGGGCGACCAGCCGATCGTAGGCATCGACCACCGTAAAGGCACTGGCGCCCACCTGGGCGGCGAGCCTGCGGATGGAGGGCAGGCGGGTGCCGGCGGCAAGCTGGCCGTCCTGGATGAGCCGGCTCAGGCGCTCGACGATCTGATCCACCAGGGGAACTGAGGATTCGCGGGCGAGTTCAAACATCACGTGACCATCATGACACCGGTGGCGGCCAGGGCCAGCGCCATGACGGCGTTGAAGATCCGCCGCGCCAGCGGGCGCGTCAGGGCCAGTCCCAGGGAACTGCCGAACAGCGCCCACGCCATGATGCAGGGCAGATTGACCAGCGTCAGGATGCCCGCGACGAAGCCGGTGGCCAGCAGCTGTCCCAGTTGCGGTGGCAGGAACAGTGTCGCGGCGGTCAGGGCCATCACCCAGGCCTTGGGATTGAGGTACTGGAAGGCCGCGGCCTCCGCAAAGGTTACGGGTTTGCCGGCGCTACCGGCCGCGCCGCCCCGGGCGCGCAGCAGCTGCCAGCCCAGGTACAGCAAATACGCGGCGCCCACCCACTTCAGCGCGGTCTGCAGCTGCGGCCAGCGCGTGAACAGCACGCCCATCCCGCAGCACACCGCGGCCACCAGAGTCGCGAAGCCGCAGGTGACACCCAGAATATGCGGCAGCGTACGCCGCAGCCCGAAGTTGGCACCGGCCGCCGTCAGCATCACGTTATTCGGTCCGGGGGTAATGGACATCACGAATGCATAGGTCGCGCAGGGCAGGGGATCCAGCATCTCAGATCGCTCCGGTATAGCCAGCCATCAGAACCGGTTCCAGTGCCACCGGCAGGCACAGCATGGCCGCCGTCGCGCTGATCAACCAGGCCCTGGGAGTGAGAAACTGCCGCGCCGCGGCCTCCCAGAACGAGACCGGCTCCAGGGGCGCGGCCGCGATGGCGCCGCGCCCGCGCAGCAGCGGCCCGCCCAGGTACAACACACAACCGGCCGCAAGGCCCTGCGAGACACCGTGCAGTTCGGGCCAGCGGATCAGGATCATGCCCAGTCCGGCACACAGTGCAATGCTCTGGATGGCGAATCCGGCCGCGATGCCCAGCAGTTGCCCCAGGGTCTGGCGCAAACCCAGGTTTGCGCCCGTGTCAGTCAGCGTCATGTTCCACCATCAGGATTTTCGACCTGCTGCCACCCTGAGGCTTCGCCGCGGCGCTGTGAATACACACATTGCGTGCTGCGGCGTGCACTGTGCAGGCGTAGCGCCAGTACAGTCCGACGCCTTATGCTTAGGGGCTGGCCGCCCCGGCCATTTTTCGAGTCGAGTCCAAATGGTCAAAGAGGGTGATTTGCTGTGGACGCCGAGCCCTGAATGGGTCGCGGCGAGCAATCTGGTGCACTTCATGAACTGGCTGCGGCAGCATCGCGGCCTTGATTTCAGCAATTACCCTGACCTGTGGCGCTGGTCGGTCACCGACCTCGAGGCTTTCTGGGGCGCGCTGTGGGAGTACTGCGATGTGCAGGCGTCCGTGCCCTACGCGAAGGTTCTGGGGCGCAGCGAGATGCCGGGCGCCGACTGGTTCCCCGGCGCCCGCCTGAACTATGCGCAGAACGTCCTGCGCTCGGAGCGCCCGGATGCGACGGCGCTGTTTTATTTCAATGAGCGCACCACGCTGCAGTCGATGAGCTGGGAGGAGCTGGGTGGCTCGGTGCGCATTCTGGCGACGCAGCTGCGGCGCCTGGGTGTGGCGCCCGGCGATCGGGTCGCGGCCTACCTGCCCAACTCACCGCACGCCATCATCGCCATGCTCGCCACCACCAGCATCGGGGCCATCTGGACCAGCTGCGGTCCTGATTTCGGCACTCGCGGCGTGCTTGATCGGTTCTCGCAGCTTGAGCCGAAGGTGCTGTTCTGTGTCGACGGTTACCAGTACGGCGGCAAGCCCTTCAACCGTCGACCCGAACTCACCCAGATCGTGGCGGGCCTTGATTCGCTCGAACAGGTGGTGTGCCTGCCGTACCTGAACGGCGCGGACCGCACGCCGTTCTCCAAACCCACGGTGTTCTGGGATGACCTGCTGGCCGCGCGTCCGGTGCCGGCCTCCGAGTTCAAGTTCGAGCAGGTGCCGTTTTCACATCCGCTGTGGATCCTCTTTTCCTCCGGCACCACCGGACTGCCCAAGGCCATCGTCCACAGCCACGGCGGCATCCTGCTGGAGCAGTTGAAGGCCTTCAATTTCCAGATGGACATGAAGCCCGGCGAGCGTCTGTTCTTCTACACCACCACCGGCTGGATGATGTGGAACTTCCTGGCCAGCTCGCTGCTCAAGCAGGTGGTCCCGGTGCTGTACGACGGTAGCCTCATGTATCCGGAGCCGGACTCGCTGTGGCGGATGTACGAGGAAACCCAGGCCGTCGTGATCGGCGCGAATCCGGGCTACGTGACGCTGCTGCAGAAGGCGGGCATCGTACCCAAGGACAAATTCAAGCTGCCGCACCTGCGCATCGCGATGCTGGCGGGCTCGCCCGTGACACCCGAGGTCATGGAGTGGTTCTACCGCAATGTGAAAGAGAACATGAGCGTCCAGAACGGCAGCGGCGGCACGGACATCTGTTCCGGATTCATCGGCGGCGTCCCCATCCTGCCGGTGCGCGCCGGTGAAATGCAGGCGCCACTGCTGGGCGTGGCGGTGGCGGCATTCAATACCGAAGGCCAGAGCGTGGTCGATGAGGTCGGCGAGATGGTCCTGACCAAGCCTCTGCCCTCCATGCCCATCTTCCTGTGGGGCGACCAGGACTTCCGGCGCTACAAGGAATCGTATTTCGACGAGTTCCCGGGCGTATGGCGCCAGGGTGATTTTTTCCGCATCAATCAACGCCTGGGCGGATTCGTGCTGGGACGCTCCGATGCCACCCTGAACCGCCACGGCATACGCATCGGAACCGCCGAGATCTACCGTTCGCTGGCGCTGCTACCGGAGATCGAGGATTCGCTGATCGTCAATCTGGACATTGCCGGCGGAAAGTTCTTCATGCCGCTGTTCGTGAAGCTGCGCGCCGGACAGGAGCTGGATGCCGATCTCATCGAGCGCATTCGCGCCAAGCTGCGCGCGGAATATTCCCCGCGCCATGTGCCGGACCGGATTTACCAGGTTCCGGATATTCCCTACACGCTCACCGGCAAGCGGATGGAGGTTCCGGTGCGGCGTATTCTGGCCGGTACGCCACCGGCCAGGGCCGCCAATCGCGACGCAGTCGCGAACCCGGCGGCATTGGACTATTTTGTCGAATACGCCCGGACCCAGACGGACTATCCGCTGGCGGACGCGGTGGGAAAATTGGCCTGAGGGGGTGGGAAATGGAAGACGTGAAACTGCTGATCGGTGATCATGATGTGGCCGCCAAAAGCGCCGCGACGTTCAATCGGTTAAACCCGCTTTCCGGGGAAATCGCGACCAAGGCGGCGGCGGCGCAGGTCGAAGACGCCATTGCGGCAGCTGAAGCTGCAGCCAAGGCGTTCCCGGCCTGGTCGGCGCTGGGACCCAATGCGCGGCGCGCCAAACTCAATAAGGCCGCCGACCTGCTCGAGGCGCGCGCCGCCCAGTTCGCTACGCTGATGATGGCCGAGACCGGCTGCACCAACGGCTGGGGCCACTTCAACGTCCACTTCGGCGCCATGATCCTGCGCGAAGCGGCGGCGATGACGACGCAGGTGACGGGCGAAGTGGTGCCTTCGGATGTGCCGGGCATGATTTCGATGGCCCTGCGCCAGCCGGTGGGGGTGTGCCTGGGGATCGCCCCGTGGAATGCGCCGGTGATCCTGGGCGTGCGCTCCGTTGCCATGCCCCTGGCCTGTGGCAATACCGTGGTGCTCAAGGCCTCGGAAGTGTGTCCCGCGACCCATCGCCTGATTGGTTCGGTGCTGAAGGAAGCCGGGCTTGGCGAGGGGGTGGTGAATGTGCTCACCCACGATGCGAAGGATGCAGCGGCGGTGTCCGAAGCGCTGATCGCGCATCCGGCCGTGCGGCGCGTGAACTTCACCGGCTCCAGCCGGGTCGGGCGGATCGTGGCCCAGACCGGCGCCAAATACCTGAAACCGGTGCTCCTGGAGCTGGGGGGCAAGGCACCCCTGATCGTTCTGGAGGACGCGGACCTCGATGCGGCCGTCAGTGCCACAGTGTTCGGCGCTTTCGCCAATTCCGGACAGATCTGCATGTCCACGGAACGCGTGGTGGTGCAGGAGAAGGTGGCCGATGAATTTGCCGCAAAGCTCGCCAAGCGGGTGGCGGCACTGCCGGCGGGGGATCCGCGCGAGGGTGAGGTGGTGCTGGGGTCGGTGGTCGGCCGCCCGACCGTGGAACATGTGGAGAAGCTCGTGGCGGCGGCGGTGGCGCAGGGAGCGCGGGTGCTGGTCGGCGGTGAGAAATCATCGAACACGCTCATGAAAGGGGTGGTGGTGGACCACGTCACGCAGAAAATGGCGCTGTTTCGCGAGGAGACCTTCGGCCCGCATGTGTCAATCATCCGCGTGAAAACCGCCGACGAGGCGGTGGCAGTCGCCAATGACACCGAGTACGGCCTGTCTTCGGCCATTTTCACGCGCGACATCGCCAAGGGCCTGGAGCTGGCCCGGCGCATTGACGCGGGCATCACCCACATCAACTCACCGACGGTGCAGGATGAGGCGCAGATGCCCTTCGGCGGCGTCAAGTCATCCGGCTATGGCCGCTTTGGCGGCCGGGCGGGGATTGCGGAGTTCACCGAGCTGCGATGGGTGACCATCCAGACCACGCCGCGACACTATCCGTTCTGAAGGCATCGGGAGGCAACAACAATGGATCTGCAACTGCGCGGCCGCAAGGCCATCGTAACCGGGGCGACCAAGGGCATCGGTCTGGCCATCGCCCGGATGCTGGCCGCGGAGGGGGTTGATCTGGCGATCTGCGCGCGCACCGCCGCGGATGTCAGGACCACGGTGCAGGAACTGGCCGGCAAAGGCATCAAGGCCTACGGTGATGCCGTAGACGTGCAGGACCGGGATGCCTACACCGGCTGGCTCGAGTCCGCCTGTCAACGCCTCGGGGGCCTGGATATATTCGTCTCCAATACTACCGGCACGCCGGGGCTGGCCGGCGAGACCGGCTGGAAGGCCACCTTCGAGATCGACGTGATGGGCGCCGTGCGCGGGGTGGAGACGGCTTTGCCGTACCTGCGTAAATCATCCTCGGCCGCCGTGGTGCTGATCGGCAGCATCTCCGGTGTCATGTCCAAGATGATTCCGGCCCCGGGCGCCTTCTCCTATGGCGCGGGCAAGGCGGCCCTGATCGCCTACGGCGCAATGCTCAGCAAACAGGTCGCCAAGGACGGGATTCGCGTCAATACTGTGTCACCGGGGCCGATATACTTCGAAGGCGGACCCTGGGACCGCATCAGACAGAAGGCACCGGCGGTGCTGGCCGATGCCGAGGCCCACTGCGTCATCGGACGGCTGGGCCGTCCGGAGGATGTCGCGGCGGCAGTGGTGTTTCTGGCCAGTCCCGTGTCCGGATTCACGGTAGGACAGAATCTGCACGTGGACGGCGGCTACATGGAGCACATCGCCTTCTGAGAACAACAATGCCGGGCGATTCAAGCTGAGAGGGTCGGTTGAAGGGGGGGACGATGAACCAGCGGGAAATGCTTTCCACAGACAGCGTGCAGCCGCGGCGGCGCGTGGAGTTCTGGAACGATGCCGCCTGCGAATCGCTGACCCAGCAGACCGCCGAGCCGCTGAACCCGCATACTTTCTACGGGCGCCTGATTCGTGCGGACGTGGGCGACCTGCGCTTCGTGGAATTCAATTCCGATGCCGCGGTGGTGCATCATTCGCGCGCCCATATCGCCCGCTCCGGGGGCACCCACTACCTGATCCGCCTGCAGTTGGACAGCGAGAGCGTGTGTTCCCAGGGCGGGGACGAGGTGCGCCTGCGGGCGGGTGATTTCTCGCTGTGCGATACCGCGCGCCCCTACCAGCTGGCGTTCCAGCGCCCGGTGTCCATTCTGACGCTGCGGGTGGCCAAGAATGTGCTGCAGCGCTACGTCGGTTCCCCGGAGTACCTGGTGAACATTCCGATCTGCGGCAGCAGTGGGGCGGGTGCGCTGGCTTCGCGCGTGATTCGTGAGATCTGGAAGTCCTCCGATGTCGCGCTGGGGCCCGGGGTGGCGCCGCGCTGCGCCAATGTGGTGCTGGAACTCATCGCCAGCGCCTATGTGGGGGTAGGCCGCTGCAAGGTGGATCGATCCTGCCTGGCCTCCGCTTTGCGGCTGCGCATCATGGATTTCATCGACGAGGCGCTGTGTGACCCGGACCTCTCCCCCGCCGTGGTGGCGCAGGCGTTGAAGATCTCCAGCCGTCATGTGCACCGGCTGTTCGCCCAGCAGGGCAGCACTGTGACTCAATACATACTGCGGCGCCGCCTGGAGAAATGTCGCGCGGCACTGGCCGATCCCCTGCTCGCGGGACTGAGCGTCACCCATATTTGCAGCGAATACGGTTTCCGCTCGCTGCCACATTTCTCGCGGCTGTTCCGGGACGCATACGGGTTGGCTCCCCGGGACTATCGTCGCGCAGCAGCAACAGTTGATTTGTCATCGTGAGATAAGAAGGAGGTCGCCGGCCGATAAACAACCATTCGGAACGTCCCCTATGATGCTGCGGCAAGAATAATTGTCCGCAGAAGAACTGAAGAACTATTGGGGAGGGGGGGACTTATGAGTTGTGTTGTCAAGCAATCTATGCGCCGGATTCTTCGGCCCTGGATTTTCGCCTCGTTGGCATCATCCGTCCTGGTGGGTCAGGCCATCGCGGCCGATCAGACAACCACGCCGCAGCCGTCTGGGACAGACCAGGCTGATACCGGCGGGTTGCAGGAAGTCATTGTCACGGCGCAGTTCCGTTCCCAGAACGTGCAGAACACGCCACTGGCGATCACGGCAGTGAGTGGCGAGGCCCTCTCCGAGCGCGGCCAGACCAGCGTCACGGAAATTTCGCAGGATGCTCCCAGCGTTGCGCTGCAACAGACATCAGCGGCATTCGGACCGTCCATGAGCGCGTTCATCCGCGGCATCGGGCAGTCGGATCTGGATCCGGCCCTGGAGCCGGGAGTCGGTGTCTACATCGACGACGTGTACTTCGGCACGCTCACCGGCTCACTCTTCGATCTGCTGGATTTGGACCGCGTCGAGGTGCTGCGCGGACCGCAAGGCACCCTGGAGGGCATGAACTCCGAGGGCGGCGCCGTCAAGCTGTTCTCCAAGAAGCCCGATGCCACCGAAAGCATGAACTTCGACCTGCTCGGCGGTAGCCGCAACCACGTCGAGCTGCGCATGGGAACGAACTTTGCGCTCACCGACAACCTGTTCGTGCGTGTCGCTGCCGTCGGCAACCAGCAGGACGGCTATGTCAACCGGTACGACTTCGGTTGCGAGAACAAGAACTTCCAGGCAACGGCCATCGATGCAGCGGGCAACGAATATCCTGGCAGCTACTCGGTACCCGTCGGGTTTGAGCCCACGACCGCCCATTGCCTGCTTGGCCAGGAAGGCGGCAGCAGCTATGCAGCCGCCCGCATCGCGGTGCGCTATGTGGCCAGCGACAAGCTGGAATTCAATGTCATTGCCGATCTGACCAACATGAACCAGGAACACCCGGCCGAGACGCTGGGCTACGCCGGTCCGGGTCCGCTGGTGGGCAACGCCTCTGCCGCGACGGCGACGTCATTCGGCCTGGGAGTCCCCACCACCACGCCGGGCAGAAATCTGCCTTACAACGAGACGCTGGTGCCGCAGATCCTCCCGGGAAATTTCTACGCCACCTACGCCAACTTCTGCAATCCGGCGCCTGGGACGTCCGGGACCCCGACCGGCACCTATGCCTTCTTGGGCACCAACGCCGGCCAGCAGGCCTACTGCGTCGATCCGCGCCAGACCTCCGACAACTGGGGCGTGCAACTCGCTGCGGACTGGAACATCGACGACAATCTGGCGCTGAAGAACATCACGGCCTTCCGCGGCTATGAGGCGAGCTGGGTGCACGACAACAGCGTGTCGATCTGGCCGCTGGATCTCGGCGCCGAGGGAATGGGCCATCATCAGTTCAGCGAGGAACTCAGGCTCAACGGCAGCTGGAACAATTTCATTGACTACACGGCCGGCCTGTTCTACTTCCGCGAGCTGAGTGTGTACTTTGGCCATGAGGACCTGTCGTACGCCTTCGTCGGAACCGTGGCCTCGGTCTTCGGGGCTGGCGCGGGCGCAGACCTGTCGAACGGCTTGTTCAACTTCTACCAAAACGATCCGGTGCTGGCGCATGACAAGGCCGCCTTCCTGCACACCACTTTTCACCTGACCTCGAAACTCGACGCGATCATCGGGACCCGTTACACCGCTCAGGACAAGACCTACAACTACGTGCGGGTGAATCCGGACGGCACCCTCGGTCCCGAATCCGCGACCCTGGTGACGGGGCTGAACGGCGTGGTGGCGCAGTACCGGGGACATCGCTTCGACTGGCGCGCAAATCTCAATTATCACTTCAACGATGCCACCATGGCGTACGCCCAGTACTCCACCGGCTTCAAGGGCGGCGGCGTCGACCCGCGTCCCTTCTATCCGGCGCAGTCCATCGAGTTCCAGCCGGAGACGCTCTCGACCTATGAGATCGGCGTGAAGAACAGCTGGTTCGACAATCACCTGCACGCCAATATCGATGCCTACTTCTCCCAGTACCGTGATATCCAGCTGACACTCGCCAACTGCAGTGCCATTCCGTCGATTGCGGCAGCCTCCGCGGCGGCCGGCGCCAACTTCGGCTCGCCGTGCGCATTGCCGTACAACTCCGGGGATGCAACCCAGAAGGGCATCGAGTTTGAAACCCAGGCGCGCTTTGGTGGCTTGCAGGTGGATGCCAATCTGAGCTGGCTGAAGTTCGAGTACACCTACGTCAACCCGGTCACTGAGATCACGCCGAATGAGATATTGCCCTACATGCCCACCTGGACGGGCGCGGCGGGGATCCAGTACACGGTGCCGTTCGGCGGCCGAGGCTCACTCACGGGGCGCATCGACGGCAGCACGCACAGCACGATCTACACGGCGGCGCAGAATTCGCCGTACAACCGCACGCCCGGCTACACGATCTACAACGCGCACCTGACCTGGGAGGCGCCCAAGGCGAACTGGCAGATCAGTCTTGAAGGCAAGAACCTGACCGGGAAGCGCTACTACTTCGGGCAGTTCGATCTGGTGTCCGCCGGACAGGGAACTCAGGTGGACAATCCGGGCCCGCCGCTTGAGGTGGATCTGGAAATCAAGCACCAGATGTAGGTCACCCCAGGCAGATCAACGCGATGCCCCGGCGATGAGCCGGGGCATCTGCGTTTTGGAAGGCCGGTCAGGTCGCGAATTGCGCGATGGTGGTCCGATAGACCTTCGGCGCCAGGGTATGGATGTCCTCCTGGCGCAGTTTCTTGTTCAGCACTTCGATGCCCCAGGGCCCGCTCCAGCCGGCGGCGCGGATCTTGGCCACGTAGGTCTTGATGTCGAATTCGCCCTCGCCGCACAGCTGCCGATGCCCGGTGGTCTCCTCCACCATGTCGGGCATGGAGTGTTCGCGCGAGAAGCCGTCGTTGATTTCCATCCCGATTCGGTATCGGGCAGGGAAGTTCGCCACGCTGTCGTAGGGGATGTTCAGCTTCACGATATGCCACAGGTCAAAGAAGATTCCGCCGTTCTTGGCATCGGCCCCTTTGGCCAGGGTCAGCGCATCCTCCAGTGAACTGATGATGCTGAAGGGCATCATTTCGAAGGCGATGCGCGTGCCGTAGTTCTGCGCTTCGTGGCACAGCCCGGCGAAGCGCTCGATGAGCTTGGGCATGGGGCACTTCTGGTTGGTGAAGTCACCCACCTTGATGGCGCGGGCACCCAGCGCGGCCGCGGCTTCGAACAGCAGCTTCTTGGTGACATCAGACTGAGCCTTGTCCTCGCCGTCATTGAACCAGCCTGTCAGAAACTCCAGCTCGACATGGCGGATGCCGTTGTCATCCAGAATCTTTTTCACGTCCGCCAGGGTGTGGGTGCGCAGGGTATGGGCAAGGTCGGCATGCCAGATGCCCATGCCGGTGAAGCCGGCCTTTGCGGCCTCCTCCACGCGGACGCGAAATTCGACCGAACTGTATTCAGGGCCGGTATGGGGAACGGCGCCGACGTTCAAAGTCCAGCACGAGGCGAGCAGGTCAATCTGGTTGTTCATGGCCGAGGGTTGTACACCGCGGGCAGCGCTGCCGTAAAGCTCCGGGGCGCGGTAGACTCCTGCACCGCCCGCAGGAGAATTGCGCCATGAACGCCGCCCTGGAAATCGCCCGCCAGCCCGATCCTTCAGCCACCGTCGCCCGATTCCTCAAGCGCCCGCCGCGGCTGCTGATCGGTGGAGAATGGGTCGAGTCGCGCTCCACGGCGACGATTCCGGTGCTTGACCCATCCACCGGGCGGCAGATCGCCGTGGTCGCCGATGCCAATGCGGCGGACGTGGACCGGGCCGTGGCCGCGGCGCGCGCCGCCTTCGAAAAGGGAGCCTGGCCGGAGATGCTGCCGGTGCAGCGCGAGGCGCTGATCTGGAAGCTGTCGGACCTGATCGAGAGGCACGCCGAGGAACTGGCGGAGCTGGAAAGTCTGGACAATGGCAAGACCAAGTTCATCGCCAGCGTGGTGGATATTCCGAACACCCGCGATTACTTCCGCTACATGGCCGGCTGGGCCACCAAGCTTGAAGGGGCGACCTTCAACACGTCGATATTTGCCGGACCCGGTTCCAAGTTCCACACCTACTCGCTGCGTGAACCCATCGGCGTCGTGGCGCAGATCATTCCCTGGAACTTCCCCCTGGCCATGGCCGCCTGGAAACTCGGCCCGGCGCTGGCCTGCGGCTGTACCTGTGTCCTCAAACCGGCCGAGCAGACGCCGCTGTCCGCGCTGCGGTTGGGCGAGCTCATCACCGAGGCCGGCTTCCCACCCGGTGTGGTCAACATCCTGACCGGCAACGGGGAGACCACCGGGGCGGCGCTGGTGGCGCACCCGGGGGTGGACAAGGTCGCCTTCACCGGCTCAACCCCGGTGGGCAAGAGCATCAACAAGTCGGCCACCGACACCCTCAAGCGCGTGTCGCTGGAGCTGGGTGGCAAATCCCCGGTGATAGTCCTGCCCGATGCCAATCTGGAGGCCGTGGTCGGCGGTGCGGCGAATGCCATTTTCTTCAATGCCGGACAGGTGTGCGCGGCCGGTTCGCGGCTGTACGCGCACAGCAAGGTGTTCGATCAGGTTGTCGAGGGCGTGAGTCAGGCCGCGGCGCGCATCCGCCTGGGGCCCGGATTGGACCCGAACACTGAAATGGGACCGCTGGTCTCCAAGGAGCAGCAGGAGCGGGTACTGGGCTACATCGACTCCGGGCGCCAGGGCGGCGCCAAGATCATGACCGGGGGCGAGGCCCCGCAGGGCCAGGGCTACTACGTCAAGCCCACCGTGATGGCCAACGTCCGCCAGGACATGGCGGTGGTGCGCGAGGAGATCTTCGGGCCCGTACTGGTCGCGCAGCGCTTCGATGACCTGGATGAGATCGCGGCGCTGGCCAACGATTCCCCCTATGGACTGGGGGCCAGCATCTGGGGACGCGACATCGCCGCCATCCATCGCCTGGTGCCCAAGATCCGCGCCGGCACGGTTTGGGTGAACTGCCACAATTTCGTGGATCCGGCCATGCCCTTCGGTGGCTACAAGCAGTCCGGATTCGGGCGCGAGCATGGTCATGTCGTGTTCGAGCACTACACGGAAATAAAATCCGTGTGCATCGCGTTGTAACCAGGAATCTGGAGGGGGGATTCATGCGCCCAAGCGCCATTGCCTTGGCCTGTGTGATGCTGCTGGCCGGTTGCACGCAGCACGATTCCACCGGCACCGGGGCGGTGGCCTCGGCACCGGCCGCCGTGGCGGCGCCGCAGCCCATGCCGGTGGATGCGGCGCGGCTGCTGGGGGCCGGAGGCGAAGGTGACAACTGGCTCACCTATGGACGCACCTACGACGAACACCGGTTCAGTCCCCTGCAGCAGATCAATGCGGCCAATGTGTCGGGCCTGAAGCCCGCCTGGCATTTTGTTCTGCCGGTGGATGCCCGCGCGCAGGAGTCAACGCCGTTGATCATCGACGGGGTGATGTACGTGACGGCGGCCTGGAGCCATGTGTACGCGCTGGATGCCGCCACCGGCGCGCTGAAGTGGACCTACGACCCCAAGGTGCCGGGCCATACCGGTGTCGACGCCTGCTGTGACGTGGTCAATCGTGGCCTGGCCGCCTGGCAGGGCCGGCTGTATCTGGGCACTCTGGATGGTCGGCTGGTGGCGCTGGATGCCGCCAGCGGCATGCCGGTGTGGGAGGTGCGCACCATTCCCGAAGGCTCGCGCGCCACCATCACCGGTGCGCCGCGCATCATCAAGGGCAAGGTCATCATCGGCAACGGCGGGGGCGAGGAGAGTGGCCGCGGCTTCGTGTCGGCCTACGATGCAGAGTCGGGCCGGCTGATCTGGCGCTTCTACACCGTACCGGGCAAGCCGGGCCTCAAGGATGGCGCCGCCTCGGATGCCATCCTCGAGAAAGTGGCGCGCAGGACCTGGCGCGGACAGTGGTGGCAGGGCGGCGGCGGCGGCACGGTGTGGGACGCCATGGCCTATGACCCGCAGCTGGACCTGCTGTATTTCGGTACCGACAATGGCGGTCCCTGGAACAAGAAGTTCCGCTCCCCGGGAACCAGCGATGATCTGTTCATCACCTCGATCATCGCGGTGCGCGCGGATAGCGGCGAATACGTCTGGCACTTCCAGAACACCCCGGGTGAGATGTGGGATTACAGCGCAACGCAATCACTGGTGCTGGCGGACCTGACGATCGGCGGGCAGCTGCGCCACGTCATCATGCAGGCGCCGAAGAACGGCTACTTCTACGTGCTCGACCGACAAACGGGCAAGCCGATCAGTATTCATCAGTACGTTGATGCATTGAACTGGGCGCAAGGCGTGGATCCGCTGACGGGTCGGCCGAAGATCAATCCCGAAGCGCTGTACGACCACACCGGCAAGCCGTGGGTGGGTGCGCCCGGCCCGGCGGGTGGGCACAACTGGATGCCCATGTCCTTCAGTCCTCAGACCGGTCTGGTGTACGTTCCGGTCATCGAGGTCTCCTTCCCCTACATCGGCCAGCAGACCTACCACCCGACCACCCTGACTTTCAATGTCGGTATCGATCAGAACGCCGGCAGCCTGCCCCAGGATCCGGTGATCAAGGCGGCCGCGCTCAAGGGGCTGAAGGGACATCTGTCGGCGTGGGATCCGGTGGCGCAGAAGGAAGTATGGCGCGTGGCGGTGCCGTATCCCTGGAACGGCGGCACGCTGGCGACGGCCGGTCACGTCGTCTACGAAGGCGATGCCATGGGCAAGTTCAATGCCTATGGTGATGCCGACGGCAAGCTGCTGTGGAGCGTGCAGACCGGCACCGGCATTCTGGCGCCGCCGGTCAGCTACGCGGTGAACGGCAAGCAGTACATCGCGGTGGAGGCGGGCTGGGGCGGCGCCTTCGCCCTCTCCGCGGGCGAGCTGGCGCTGCGCACCCAGATTAATCGCGGCAACGTTCCGCGCATCCTGGTTTTCAGCCTGGACGGCATGGACACGCTCGCGCCCGTGCCGGCAGCCTCGACCGAGGTGCTGGCGAAGCTGCCGGAGCTGGGCAATGCCGCGCAGGTGGCGCAGGGCAAATTGCTGTACCACACCTTCTGCGGCAACTGCCACGGGGATACCGCCGTCAGCGGCGGCACCATGCCTGACCTGCGTTATTCGGCCGCGCTGCGCGATGACGAGGGGTTCCAGAAGATCGTGCATGACGGCGTGCTGGAGGCCAAGGGCATGGTCGCCTTCGGCAGCCTGCTGACGCCTGCGAAGATCGAACTGATCCGGGCCTATGTGACCCATCGGGTCAATGAAAGCATGGCCGAGCAACCGGTTGCCAAAGCGGTGCAGTGATGCATCCGGGGCTCAAATGGCTGCTGGCATCCTTGCTGGTTGCGCCCGCATTCGCCCTGGCGCAAGCCGCGCCCGCGGCCGCTGGCGTCACCGTCAAGACGCCGGCGGGTTTCCTGCGCGGCGCCGAGCAGGATGGCATGCGCCGTTTTCTGGGTGTGCCGTACGCGCAGGCGCCGCTTGGCGAGCTGCGCTGGCGCGCGCCGCAGCCGCTGCCGGCCGGCAGCGGGACCCGCGATGCACTGCAATTCGGCCCTGAGTGCATGCAGGGTCAGCGCGCCCAGGCCCCGGTGGCGATGAGCGAGGACTGTCTTTACTTGAATCTCTGGGTCGCCTCCAAGCGCGCCTCACGGCACTTGCCGGTGCTGGTGTGGGTCCATGGTGGCGCGTTCAAGGTCGGCTCGGCCGGCCAGCCGGTATACGACGGTGCCAGCCTGGCGCGGCGCGGCTTGGTCGTCGTCACCTTGAACTACCGGCTCGGCAAATTCGGGTTCCTGGCGCATCCGGCGCTGACCCGGGAAAATCCCGACGGCCCGCTGGGCAACTACGGCCTGATGGATGTCATCGCCGCGCTCAAATGGGTGCAGGCCAACATCAAGTCCTTCGGCGGGGATCCGCGCAAGGTGACGCTGGCGGGTCAATCCGCCGGGGGCGCCGCCGTCTATGAGCTGATGACCTCGCCGCTGGCCGCGCACCTATACTCCCGGGCCATCATCGAATCCGGTGTCTTCAGCACCCCCCTGACGCCGTTCGCGAGCGCCGAACAGGCCGGCGCGGCGGCGGCCAGGACCTGGGATGCGAACGCCACCGATGCGGCGGCGCTGCGCAAATTGTCGGCCGCGCAGATCCAGGGCGAGGGTGCGCCGCTTGCGGGAGATTTCGGTCCGATGATCGACGGCAAGCTGCTGCCCCAGGACATCGCTGCGGCCTTTGATCAGGGTCAGATTGCCCCGGTGCCGCTGCTGATCGGTTCAAACAGCTACGAGGCGGGCTTCTTTGGCGATGTCGGCAAGGGTCTCGCGCAGCGCCTGGGGACCGAGTGGCGACGCGTGACCGCCGTATACGATGGCTACGGCAGCAACAAAACCGAACTCATCGAGAAGGAACTGATCACCGACACGATGATCACGGCGCCGACGCGTACCGCAGCGCGGGCCGCCGCGGCGCATGGCTCACCGACCTTTCTGTATTACTACTCGTATGTGCGGCCGGCGCAGCGTGACCAGGTGCCCGGCGCCTCGCACATGGACGAAGTCTATGCGCTGTTCGGGCATATGAACCTGATGCCCGGTGGCGCCGCGGAGTCGCCCGACGCACTGCCGGTGGTGGGCGCGATGCAGGAGCGCTGGGCGCGCTTCGTCACCAGCGGCAATCCGGCCAGCAAGAGCGAACCGTGGCCGGCACTGGATCTGGAATACCAGCAGCTGCTCGAGTTCAGCGACACGGGCGAGTTCGTGCGTACCGACTTCGCCAGCCAAAGGCTGGATCTTGCGGCGGCCATGCCGCGCCTCACACCGGCGCGTTAACGCAGGGTATTGAGTCGATCGCTGCCCATGCGCTCGACCATCCAGCCCGGATATTCAGGGGTCAGCGCCGATACCTGATTCAAGGCGCCAAGATCCTCGGCGTTGAGCTTCACGGCGCTGGCCGCCATATTGTCCTGCAGTTGTTCGCGGCTCTTGGCGCCGATGATCACCGAGGTCACCGCGCTTTGATGCAGCAGCCAGGCCAGGGCCACGCGCGCCACCGAGACGCCCAGTCGGGCGGCGATCGGCTGCATGACATCGATGATGCGGAAGGCCTTGTCGCGATCCACCGGTGGAAAATCAAAGGTCGAGCGCCGCGCCCCTTCGGGGCCCTGCGCATCGCGCTTGAACTTGCCTGACAGGAAGCCGCCGGCAAGCGGACTCCAGGGCAGGATCGCCAGTCGCTGATCATTGGCCAGCGGCACGATCTCGCGCTCCAGGTCGCGACCGGCAATGGAGTAATAGGCCTGAACGCTCTCGAAACGCGCCAGTGCCTTGCGTTCGCAAATGCCCAGCGCCTTGGCGATATGCCAGGCGGCGTGATTGCTCACGCCAAGATAGCGAACCTTGCCGGCCCGTACGCAATCATCCAGCGCATCCAGGGTCTCCTCGATGGGCGTCAGCGGATCGGTGCCGTGAATCTGGTACAGGTCCACGTGCTCCAGCTGCAGGCGCTTCAGGCTCGCATCCAGCGCCGCCATGATGTGATAGCGCGACAGACCCAGCTGGTTGGCTCCCGGGCCGGCACGGCCCAGCACCTTGGTAGCCATCACGAACTGATCGCGGGGAATGCCCAGGTTGCGCAGCGACTGGCCCAGAATCTCCTCCGAGCGCCCGCCCGAGTACACATTGGCGGTGTCGAAGAAATTCACGCCGCCGTCGATGGCGGCTTTCACCAGATCATCGGCCGCGGCCTGCCCGACGCTGGCGATCTGCGCCCAGATGCCATCGCCGCTGCCGAAGGTCATGGCCCCCAGGCAGATCTCCGAGACCACCAGGCCGGTATTGCCAAACTTCTTCATGCGCATGGGAATTCCTCGTTCGCTCAGTGGGCCGCGGCCTTGCCGGCGCTGGCCGCGGCGGCATCGCGCAGCGCGGCATCCAGATCATCACCCAGTTCAAGATAACGACCCGACAGTGCGCCGTAGCGGCCGCTGGCCAGGTCCAGGCAACGCTGGGCACAACGCACCAGGTCGGCGTTGCGATGCGGGGACTCGCGCACCGAACGCAGTCGATCCACCATGCCGGGCAGCCAACGCTGCGCATCCGGATGATTGGCGGTGTCCTCGGCCATGCCGGTGTACACAAAGCCCGGGTCGATGGAATACACGTTCACGCCGAACTCGCGCGCCTCCGCGGCGGCGACCGCGGCCAGGCGCGTCTGCGCGATCTTACCCAGGCAGTAGGCGCTCAGGTACGGCGCCACGATGCGGCTGGCGATGGCCGACACCAGGATCACGGTGCCCGCCCGCCGCTGCGTCATGCCGGGCATGACCCGCTGCATGTAATAGAAGGGCGCGCGGATATGCACGTACTGGGCGGCCACCCACTGTTCGGGGTTCACGGACCAGACCGGCCCGAACGGGCCCGGAACGCCGGCATTGCTCACCAGGATGCTCACCGGTCCGAGTTGCTGCTCGGTGGTGGCGACCACCCGATCCACATCCTCGGGATTGGTGACATCGCCCTGGACCGCGATGGCCCGACCGCCGATGCGGCCGATGTCCTCGATCGCGGACTCCAGTTCCGCCGCGGAACGCGAGGTGACGGTGACTGCCGCGCCTTCGCCGGCGTAGCGCATGGCGATCGCTCGGCCAAAGCCACGTCCCGCGCCGGTGACGATGGCAACCTGACCCTTCAGCATATCTCCCATGGCTGCACCTCAAGTTCGTTGGCGGAAGTCTAAGGCACCGGCCCGGCGTCGTGTGAATGGATGCGCTCTTATCCGTTAATATGGCGTCATGTACACCACCAGCTCAGCCATGTTGTCGGCCCTGCGCGAAGCGGGCGTACAGTATCTGTTCGTGAATCTGGGCAGCGATCACAGCGCCTTCATGGAGGCCTATGCCAGCGCCCGGGCGTCGCAGCAGGAGGGGGAGTTTCCCTATCCGCAAGTCATCACCTGCCCGAACGAGATGGTGGCCCTGAGCGCCGCGCACGGTCATGCGGCGGTCAGCGGACAGGCCCAGGCGGTGCTGGTGCATGTGGAGTGCGGCACCCAGGCGCTGGCCGGGGCCGTCCACAATGCCGCCAAGGGCCGCGTGCCGGTGCTGATCATGGCGGGCATGTCCCCCGCCACGCAGGAGGGCGAGGCCCGGGGCAGCCGCAATGAGTTCATTCATTGGATCCAGGACGTCTTCGACCAGCGCGGCCTGGTGCGCGGCTACATGCGCTACGACAACGAAATCCGGGTGGGAGCCAATGCGCCGCAGATCGTGCACCGCGCCCTGCAGTTCGCCAGCAGCGATCCCAAAGGTCCGGTCTACCTGGTGGCGGCGCGCGAGATCCTGGAGCAGGAGGTCACCCCGCACCGCGAGGACGTGCGTCTGTGGCCGCGCCTGGGCGCAGGCGCCCTGGCACCGGAGGACGCCCTGGAAGTGGCTCGGACCCTGGTGGCAGCGCAACGGCCGCTGCTGGTCACGACCTACGTGGGGCGCGTGCCCACCGCCGTCCCCGAGCTGACCCGGCTGTGTCGTCGCCTCGGGATGGGCGTGCTGGAATCGGTGCCCTCCACCGTCAATTTCCCCACCGATGATCCGCTGCATCAGGGTTGCCAGTGGAATGAGAAGCGCCAGAACCCCGCGCTCGCGGAAGCCGACACCATCCTGGTGCTGGACAGTGATGTGCCGTGGATACCCTTGATCAACCGGCCCGCAGCGGGTGCGCGGATCCTGCATATCGACGTGGATCCCCTGAAGCAGCAGATGCCCTTGTGGTACGTGCGTGCCGCGCGCGCCTGGCGGGCGGATGCGGCCACGGCGCTGCGCCAGATCAATGCCGCCCTGGATACGCTGCAGATCGATGCGGCCGCGGTGCGCGAGCGTGCCGCGCATCTCGCCCGACGGCATGCCGCCGTGCGTGCCGAACTGAAGAAACTGGAGCAACCCGGGGCGGTGCTCACCGCCGAATACGTGACGGCGCAGGTGCGCGAGGCCATCGGCGAGGACGCGCTGGTGCTGAGCGAGGCGGTGACCAATTTTCACGTGGTGACCAATCATTCCGGACGCACCAAGCCCGGCACCTATTTCGTGAGCGGTGGCGGTTCGCTGGGCTGGAACGGCGGCGCGGCAATCGGCGCGAAGCTGGCCCGACCGGATGCGCTGGTGTGTGCCTTCACCGGTGACGGCACCTACATGTTCTCCATACCCTCCTCGGTGCACTGGATTGCGCGCCGCTACGGCACGCCCTTCCTGCAGATCGTGTTCAACAACCAGGGCTGGCGCGCGCCCAAGTTCTCGATGCTGGGCGTGCATCCGGAGGGCTTTGGCAGTCGCGCCCAGGAGCTGGACATCCGCTTCGAACCCCCGCCGGATTACTCCGGGATCGCCGCGGCGGCCGGTGGCGCGCATGCCGAGATCGTGAAAACGCCCGAAGCGCTCGGCCCAGCCCTGCAGCGCTCCCTGCAGGCCTTGCGCGAGGGCCGCTGCGCGGTGATCGATGCCTGGTTAGCGCGTCTTTAGCTTGAAGACAGCTTCCGCGTTGGTCTGGAAGAACTTCTTCTTGTCCGATTCGCTCATGGGAATCTCATCGCAGGCCGTCACTTCGCTGGCGACGAACTGATAGGGATAGTCCATGGCGTACAGCACCCGGTCGGCACCCAGGACCTGCTGGGCGAAGGTGATCGCCGGGCCCCAGGGCATGCCGCTGCAGGTCACATAGATGTTCTGGCGCATGTAGTCACTGGGCACGCCGCGCAGCGGCTGCCAGTGCGGGTAGCGCTTGGAGTTCAAGGTCGCCCGGTACATGTAATCGAGGCGGAACAGCCAGTAGGGCAGGGCTTCGCCCATGTGGCCGATCACGATCCGCAGTTTCGGAAAGCGGTCAAAGACGCCGCTGACGATCAGTCGCAGCACGTGCAGCGCGGTTTCCACGCCGAATCCGAAAATCGCGCCATCCAGGCCCGCTTCCAGGAACGGGGCGATCATCCGGTCCGAGGGCGTATTGGGGTGGATGTAGATCGGGGTATCGCAGGCCTCGGCCGCGGCAAAGATGTCCCAGTACTTCTGCGCATCCAGGTACTCCCCGTGCACATGGGAGTTGAGGATGACGGCATTGAGGCCCAGCTGCTGGCTTCCGCGTTCAATCTCCTGGGCCGCCGCGGCCGGATCCTGCGGGGCGATGGCGGTCATTCCCGCCAGGCGTTGCGGGTATTTGGCAATCGCCGCCGCCAGCTCATCATTGCTGGCGCGGGCCAGCGCCGTGCCGGTGGCGGCATCAAAGATATGCGCGCCGGGGGAGGTCAGGGCCAGCACCTGCACGTCGATGCCGGTGGCATCCATGTCGGCGATGCGCCGCTGGTCCAGCCATTGCAGGCGCTCGATGATCGAGGTGGCGCGCGGGCTGGGACTGCCCAGGTAGAAGCCCCACATGGAATTGAAGCCGATGTCATCAATGCTCTTGCGCGCCAGCGCTTCGCGGTATCGGCGCAGCATGTCGGCGCTGGCCCACGCCTCTTCGGTGGCGATGCGACGGTAGGCGCAGTTGGCGGCAGGCATGGGTTCTCCGGGCGGGTAATCCGAGCAGAAGCGCATGATAGCCGACTATACTTGCAGGCAGTTGCACAGGAGCCTGCGGCGGCGAACCCGATGTCCAAGTACCAACCCAAAATCGATCTTGAGAAGATCGCCGCCATCGATATCCACACCCACGCCACGATCTCAGGCAGGGCGCCGCGCGATCCGTGCGCCCACGCCTTCGATGAGCAGATGGTCAAGTACTTCCGCTCGGGCAAGGCGCCGACGATTGCCGAGGTGGCCCAGTACTACCGCGAACGCAACCTGGCCGCCGTCATCTTCACGGTGGACGCGGAGGCCGGCGCCGGTCACTGGCGCATTGCCAACGAGGAAGTCGCCGAGGTCGCGGCCGAGAACAATGACGTATTGATCCCCTTCGCCAGCATCGACCCGGCGCGCGGCAAGATGGGGGTACGCGAGGCCCGCCGCCTGATCGAGGAGTACGGCGTGCGCGGCTTCAAATTCCATCCCTCGATGCAGGCGTTCTACCCGAACGACATCAAGTGCTATCCGCTGTACGAGGAGATCGCCGCGGCGGGCCTGCCGGCGCTGTTCCATACCGGCCAGACAGGGGTCGGCGCGGGGCTTCCCGGCGGCATGGGTGTCAAGCTCAAGTACTCCAATCCGATCTTCCTGGACGACGTGGCCGCCGACATCCCCGGCCTCACCATCGTCATGGCACACCCCTCCTTTCCCTGGCAGGACGAGGCGCTGGCCATTGCGACGCACAAGCCCAATACCTGGATCGACCTCTCCGGCTGGTCACCCAAGTACTTCCCGGCGAATCTGGTGCAGTACGCCAATTCCTTGATCAAGGACCGGGTGCTGTTCGGCTCGGACTATCCGGCCATTACCCCTGACCGCTGGATGGCGGACTTCGAGAAGCTGGCCATGAAACCCGAAGTGCGGCCCATGATCCTCAAGGAAAATGCCATCCGGCTGCTGGGGCTTCGCAGCTAGAATCGCCCCGGGTTGGTGCGCCAGCCATTTGCCCGGCAGATAGTCGGTATCGCGCAAACCGCGTTGCGGCATAATACCCGCAGGTGGACAATGCCCACCCTTGGACGTCGGTAGAGAAATCTCGAACAAAATCGCGGTCACAACGACAGTCCATGCCATTTCCTGATCCCGATCTGCCCTGAATGGCATTGGTGCGGGACGGTTTTCTTTAGATGTTTCTTCAAGAGGTGGGGCAATGAGCCAGCAGAACCTGGAAAGTGTGTTGAAAGCGGCCGGCAATCCGGTCCAGATGTTGCGCAATTCGAAGATTGGCGCCTACGTGTACCCGGTGGTACCCAGCGAGTACACCAACTGGCGCGATGAACAGCGGGCCTGGCGCGAAAGCGCGGTGCTGTTCGACCAGTCGCACCACATGGCGGAGTTCACGGTCAAGGGCCCCGACGCCCTGAAGCTGATGTCCTACTGCACCATCAACAGCTTCAACAACTTCACGGTGGGCAAGGCCAAGCAGATGGTGCCGATCAGCTATGACGGCTACGTCATCGGCGATGGCATTCTGTTCTATGAAGACAAGGACGAACTGGTGTTCGTCGGTCGTGCTCCGACCGTCAACTGGCTGCAGTTCCAGGCCGAAACCGGCAGTTTCAAGGTCGACACCATCCGCGACGACCGCTCACCCTCGGCGCCGCGCGGCAAGGCGGTCACCCGCCGTCACTATCGTTTCCAGATCCAGGGGCCGCATGCCTGGAAAGTGATCGAGAAACTCAACGGTGGGCCGCTGCCGCAGGAAATCAAGTTCTTCAACTGGAGCCACATCAACCTGGGCGGACAGAAGGTCAAGGCCCTGCGCCACGGCATGGCCGGCGCGCCCGGACTTGAGATCTGGGGCCCGTACGCCGAGTACGAGAAGATCTTCAATACCATCATGGAAGCGGGCCGGGAATTTGGCCTGACGGCGGTGGGCTCGCGCGCCTATGCCTCCAATACCCTGGAGTCCGGATGGATCCCGTCCCCTCTGCCTGCCGTCTACAGCGGCGAGAGCATGAAGAAATACCGCGAGTGGCTGCCGGCCAGCAGCTACGAGGCCACCGGCTCCATCGCCGGCAGCTTCGTGTCGGACAAGATCGAAGACTATTACACGACCCCGTACGATCTGGGCTACGGCCCGTTCGTGAAGTTCGACCATGACTTCGCGGGTCGTGAGGCACTCGAGAAGCTCTCCAAGCTGCCGCACAAGAACAAGGTGACCTTTGCCTGGAACGGCGAGGACATGGCGAAGATCTTCGCCTCCTTCTTCCATCCCGGCAAACTCTCGAACAAATACTTCGAGTGGCCGATCGCAAACTACGGTTCCTCCTCCTTCGATGCGGTCAAGAAGGGCGGCAAGGTCGTCGGTTACTCCATGTTCGGCGGCTACAGCTACAACGAACGCACGGCGCTGTCGCTGGGTGTGGTCAACCCGGACGTGCAGGTGGGCGAGGAACTCACGCTGGTGTGGGGCGAGGCTGATGGCGGCACTGCCAAGCCCACCGTGGAGCGTCATGAGCAGACCGAAGTGCGGGTGCAGGTGGCCGCGGTTCCCTACGGCGAAGATGCCCGCAAGAACTACGCTTCGGGCTGGCGCACCAAGGCGACCAAGTAAGACTCAGGTCTTCACTTTCGAGTCGCGGCGGGGTGGGAAGCAGTTCCCACCCCGTTTTTTTTACAGCTGCGCCCGGCCGATGATGTCGCTGCCGCCGGTAACGATCGCTGCAAAGGTTCGGGCCCGCGGCAGGATGTGCGCGGCATAGAATTCCGCCAGATCGCCCATGCCAGGCTCGCGTGCCGCCAAGGCCCACTGCCAGGCGCCGGCCACGACGCCCAGCCACTGCAGGAAGGGGTAGGCGATACTGCCCACGACCTGCGCCTGGCTGCTGCCGGCACTGAGCAGCTGCCGCACGTAGCGGCGCAGGGCGGCGCACTCGCTCAGCAGCGGGGCACGCAGGGGTGCCTGCGCCGCCAGATCATTCGCGGCCTGTTCCATCTGCGCCAGCAGTTCCTCGAACCCCTGCGCCGAATCGCGCAGGATCTTGCGGCCCAGAAGATCCTGGGCCTGGATGAAGTTGGTGCCTTCAAACACCGGGCCGATGCGCGCGTCACGATAGATCTGCGAGGCCTCGCAGTCATCGACGTATCCCGTGCCGCCATGCACCTGCACGCCCAGCGAGGACACTTCCACGGCGGTATCGGAGGCCCAGGCCTTCACCAGCGGAGTCAGCAGACCCAGGCGCCGCTCGGCCCGGGCGCGCACCTCGGGTGCGGTTTGCGGGCCATGCGCCACGTCCAGTGCCGCGGCGGCGCAATACGCCAGGCAGCGCGCGGCATGCGTGAGCACATTCATGGTGAGCAGCATGCGCCGCACATCGGCGTGTTCGATGATGGGGCGCTGGGCGCCGCTGGCATCCCGGCCCTGGCGCCGCTCGGCGGCGTAGGCCAGGGCCAGCTGCCGGGCGCGTTCGGCGAGACCCGTGGAATGCAGCCCCACCCCGATGCGCATGTGATTCATCATGGTGAACATGCAGCCCAGGCCACTGTGCCGCTCGCCGACGAGCCAGCCGCGGGCGCCACCGTTGTCCCCGAGCACCATCACACAGGTCGGGCTCGCGCGGATGCCCATCTTGTGTTCCAGCGACACGGCCCGCAGATCATTGGCGATCCAGGCGCCCGCCTGCATCACCCGGCGCGGCACCAGGAACAGCGACAGTCCCTTGACCCCGGGCGGCGCCTCCGGCGTACGCGCCAGCACCAGGTGCACGATGTTCTGCGCCAGGTCGTGCTCACCCCAGGAAATGAAGATCTTGCGTCCGCTGAGCAGCCATGAGTCGCCATCGGGTCTGGCCTGCGTGCGCACGGTCGACAGATCCGATCCCGCCTGAGGTTCGGTGAGGCTCATGGCAGCGGGCCATTCCCCGCTCACCAGGCAGGGCAGGTACGCGGAGCGCAGCTTCGCATCCGCATGGACCCGCAGCACCTCGATGGCGCCGACCGCGGTCTCGGGCAGCATCGCGAACGCCAGGTTGGCGCCGCCCCAGATCTCGGTGGTGGCCGCGGCCAGCAGCATCGGCAACGCCTGTCCGCCCCAGGCTTCAGGTGCGGCCAGCGCGGGCCAGCCGTCGGCGCAGAACTTCTGCCAGGCCTGAATGAAGCCCGCGGCGGTGGTTACCCCCGCGGGGCTCAGTCGGGCACCCTGGGCATCGCCGCTGCGGTTCAGGGGCGAGAGCACCTCACGGGCCAGGCGCGCCGCACCCTCCAGCACCGCAGCGGCAGTCTCCCCGAGCACGTCCTCGTGCTCTGCCGTAGCGTCGAATCCGCACTGGCGTGCGGCCTGGTGCTGGGCTGCCCTGATCAGGTGCAGTGGAGCTTCATACGGGGTGGTCATGACGTCGGAGGGGTCCCACTTGAATTGCATGCCGGCGCCGGGGCCGTCCCCGCACCGCGTCCCGATATCATGCCTGATGAGCATGATGAGAGCCGAATTGCCGGTGACCTTCCGGGCCGATCATGTCGGCAGCTTCGTGCGCCCGGGTACGCTGCTGGATGCGCGCCACCATTTCTACGAGCTGCGCGACAGCAACGCCGAGCAGCTGCGTGCCGCCGAAGATGCCGCGGTGCGCGCGGTGGTGAAATTCCAGGAGCAGCTGGGGTTCAAGGTCATCACTGACGGGGAATTCCGCCGCGCGTCCTGGCATGCGGATTTTCTGACCCGGCTGGGAGGGGTGGTCGAGCGCGGCGCGCCCCCGGCGCTGCAGATCCAAAGCCCAATCCGGCATCTGCGGGCGATCCAGGCCGAGGACTACCGGTTCGTGAAAGCCGCCACGCCGTACCTGGTGAAGGTGACCCTGCCGGCCCCCACCATGCTGCCGTTGCGCGCGGGTGGCGGGCTGCGCAGGGTGTATCCGGACATCGAGGACTTGTTCGCCGATGTCGCCGCGGCCTATCGCGCCGAAATCGCCGCGCTCGCGGCCGCCGGCTGCACCTATGTGCAGCTGGATGACACCCGGATGGCCGCGCTGTGCGGGGGCGGCCAGCGTGAGGCGGCCCGGGCTGGCGGGGATGATCCGCAGCGTCTCATCCACCAGTATGCCCAGCTGCTCAATGATTCGCTGCGCGACCGGCCCGACACCATGACCGTGGGCCTGCATCTGTGCCGCGGCAATCGGCGCAGCCAGTGGGCCGCCCAAGGCGGCTATGAGCCGCTGGCCGAGGTGCTCTTCAACCAGATCGAGGCCGACACCTATCTGCTGGACTACCAGGATGCGCGCGGCGGGGACTTTGCGCCGCTGCGCCATGTGCCCCAGGGCAAACTGGTGGTGATGGGTCTGGTCAGCACCGCTCCGGGCGAGCTGCAATCCAAGGACGACCTCAAGCGTCGTTTGCACGAGGCGGCGCGGCACCTGCCGCTGGCGCAGATGTGCCTGTCACCACAGTGCGGTTTTTCCAGCAGCGTGCATGGGCATGAGGTGGCCGTGGAACAGCAGGCCGCCAAGTGCCGGCTGGTGATCGAGACGGCGCAGGAAGTGTGGGGCAGCGTCTAGGCCTGAAGCTCGCGCGCCATGTCGATGAACAGCGAGCGCAGCCAGGTGTGTCCGGGATCCTGCTCGTTGCGATGGTGCCAGAGCAGGATCTCGTGACCGTCCAGCGCGTCGAAGGGTAGGGCGAAGATCTTCAGCGGCACCAGCGGCATCACCAGCCGCGCCACCCGCTCCGGCACCGTGGCGGCGAAGGGGGAGCCGGGCAGCATGAACAGCATTTCCAGCAGGCTCTGCGTCGTCGCGCGCACGTTCAGATCCATGCCGATCATGCGCCGGACCAGCTCCTCCACCGGCGCCGTGTGGCCATTGGGGCGGGCGAATATGTGGGGCAGGGACTGGTAGTCGGCGAGCGTCATGGTGTCCCCGGGAATGGCCATCTCCTTTGACATCACGCACACCCAGCGTACCGGCCGCAGCGGCATGAACTTCAAAGTGTCGGGGAACTCACCCAGGCCATACACGCGGGTGATGTTCAGTGACAGACACAGGTCCGCGTCGCCATAGCTCAGGCGCGTCAGGCTGGTCTGCGAGACCTGTTCGACGTGACACTGGATCTGGGGCGCTTCGCGGGCCATCCGGCCCAGCACCCGCGGCACCAGTTCCGGGACGGCCTCATCGGTGGCGATCACGGTATAGGTGCGCCGGACCGTGGCCGGATCAAACGTGGGCTGGGTCCCCAGCGTCGCCTGGACCTTCAACAGTGCCTCGCGTACCGGCTGTACCAGGGACAGCGCCCGGGGCGTGAGTTCCATTTCCCGTCCGACCCGCACCAGCAGCGCATCCTGGAAGTAATCGCGCAGCTTCTGCAGCGAGGCGCTCATGGCCGGCTGCGACAGGAACACCCTCTCGGCAGCACGGGTCACGTTCTTTTCATGCAGCAATGCGTCGAGCGCAATCAGCAGATTCAGGTCGAAGCGGTTCAGCTGCATTGAGGCGTCGAGTCCTTGCGCGGCCACCCATAGGGGGCGCGAATAGTGCAAATCCGCAAAAGTGATTGCTCAGATTACACCTCAGCACGTACCGTGCCGCACCCCTTTCATGCAAGTTCTTTTACCCCTCTCGCAGTGCAAAAATATGTTATCCGTGGTCCGGCCCGGATGAGCCGCCGGGTGCAAAGCCCGGTTCCCGCGCGCATCGGTATGCGACAATCGCGGATGATCAGGCACTAACCGGCATGCACTTCATACACTTGTCCCCCCAAGCTTAGCCATGGGAGCCCTCAGCGCAGCGGAAGCACCCGCGACCTCCGGGGTGGAGGTCACCGTGGACCGGTGGGTGCGCGGCAGTTCGCAGCACACCACCGATCGGGTTGCCGAGGAAGTGCCCGTGGCGCTGTTGTACAACGGCGAGCCGCACGTGGTGATGCTGGCCACGCCGCATGATTTGACGGATCTGGCGCGCGGTTTCTCCTTGAGCGAGGAGCTGGTGGCCCGGCCCGATGAGATCCGCGGTATCGAGGTGCACGCCGTGCCCGAGGCCGCCGAGGTCCGCATCGCCATCGCCTGGGAGAAGTTTCCGGAGCTGCTGCGCCGTCGGCGCAATCTCACCGGCCGCACCGGCTGTGGTCTGTGCGGGTCGGAGACCCTGGAGCAGACCGTGCGGACCCGCTCCACCGTGGGCCCCGGTCCGAGGGTGAGCATTGAGCAGCTGCACGCCGCCATTGCTGCTCTGCCGGAGCGGCAAATATTGAATGCGAAGACCGGTAGCGTGCACGCGGCCGCCTGGGTAGTGCCTGGCAGTGGCATCGAGTGCGTGCGCGAGGACGTGGGCCGGCACAACGCGCTGGACAAGACGCTGGGTGCGCTGGTGCTGGCCGGAACCGATCTGCAGACCGGCTTCATGCTGGTGACCAGCCGCGCGAGCTATGAAATGGTGCAGAAGGCTGCAACCATGGGGGTGACCTTCATGGCCGCATTGTCGGCGCCGACCTCCTTTGCCGTCGCTCATGCGCAGCGTTGCGGTTTGACGCTGGTGGGCTTTGCGCGCCGCGAACAGCACGTGGTGTACGCCAACGGCCAGCGCCTGATCGAGTGAACAGCAGTTTCGAATCCCAATTTCCAAAGACCAGAGGGGCCTCTTCGCCATGACCGCCATTGACCTGGACCAGCTGAAACAACGCGCCGTTGCCTTTGCGCGCACTACCTCGACCGAAATTTCGCCGCACGATGAGCCGAAGCTGGAGTCCCTGGTGGGCGTGCTGCCCGCCGGCATGACGATCTACGTGGCGCACACCCCCAAGGCACAGATGTTTGACGTGGTGCGCGTGGCGGCCAAGGTGCAATCCCTGGGATTTCGGGCCTCGCCGCATTGCGTGGCGCGGCGCATTCCCAGTGAGGCCATGCTGCGCGAGGGCCTGAAGCAGGCGCGCGATGCGGGTATCGAGCAGGTGCTGCTGGTGGCCGGGGATCTGACCCCGCCGGCGGGTCCCTTCACCAGCACCCTGGAGCTGCTGGACACCGGCGCCATCACCGATGCGGGCATCACCCATGTGGGCGTGGCCGGTCATCCGGAAGGCCATCCGGCGGTGGATACCGAGACGCTGTGGAAGGCGCTGGCCTACAAGCAGGCCTTTGCCCAGCGCACCGGCGTCAAGGTGCACATCGCCACCCAGTTCAGTTTCAACCCCGGCGCGGTGGCCGAGTGGGACCGCCAGCTGCAGGCCAATGGCATCACGCTGCCGGTGCACCTGGGCATCGCCGGACCGACGCCGCTCGCCAAACTGCTGAAATTCGCCGCCATGTGCGGCATCGGCGCCTCGCTGGGTGCGCTGTGGAAGAACATGGGCAACATGACCAAGCTTGCAACCGGCATGGCCATGGCCCCGGATGAAATGCTGCTGGCGATACTGGCCAACGGTGCCGGCACGCCGCCCAGCCGTCTGGTGCAGCCGCATTACTATGCCTTCGGCGGGGTGATGGAGACCGCGCAGTGGCTGCGGCATCTGATCGATGGGACCTTCACCATGGATCCGAGCGGTGAGAAGTTCACGGTGAACACCTGATGAGCACCGTGGGCAAGGCGCTGATCTGCGGCTCAATCGCCTTCGACAGCATCATGGTCTTTGACGGCCGGTTCAAGGATCACATCCTGCCGGACAAGATCCACATGCTGAACGTGTCCTTTCTGGTGCCGCAGCTGCGCCGCGAGTTCGGCGGCTGCGCCGGCAACATCGCCTACAACCTGCGGCTGCTGGGGGATGTCGGCTATCCCATGGCCACCGTGGGCCGCGATTTCGCGCCGTACCAGAAATGGATGACGGACACTCAGGTGCCGCAGGACTATGTGCGCGTCATCGACACTGAGCACACCGCCCAGGCCTTCATCACCACCGATCAGGACGACAACCAGATCACCGCCTTCCACCCCGGCGCGATGCAGCTGTCGCACCTGAACGCCATCCCCGGCAATGCCGGGATCACCTTGGGCATCGTCTCGCCGGACGGTCGTGACGGCATGGTGCAGCATTGCGCCGGATTTGCCGCCGCCGGCATCCCGTTCATCTTCGATCCGGGCCAGGGCCTGCCGATGTTCAATGGCGAGGATCTGCGCGCCCTGATCGGCCAGGCGTCATGGCTGACCGTCAACGACTACGAATGGCAGCTGGTCCAGCAGCGCACCGGCTGGCAGGCGGCCGAGGTGGTCCAGCACGTCAAGGCGCTGATCGTGACCCGCGGCGCGGAAGGCTCCACCATCCATACCCCCGAAGGGGATATTGTCATACCGCCTGCCAAGCCGCAGGCGGTCGTGGATCCGACCGGCTGCGGGGACGCCTACCGCGCGGGGCTCATCCATGGGCTGCTGCACGGCCATGACTGGGCGGTCACGGGCCGGATTGCCTCGCTCCTGGGGGCGCTGAAGGTGGCCACACGCGGCACCCAGAACCACCGGTTCACCCGGGGCGAGTTCGCGGCGAGCTACCAGGCGGCTTTTGGCAGCCGCCTGCCCTGAAACGCCCGGTGGTTGTATCATGCTCCTTTACCGTCATTACCCTAAACAGGACTTGAAGCGCATTCATGGCCAATAACTACGTGTTCACCTCGGAGTCGGTGTCGGAAGGGCATCCTGACAAGGTTGCCGACCAGATCAGCGATGCGGTACTGGATGCCATCCTGGCGCAGGACAAGCGCGGCCGTGTGGCCTGCGAAACCCTGATCAAGACCGGTGTAGTGATTGTGGCCGGGGAGGTCACGACTTCCGCCTGGGTGGATGTGGAGGCACTGGTGCGCAAGACCGTGCTGGACATCGGCTACAACTCCTCGGAGATGGGCTTCGATGGCGCCAGCTGCGGCGTTCTGAACGTCATCGGCAAGCAGTCCCCGGACATCGCGCAGGGCGTGGACCGCAAGGATGCGCGCAAGCAGGGCGCCGGGGATCAGGGCCTGATGTTCGGCTATGCCACCAACGAGACCGACGTGCTCATGCCGGCCGCCATCACCCTGGCGCATCGCCTGGTGAAGCGCCAGGCCGAGGTGCGCAAGAAGGGCAAGCTGCCCTGGCTGCGTCCGGATGCCAAGAGCCAGGTCACCCTGCGCTATGAGAACGACCAGCCGGTGGGCCTGGATGCCGTGGTGCTCTCCACCCAGCACAGCGATGACATTTCCACCAAGGCGCTGCGCGAGGCGGTGATGGAGGAGATCCTGATCCCGGTGCTGCCCAAGAAGTGGATCGACAGCCGCACCAAGTATCACATCAATCCGACCGGACGGTTCGTGGTAGGCGGTCCGGTGGGCGACTGTGGCCTCACCGGCCGCAAGATCATCGTCGACACCTACGGCGGCTTCGCCCGTCATGGTGGCGGCGCGTTCTCCGGCAAGGACCCCTCCAAGGTCGATCGTTCGGCCGCCTATGCGGCCCGCTACGTGGCCAAGAACATCGTCGCGGCAGGGCTCGCCGATCGCTGTGAAGTGCAGGTGTCCTACGCCATCGGCGTGGCCGAACCCACCTCCATCATGATCGAGACCTTCGGCACCGGTAAGCTCTCGCGCGAACGGCTCACCCAGCTGGTGCGCAAGCACTTCGACCTGACTCCCTATGGGCTGCGCGAGATGCTCGACCTGGTCCGCCCCATCTACCAGATGACGGCGTCCTATGGGCACTTCGGGCGCACCGAGAAGGAGTTCAGCTGGGAGCGCACCGACAAGGCGCAGCTCCTGGCGGCCGAGCTCAAGGGCAACGCCCGCGCGGCTTGAGAATTCTGCCGCGCGCGTTGCGCGGCAGCGTCCGGCGCCTGAGGAGCGCTGCGACAGGCATCCGCGGCCACCGGGCTGCGGCCGCGCCTGCCAGGCTCAGGAGGCCGGACGCCAAATGATGTACACGGCGCTCGTTCTTCATCTGGAGCATTGAACATGAACGCCACACTCAAGCCCGCTGCGGGCTTTACTGACTTCAAGATCGCTGACCTGAATCTGGCCGGCTGGGGCCGGCGCGAAATCGCCATTGCCGAAGTGGAGATGCCGGCGCTGATGGCCATCCGCAGGGAATACGCCGCCAGCCAGCCGCTCAGGGGCGCCCGCGTCACCGGCTCGCTGCACATGACCATCCAAACGGCGGTGCTGATCGAGACCTTGAAGGCCCTGGGGGCCGAGGTGCGCTGGGCCTCGTGCAATATCTTCTCCACCCAGGACCATGCGGCCGCGGCCATTGCCGCCTCGGGCACACCGGTGTTCGCCGTCAAGGGCGAGTCGCTGGAGGACTACTGGGATTACACCCACCGCATCTTCGAGTTCGCCGACGGGCTGGGCCCCAACATGATCCTGGATGACGGCGGGGATGCGACGCTGCTCATGCACCTGGGCGTGCGGGCCGAAAAGGACGCCTCCCTGATCGCCAAGCCGGGCAGCGAGGAGGAAACCTTCCTCTACGCCGCCATCAAGAAGAAGCTGCAAAGCTCCCCGGGCTGGTACTCGCGCATGGCCAAGGAAATCCGCGGTGTCACCGAGGAGACCACCACCGGCGTGCATCGCCTCTACCAGATGCACAAGGAAGGCCGCCTGATGTTCCCGGCCATCAACGTCAACGACTCGGTGACCAAGAGCAAGTTCGACAACCTCTACGGCTGCCGCGAATCCCTGGTGGATGGCATCAAGCGCGCCACCGATGTGATGGTCGCCGGCAAGATCGCGGTGGTGGCCGGCTACGGGGATGTGGGCAAGGGCTCGGCCCAGGCGCTGCGGGCGCTGTCGGCCCAGGTGTGGGTGACCGAGATCGATCCGATCTGCGCACTGCAGGCCGCGATGGAGGGCTTCCGCGTCGTGACCATGGACTACGCCTGCGACAAGGCCGACATCTTCGTGACCTGCACCGGCAATTTCCATGTCATCACCGGTGCGCACATGCAGCGCATGAAGAACAACGCCATCGTCTGCAACATCGGTCACTTCGACAACGAAATCGATGTCGCCTCGCTGGAGAAGCTCAAGTGGGAGGAGATCAAGCCGCAGGTGGATCACGTGATCTACCCGGACGGCAAGCGCATCATCCTGCTGGCCAAGGGCCGCCTGGTGAACCTGGGCTGCGGCACCGGCCATCCCTCCTACGTCATGAGTTCCTCGTTCGCCAATCAGACCATCGCGCAGATCGAGCTGTACGCCAATGCCGCCAAGTACCCGGTCGGGGTCTACACCCTGCCCAAGCACCTGGATGAGAAAGTGGCACGGCTGCAGCTCACCACGCTCAATGCCCAGCTGACCGAGCTGACCGCTGAGCAGGCGGCATATATCGGTGTTTCCGTCAAGGGTCCCTATAAGGCGGATCACTACCGCTACTGAGACCCTAAGCCCCATAATCCCCCCCCGAGAACCGTCTCGGGGGGGGATCATGCTCAAAGGCATTGTCGGCGTCATTCTGGCGATCATCGGGGCCTTTGCCATCGGTGGTATAGCGCTGCACCGTAACGAACCCATCAACGCACTGTGGCTGGTCACCGCCGGCGTGTGCGTCTATGTCATCGGCTACCGGTTCTACGCCGCCTGGATCACCGCCCGCGTCCTGACGGTGGATGCCACGCGGGCGACGCCGGCCGAGCGACTCAATGACGGTCGCGACTTCGTGCCCACCCATCGCTGGATCGTCTTCGGCCATCATTTCGCGGCGATCGCAGGTCCCGGCCCGTTGGTGGGCCCGACCCTGGCGGCGCAGTTCGGATATCTGCCGGGCACGCTGTGGATCCTGTTCGGCTCGGTGCTCGGCGGGTGCGTCCAGGACATGACCATCCTGTTCATGTCCACGCGCCGCGACGGACGCAGCCTCGGACAGATGGCGCGCGATGAACTCGGACCCTTCGGTGGCTTCGCCGCACTCGGCGGCACGCTCATGATCATGATCATCCTGATCGCAGTGCTGGCGCTCGTGGTCGTGAATGCGATGAAGGGCAGTCCCTGGGCGACCTTTTCGGTTTTCGCCACCATTCCGATCGCGCTCGCCATCGGACTGTACGTGCGCAACGTGCGCCCGGGCCGGGTGCTGGAAGCCTCCATCATCGGCATGGTGTTGCTGCTGCTGGGCGTCGCGGGCGGCGGCTGGATCGATCAGAGCGCGCCGCTGCGCGGGCTGTTCGACTACACCGGCCCGCAGCTGGCCGCCTTCGTGATCGCATACGGCTGGCTCGCGGCCATCATCCCGGTGTGGCTGCTGCTGGCGCCACGCGGCTATCTGTCGACCTTCCTGAAGCTCGGGGTGATTGCGCTGCTCGCCATCTCCATCATCGTCATCCATCCGGAGCTCAAGATGCCCGCGCTCACCCGGTTCACCGCCGGCAACGGGCCGATCTTCGCCGGCAAGGTCTTTCCCTTCGTGTTCATCACCATCGCCTGCGGCGCGGTGTCGGGCTTTCATGCCCTGATCTCCAGTGGCACGACACCCAAGCTCATCGGCAGCGAGGCCGATGTGCGCCTGGTCGGCTACGGCAGCATGGCGCTGGAGTCCTTTGTCGCGATCATGGCGGTCATTGCCGCGACACTGCTGGATCCGGGCGTGTACTTTGCGATCAATACCGGAGCCGGCGTGGTGGGCGCGGACGCGCACACCGCGGTGGCGACCATCTCCAGCTGGGGCTTCCCGGTGACGGCCGAACAGATGCAGCAGCTGGCCCACCGGATGGGTGAACGCACGCTCTTTGCCCGCACCGGCGGCGCGCCGTCCCTGGCGGTGGGCATGGCCAGCATCTTCAGTTCAACCTTCGGCAACACCCTGCTGGCGGCGTGGTATCACTTCGCGCTGATGTTCGAAGCGGTGTTCATCCTCACCACCATCGATGCGGGCACACGGGTCGGACGCTTCATGCTGCAGGACTTCCTCGGACACTTCTGGAAGCCGCTGGGCCGCACTTCCTGGTATCCGTCGGTGCTGCTCACCAGCGCACTGATCGTGGCGGGCTGGGGCTACTTCCTGTATGTCGGTGTCATCGATCCCAATGGCGGCATCAATATCCTCTGGCCGCTGTTCGGCATCGCGAATCAGATGCTGGCGGCCATTGCCCTGAGCGTCGCGACCGGGATTCTCATCAAGAGCGGCAAGCTCAAGTACGCCTGGGTGACCGGCGGCCCGCTGGCCTGGCTTGCGATCGTGACGACGGTGGCGGCGTGGCAGAAAATCATGAGCCCGGATCCGGCGCTGGGCTTCTTTGCCGGGGCGGCGGACCTGGCCGGCAAGCTCGCCAGCGGGGTGCTGCCGGCGGCGCGCGCGGCCGTGGCGCCGAAGCTCATCTTCAATCAACAGCTGGATGGCTGGCTGACGATTCTCTTCACCGTGATCGTGTGGCTGGTGATCGCCGACATGCTGCGCGTGGCGTTGCGCGCCGCGCGCGGGCTGCCGACGCTGGCAAGTTCCGAGGCCCCGCACGTGGCGCGCCTGCCCGTTGTGGGCGGCAGCGGGTCATGAGGGCTGCCGCCACCGGGGTCGCGGCTGTCTGGCGTGCCTGCTGGCGCGCGCTGCGGGCGCTCTCGGGTGATGACGCCTACGATCGCTACCGGATGCATCACCTGGCGGCCCATCCGCAACAGCCACCGCTGTCGCGCAAGGCGTTTTACGTTGACGAGCAGCGGCGCAAGTGGGGTACTATTAACCGCTGCTGCTAGTGCGGAAGATGAGGTCATGACGGATTTGACGGCTCACGGTTCTGCAGAATTTGGCCCCGACACCGGGGAAGTGGATGACGCCCGACGCAAGTTCCTGCTGCGCGCCACGGTTGGCATGGGGGCCGTCGGCGTGGCGTTTACGGCGACCCCGTTCATCGAATCCTGGCTGCCCTCGGAGCGCGCACGCGCCCTGGGCGGACCCACCGAAGTGGACATGTCCAAGATCGATGCCGGGCAGATGATCATCACCATCTGGCGCCGCCAACCGATGTACGTGATACACCGCACGCCGGCGATGATGGCGCTGCTGGGCAATCACGACGATCAGCTCAAGGACGCCAAGTCGGAGGACTCCGACCAGCCGGCCTACTGCAAGAATCCCATCCGTTCGCGCAATGCCGAGTACCTGGTGCTCAGGGGCATCTGCACCCATCTGGGGTGCCTGCCCAAGCAGCGCTTCGAGGCCGGGGATGCGCAGCTGGGTGCGACCTGGCCGGGCGGCTGGCTGTGTCCCTGCCATGGCTCGCGTTTCGACATGGCCGGACGGGTATTCGACGGCTCGCCGGCCTCGGTCAACCTGGTCATTCCGCCATATTCCTATCCCAGCCCCACGCGCCTGGTCATTGGCGAGGATGAGACCTCGGGGGCCGCCGCCTAACGGGCCGCACAGCGCAGCGGCAGCCACGCTTCGGCGATCTGCACGGCATTGAGCGCCGCGCCCTTGAGCAGCTGATCGCCCGCGCAGAACAGGGCGATGGAACGCCCCGACGGATCGCTCAGGTCCTGCCGGATACGACCCACCAGCACCGCATCCTGGCCCGAGGCATCCTTGGGCATGGGGAAGTAGTTCTTCGCCGGATCATCCACCAGCTTCACGCCCGGGGCGTGCTGCAGCCACGCGCGCACCTGCTCGGGGCTGATGGGGCGCTCGCACTCGAAGGTCACCGCGATGCTGTGCGCGCGCAGCACCGGAACGCGCACGCAGGTGGCGCTGATGCGCAGCTGCGGTTCGCCAAAGATCTTGCGCGTCTCCTGAATGACCTTGGTCTCCTCGCCGTTGTAGCCGGTCGCCAGATCCACATCGCTGTTGTGGCTGAAGACATTGAAGGCGTAGGGATGCGGCATGATCTTCTGCTGGAACGGCCGCCCCTCCAGATGGGCACGCGTGGCGGCGAGCAATTCCTCCATCGCGGCCGCGCCGGCGCCGGAGGCCGCCTGGTAGGTGCTGATGATCAGCCGCCGGATGGGGTTGTGCTGATGGATGGGCCACAGTGGCACGATGGAAATGATCGCTGAGCAGTTGGGATTGGCGATCACCCCGTGGTGCTCGGCGATCGCCTGGGGGTTGATCTCCGGCACCACCAGCGGCACCTGGGCATCCATGCGGAAGGCCGAGGAGTTGTCGATGACCAGGGCGCCGGCGCGCACGGCCAGCGGTGCGAAGCGCTTGGAGATGCCCGCGCCGGCGGAAAACAGCGCGATGTCCACGCCCGTGAAACTGGCTTCGGTGAGCTCCTGGATGGCCAGGTCCTGACCGCGGAACCGCTGGGTCTTGCCTACCGAACGCGCCGAGGCCAGCAGGCGCAGTTCTGCGACCGGGAAGTTACGCTGTTCCAGGCAACGGGCCATCTCCGCACCCACCGCGCCGGTGGCGCCCACCACGGCCACGACGAAGGAGGGGGCGGCGGCCTGCGTGGCACCGAACTGTTCAGACTGATTCGCTGGGGAGGGCATGAAAGGTCTCCGGAAATGAAAAGGCCCCGTCGCTAGGGCGGGGCCTGTGAGGAGGTCGTGGGCAAAAAGCTTCCGACTACCCGCAGCACCCCGCGCTGGGCGCTTTGAGCAGCTTGGTCGGCGTGTGGGTGTTCAGAAGCATGTCAGGCGCTGGTGCGTATGGTCACGCCCGGCTCCGCCGCGAGACGCGCGCGATTGCGACGCAGGCGCGGCGTATTGTCCGCCAGCTTGCGAATGCTGGTGCCGCTGGGCGGCGAAACGATCAGCTGGAACGAAATGGCGGTGCTGCCACAGGCCGGACAGCGATTGGCCCATGAGGGACATTCGCGTTCACATGCGCCACAAACTCTTGCGTGCTGGATTGCCATTGCCGGAATCTCCGTACGGTCCCGCGATCCTGAGGGCGTACCTGGACGCTCAGGGGGCGCAAGTGTAGCGGATCGGATCGCCAGCGACGAGCCTTGGCGCAAGCCTTGGGGGGAGTCTCTTCAAAATCGCACTATTTTGGGGCGGGATCGAAGCCGTACTTGGCAAAAATGGCCTGGGCCGCGGGTGAGAACAGGAATTTGACGAAATCTGCCGCGCCCTTACCACCGTGGGCCGTCGTTGCCACCGGATAAACGATAGGGTCATGGGAGCTGGCCGGGAACTGCGCCACGATCCGCACCTTTTTCTCAACCAGGGCGTCGGTGCGATACACGATGCCCAGCGGTGCCTCGCCACGGGCCACCAGGGCCAGCGCCGCGCGCACATTGTCGGCGGGGGCGATCCTGTCCTGAACCTCGCTCCAGACCCCGAGGTTGGTCAGCGCGATCTTGGCGTACTTGCCCACCGGAACGGCATCCGGATTGCCGGTCGCCAGACGCCCGGTGCCCAGCAGTTTGCCCAAGGCAAAGTGCGGTTTGATCCGGATGCTCACCGTGCTGTCGGCCGGACTGATGAGCACCAGGCGATTGCCCAGCACATTGCGGCGGCTGGCGGTGTCGATGAGGTTGCGGGTCTGCAAATAATCCATCCAGTCCGTGTCGGCGGACATGAAGACATCCGCCGGCGCGCCCGCCTCGATCTGCCGGGCGAGCGCCGAGCTTGCCGCGTAGGAGAGTTTCACGCCCCGATGGCTGGCGGCGGTGAATGCCGGGCCGATCTCATTGAAGGCGTCGGTGAGCGAGGAGGCCGCCAGCACCACCAGATCAGGGGACCCCGCGGCTGATGCTGTCTGCGCCGTGCCGAGGCCCGAACGCGCGACCAGCACGCCCAGCAGCAGCAGGGACAGCAGGGCCCGACGGGTCGTTGGCAGCAGGTTGCTCATGATCGGTACCGCGGTGTGCGCTATAGCGCCTGGAACATAACGATAGGGTACCGGTACGGGTGGCGCAAGCCGCGAGCTACAATGAGGCCATGAACACTTCCGCCGCGACCGTTGCTGTCCGCCTGCGCATTGATATCGGTGCGGACTGTTCCATCGGACCGGGCAAGATCGCGCTTCTGGAACAGATCGAGCGCAGCGGCTCCCTGTCCGAGGCCGCGCGGGTGCTGAAGATGAGCTACCGGCGCGCCTGGCTGCTGCTGGAGGATCTGAACCGGACGCTGGGTCAGCCGGTCACGACGGCCAGTGTGGGCGGTGCAGGCGGTGGCGGCGCCCACATCACGCCCTTCGGCCGACATGTCGCGGCGGCATTTCGCGACATCGAAACCGCCACGGTCAGCACCGCCACCCAGCGCCTGGAGTGGCTGCTGCAGTCCGGCGTGCCGCCGGCATCGGTGCCGGTGGCGCCGCGACGGGCCGTGACCCGCTCGCTCAGCGCGAAAAAACGTGGCCGCGCAGCGAAACAGCCTTGACCAGAACCCAGGCGGCCTGACCCACCGCCAGCGCCAGGGCGCTGCGCGCATCCTCGGTGACCCGCACCATGAGCGTGACGTTGCCGATGTCGGTGAACACCAGCCAGGCGCGCTCGCCATCCGGTTCCAGTCGCATGATGGTGCCCGCCAGGGAATTGCGCACGCTCAACCCCACCGGCGGCGTCACGGCCAGGATCAGATCGCGGGCCAGTAACTGCACGCGCACCCGTTGACCGGGGCGCAGTTGCCCGGCCTCCACCTGCAACAGCCCGCTGCCCACGCGGATCCGCGCCAGGCCTGCAGCCTCATCGAGCTGCTCGGTCAGACCCTCCACCACCGCCCCCAGGGACTCGCTGCCGACGATGTCCCGCACCGCCGCGGACTGACTCATGGCCATGACATCGCCGTGACCGGCAACGGCACCGTCCTTAAGCACCACCATCTCACCGGCCAGTCGCATCACTTCTTCAAACTGATGGCTGACGAACACCATGGGCAGGTTCAAGCGGTCGCGCAGGTGCTCGAGGTAGGGCAGCAGCTCCCCGCGCCGCGCCACATCGATCGCGGCCAGCGGCTCATCCAGCAGCAGCAGGCGCGGCTGCGCCAGCAAGGCGCGGCCGATGGCCACGCGCTGCCGTTCCCCACCGGAAAGCCCCGCGGGGCGCCGCGCCAGGAGCGACGCCAGGCCCAGCAGTTCCACCACATCGTCGAAGCTCTGCCGGGGCGCCCGGCCGCGCGCGCGTCGCGCCCCATAGCGCAGGTTGTCGCGCACTCTGAGGTGCGGGAACAGCCGCGCATCCTGGAACACATAGCCGATGCCCCGTTGCTCGGCCGGCACGTCGATGCCCTGCGCGGCATCGAACAGCACCGTGTCATCGATGCGGATATGGCCGCGATCCGGCCGCAGCAGCCCGGCGATCATGTGCACCGTGGTGGTCTTGCCGCAGCCGGAGCGGCCGAACAGTGCCGTGATACCAGGGGTTGCGCTGCGGAAGCTCAGCTGGGCGCTGAAGGCGCCGCGCTGCTTGGCGACATCGACCTCAAGCATGCACCGCTCCGCGGCCGAGCTGGTGGCGCAAGGCGCGCGACAGCCACTCGGACAGCACCAGGCCGGCGAGCCCCAGGGTGAAGGAGGTGATGGCCAGACGCGCGGCGGTGGCATCGCCGTTGGGCACCTGCAGCGCGGTGTACAGCGCCAGTGGCAGCGTGCGCGTCACGCCCGGAATGTTTGAAACGAAGGTGATCACGGCGCCGAATTCGCCAAGGCCGGCGGCGAAGGCGGTGACGGCGCCGGCCAGGATGCCGGGCAGCATCAGCGGCAGGGTGATGCTGAAGAAGCGGTCCAGCGGGCCGGCGCCCAGGGTGCGGGCGGCCTCCTCGAGACCGGGGTCGATGCCCTCCAGCGTCAGGCGTATGGCGCGCACCATGAGCGGAAAGGTCATCACCGCCACCGCCAGCACCGTGCCGGCGGTGGTGAAAATAAGATGCACGCCGAAGCTTCTTTGCAGCCAGCCGCCAATGGGGCCGCGCGCTCCGAACAGGATCAGCAGCAGGTAACCGGTCAGCACCGGCGGCAGCACCAGTGGCAGGTGCACGAAGGCATCGGCCAGGGTGCGTCCGGGAAAGCGCCGGCGCACCAGCACCCAGGCCACGGCCGTGGCCACCGGCAGGTTCCACAGCAGGCTCCACAATGCGACTTCCAGGCTCAGGCGCAGGGCCTGCCATTCATCGGCGCTGAGCAGCATGGGGGTCAAGGTGGCATGGCGCTAAGCACCCAGCAGGTCGCGGGCGTCGTAGTTGAGCAGCTCGGCGATGCTTTCAACGGTCACATCCGCGGGCGCGAAGCCGGCGATCGCGGCCGTATCGTGGGCATAGTGTCCCTGACGCGGGAACACCGTGGTGACGCGGTCCTGCCACTGCGTGCGCAGCGAGTCCAGGATGCGCAGCTTGTCATCGATCATGACGTAGTGGCGGGCGGGGTAGCGCTGTGCGACGGATTGCAGCATCTGCTCCTTGTGCACGTAGATGAGTACCCGGCCTTCGACCGCGTCCCAGATGCCGGATTTTTGAATCTTGCGCGGCTGGAACACCACATCGCCGTCGGAGAGTATGACGGTCTCGCCCATGCTCTGCAGGTGCGCCAGCACCTGCAGCGCCTGCGGATACAGGCGCTGCGCGAACGGGTAGTCGATGAGGTAGCCGGACATGCCCAGCAGCCCCTGCGCGTCCAGGTGTTCGAGCCGGTACTGTTGCAGGGCGCCCAGGTAGTCGACATAGCCCAGCTGCGCGCGCACCGTTTCCAGGATCTGCGAGTAGCGCTCGCGGCTCTGCGCACCGTATTCGGTGGCGATGTGCTGCATCAGGTCACTGATGAGCCGGTCATTGTCGAGCAGCGTGTTGTCGACATCCACCAGGAACACAATATCGTCGGCAGCCATTGGCGCTAAGCCTGACTCTCGTACACGGGGTTGGACAGCAGCCAGCGGGCCGAGTTGGCGCGCGCCTCGTTGAGCGGCTCATCGGGGATCGAGCCCAGCAGCAGGGCGCTGCGCGCCTTGAGCACGTCCCGGAATTCCGGGTGACTGATGATGTACAGACGGTTATGGCGTATGCCCTCCAGCACGTAGCCGGCCGCGGTGACGGCATCCATGGCATGGAGCATGAACTCCGGCGGCGGGGCGCCCTGTTCCTTGCCGGGTGCGGCATAGCCGGACTCGGCCAGCTGCGCGGGGCGACTGCGCGCGCTGTCGGCGATATTGGATTTCACCGGCCCCGGGCAATACACCGACACGCCGATGGGGCGGCCCAGCATGTCGGTGCGCAGCGCCTCACTCAGGCCGACCACCGCGAACTTCGAGGTTGCATACAGGCCCACCGACCCGAGTGCCGCGATGCCGCCGATCGAGGAGACGTTCACGATATGGCCCGGCAGCCCCGAGGCCAGCATGCGTGGCAGAAAGGTCTGCAGGCCGTTGATGACGCCGCCGACGTTGACGCTCATGACCCAATCCCAGTCGGCGAAGGTGGCGTGTTCCATCAGCCCATGCACGCCCACGCCGGCATTGTTGATGAGCAGCTGCACCGGACCGCCCAGTACCCGTTGCGCTTCCTCCGCCGCCTCCTTGAAGCCGTTGCGGTCGGTCACATCCAGCGCAATGGCATGCACGCGCTCGCCCGGATGCTGGCGGAAATGCTCCAGGGCTTCATCGCGGTGGTGCGCCTGTCGGTAGGTGAAGGCGACCTTCATTCCCGCCCCGGCCAGAACCTTCACCAGCCCCAGGCCGATGCCGCTGCTGCCCCCGGTCACGAACGCAATCTTGCCGCCAAGGTCCCGCATATCCTTCCGTTTCCTTACCGAATTGCTGCCGGCCAAGCTAACCGCCCCGGGCCCACCGAGGCAAGGCAGGCGGCCTGTGATAGCGGTCGCATTCGCTGTCCGTCCCGTGGCCATGCGGCAACGCGACACGGATTACCGCAGCAAGGGACTGTGAACCGTGACCACCGTTCAAGGGCACCGGCTCGGTAAGCTTGCACCAATACGGAGATAAGCTGAGACATATTCTGGGCCATGGACGGATTCGCCCCAACCGCTGACACCCTGCCGGCCATCCGGTCGGTGCTGCTCGTGGATGACAGCGCCGCGCAGCGGGCCTATGCGGTGGCCTTATGCCAGGAACTGGGCATCAAGGAGGTCCGCGAGGCCAGCAATGGCCTGGAAGCCCTGGCGTTGCTGGCCGCCATGCCCACCCCGCCGGACCTGCTGATCATCGATCTGGAGATGCCGACCATGGACGGCCCGGAGCTGCTGACGCGGTTGCGCGAGCGCGGGGTCGAGTCGCCGATCATTGTCGCCTCCTCACGTGAGCGCTCCCTTTTGCACTCCGTTCAGGACATGGGCAACACCATGGGCCTGTGCCTGATCGGCGGGCTGCAGAAGCCGCTGCGCCTGGAATCATTGAGCGCCATCCTGCGCAACTGGGACAGTGTCGCGGACAAACGCAAAATGGCGGCCCACGCGCTGCCCATCGATCCGGAGGCGCTGCGCGTGGGCATCGACCGCGGCGAGATCGTGGTGCACTACCAGCCCCAGATCGCCGTGAATACCGGCAATGTGCATGGCGTGGAAGCGCTGGCGCGCTGGAACCATCCGACGCTGGGTCTGATCCAGCCGGATCACTTCATTCCCATGGCCGAGCAGCACGGTCTGATCCATAAGCTCACCCTGCAGGTCATGAACGAAGCGCTGTTGCAGGCGGCCACCTGGAATGCACACGGCCTGGATCTGTCGGTGGCCATCAACCTCTCGCCGATGCTGCTGGAGAGTCCGAATCTGCTGCAGGAGATCTCCGGACTGCAGCAGGCCTACGGCCTGCGCGCCGAGCAGGTGGTGCTGGAGATCACCGAGACCTCATTGCTGCGCGACCTGTCGGTGGCGCTGGCGGTGCTGACCCGGCTGCGGCTGCGCGGCTTCGGACTGTCGCTGGATGATTACGGCACCGGCTTTTCCTCGATGCAGCAGCTGGCGCGCATCCCCTTCACGGAACTGAAGATCGATCGCTCCTTCGTGCACGGGGTGCATGAGCGCGAAAGCGTCCAGGTCATGCTGCGTTCGGCATTGGAGATGGCGATGCGGCTGGGCCTGAACACGGTCGCCGAAGGCGTCGAGTCGCTGCAGGACTGGTGGCTGCTGCAGGAATACGGCTGCACGTTCGTGCAGGGTTGGCTGCTGTCCAAGGCCATGCCGGCCGCCGAAGTCATGAGCTGGATCCAGTCGCACGAGGGACGCAAGCCGGACTTTCGTCCGCAGGGTGCGGCAGCGCTCTAGGCAGCACCCCGGGGGCCGGTTCAAGGCGCCCGCAAATAAAAATTCTCAATCCGGGCGAAACCCGCGCCCCGCGTCGGGCCACTTACGCACGACCCCAGCATCGTGCACGAGGCGGCCCATGGCGATTCTCTTACCCCGACCGATTCAGGTGCCGGTGGCGCTGCTGGCGTGCCTCACGGCGCTGCTGGCCGGCTGCGCGGGCAATGGCATGGGCCTGGATGACAACGGCAATCCGATCGGCGCCGATTCCAGTGCGCCCTCGAGCGCACCCTCCAGCGCCCCCACGACCCTGAGCGCGGATTTCCAGTCGATCCAGGACAATATCTTCACGCCCATCTGCACCAAGTGCCATATCGGTGCCAGTGCACCCGAAGGTCTGCAGCTGGATGAAGCCCACAGCTACGCCTTGCTGGTAGGCGTGCCCAGCGCCGAAGTTCCGACCACTCTGCGGGTCAAGGCCGGGGATCCCACCAACAGCTACCTCATCCAGAAACTGGAAAACGCCAGCGGCATCGTCGGCGCCCAGATGCCCTTCGGCGGGCCGTATTTGCCGCAGTCGACCATCGACGTTATCGCACAGTGGATCACCAATGGCGCGGCGCCTGCCGCCTCCGGCACCAGCTCCACCATGACGGTGACGGCCACCATGCCGGTGGATGGCGCCGTGGTGGATGCACCGGTGGCGAACATTGCAGTGGGCTTCAGCCAGCGCCCCGATGCCTCCTATCTGAACGGCGCGGTGCACCTGCAGAACCTGCGCGCCGCGGCGCAGACGGTTCCGGTCATGGTGGGGCAGGCCGAAGGCAACCCGGCGACGGTATTGCTGACGCCGCTCGCCCCGCTGGGGCCGGGCACCTACCGCCTCAGCATTCACGGCGGCGATAGCACGGCGCTGACCTCCGTCGCCGGCGAGGCCCTGCCGAGTGATTTCTCTTTCACCTTCACCGTGGGTGTACCGTGATGAGCAAGCGATGGATGCGGTCAGCGGCGCGCTGGCTGCTGGTGAGTTTTGGGTTTGCGGCGGCTTGCGCCTTTGCTGAACCTTACATCGCCGTTCAGACCGGCCTCAAATGCAGTCAATGTCATGTGAACCCCACCGGCGGCGGATTGCGCGGGCCCTACGGCGATGTGTACGCGCAGACGCTGATGCCGGCCTCGAAAATCGATACCGGTCCGGACCTGTGGACCGGGGACGTCAGCAAGTTCTTCCGCATCGGCGGGGACCTGCGCACCGAAGCCCTCGCGACCGAAGTGCCGCACTCCAAGACCATCTCGCAGTTCATGCTCGAACAGGCACGCGTCTATCTGGAAGCGCAGGTCATTCCCGATCGGCTGCTGGTCTATGTCGATGAGCAGGTGGCGCCCGGCGGGGCCCTGAACCGCGAGGCCTATGTTCTGTACTGGGCGGCCGATCACGACTGGTATCTGAAGGCCGGGCAGTTGTATCTGCCCTTTGGCTGGCGGCTTCAGGACCAGACGGCCTTTGTCCGCCAGGCCAGTGGCATCAACATGACGACTCCGGATCAGGGCGCGGAGTTCGGCTGGCTGCGCGGCCACTGGGATGCCCAGCTGGATGTGACCAACGGAACGGCCGGCGGTACGGTCACCGACTCGCGCAAAGAGTTCACCAGCCAGCTCGTCTACGTGGAGTCCATCTGGCGCACGGGGCTGGCGGCCAACTACAACGACAAGCTGGGGGGCGGTCGCAGCACCTTTGGCCTGTTCGCCGGCCTGCACACCGGTCCCATCACCTGGCTGGGCGAAGCGGACGTCATCGATGACAAGAGCCAGGGGTTCGCGCAGGGCCGCATGCTGGCCACCCTGGTGGAGGCCAATTGGCTCATCTCGCGCGGCAACAATCTGAAGCTCACCGCCGAGTATCTGGATCCCAACCGTGATCTGCAGAACAACGGCGAGACCCGCTGGAGCGTCGTCTACGAGCTGACACCGATCCAGTTCGCGCAGATCCGGGCGGGCGTGCGCTACTACGACGGCATTCCCCAAAGTAATACGCAAAACACCCGTCTGTACTTCATCGAGCTGCACGGGTTCTTCTAAAAGGGAGACAAAACGCGCTAGATTCGGCGCCATGGTCAATGCGCGCCGCTGTGTGCTGCTTGTGGTCAGCCTGCTCGGCGCTCGAGCGGCGTCTGCCGCGATTGCTGCGGATGACTTCGGCGGCTCCCTGGCGCTGACCAGTGATTACGTCTATCACGGCATTTCACAAACCTGCGGCGATCCGGCGGCGCAGGGCGGTGTGGATTACCGCAGTGCGGGCGGCCGCAGTCCCACCGAGTTCTTCGCCGGTGTCTGGGGTTCGGCCGGATTGGGACGATCGGCCTGCGGCAAGGCCCGGGAGGTCGATTTCTACGGCGGCTACAGTTTTGCGACGAGCTCGGATTCGAGCGCGACGCTCACCTACACCCACTATGACTATCCGGGTGGGGGCTATACCCTGCCGCGGTTGGCGGGCTATCGCTACGACTATGACGCCCTGGAGGGGCAGTGGGCCTGGCAGGATGAGCTGTATCTGACTCTGGCGTGGACCCCGGATGCCTTGCATCTGGCTTACGAGTCCTTTGCCCGCAATCGCTCGGCGCTGTCCTATGGCCTGCAGCTGCACCACCCCTTGTGGGGTGACCTGTCGATCGCCGCAGGGCTCGGCTATGACCAGATCGCCGATCCCAGCGGCACCGGCTATGGCTTCTGGAACGCCGGTTTCGGCTACCGCCTCGGCCCCGTGGAGCTGGTGGCGACCTACATCGGCACGACCCTGCGCGCCCAACGGCTGTTCGGGGATTATGTCGCCGGCAACCGGGCGTCCGTGACGGCGGTTTGGCGGTTCTAGCAAGGATTTGCCTCCCGGGGCGGTCTAGCTTGAACCTGGGTGCGTCGTACAGGGACCTACGGACATGTACCAAGCCTCTGATCGCCGGCCCGACCCGCCGGCCGCTGACCAAAACAAGCTGGAACTGGCCCTGCTGAGCCGCATCGCAACACGCGACGCGCAGGCCATGCACGAGCTGTATCACCTGTATCACCGGCGCCTGGCGCGTTTCCTGATGCGGCTGACCTCACGCTATGACCTCGCCGAGGAAATCATCAATGACACCTTCTGGGTGATCTGGCAGCACGCCAAGGACTTTCGCGGGGCCTCGCAGCTGTCGACCTGGATATTCGGCATTGCCTACCGTCGGGCCCTGAAGACCCTGAAACGGGTTCGACCCGACTTCGCCGCCGAGGCCGATGAGGCCCCGGAGCAGACCGAAGAACCCTGGCAGCAGGCAGAACTGCGCGAATGGCTGGGCGTGGCGCTGGCCAAGCTGCCGCATGAGCAGCGCATGGTGCTGGAGCTGGCCTACAACATCGGGCATTCCTGTGAGGAGATCGCCGTGATCATGCAGTGCCCGGTCAACACGGTGAAAACACGGATGTTTCATGCGCGACGCAAGCTCAAGGTTCTGCTGGCCTCGCTGGCGGGCGCGCTGTAGTTGCAGGAGAAGCGAAGTTGAACTCAGAACCCAACGATGTCGAGCCTTATCCATGTGCCATGGAGTCGATACCGTGGTACGTGAATGGAACGCTGGCAGCGGCCGAAGCCGCCAAGCTCGGCGCGCATCTGAAAGTGTGCGAACCGTGCCGCCGCGAATACGAAGGGCAGGTGCGGCTGTTTGAAGCGATGCAGAGCGATGGCACGCTGGTATTCGCCGCGGAGCCGTCATTCCGCAAACTGATGACGCGCATCGGGACCCAGGAGGACGCTGGTGAGATGGCCAGCGGCCTTGCAACACCTGCCGCGGCGGTGATGCCGACCCGGGCGGTGCGGGCGCCAGGCAAGGTGGCGCGCTGGCTGGCGGCGGCCGCCGTGATCGAAGGCCTGGGTCTGGGCTATGGTGCCTGGGCCTGGCACAGCTACAGCGCCGCGGCACAGTCCCCCTATGTCACGTTGACCACCCCGGCTGCCTCGTACCGCGACACCCCGCGCGTGCGCATCGTATTTCGCTCGGGACTGTCGGTGCAGGCGCTGGGGGTGCTGCTGCACCGGGCCGGTGCCCACATCATCGATGGTCCGACCGATTCGAATGTCTATACGCTGGGCTTCAGCGGTGCCGATGTGACGCCGCAGGTGATCGAGCAGCGTGCGTCGGCGCTGCGGGCCAGCAGCGATGTGCTGTTCGCCGAGCCTCTTGGTACAGGCAACGATTCGAGATGAACCGGGCGCTGCCCATCGCCGCCCTGGCGCTGCTCATCGGCCTTGTGAGCACCGGCTGCAGCACGACGCGAATCCAGGCGGCAAATCCGATTCCAACGCCCGCGCGCGACCATGCCACCCGCTACATCGTGGTGACCCTGCGCAACGAGCCGCATGCCGAAGCGGAACATCCGGGCTCCACGCCGCGCGGCTATGATGCCGCAGGGCGCTACGGCCTCACCGCCAGCGCCAGCCTGCAGACGCGGGCTCTGGAGCGTCAATATGGCCTGCGCGAGATCTCCGCCTGGCCGATTGCCACACTGCACGTTCACTGCATCATGTTTGAGCTTCCCGGAGCTGCGACCCGCGCGGACATGATCACGCGCCTGGCCACCGATAAGCGCGTGGAGTCGGTGCAGCCGCTCAACGAGTTCACCACCCAATCGGCGCCCGAGGCGCTGCAGGCGGCCGCCGAGACAGTGGCGCAGCCCATGCCCTACAACGATCCGTACGCCAAACTGCAGGTGTCGCTGCGCGAACTGGCGGTGGTGTCGGCGCAGCGTCTGTCACGCGGCGCCGGGGTGCAGGTCGCGGTCATCGACACGGGTGTGGACTACGACCATCCGGATCTGAAAGGCCAGGTGAGCGCACGGCACAATTTCGTCGATGGCGATGAGACCACGTTTCAGCAGGACACCCACGGCACCGAGGTCAGTGGTGTGATCGCGGCCGTGGCCGACAATGGCATCGGCATCGTCGGGATCGCGCCGGAGGCGCGGATCATGGCGCTGAAGGCCTGCTGGCAGGCGGCCACCGGCGCCAGCGCCGTGTGCAACAGTTTCACCCTGGCGCAGGCTCTGGAGGGCGCGATCGTCGCGCATGCGGACATCGTGAACATGAGCCTGGCGGGGCCCGCGGACCCCTTGCTGGCGCGCCTGGTCGAACGTGGCGCCATGCAGGGCATGATTTTCGTCGGCGCGACCCGCAATGCCGCCGAGGGACCGAGTTTTCCGGCGGACCTGGATGAGGTGCTCGCCGTGGATGCGGCGGAGGAGAGCAGCGGCAATCCGCGGCATATTCTCGCCCCCGGTCACGACGTCCTGACGCTGGTGCCGGGCGGCCACTATGACTTCGCCTCGGGCAGTTCGCTGGCGGCGGCCGAGGTATCCGGCATCGTGGCGCTGATGCTCGCCGAACGGCCGCATCTGAGCGCCGGCGAGGTACGCAACCTGCTGTTGCGCAGTTCGCGCCGCGTGCAGTCCCCGGCGGGGGAGATTCGCATGGTGGATGCCTGCGCCGCGTTGCGCGATACGGCCGGTCACCCGGTCTGCGGCTCGGAGCTGCGATCGGCCGCCGCGCCCGGCATTTCCACCAATTAAATCAATCGCATAGCAGCGATCTGAGGCACCGGATTGTGACCGGTGGCGGCGCGATTGGTGCGGTGGATGCCATGCATAACCCAAAGCAGTGATTGCGAGGCCAACCCTCCGGTAAAGTATCCCGATGAGCAAAAGCGATACCCCGGGAGAATTCGGGAAAGTTCGGAAATTCGAGCACCCTGGCCGGGGCCGTGACCCCGCCCGGGCGGTACCCAAGGGGCGCACGGTCGACCCGCACGCCACGGCTCAAGTGCAGGCGCTGCTCGGGGAGCGGCCGCGGCAGCGTGACCTGCTGATCGAATATCTGCACCTCATTCAGGATGAGTTCGGACAGATCTCGGCGGCGCACCTGGCGGCGCTGGCGCAGGAGATGCGCCTGGCGTTTGCCGAGGTCTTCGAAACGGCGACCTTCTATGCTCACTTCGATGTGGTGAAGGAAGGTGATGAGCCGATCCCCGCCCTGACGGTGCGCGTGTGCGACAGCCTCACCTGCGCCATGCTGGGCGCCGAAAAACTCCTCGAGGCGCTGCGGGAAACCCTCGGATCCGGGGTGCGGGTGGTCAGAGCCCCGTGCGTTGGCCTGTGCGATGTCGCCCCGGCGGTGGAAGTGGGTCACCACTTTCTCAAGCACGCGGATGTGGCGGCGGTGAAGTCGGCCGTGATGCACGGGGACACCCATCCTCATGTCACGGACTACATTGACTACCAGGCCTATCGCCAGGGCGGTGGCTATCGGACCCTGGAGCGCCTGCGCTCGGGCGACCTCAGCGTCGATGCGATACTGCAGGTGCTGGACGACAGTTCACTGAAGGGCCTGGGTGGCGCGGGTTTTCCCACGGGGCGCAAATGGCGCTCGGTGCGTGGCGAGCCGGGGCCGCGGCTGATGGCCGTGAACGGCGATGAGGGCGAGCCTGGAACCTTCAAGGATCAGTACTTCCTGAATACCGACCCGCATCGGTTCCTGGAAGGAACGCTCATCGGCGCACACGTCGTTGAGGCATCGGAGGTCTATATTTATATCCGCGACGAATACCCGATTGCCCGCCAGATCCTGGCCAACGAAATTGCCAGGCTTCCGCCGGGCGGCCCCACCTTGCACCTGCGCCGCGGCGCAGGCGCCTATATCTGCGGTGAAGAATCCTCGCTGCTGGAATCGTTGGAAGGCAAACGCGGTCTGCCGCGGCACAAACCGCCCTTTCCCTTTCAAGTGGGCTTGTTCGGCCGTCCGACGCTGATGAACAATGTAGAGACCCTGTTCTGGGTGCGCGACCTGATTGAACGCGGCGCTGCCTGGTGGAAAAGCCATGGCCGCAACGGCCGGGTCGGACTGCGCTCCTACTCCGTGTCAGGCCGCGTCAAGGATCCAGGCGTCAAGCTGGCGCCGGCCGGACTGACCATCCAGGAACTGATCGACGAATTCTGCGGCGGCATGAGCGAGGGTCACCGCTTCGCCGCCTATCTGCCCGGAGGCGCCTCGGGCGGCATACTGCCGGCCTCCATGAATGACATTCCGCTGGATTTCGGAACCCTCGAGAAGTACGGCTGCTTCATCGGTTCGGCGGCCGTCATCGTGATGTCGGACCAGGACGATGTGCGCGGCGCGGCGCTCAATCTCATGCGTTTCTTCGAGGATGAATCCTGCGGCCAGTGCACGCCGTGCCGGGTGGGCACGCAGAAGGCCCGCGTGCTGATGGAGCAGGGGGTGTGGGACACCGCTTTGCTGGGGGAGTTGTCGCAGTGCATGCGCGACGCCTCCATTTGCGGCTTGGGTCAGGCGGCATCGAATCCGCTGACCAGTATCATCCGTTTCTTCCCGGAGCTGTTTCCATCGCCGCGGCTGGCCGCGGCGAAGTAGGTGAATCATGAGTAGCAATCCCATTGACCGTCGTGCACCCGAAGAGCCCAGGAGCGTTCGGGCGCCCGGGACTCAGGACGCCGGCGGTCCAGGAAGCGCCAACCCGGCAGCGGGCGGCAGCTATTCCCAGGGCGCCAAGTCCGGTGGCGAGGCGGCGGTGGTCCCCAGCGGCCGCATCAACGCCAAGAATCTCAATAATCCCGGTGTCATCTTCGAACTGGACGGGCAGCAGGTGGAGGCCGCGCCGGGGGAGACCATCTGGGCGGTAGCCCAACGTGTGGGCACGCATATCCCGCATCTTTGCCACAAACCCGAGCCCGGTTACCGGCCGGATGGCAACTGCCGTGCATGCATGGTAGAGATCGAGGGCGAGCGGGTGCTGGCGGCCTCGTGCAAGCGCGTGCCCGGTGTGGGCATGAAGGTCAAAAGCGCCACCGAGCGTGCCACCAGGGCGCGCGCCATGGTGATGGAATTGCTGGTGGCCGATCAGCCGCAACGCGCATCCTCGCACGATCCCACCTCGCATTTCTGGCAGCAGGCCGATTTCGTCGCGGTGACGCAAAGCCGTTTTCCCGCAAGCCAGCGCTGGTTGCCCGATGCGAGCCACCCCGCCATGCGCGTGAATCTGGATTCCTGCATCCAGTGCAACCTTTGCGTGCGCGCCTGCCGGGAAGTGCAGGTGAATGATGTGATCGGCATGGCCTACCGATCCCATGCAGCGAAGATAGTGTTCGATTTCGACGATCCCATGGGTCAGTCGACCTGCGTGGCCTGCGGCGAATGCGTTCAGGCCTGTCCGACCGGCGCGCTGATGCCGGCGGCTTACCTCGATGAGAACCAGAGTCGAACGGTCTATCCGGATCGCTCGGTGGACTCACTGTGCCCGTACTGCGGCGTGGGCTGCCAGGTCTCATACAAGGTCAAGAACGAGAAGATCATCTATGCGGAGGGCCGCGACGGCCCCGCCAACCACAACCGCCTGTGCGTCAAGGGCCGGTTCGGGTTTGACTACGTGCATCACCCGCATCGATTGCTGAAGCCTCTGGTGCGCCTTGATCACATCCCCAAGGACCCGTACGACCAGGTCGATCCGGCCAATCCCTGGACGCATTTTCGCGAGGCAAGCTGGGAGGAGGCGCTGGATCGCGCCGCCGGCGGACTCAAGGCCATTCGCGACACCAAGGGTGCCAAGGCCTTGGCAGGGTTTGGCTCGGCCAAGGGCTCCAACGAGGAAGCGTACCTGTTCCAGAAACTGGTGCGAACCGGCTTTGGATCGAACAATGTCGATCACTGCACGCGCCTGTGCCATGCCTCCTCGGTTGCCGCGCTGATGGAGGGGCTGAATTCCGGCGCCGTCTCAGCACCGTTCGAAGCCGCGATGGACGCCGAGGTCATCATCGTCATCGGCGCGAATCCCACGGTCAATCACCCGGTGGCGGCCACCTTCATCAAGAACGCGGTCCAGCAGAAGGGCGCGAAACTCATCGTCATTGACCCGCGCCGTCAGGGACTCTCGCGCCATGCGTACCTGCACCTGGCGTTCAAGCCCGGCTCGGATGTCGCGATGCTCAATGCCCTGCTGAATGTGATCATCACGGAGAAGCTCTACAACCTGGAGTACATCAACGCCCACACGGAGAATTTCGAGGCGCTGAAATCGAACATCGTCGACTTCACTCCGGAAAAGATGGCGCCGGTATGCGGCGTCGATGCGCAGACCCTGCGCGAGGTGGCCCGTCTGTATGCCACCTCCAAGGGCTCGCTGATTTTCTGGGGCATGGGCATCAGCCAGCATGTGCATGGCACCGACAATTCACGTTGCCTGATCGCCCTGGCCCTGGTCACGGGCCAGATCGGGCGCAAGGGTACCGGACTTCATCCGCTGCGCGGGCAGAACAACGTGCAGGGTGCATCGGATGCGGGTCTGATTCCGATGGTCTATCCGGACTACCAGTCGGTGGAGAATCCGGAAGTTCGCCAGCTGTTCGAGTCGCTTTGGGGTCAGAAGCTCGATCCCCAGAAAGGCTTGACGGTGGTGGAGATCATGAATGCGATTCATGCCGGCACCATCAACGGCATGTACGTCGAAGGGGAAAATCCGGCCATGTCGGATCCGGACCTGAATCATGCGCGCCAGGCATTGGCGAAGCTCGATCATCTGGTGGTGCAGGATCTGTTCCTGACCGAAACGGCCTTCCACGCGGATGTGGTATTGCCGGCCTCGGCGTTTGCCGAGAAATCGGGCACCTTCACCAACACCGACCGGCGCGTGCAGATCGCCAATCCGGTGCTCGATCCTCCGGGGGATGCCCGTCAGGATCTGTGGATCATTCAGGAGCTCGGCAAGCGCCTGGGATTGCCGTGGACCTACTCCGGCCCGGCTGAAGTATTTGCCGAGCTGGCGCTGACCATGCCCTCGTTCAACAACATCACCTGGGAGCGGGTGCAGCGCGAAGGCTCGGTGACCTACCCGGTGGATGGCGCCGATGTCCCGGGCAATGACATCATCTTTACCGACGGGTTTCCGACCGCCAACGGTCGCGCCAGGATCGTACCGGCGAATATCCGGCCGCCGGATGAAGTGCCGGACATGGACTATCCGATGGTGCTGTCGACGGGGCGCGTACTGGAACACTGGCATACCGGTTCGATGACGCGTCGCGCCGGCGTGCTCGATGCGCTGGAGCCGGAGGCCGTCGTGTTTCTCGCGCCGCGCGAGCTGCATCGACTGGATCTGGAACCCGGGGACAAACTCAAACTGGAGACCCGTCGCGGCGCCATCGAGGTCAAGGTGCGGGCCGACTCGGACGTGCCGGTCGGCATGGTGTTCATGCCGTTCTGCTATGCCGAAGCGGCTGCGAATCTGCTGACCAACCCGGCGCTGGATCCGACGGGCAAGATCCCGGAATTCAAATTCTGTGCGGCCCGCGTCTCCCCGGTGCGCGAGGCCGCCCCCGTCTAGGGGGTGGTCAGCGCGCCCAGGGTCGCGTCCAGCGGCGCTGCGCAGCGCTGAACAAGCTCGGCGATGGCGGGGATGTCATTGAGGTCGACCACCGGAATGCCGGCATCGGGGAAGGCTTGGTCGCTGGCGAGGGCGATGATGCGCTCATCGTCGGGATGCAGCGGCGCCATGGCGTTGGCCTGCCGGAAGACCTCCAGCTTGAAGTGTCGGGCGGCCTTGAAACCTTCCACCAGAATGAGCTCGCACGGGGAGACTCTTTGCAAAAGCTCGGGGAGCGTCGCCTCGGCGCCGTCGCCGATTTCGTGCATCTGCACCCAGCGCCGCGCCGAGGACACGAGCACCTCGCAGGCTCCGGCTTTTCGCTGCTCATACGAATCCTTGCCGGGATGGTCGACATCGAAGGCATGGTGGGCGTGCTTGAGTGTCGCAACGCGCAGGCCACGGGCCGCCAACAGCGGAATCAGTCTGGTGATCAAGGTGGTCTTGCCAGATCCGCTCCAGCCAACGATGCCCAGTACCCGGGCGCTGCTCACTGCGCCGGCTCCGGGGCATCCAGCAACGGCACCAGGCCGGCCTTGGCGATGATGGCCTGGCCTTTCTCGGACAGCAGAAACAGCGCCAGGCGCAGCGCCTCCGGCTTCATGGACAGCACGGCGACGCCATAGACAGGATGCGGGTCGAGCTCGGGCGGCACGGGCAGGCTGGTGAGCTCAGGCAGTTCCTGTTCCAGCGCGCCGGAGCCGCTGCAGTAGGTGATGGACAGGTCGATGGCGTGCGTGGCGAACAGCGCCGCCGCGGCGCTTTGCGTGGGCGTTTCGGGCTTGGCGACCAGATTCATGGAGGCCTGGGCCTTGCGCTGCAGAATCGCCTCGGCTCCAGGGCGCAGCGCTTCGATCTTCTTGAAAATACTCCACGCGTAATCCCCGGAAGGATCGGCAATCGGCGTCGAGGTCTTCACGCGTACCGAGGCGGCGAGCATGCGATCGATCAGATTGGCGGCCGTGATGCCGGCGCTGCGTCGCGACACGATGCACATGCGGTTGCGGGCAAAAGCGATGGGGGGTACGACGGTGCGTCCCTGCGCTTCGAGCTTGCGGGGGGAGCCCAGGTCGGCGGACAGCAGCAGATCCGGCGACTCGCCCTGCTCGATGCGTTCGCGCATGGCGCCTGAGCCGCCGAAGCTGGGTTGCAGCTGCACGCCCAGGGCGGGGCCCGCTTCAGCCGCAAGGCCGGTCACCACCCCACGCAGGCTGCCGGCCGCAAAGATCTGCACGGACTGCGGCGCAGCCGCCTGACCTGCAGCAACGTAGGCCAGCAGGCCGAACGTCGGCAGCGCTCGTTTGCACAGTGCGCTCAGAGGCATATTGCTTCGGTTCCTTGTCGTTGGTGCGAATTTTCCGCCGCCGCACAGTATGCCGCAGCGAGGCAGCGTGGCGTATATTCGCTCCCGGACGATGACTTCGACAGCTGAACATTCACCGCTGCATGACAGCGTGCTGGGCCTGGTGCTGGCCGGCGGACGCTCGGTTCGCTTTGAGGGCGAGAAGGCCGCCGCCGACCTTGCCGGCCGTCCGCTCATCATCTGGGCGGCAAACCGCCTGCAGCGCAGTTGCGCGCGGGTTGCCGCCAACGTACGCCGGGGAAGCGCCTCGGAGGGGATCGCCCAGGCTGCGGGGCTGCCGCTGTTGTATGACCTTCCCGGCGATGCCCTCGGCCCGCTCGCGGGCGTCAAGGTGGGGCTGATGTGGGCGCGCGATCAGAGTGCGCGAGCGCTGGCCGTCAGCCCCTGTGACGCGCCGCTGCTGCCGGAGGATCTGTTCAGCCGGCTGATCGCCGCGGCCGGCAGCGGCGCCGCACTGGCGGAGACGGCCGATGGCGCGCAGCCGTTGTGCGCGCTGTGGCCGGTGAGCGTTCTGCCCCAGCTCACGGAGGCCCTGCAGGACGGCAATCATCCCCCGACCTGGCGGCTGCTGCAGAGTCTGGGTGCGACGCGCGTTCGCTTTGCCGAGGCGCTGGACTTTGCCAACATCAACACTCGAGCCGACCTGGCGGCGATCGCCGCCAGATTTGGCTGAAGCCCGCGCCACGTTCACCAGCCGTACAGGTTGGCGATGAAGCCTTGCGGGTAGCCTTGCGGTTGCGGCGGCAATTCAACGAATCCGTCCGTTCCGGCCAGTGCCAGAAAGTCCCCCGAACCATTGGGTATTCGAGGTTCGGCGAGGCGCCGACCTTGCGCATCGGTATGAGCGTGTACCGGTACAAAAGAGGTGACGGTACGACCGCGCTGGATGGGCGAGGCCAGGCAGACCGGTACGGGCCAGGGCCAGCTGGCGCCCATGGAGGCGGCCAGGGCGGGAACGACGTATCGCACCAGGCACACCAGGGTGGCAATGGGATTGCCGGGCAGGCCAAACACCGCACATCCTGCCGGACTCACGCCGAACCACATCGGCATGCCGGGACGCTGCGCCACCTGGTAGAAGACTTCCTCTACCCCCAGTTCCTTGAGCACCTGCGGAACGAAATCGAATTTTCCCTTCGACACACCGCCACTGAGGATGAGGGCGTCTGATCCGGCCAGATGCTGTTGCAGGCGCTGACGCAGCATTGCCTCGTCATCGAGAATGTGATCGTCGCTGACCTCCTCAAAGCCATGACCTCTCAGCGCCGCTTCGATGGCGTAGGCATTTGAGCGCCGCACCTGGTGCGGGGCGATGGGCTGGCCCGGTTCGATGAGCTCATCTCCGGTGGAGGCGACCCTGATTCTGGGCTGGCGGCTCACGCGCACGCTGGCCAGGCCCGCCGAGGCGAGGATCGCGATCTCCGGTGCATTGAGTCGAGTTCCTGAGCGCAGCATCGGCACCCCGGGCCGGCTATCCGATCCGCGACGCTGCACATTTCGATAGGGTTCACGCAGCACGTTGTCTTTCAGGCACGCGACACCATCCTCAAGAGTGTATTCCTCGAGCGGGATGATGCAGTTGGCGCCGGTCGGCAATACCGCGCCGGTCATCACTTCGATGGCCGATCCGGAATCGGACAGGGCGTGCGCGGGCTCGCCGGCAGCCTGTGTGCCCTGCACCCGATACCGGCGAGCGGCTTCTTCCCTCGCGTCGCTGCAGATCGCGATGCCATCCATGCACACCCGGTCATAGGGTGGGTTTTCCCGTTCAGCATGGACATCTTCACGCAGCGTTTGACCCAGGCAGCGTGCCAACGGACGTGACTCAACGGGCATTGGCGCGATCCGATTCTCGATGGCGGCCTCAGCCATTTGCGGTGTGATTGCCGTAAAGCCTCGCTTGGTGTTTGCTCGGACTTGGGTGAGAATGCCGCCCGATCTTCATCTCACATTGTAGCGGATGCGAACTGCCCTCAACGTACAGCCTGTGGCACGCGCGCGAGCCCCGCTGCCGGGTGGTCCGCGTCTGTCCGAGGCCTGCGGGGAGCTGCTGCGCACAGTACCCATAGCCGATGAGTATGCGGATCACCGCCTCGTTGAGGTACCGGTCGAGCGGCCGCTGTGCATCAGCCTGGATGGACGGAGCGTGGCAACCCTGTGGACCCTTGGTGCAAGCGCCGAATGGCTGGTGCTGGGCTATCTGTGGACCCGGCAGTTTGTCAGCGATGTGACCGCGATCGAATCGATCAGCATCAATTGGGCGGATGGGGTGGCGCAGGTGAAGTCGCGCGGTGGCCTGGCGCCCGCGCCGCGGCAGGCCGTGCCTGCGTGGCGGGATTTTGCCGGGCCGATCGGCACCGATCCGAGCGGCAAGCTTCTGCTCGGCGAGACACTGCGGCTTGCGCCGCTGCCGAGCAGGCCGGTATCGCGAACCACGTTGCTGGCGATCCTGCAAGAGCCCTTGCAGAATGATGCCATTTACCGGGCGGCAGGATCGGTGCACGGGTGCGCCTTGTTCTGCGGCGGTGAATTGTGGATCAGCGTCGAGGATGTCAGTCGTCGCAACGCACTGGATACGGTGTGCGGGTGGATGGCGCTGCACGGTATCTCGGGCGCCGAGATGATCCTGTACACCACCGGACGGCTTACCGCTGAGGTGATCATCAAGGCCGCGCTCAGCGGCATTGCGACGGTTGTCTCGCGCAAGGGCATTACCGCCTCCTGTTGCGACCTCGCCGAGAAGCTGGCGATGAATCTGTTCGGGCACGCCGCCAGGGGTCGTTATATCTGTTACGCCGGCCTGGAGCGCTTCCATCCGCAGTCCTAGCCGGCGGCCGGCGCGAACTTATGCGTTCGCGTTCATATCGTTAGCGCAAGTTCCTCATGGTAGCTTTCCGCGCGCATTCAAGGGCGGCAATTGCGCCCTTTTCGGCCGTGGGAAAACAGATGATGAACAAAAAGTGCCCGCTGTTCCTGACTCTCGTTGCGCTGACTCTGGCGGGCCTTGCGCACGCCGAGGATGCCGGCACGACGTCCGCGAATGGCGTGGAGGAAGTCGTGATTCAGACTTCCCGGGACAAGGGCGATTACCGCGTCAACACGCTCGATTCAATCGGTCCGCTGGGTACGACGCCCATCGTGAATACCCCCTACTCGATCTCGGTGCTGCCCTCGGACCTCATCGAGAACACCCAGGCGGTCGACTTCAAGGAAGTCTCCAAGTACATGCCGCTGGTGTCGTTTCAGGAGCAGCAGGGTCCGGACATCCTGCGACCGATGACGCGCGGCATGCAGGGTGGCAACTTCCAGAACACCAAGATCGACGGCATGACGGTGTTCTTCACCGGCACCACCGCCATGGAGCAGTTCGACCAGATCGAGGTGGTCAGCGGCGTACCTGCCTCGCTGTACGGACCGGCCCCGCCCTCGGGCATGTTCAACATGATCACCAAACGCCCCACGGACTACGACTTGCGTGAAGTCACGGCGACGTATGTCAGCGACACCCTCGGCACGGCGAAGGCCGACTTCGGCGGCCAGCTCGATCGCAATGGCGTCATCAGCTACCGCTTCAATGCGCTGTATGGCAGCGGCGAGGGCTACGTGGATGAGAGCCATGAACGGCGCACGCTGGCCGATCTGGGCATCGACGTGCGACCCTGGGAGCACACGGTTCTGGAGCTCAACTACAGCAGCAACGTGCTGGATGTCACGGGTTTTCCCGGCTGGTTCACCTACTCGGAGAAGATTCTGCTGCCACCGGCGCCGGATCCGCAGGTGGTGGGCATTGGCCAGCCTTATGCGGGCGTGTACCTGCGCACGACCATTGGCAGCGCGCGCATCAAGCAGGACTTCGGTGCCCACTGGCACCTGGTGGCCGGCATTCTCAACCAGACCGTAGAGCGCAACATCAATACGGCGGTGAACAACCTCACCTCCAACAGCGGCGCCTACACCACTTCATTCGGCAATGGCTTCGCGCCGCGGTTTGCCATCACCAGCGATACGGCATATCTGGATGGCACCTTCGACACCTGGGGCATAGGGCACGACCTGACCCTCGGCTCGGCCGGCTATCGGGCCGCCTCGTACGCGGTCATCACCGCGGCGACACCCGCCAGCGTGCTGTTGGGTAGCGCGAACATCGATGCGCCGGTCATCTATCCGGAGCCCGTGGCGGGTCCGCCCAATGTCAGTTCGAGCCACATCTATGACTCCTCTGATGCCTACCAGCAGGGCTTCAACCTCGGTGACACCCTGAAGTTCAACGACCACTGGCTGCTGCGGCTAGGGGCAAGCCAGGACTGGTTCCACACCAACAATTTCAGCAACAAGAGCGTGGAGACCACTGAATACAGCAACCACGGCATAAGTCCGACGGCCAGCATCATCTTCAAACCCGCGGCCAGCAGCTCCGTGTACGCCACCTGGGCGAGCAGCCTGCAGGCAGGGGATCTGGCGCCCGCGGGAACCGTGAATGCGGGGGATAGCCTGCCACCCTACCGCAGCCAGGAGTACGAGGTCGGGTACAAGACGAACTTCGACACCATCAATTTCACCGCCGCACTGTTTCGGATCGAGCGGCCGTTCGCCAACGTCAATACGCTCGACAATACCTTCCAGATCACAGGCGACCAGGTCAACAAGGGTCTGGAGCTCTCCGCGGTCGGCGACCTCGTCGGTGGGCTGACGATGTATGGCGGCTTCACGCTGCTGAACTCGACACTGCAGGACACACCGCTCCCCGCGACGAACGACAAGTTGTACGTCGGTACGCCCAAGGTGAAGGGCAACGTGCTGCTGGAGTACCACCTGCCGGCCGTGCCGGGACTGGTCGCCACCTTCGACTATCAGTTCTCCGGGCCGCGGCCGGCCGATGACACCAACCAGTTCTCGGTGGCCGGATACAACCTGTTCGACATCGGCGGCCGCTACACGCGCAAGATGTGGGGCGTGCCGGTCGCCTGGCGCCTGGCGGTGGAAAACATCGCCGACCGCCACTACTGGTCCACGATCGGGCCGAGCAACATCACCGGCGCCAACACCGGCAATCTGGTGGCCCACGTCGGGGCGCCGCGCACGCTGGCCGCCTCCGTGACCGTCAAATTTTGACCCGATAGTCGGCAGATGGCAGTTTGCCGGCTGCCACCCGCCGGCCTGAATGCGCAATCCGCGCGACCCGGCGGGCCCGCTGCTGCCTGTGGGCGTCGAACGGGTTACATTACGGCAGTGGATCCAACCAAAACAGTCAGGAAAATCCCCTCCGGGGCACTCGCCCCGTCCCGGGCGACCTGCTTGCCGGCCGCCGACGGCAAACTCGGCCTGCACCTTCGATACGCCTTCGAGCCCGGTGAGCAGTCCGGCGCACAGCTGGGAAATGCGCTCTTTGAACTGCTCGCGGCCGTGACCGAAGGGGGCTCGATTCGGCACGCCGCCAAGCTGCTGAATTCCTCCTATCGGTATGTGTGGGACTCGCTGCGCAAATGGGAGGCCATTCTCGGTGAACCCCTGGTGACCTGGTCACAGGGACGAAAGGCCCGCCTGACGCCATTCGCCGAGAAGCTCGCCTGGGCCGAACGTCGCGCCAGAATCAGAATGCAACCGCATATCGAAGCCTTGCGCTCCGATCTGAGCCGGGTGCTCAGCGAGGCGCGCGATGATCGTTCGCAGTTGCTCACGGTTCGGGCCAGCCACGACCTGGCGCTGCCCATTCTGCAGCAGCACGCCGGCAGGGCGGCAAACCTGCATCTGGATATCGGCTTTCAGGGCAGCGTTGACGCGCTGCGGGCACTGAATGACCGGCAGTGTCTGGTGGCGGGTTTCCACGTACCGGCCTTGTCCGTGGGTGCGCCCATCTTCGCCCGGGCGCTAAAACCCTGGCTCAAGCCCAAGGTCCATCAGCTGATCGCCTGCTCACGGCGCATGCAGGGACTCATGGTGCGCAAGGAGCATGCCGCGCTGGTGCATGAATTTGCGGACCTGGTGCGGCATCGGTTGCGCTTCGTGAATCGCCAGCCCGGTTCGGGCACCCGGATGCTCGTGGATCATCTGATCAATGAACAGGGCCTGCAGCCCGGCAACCTGCTCGGCGAGCTCGACCATACCGAGAACACCCACGTTGCCGTCGCGCTATGCGTGGCCAGCGGGGTGGTTGACGCGGGCGTCGGCATCGAGGCCGCCGCCTTGCAGTTCGGCCTGCATTTCGTGCCGCTGGTCGAGGAGAGTTACTTCCTCGCCTGTCTGGGCGAGGATATCCAGCATCCGGCCATCGAGCATCTGCGGGAGATTCTGGCCGGGCCGCGCTGGCGCGGAATTCTGGCGGATCTGCCCGGCTACCGGCCCGCAGCCGATCCAGGCAGTGTATTGGTGGTCGAGGAGGTCTTTCCCTGGTGGCGCCGGCGCGCATGGCCGGTTTGGTGAACCCGCACCCGACCCGGTCGCTATTCCCAGGTGGTGGCGTTGCTCGGGAAGCCGGGTCTTTGCACCCGCACGACGCAGAAGCGCTGCCCGGTGGGCGCCTCCATCACCACCCAACGCTCCAGGCGCTGCACGACCTTCGCGCCCAGCTGCTCCAGGCGCGCGACCTCGGCCGGAACATCGTCGCTTTCGATGTCGATGTGCACGCGGCTTTCATGCTCCACACGCTGGATCTGCACCAAGGGTTCCTCGCTGGCACTCTCCAGCATGCAGTAATTCCCCTTGCTGCCCGGGTGACCGGAGTCGATCGCCCGACCCAGCGCTCGACTCCAGAACCCGGCGGCTTCCTCAACGGAGTTCACCTTGCAGTCGATCAGAATGGCGCAGAGGCGGGATCGGTGCATGGCGCGAACACCTAGCGGCTGGCGGTATTGAGTGAGTGCCGATCATCACGCTCACTGTAATACGCCGTCAACCGGGGTGAATCGACCTTGCGCACCGCGGCCGCGACCGCATCCTTGGTGCAGGAACGATGGGCGGCAGAAGGTATCAGAGAGCCTTGCGGTCCATACTGCTGGCAGACCTCATCGGCCGCGGTTTGAATGCGGCTGAAGAGTGTCTTGACGCCCGAGTGGGTATCCAGATTCAGGTCCGCGTAGCGCACCGCCACGGTCGGCTGTGCAGCGACGGACTGGGCGTGGCTCACGGGAGGCGCGACCAGAACGATCGCCAGGGCGTAGGCGCCGATGAGGGATGCCAATACACGTGAAGAAATCATGACTCGTCTCCTGTTGGGTCAGTGATGGGAGCTCACTGCGTGGGAGAGAGTCTGCGGTTAGGCGGCGCGGTGTGGTTTCCAAGTGCTCATGCGACGTTAAGATTCGCTTAACTGAGCGTGCGGGCGGGCAAATGCCGCCGATTCGGCTTTGATCCAGTTGCAGAATGCCTTGACCGCAGGCAGTTCGGCGGCCCGCGGTGGATAGACCAGCCAGTAACTGCGCTCCCAGGGTATGGTCTTGGCGCTGGCTCTGACCAACGCACCATTGGCGATCTCGTCCCCCACCAGACTCCAGCGGGCCAAAGCCAGGCCCGCTCCCTGCACGGCCATACGCACCAGCGCATGCGAGTCATCGAACGAGGCGCCGCGAAAGGCGGCTGCCTGCTCGCTCGCGCGGCCATCGAACAGCCACACGGTCCAGGGTTCTGTCACGCTGTGCAGCAGCGGGTAACGGCGCAGGTCATCGGCGCTGCGCAGCGGCCCATACTTCTCAAACAGGGCCGGGGAGCACACCGGCAGCACCCATTCGTCCAGCAGCTTTTCCGCGTGTACGTTGGGCCAGCTGCCGGCGCCGAAACGTATGGCAAGCTGAAAGTCCTCCCGGATGAAGTCGACAAAATCACCGGAGCTGTGCAGATGCAGGTCGACCTCGCCATGCTTGGCCCGAAAGCGCGGCAGTCGCGGCAGCAGCCACTGCTGCAGGTAGGAGGGCAGAGTGGATAGCTTGAGCGTCCCGGAATGGCGCTCGGTGCGCGCATCATCGATGGCACGCTCCAGCTGCTCGAGAGCCTGCTGCACACGCGGCAACAGTTCCCGGCCTTCGGCCGTCACATGCACTTCGCGTCCATTGCGACGGAACAGGGGCCGTGCCAGATACTCCTCCAGGGTACGGATCTGGACGCTCACGGCGCTGGCCGTGACGCCCAGTGCATCGGCGGCCCGCGTGAAGCTCAGGTGCTGCGCGACCGCGACAAAGACGCGCAGGCTTCCCAGCGGCAGCCGGCGCACGCTTGGCGGCGGCGCCTGACCGGTGCGGGAGCGCTTGCGTTGCGGCGGCACGCGCTTGTGCGTGGCGATGTTCCTGATCTCCTCACCGTTTGAGCTGTCTCATATGGTAGGCGCTGGGCGCGGGCCGATCCACCGCGTCGGGTGAGGATTGGATTTCAGGAATTGCAAGGCGCGTTGAGTTTTTCTCATCACTCACCGGCCCTCACCTGATTTCCACGACTGCCACGGACCGGGCGGGCAGCGACAGCCTCAGTTCGCCCGCCTGCAGGGTTGCCGCGATCGGCCTGGGTGTCACTTCATCGGGAGCATCGAAACTGTTGACCGAGTCGACGCGCGGCGCGCTCAGCACCTCACCTCTGGCCGAGTGAGCCCGCGCCTCACCGGCGGAAAGGGCCAGCGAAGCCTCATGCGAGGGATCGAGATTCACCACGGCGAGCCAGACCCGCTGTTGCGAGTCGAGGGCCGCCACGGCATCCAGGCGCGGCAGCTCGATGCCCTCGTGGGCGTAGATTCCGGCATCGAATTTGACCGCAATCCTGGTTGCGTTGTGAAAGGGCACGTACATCCTGAACACGTGGTAGGTGGGTGTCAGCACCATGCGCTCATTGCGCGTCATGATCATGGACTGCAGCACATTGATCATCTGCGCGATGTTCGCCATGCGCACGCGCTCGGCATGACGCGCAAAAATATTGAGGTTCAACGCCGCCACGATGGCATCGCGCAGGGAATTCTGCTGCACCAGGAATCCGGGATTGGATCCCGGCAGCGGTGCCAGCCAGACGCCCCATTCATCCACCGCCAAAGCGACTTTCCGGTCCGGATCGTAGCGATCCATGGTGGCTGAATGCTTGGCGATCAGCGCGTCCATCCCCAGCGTGTTCTTGAGCAGCAGAGCGTATTCGTGTTCGTCGAAATGCTCGCTCGGGTGCGCTGGCGGCCAGCCGGCTGAAGTATAGGAGTGCAGTGACAGGCCCTCGAAACTCCAGCTCCAGATGCGCTCATGCCAGGCATGCATGTCGGCCTCGACGTAGCTGCTGTCCGCCCCATCAGCGCCGACGGCGATGCGACGCATGGCCTGATCCCCGCTCTGCAGCGGATTGAAATTGTGGACGAAGCGGCTGTAGGTCTTCAGCTGGCTGATGTAGTAATCCGGGGTCATGGCTCCGCCGCATCCCCAGCTCTCATTTCCGATGCCAAGAAACCTGACGCGGTAGGGGGCCGCGTGGCCGTTGCGGGCACGTTCCTGACCCGCCGTCGTGGTCACCGGGGCGGTGAGATAGGCCAGCCAGTCGGCCGCTTCCTGGGGCGTACCGGACCCGACGTTGATCGACAGATAGGCTTCGCTACCGATCTGGTCGATGAAATCCATGAACTCATCGCTGCCGAAGGTATTGGGTTCAACGGAGCCCCCCCAGTTGGAGTTGAGGGTGACCCGGCGCTGCTGCAGCGGACCGATACCGTCGCGCCAGTGATATTCATCGGCAAAGCAGCCGCCCGGCCAGCGCACGTTGGGCACATGCAAGGCGCGCAGTGCGCCGACCACGTCGCTGCGTATGCCGCGCACGTTGGGAATGCTCGAGTCGCGTCCGACCCAGATGCCGCCGTAGATTCCCGCGCCCAGGTGTTCGGCAAACTGTCCGAAGATATTCGGATCAATGGTCGGGCCGGCCGCGGTGGTGTCGATCTGAACATTGACCACGCCGTCCGGGCGGGAAGCGGCGGCGCTGGCCACGCTCGCAATCAGGATTGCGAACGACATCCATGAGGCTCGATGGCGCGGCGTGTTCAACTGAATCTCTTCAGCATGGGCTGTCGGAAACAATCAGCGAATAGGCGCTACCCTACGCGGGTAGAAGCCGCTGTCGTCGAGGTCTGCTTCATTGACCTGCTTCGCGCTGCTCTCGATGATCGCACCGTGCACCCGCTGTATGGACTCGCGGGTGGCCATGCGCGGAGCGGTGCCGTTGCCTTTGGCGTGCTCGTCGGGGTGCGTGAAGCGATATACATTGATGAATCCCATGCCTTGATTCCCTGGCCGCACACTGCGGCGTTGAGTGAGTGGGCGTGAATTACGTAGACGTTACGTACGGCGCCACTGTAAAATACGCTAAGCGCTTGTTTTCACTGGCGCTCCCTGCGTGATTCGAACCCGTGTCCTGGCCTTGAAAAGCCAGCTGGCGGCTATTGTCACACAGTGTGCGTCGTTGCAAATTGCTATTGATTGCCGGCCCTCGCGCCCCGGGCGGATTCAGGGCAAGGGCAAGTCGATGGCCGTAGCATCAATCGGAGGCATCCTGATGGCCAACGTCCGGCTCACGATGGTGGTACTGGCGGTGGCCACACGCCTTGCGTGCGCCCAGACGCCACCCACCCGTCCTGCAGATGGCCCGGGTGCGCCCCACTGGATCGTGGTCGGCGCGTCGGCGCCCGGAATGAGTGCGCCAGCCGATCAGAATGGGGACTTCCTCATCGGACCGAACTACCAGCCGGCCCCGGAGTTGAGCGTTCTGCCCGGCACGCCCGCGGGCACGGTGCGGCAATTCACCCTGGAGTCAAAGGACAGCAGGTCATATGCGGGAATTGCGCGCAATGAATTCGGTACGGTCGATCCGGCTAATCCAAGGGCTCTGATCGTCCAGACGCATCCGCGCGCCTGGCAGCGGGCGATCACGGTGTACGTTCCCCAGCAGTACCGGCCAGGCACAGCAACTCCCTTTATCGTTGTGAACGATGGGCCTGCATACGGCGCGCCCGATATGAACCTGCCGCATGCCCTCGACAATCTCATCGCGCAGCATCGCGTACCGGCCATGGTCGCGATCATGATTCAAAACGGCGGAGGCGATGCACAGGGCAGCCAGCGCGGGCTCGAGTATGACACCGTGTCAGGGAAGTTCGCCGAATACATCGAGCACGAGGTGCTGCCCCAGGTCGAAGCGCGCTACGCGCTCAGGTTGGCACGCGATCCTGACTCGCGCGCTGCCATGGGCTGCAGTTCCGGCGCCGCCGCCGCATTTACCATGGCCTGGTTCCACCCGGAGTGGTATCACCGCGTCATCAGCTATTCGGGAACCTTCGTAAATCAGCAGTGGCCGTTCAACCCGGACAATCCGGGGGGTGCGTGGGACTATCATCAGACGCTCATCCCGCACTCAGCGCCCAAACCGATTCGCATCTGGATGCAGGTCGGTGATAGAGATCTGCTGAACCCCAACATCATGCGAGATGGGATGCATGACTGGGTGATGGCCAATCATGCGATGGCAGCGGCTCTCAAGCGCAAGCACTATCAATACCAATACACGTTTGCCCTGGACGCTGGACACTGTGATCAGCGCGTGCGCGAACAGACTCTGCCCGAGGCGCTCGAGTGGGTTTGGCGCGGCTATCGCGCCGAAGGGCGCTGAAGCCAATCCGCGGCCGGATGGCGGCGGCCGCGGCCGGCCCTTCGCTGACAATGCCGCACCCCTCAAAAGCTGGCGCTCCCTACGGGATTTTCCATCGCCCATCGCTGCCTGCCGCGCGCCGACGCCCATGGCCAGCATGGAGGCCGGCACTCCAACGGCACACGTCACACCGATGATCATGGTACACATCATTCCCAGGTGCCGCGGCAAGCCGGGCAGGTTCGTGCGCAGCAGCGCCCCAGCTGTCTGAACAAATCCCTGCGCACCCTACCGTCCCGCGAGGGCGTCCACGATGTTCAGCTTCGCCGCGCGCAGTCCCGGCACGCTCACGCTGATGAGAGCCACGACCGCGGCTCCCAGGATGCCGAAGCCAACGACTGCCATCGGCATCGAAAGTCCAGCGATGTACTTCGCGGCCAGAGGAAACGCAATCCAAGCCAGCGCGAGGCCCGCCAGCGAGGCGGTGATGCACACCAACAACGACTCGGCCGCAACAAGCAGAAACACCGTCCAGTTGCCGAAGCCGAGCGTCTTCAGTACAGCGAGCTCGGGTGTGCGCTCGCGAACGGTCTGCATCATCATCGTGACCGTCGAGAACACCAGGGCCACCAGCAGCGCGCTCAGGATCCAGTGGATGGCGAAGTTCAGGTTCCCCAGTGATTGCATCGCCTGCTGCGAGCGCTCTCTGAACGACTCCGTTTGTGTTGGGCTCGCCGAATTGGCGAACGCGCCATCGATGGCATCGCTTACGGCGGCCGCCTGCTTTGGATCCGACGCAATTGCGTAAAAGTGGTTGACCGTCCCCTTGTCGAGCGCCCGCGCCTCATCAAGATAGTAATAGTTGGCCACCACTAGACTAGCCTCGCCCCTCTCGTGATCCGAGAACATCCCCACGATATCGAAGGTCCAGGTCGTCGATCCGTTGGTCTGCACGGTGCTTGCGATGAGGGGAATCCTGTCCCCGATGTGCCATCCGTATTTCTTGCCGATATCCGGAGTGATCAACAGCCCGGTTCGAGTTTCGCGGAGGGTCTTAAGGTCCCTGGACTGAATAGTGAAGATCTCGGGCTCGACCGTGCGGTAAAAATCGCTCGGCGGGATCGCCAGCACATACACCTGCTGGGTCGGTATCTGGTAGTACGTCAGCATGCCATCGTTGAACGACACGGTCTTTACGCCAGGAACCGATTGGAGTCGGTTCAGCTCAGCGAGTGCGAGGCGCGCTCCGCCGACCACGGCGGGACCGACGTAGAGCACGTCTGCGCGGACATCGGCGATGGCCCGATCCATTCCGCTCTTCATTCCCTGGAGAACTCCGAAGAGCGCGAAGGCAACGCAGACCTGAAGAAAGATCAGCGCCGTGCGTACGGGCTGGCGCCGCATGCCGGACCAGATCAGCGGGAGGTATTTCACGCGGCAGTTCTATCGTGCGAGTACATCTCACTTGGCGTCAGTTTGTTGAGACCAGTCCGCAGATCGCGCGGCACATCGCCCACGGCATCGATGACCGCCTGCGGCTTATCCAACTGACTCTCCTGCCCTGTTCCCTCGGTGATTACGTGCGTCCACCCATAGACCGCAGCGGTCTTTAGAGGGTTCCAGCCTAGCGCCGGGGTTCGTGCAATGTCCTTTCGGGAAGCGCGACAGAGCGAATCAACGTGCGGTCCGGGCCGTTACCTGCCGGATGCGACGCGCAAGTGCGTCTCCGGAGGGACGCGAGCATTACGGTGGCGTGGGATCACCCTGGTCGCTGTGGCGATCCTTCAAGCTCGTCAGGAGTTTCGCCATCGTCAGTTACCCTTCGGAGGGCAGGCAGTGGACTGGCGCTACCGGTCGATGGATGCCGGCCGGAGAGCCGCCGGCCTGGCCACGGGCCGACCGCCCTACCAGCGCCGCGCAGCTTCCTCAGGCCGCGAATTTCACCCCAAAACGCGGTCGGAAGTTTTCACGTGATGACTGTGGCGCCACGTAACCCATTGATTCTATGGCGCTCCCTACGGGATTCGAACCCGTGTACTGGCCTTGAGAGGGCCATGTCCTAGGCCTCTAGACGAAGGGAGCGAGGTTTCAAGCTCTGGCGCGAGAGCGCGGTATTATAGAGAGCTGTACACATTGCTCAAGCCTCGGAAAGCCTTACTCCTTGAACTCACCTGTTGACCC
>DATHMK010000082.1:0-13524 GCA_035487155.1 Steroidobacteraceae bacterium
CATCGGCTGCGCATCGGCCACCATCAGCTCCAGTCGCTGCGCGGGATAGGCCGGATCAAGCGGCAGGTAGGCCCCACCGGCCTTCCATACCGCCAGCATCCCCACCAGCATCTCCAGCGAACGATCCGCCCACAGGCCCACTACACGCTCAGGGCCCACTCCCTGCTGCACCAGCCGGCGCGCCAGGCGGCTGGCGCGCGCGTCCAGTTCCGCGTAGCTCACCAGCCGATCGCCCAGGATCGCCGCCACCGCCTGCGGGTCGCGACGCACCTGAAAATCAAACTGCTCAATGAAACCGGGACTGCCCCTGGCCCTGGTCGCGCCACTCCACTCCTGCAGCAGCTGGCGTCGCTCCGCGTCGCGCACGATGGGGAGCAAACCCGCCGGCAGCTCCGGGGTTGCGGCGATGGCATCAAGCAGCTGCAGGAGGTTGCGCTCATGGCCCCGCAGCGTGCGTTCAGCGTAGCGGTCCGCATTCGCGCTGAGCTGAAGCATGGCATCGCAGCCACCGGTACTGGCATGCACCGTGAGTCTCAGATCCTCGACCGTCCTGGTATTGGTGAACAGATGAGGCCGCCCGGGCTGGCCACCGAAGGCAAAGCTCGCATCACTGGGCAGGAAATTGAGCACCGGTCCGAAGATGTTGGGCGCATTGGCGGCCAGGCCCAGGTCGGTGCGCAATGCGCTCGATCCGTAGCGCTGATGGCGGAATGCCTCGCTGATTCGCGTTCCGACCTGGCGCAGCAGGTCGGTAAAGCGCTCGCCCGGATCGATCTGCAGGCGCAGCGGCACGACATTGGACATGAAGCCGGTACTGGCGCGGTGCTTGGGCCCGGTACGCGCCGCGACCGGCATGCCCAGCAGCAGGTCGCGCTGGCCGCTCAGGCGTGAGAGGTACACGGCGAGGGCCGCGAACAGCACGCCCACCACCCCGACGTTGCAGGCCGTTCCCAGCTCATCCAGTCGCTGGAAGGTGGCACCGGGAATGCTGGTCTCATGCTCAATCGTGGTCGAAGGCCAGCCGGGTGGCTGTCCGGAAAGCGTCACGGTCTCGGGCCGACCCTGCAGCTGTCGGATCCAGAATGCACGATCCTTCGAATACCGGGCCGAACTGCGATAGTCCTGCTCGTCCTGAAGGATCTCCGCCCAGGGCGTGAGATCCAGCGGCGGCGCGCTGGCGCGGTTCAACAAGGCGGAGTAGCGCACCGCGACCTGTCGCAGCAACAGAATGATCCCGAAGAAGTCGGTGACCAGGTGATGGAAAACGCCGCAGCAGAAATATTGCTCGTCGGAAACCTTGAGCAGCGCGACCCGGTAGGGCGGCGTCGACGCCAGATCAAAATGAGTGTCGGTGGCGCCGCGCATCCAGGCCATGGCGTCGGCGCGTGGGTTGCTGCGGGTACTGAAGTCCACCAGCGGCAACTCGAGGCTGTTGACTGTCGTGACCACCTGCCGTGGTCCCTCGGGTGTATCCACGAAGCGGCAACGCAGGGAATCCGCCTGCTGCACAACCTGGAGGATGGCCAGCTCCAGCACCGAGCGGCTGACCTCGCCGAAGATCTCGACGTAGCCGCCGATGTTGTAGGCGGGGCTCCTGGGTGCGAGTTTCTGCGCCAGCCACACGCCGATCTGCGCAGCCGAAAGCGGCAATCGCGCGGCTGCCGGTGATTCGAATAGGCCGGCCGTTGACGGTCGTTCCATGACCTTTGGGATTTTCGACGCTTAGCGGCGCGCGCGCGAGTCAGCTGCGGTCAGTGACTTTGGTCGCATGTCGGTCCAGTTGGCTTCAATCCAGTCGAGGCAACTCTGGCGCGTGCCGGAAGCACCGGCGCCCCGCCATCCGGCCGGCGGGTCGCGAAACGCGGGCCAGAGGCTGTACTGGCCTTCATCATTGACCAGAACCAGAAAATCCCCCGTCTCGGCTTCAAATGGATTGGCCATCATCTGATCCTTCCACAAACCCTTCGAATTCTACAGAAAACGCACGGTCGCGGAGGTTAACGACACCGGTCCTCCTGCCCAGCTGAGGCCGAAAGTGAGACGCAGTTCAAATTGTCGCGCCGTGCTAAGGCTAGGCCGCAAGGAGGTCGCGCACCTGCGCCGCCAGTTCGAATGAGCGCAGTCGCGCCTGGTGATCGTGAATATGACCACTGATGATAAGTTCATCCGCCGCGGTGCGGGTTAGAAAGTCCCGCAGTCCCTCCGCCACAGTGGCGACCCCGCCGACAAACGAGCATTGCAGCGCCTGCGCCAGGCCGGCGCGTTCGGCTTCACTGCTGACCGATTCAATCGAGGCGATCGGCGCCGGCAAAGGACCGGGCTCGCCGCGTCGCAGTCGCACAAAGGCCTGCTGCAGGGAAGTAAACAGAAAGCGCGCCTCGGCATCGGAAGGCGCAGCGATGATGTTCGCCGCCACCATGGCATGCGGCCGCTGCAGCTGCCGTGAGGGTTTGAAACGCGAACGATAGATCTCAAGCGCCGGCATCAGGGCATCGGGTGCGAAGTGCGAGGCGAAGGCGAATGGCAGACCCAGCGCCGCCGCCAGGCTGGCACCAAACAGGCTGGAGCCCAGAATCCACAACGGCACGCGCAGGCCTTCGCCGGGAATGGCGCGGATCGCCTGCCCGGGAATACTGGGCTCGAAATAGCCTTGCAGCTCCAGCACATCCTGCGGAAAGTTCTCGGCACTGGTGGCCAGATCGCGCCGCAGGGCCCGCGCCGTGAGCATGTCGGTGCCCGGCGCCCGACCCAGTCCCAGATCGATGCGCTGCGGAAACAACGTTGCCAGGGTGCCGAACTGCTCGGCCACCACCAGCGGCGCATGATTGGGCAGCATGATGCCGCCTGAGCCGACGCGGATCCGCTGCGTGCCGGCGGCAATGTGGGCCATCACGACCACTGTTGCGGCGCTGGCGATGCCGGACATGTTGTGGTGCTCGGCCAGCCAGAAACGCTGATAGCCGAGCGCCTCCACATGACGCGCCAGGTCCAGCGAATTGCGCAGTGCATCGGCGGCCGTGCCGCCGGCGAGGATGGGCGACAGATCAAGGACCGAGAACGGAACATTCATAGTGCATTGAAGTATAGACTGGCCCGCCCAAATACCCGCACGGAGCCGATTCATGAGACTCGCGCAAATGCTCTTGGTGGCACTGGCAATGGCTGCCGGAGCGGCGCTGGCCTCGGGGAACTACGATCCGAAACTCCAGGCCGCCATCGACAGCAGCTTCCGCCCGGCGGCCGACAAGGCCCGCGATCCGTACCGGCATCCGCTGCAAACCCTGACCTTCTTTGGCCTCAAGCCGAACATGACGGTGGTGGAGCTATGGCCCTTCGGTGGTTGGTATACCGAGATCCTGGCTCCCTATCTGCATGATCGCGGGACGCTCTATGCAGCGGCGATGGATCCGGATTCCACCTCCGCGGAGGACAAGCAGTACAACTCCGAGTTCGAGGCCATGCTGGCGGCGCACCCGCAGGTGTACGACAAGGTCAAGATGACCGTGCTGGCGAAGGGGAAGATGCAGATCGCACCGGACGGCACCGCCGATCTGGTGGTCACCTTCCGCAACATCCACAACTGGGTCTGGGCGGGCATGGAAAAGGAGGTCATGGCGGCCGCCTTTCGTGCGCTGAAGCCCGGCGGCATCCTCGGTGTCGTCGAGCACCGCAACAATGATCCAACCTTCATGCCCAAGACCCCGGGCCAGGCCTATGTCGGTGAGCAGTACGCCATCGACCTGATCCAATCGGCCGGATTTCGCCTGCTGGGCCAATCAAACATCAATCGCAATCCGAAGGACACCAAGGACTACCCCAAGGGTGTCTGGACGCTGCCGCCCAGCTATGCGGAAGGCGACAAGGACCGGGCCCGCTATGCGGCGATTGGCGAATCTGACCGCTTCACGCTGAAATTCATCAAGCCCAAAGGCTGACCGGCGCCAAGGCGCCGGTGTCGATTCAGCGTCGGCTGGCCTCGTACAGGAACCAGGCGCGCCTTTCGGTCTCATCGATCCAGTTTTCAATGAGGCTGGCGGTGGCAATGTCATTCAGTTCATCCACCACCTCGTGCACTTCGCGCAAGCGCGCGGTCAGAGCCTGGTTGTCCTCGCGCAGTTCCGCGAGCATGTCCTGGGCATCGACGTAGTCCGCGTCGTTGTCCTTGATGCGCTGCAGGCGTGCGATGTGTCCGATGGAACGCAGCGTGGTGCCGCCGACTTTGCGGATGCGCTCGGCGATGGGATCGGTCATGGCGTAGAGCTGGTCGGCCTGCTCGTCCAGCAACAGATGGTAGTCGCGAAAGTGCGGACCGCTCATGTGCCAGTGAAAATTCTTGGTCTTCAGGTACAGCGCGAACACATCGGCCAGGATTCCGTTCATGCCGCCTTCGATGCTCTTGGACGCAGCTGCGCCAAGATCGGTTGGCGTGATCAGTGGGGCCTTGCGGCGTTGCTGTAAATCGGACTTCTTTGCACTGCCCATGGGTATTCACACTCCGAGTTGATTTTAATGCGCGAACAGCTGGTCCGGGTCCTGGAAGGCTTTGAACTCCAGCGCATTGCCGGACGGGTCGTATAGAAAGAAAGTCGCCTGTTCACCAACCTGGCCCGCAAAGCGGATGCCGGGTGCAATGACGAACTGCTGACCGGCCGCGGTCAGGCGGCCGGCGAGCTCATGCCAGGCCTGCCAGGGCAGCACGACACCGAAATGCGGCACCGGAACATCCTGACCATCCACTTCATTTGTGGTCTGCACATGCGCGCGACGCGCGCGGTCCAGGTGGGCCACCAGCTGGTGGCCAAACAGGTCAAAGTCCACCCACTCCGGGCTGCTGCGCCCCTCCGGACAGCCGAACAGGCCGCCATAGAAGGCGCGCGCCGCCGCCAGGTCGTGCACTGGAATGGCAAGATGAAACGGGGAAAGCGCCATGCTCGCCATTATCGCACAGCGCGCCGTTCCAGCAGGTAGTCCAGTGACACGCGCCCGGCGCCGGCAATGGCCAGCCACAGGAACAGCGCCAGATATTCAGTCTCATCGAACCCGAGCAGCGTACCCAGCGAATCCACATCGCCCCACTTGGCCGCGGCAATGGCCACGATCATGGTGATGCCAAGCGCCCCGGCGCTGATGCGCGTCAGCAGACCCACCAACAGCAACATCCCGCCGCAGAACTCCACGCCGGAAACGAATGGCGTCAGAAGCTGCGGAAACGGGATGCCCCAGCCTACGAAGTTCTGGGTGACCTGCGGCAGGTTATGCAGTTTGCCCCAGCCGCTGAGCACGAATACCCAACCGCAAACGATACGGGCGAAAAGCGGCGGCAGCCATTGCAGAGGGCCCGCGACACGGCGCGGCCAATCGATCAGCGAGCGGTTCAGAACGTTCATGCCGGTCACCTCGGGCGTCAATTGCGGGGCTGTCTACCAGACCCGGGTGCCGGCCCGAACATTTCAGAAGCGGCCGTTGCGATAATCCTCGAAGGCCTGGCGCAGTTGCTCCTGTGTGTTCATCACGAACGGACCGTAGCGGGCGACCGGCTCGCGCAGCGGGCGCCCCGCGACCAGAATCGCACGTGCAGCAAACTCTCCGGCCGCCAGTTTGACCTCATCCCCATCACCCAGCACCGCCAAAGTGTGCTGCGCGAGCCGCGCCGCGCCGGCGGCGGAGCCCACCGTCAGCTGCCCTTCAAACACGTACACGAAGGCCGAGTGTCCCTGCGGCAGCGCGTGGACCAGGCTCGCCTGGGGGTCCAGTTCAATATCCAGGTAGGTCGGATCGGTGGCCGGCTGTACCACCGGGCCTGACACCGTCCCGACACGACCGGCGATGACCTTCACATGCACACCGCGCGCCGGGCTCGCCATGGGAATGCGCTCCGGTCCAAATTCCTGGTAGGCCGGTTCGCTCATCTTGGCGTCGGCCGGCAGGTTCAGCCACAGCTGAAAGCCGCGCATCCGCCCCGCCTGCTGCTCGGGCATCTCGGAGTGCACGATGCCACGTCCGGCCGTCATCCATTGCACGGCGCCCGGAACCAGCACGCCCTCATGGCCGTGGTTGTCCTTGTGTCGCATGCGGCCATCGAGCATGTAGGTGACGGTTTCAAAGCCACGATGCGGATGCTCGGGAAAGCCCGCGATGTAGTCACCCGGATTGTCGGTGCCGAACTCGTCCAGCATCAGGAAGGGATCCAGATCCTGAAGCGCCGGCTGACCGATGACGCGTGTGAGTTTCACGCCGGCCCCGTCCGAGGTCGGCAGGCCGCGCAGCTGTTTCACCACTGGCCGGTCACGTCGCTGGAACACTGCAGCGTTCATGGCAACTCTCCTAGGCGGCCTGTGTGGCCGGAATCGCGGCCAGCGCCGCATTCAACCCTTTCTGGCGGTGTTCGGGCGAGAGCATCAGACCTTCGGCACGCACAAAGGTCAGATCGGTCACGCCGATGAACCCGAATATGATTTTCAGATACGACTCGGCGTGCTCGGCCGGTGCCTGGTCCGGATACACCCCGCCGCGCGATATGGCGATGATGACGCGCTTGCCATGCACCAGGCCCTCCGGGCCGTTCGGACCGTATTTGAAGGTCTTGCCGGCCACGACCACGCGGTCAATCCAGGACTTCAGCTGCGTCGAGATGCCGAAGTTGTACATCGGGGCGCCGATCACGACGACATCCGCCGCCATGAAGTCCGCCAGGATCTGCGCATCGCGCGACTCGGCCACCTGCATCTGCGCCAGATGGTGCCCGGTCAGGTGCGGCAGCTCATTGGCCACCAGGTCCAGGTGCTCGACCTGCAGGTGAGGAACCGCCTTCTGCCAGCGGGCCACGATTTCCCGGGAGACCGCACGGCTGGCGGAATTGTCACCGAGGATGCTTGAGTCGATGTGTAGCAGCTTCATACGGGTCTTCCTGAGGGTTGGAGGATGTACGAAGGCTACTCCATGGAACGATGAACGATAATCCTGGGTGAATGGAACATCTCGTTCCAATTTTGGTGTTAATATAAGCCATGCAATCCCTGGATGACTTCTACTACTTCGCCAAGGTGGTCGAGCACGGGGGGTATGCGGCCGCAGGCCGGGCCCTGGCCATTCCCAAGTCACGGCTGTCGCGGCATGTGGTTGAGCTGGAGACGCGGCTGAATGTCAGACTGGTCAACCGCTCCACCCGTCGCTTCGTGGTCACTGACATCGGTCAGGAAGTCTACCGCCACGCCACCGCCATGCTCGGCGAGGCCGAGGCCGCCGAGTCCGCCGTGGAATTCGCGCGGGCCGAGCCCCGGGGCATCGTACGCATGAGCTGTCCGGTGTCCCTGGCTCAACACCCGCTCGGGGAGCTGCTGCCGCCGTTCTTTGCCCGCTATCCGTCCATACGGCTGCTGCTGCATGCCAGCAATCGCCGTGTGGACATCCTGAATGAAGGGTTCGACCTGGCCTTGCGGGTGCGCACTCATCCCAGCGGCGAGGACGGCCTGGTGATGCGCAGCTACGGGCAGGCGCGCGAACTGCTGGTGGCCTCGCGTGCCTATCTGGACCGCGCGGGCCGCCCCCAGCGCCCCGAGGAACTGCAGGCCCATGCCACCTTGGGGTTCGCGCCCGAGACCGATGTCCAACGCTGGGAGCTCACCGGGCCGAACCAGGAGACCGTGCGGCTGGAGATTGCGCCCCGGCTGATCTGCCACGACTTTGTGGTCCTGCGCACCGCCGCGCTGGCCGGCACCGGCATCGCGCTGCTGCCCGAAAGCCTGGTGCGTCTGGACCTGGATGCGGGGCGCCTGGAACCGGTGCTACACGACTGGACTATGCCGCAGGGCGTGCTGCACGTGGTCTTCCAGGGCCGCCGCGGGCTGCTGCCCGCCGTGCGGGCCACGCTGGACTACCTGGCCGAGCACCTGCCCGGCGCGCTCCAGGCCTGCATCACTGCCCGCCAATAAGCGCGCGCCAGTGCGCAGGCAGGTGAGGTTGCGCTCAAATTCGCGCGTGCAGCGGTGCCAGCTGGAGCGCAGCGCACGCTCGCGGCAGGCGGAAGGATCCAGGGTGAGGGCGCGTTGCGCGGCACGGCCCAGGTCCTCGTCCAGGGCACCGGTCACGCCATCCTCCACCACGTCGATGGGTCCGGTGACCGGATAGGCCGCCACCGGCAGCCCACAGGCCATGGCTTCGAGGTTGACCAGTCCGAAGGTGTCCGTGCGGCTGGGAAACACAAACACATCCCCCGCCGCAAGATAAGCGGCGAGTTCCTCGCCGAAGCGATAACCGGCGAATACCGCCTCCGGAAAGCTCGCCTGGAGGCGCGCGCGCTCCGGACCATCGCCCACCACCAGCTTCGAGCCCCTCCAAGGCATGCTCAGGAAGGCGTCGATGTTCTTCTCGATCGCCAGGCGTCCGACATACACCGCAAGCGGGCGCGGCAGATCCAGGAACTGCTTGGGCTGGGGCCGGAACAGCTCGGTATCGACCCCGCGCTGCCAGCGCACGACATTGCGGAACCCCCAGCGCTCCAGGTCCGCCTGCATGCTCCGGGTGCTGACCATGCAGGCGCGGGCCGCGCCATGGAACCCGCGCAGCCAGCGATAGGTGAGGCTCAGGGGAATCGGCGCACGAGAGCGCAGATATTGCGGAAACTGCGTGTGATACGAGGTCGTGAAGTGCCAACCGCCGCGCAGGCAGTAACGGCGCGCCGCCAGGCCCAGTGAACCCTCGGTGGCGATATGCACGGCATCGGGCGCGAAGGCCTCGATGCTGCGCCGGAGCCTGGCGCCCGGCAACACGGCCAGGCGGATTTCCGGATAGCTCGGACAGGGAATGGTGCGGAAGTCCTGCGGTGTGATCAGCGCAACTTCGTGTCCGAAGCTGCGCAGGCAGTCCACGGTATGCGCAAGCGTACTCACCACGCCGTTGGTCTGCGGCCGCCATGCATCCGTGACAATGACGATCCTCATGCGCCGGGCATGATTGCCGGGATTCGTGACGGTTCCGTGACCGAGGGCCGCATTGGCGGGTGCATTTCACATTTCGCGCACATTAAGTACGCAAAAGGCCCAACCGTCATGTTCCCGTAAATATTTTGAGATATCTGCTTCATGCCGGTGTTTCAACACTGTTTAGGGAACCAGAGGTATTGGAATGCAAAGTTTTTGGCAGGCGCTTAAAACCCAACGCTGGGACGATCATCGTTATTACCACCACAGCCGCATCAACCAATCACTGCACCTGGTCAGCGCGCTGAGCTTCCTGGCCTCGTACGCCGTGGTCTGGAAGAGCCCGACCATCGCCGCCATGCTCGGGTGGCTGGTCGCCATGGTGAGCCGTCAATCGGGTCACTTCTTCTTCGAGCCCAAGGGCTACGACAAGGTCAATCACGCCACCCATGAGCACAAGGAAGACATCAAGGTCGGCTACAACCTGAAGCGCAAGGTCGTGCTACTGGCGATCTGGGCGGTTTCACCGGCCGTGCTGTGGCTGAATCCGACGCTGTTCGGCCTGTTCCAGGTGCCGACCACCCCGGCGGAGTTCATCAGCCATGTGGGCATCATGTGGCTGAGCGTCGGAATCGGCGGGCTGCTGTTCCGGACCGTGCAGCTGTTCTTCATCCGCGACGTACAGACGGGCCTGGTATGGCTCACCAAGATCATCACCGACCCGTTCCACGATGTGATGCTCTACTACCGCGCCCCGCTGGCGCTGCTGCGCGGGGAGCTGATCGATCCGATGGATGATGTGACGCTGGGCGCGGTCGACGAAGAACCGCTCCACCAGGCCTGAAGCAGCTCGCGCAGCAGCCTGCGTCGGATCGCACGGTTGGTGAGGAGTGGGTCGGACCACCACCAGCCGTCGCGATCCATGTCGCGTGCCGCCGCCACAATGCGCTCGGCGACTGCGGCGAAGTCCTCATCGGTGTAATTGTGGCTGAAGATGAAGCGCCCGGTACCCACCCAGCTCAAGGCAAGACCATGCGCGCGCAGATAGTACTGGAACATCCAGTTGTACTGCGAAGCGCGGGTGTACCCGACCGTCCAGATGGAGCACAGATTCGCCACCCTTACCGGCAGGCTCTCGGCCGTGAAGCGGGCGTTGAGCGCCGCGGCGCGGGCATTCCACACGGCATCCAGATCGCGGTACAGCCGCTGCACCGGCTCGCCCTCCAGGCGCTGCAGGAATTCGTGCATGGCGCCCATCACGTACGGATGCGAATTGAAGGTGCCGCGTGCCAGGCATACATCGGCCGGTCGGTTTTCGCGGAAACGTCGCATCAGCTCGGCACGGCCGCACACCACCCCGACCGGCAAGCCACCCCCCAGGGTCTTGCCGTAGGTCACCATGTCGGCGCGCACGCCGAAGTATTCCTGTGCGCCACCGGGGGCCAGCCTGAAGCCCACGAATACCTCATCGAAGATCAGCACGATGCCGCGCGCCGTGCACACTTCGCGCAGCTGGCGCAGCCAGGCACTGTAGGCCTCGCGATCAAAATCGGCGCGCCGGGCGCTGTCCACCAGCGCCCCGTCATTGGGTGCGCTGGCATTCGGGTGCAGCGCCTGCAGCGGATTGACCAGAACGCAGGCAATGTCCCGGCGCATGCGCAGTACCCGCAGGGTCTGCTCGCTCATGTCCTTCAGGGTATAGGTGTCATGGGCGGTGGCCGGATTGCCGACGCCGGGCTGAACGTCGCCCCACCAGCCATGATAGGCGCCGCAGAAACGCACCAGGTAGCGCCGTCCCGTGTGGTAGCGCGCCAGGCGCACCGCCTGCATGACCGCCTCGGTGCCCGACATGTGGAAGGACACCTCATCCAGCCCCGAGATCTCGCGCAACCGGCGCACGTTGTAGGCCATCACCGGATGGTAGGTGCCCAGTACCGGACCGAGCTCACGCACCAGCTCGGCGCCGCGCTCCATGCACTGCTTGTAGAAATCGTAGCCAAACACATTGACGCCGTAGGAGCCGGCCAGGTCATAGAACTGGTTGCCATCAAGATCGGTGAGCCGGGTGCCCGCGGAGGCCTGCAGGAAGGAGCCGCCCTTGAGGTTCTCGCGCACCATGCGGCTGAACTGGAAGGGCACGCGGTAGCGGGCGGTGAACTGCATGTCGGACACCGACTTCGCCACTTCGCCCGTCAGTCCGGCAGAACGGGCGAAGCGCGCGGCGAACAATTCGGAGAGTGCCTTGAAGCCGGCCCGGCGCCGGGTTGCCACCTCCTGCGGTGCGCCGTCGGCGACAAAGAAGCGCTGTTCCGAGTATTCATAGTAGGGCAGCAGGCGCGCAATCCGCCGCGACCAGCGGGCATGCCCGGCCAGCGAGCGGTGTTTGGCGGCCGACAGCGCCAGGCGCTGACGGCCGCGGTAAACGACCCACAAGGCCACCAACGCCACAGGAACCGCGAAAAGGTATGAGTTCATGAGTTCGGAAAACTATTGCATGGGAATGACATTCCCATGACGGTCAGGGCCGCCATCAGCCGGGTGGTCCAGCAGGAGGACATCAACTTCCTGCTGACCAATCGCATCCCGCGACGCTGGCTGACGCTGTTCGTGGGCTGGCTGAGCAAGATCGAAAATCCGCTCATCGCCGTTCCCGCCATCGCCCTGTGGCGACTGTTCTGTGACGTGGATCTCAGTGATGCCAGCCAGAGCCGGTTTCGCAGTCTGCACCAGTGCTTTACCCGCGAACTGAAGCCCGGTGCGCGGCCGGTCGACCCGGACCCGGCCACGCTGGTCAGCCCCAGCGATGGCATCATCGGTGCCTCAGGCAAGGTCGTGGCCGGGGAGTGCCTGCAGGCCAAGGGCTATGCCTACCCGCTCATGGATCTGCTGGCCGACCGCGACCTGGTGCGGCACTACCAGCAAGGCTCCTACGTCACGCTGCGCCTGACCGCGGGCATGTATCACCGCTTCCATGCACCGGGCGACTGCCGGGTCGAGCAGGTCTCGTATATTTCGGGTGATACCTGGAACGTCAATCCAATCGCCGTCCAGCGCATCCAGAACCTGTTCTGCAAGAACGAACGGGCCGTCATCCGTCTGCGGCTGGAGCCTTCCGGACACCTCGTCACACTGGTACCGGTCGCGGCCATTCTGGTGGCCAGCATCCGTCTGACTTTCCTGAACGTGCTGCTGCACCTGCGGTACCGGGGTCCGAATCACATCCCCTGTGCCGCAGCGCTCAAACGCGGTGAGCAGATGGGCTGGTTCCAGCATGGCTCAACCATCATTGCCTTCGTGCCACCGGGCGTGCGGTTGGTGGAGGGGCTGGCGAGCGGGACCACCGTGCGCATGGGCCAACCCCTGTTCACACTAGCCGATGAGTGAGCGCCCCACGGCCGTCATCACCGGCACCACGCATGGCATCGGCACCGTGACCAGCTATGCCCTGGCACGGGCGGGTTACCGGGTGGTCATGTTGTGTCGAAATGTTGCGGCAGCCACCGCTCTTGCCCAGGACATCATGCGGCAGGAGCCCGGCAGCCAGGTCGAGGTCGTGCACTGCAACCTGGCCGACCTGTCCAGCGTGCGCACCGCGGCCAGCGAGGTTCGGGTGCGCTGCCCGCAAATCGACCGCCTGATCAACAACGCGGGCATCGTCAGCACCCGGCACCGCCGCTCCGTGGATGGCCACGAGCTGACCTTCGCCACCAATCATCTGGGGCCCTTCCTGCTGACCCGGCTGCTGCTGCCGGCGCTGAGCCCCGCGGCCCGCATCATCAATGTCGCCTCGAGGGTGCATTACCGCGGCCGCATGGACCTGGACAGCATCGATGACCCGCGTGCCCGCTACAGCAGCGTCGCGGCCTATTCGCGCTCCAAGCTGGCCAATGTCCTGGATACCTTCGCGTTGGCACGCCGGCTCGCCGGCAGCGGCATCGCGGTCAACTGCCTGCATCCGGGCGTGGTGGCCACGAACCTGCTTCCGGGCTGGCTGAACCGCATCCGCCCGCTGTTCAAACGGCTGATCCTGACCGCCGAACAGGGCGCCAGAACCACCCTTTACCTGGCCCTTGATCCTGCGGCCGGCAGCCTGCAGGGCGAGTATCTGGATGAATATCAGCGCGTCCAAAGCGCGGCCGCGGCGGCGCGCGACCCATCCCTGCAGGATGAGTTAATGGCCCGCAGCGCCCGCTGGACGGGTCTCGATCAGGCCAGTGCCTGAACGGAAACGAATTTGAACATCCTGGACAATCCGCCCCAGCCCCTCGTACAAAGCGCGCTGGGAGCGCACCAGGGCATCGGCGTTGGGCACGTACGCCAGGACCCCGGTATCACGCTGGGTCCACATCGCCGCCGGTGCCGGAACCGTGTCGATGCCCGCCTGGTTGAACTCCACCACCGAGCGGGCCATGTGCGCGGCGGAGGTCACCAGCACGACCTTGTGCACGCCGGCCCGCGCCAGGATGACCGCGGAGAACTGGGCGTTCTGATGGGTATCGCGCGAACGGTTCTCCAGCCATTGGGCGGTCACGCCCAAGTCCTGGTGCAGGAAATCGTTCATCGAGGCCGTCTCGAAACGGCTGCCCGAGATCAGCACCGGCAGATG
>DATHMK010000083.1:0-64168 GCA_035487155.1 Steroidobacteraceae bacterium
ACTCCCGTCGAAGTGTCGGCAGAGCAATTGGCGGCGGACGAGCGCGCCCGTCGCCTGCGGGTGGTCGCGGCGTGAGCGCTCAGGTAGGTGTTGCGGATCTTGCAGCCCGAGAAGCGATGCTGGCACGAAGTGCAGCGGGACCGGCCCCGGTCCGCATCGTCGTTGGCTACGGGTTCTGGATCTTCCTGCTCTCGGACATCATCCTGTTCTCGGCCCTCTTTGCCACTTATGCGGTGCTGCATGACCAGACCGCCGGCGGACCCTCGGGCCACGAGCTCTTCGAACTGCGCCACGCCGGCATCGAGACCCTCTGCCTGCTGTTCTCGAGCTATACCTGCGGGCTTGCCATTCTGGCCATCGAGCGGCGGCGGCTGTGGGCCTTCTATCTGTGTGGTGCGCTGACCTTGCTCCTGGGCGCGACCTTTCTGGGCCTGGAGCTGAGCGAATTCATCGCGCTGGTGGCGCGCGGCGCGGGCCCCTCCCGCAGCGCCTTTCTCTCCGCCTTCTTCAGCCTGGTCGGACTGCACGGGGCGCACGTCACCGTGGGATTGCTGTGGCTGATCTTCCTGGTGGCACAAACCGCCTACCGCGGGCCGCTGGATTACGTGCGCCGTCGCCTGCTGTGTTTCAGCCTGTTCTGGCATGCGCTGGACATCATCTGGGTGGCGCTGTTGACCATGGTCTATCTGATGGGAGCCCGGTAATGGCCGAGAGTGGCGTGGTGGGTATGACCTTCAGCGAGGGCGCTCCCAGCGTCGCCGAGAAGCAGCCCACGGCGAGCTTCTGGACGTATACCGCGGGGCTGGGATTCGCACTGCTGCTCACGGCCGCCTCCTTCATCGTGGCGCAGACCGGGCTCCTGTGGGCGCCGGGCGTGCCTGCAGGCCTGGCGGTGCTCGCCATCGCGCAGATGGGCGTGCATCTGGTGTTCTTCCTGCATATCGGCACCGACGCGGAGGCCGCCAACAACGTGCTGGCGCTCGCCTTCGGCGTGCTCATCGTCGCACTCGTGATGGCAGGCTCGCTGTGGATCATGGCGCATCTGAACGAGAACATGCTGACGCCGGCGCAGATGATGGACATGCAGCGTTAAGGACGGAAATCGAGAACTGAATGACTACTCTACGTGAGACCTTGCAGGACGCCGACGCGCGCGGTATCGCGGTCGGACATTTCAATGTGTCGGACCTGGTCACCCTGTACGGCGTCGTCGAGGCCGCCCGTGAGCACGGCCTCCCGGTCGTGGTCGGAGTGTCGGAGGCCGAACGGCGCTTCATCGGCATTCCCCAGCTGGTGGCCCTCGTCAGGAGCCTGCGCGAGCAGGGAGGACCGCCGATCTACCTGAACGCCGATCACACCCACTCACTGCCGCTGGCGCTGGAGGCTGCCAGGGCCGGATTTGACTGGGTGGTGTGCGATTTTTCAGCGCTGCCCTTTGCCGAGAATCTGCGCCAGACCAGGGAGGCCGTCCAGGCGCTGAAGGCCTTGCGGCCGGACATCCTGGTGGAAGGTGAGATCGGCAATATCGGCAGCGGTTCGCAGATTCACGACAGTGCGCCCGAGCTGATCCTCAGCACCCCCGAGGAAGCGCTGCAGTTCGTGCAGGAGACCCGAATCGATACCCTGGCACCGGCCGTGGGCAACATGCACGGCGTGCTCAAGAGCATGCTCAGCGGCACCAACCGCAAGCACCTGAATCTCGAGCGGATCTGGGCCATCAAGCAAAAGACCCGGATTTTCATGACGCTGCACGGCGGCTCGGATACCGAGGATGTGGACCTGCGCGCCGCGATAACGGCCGGCATGACGGTCGTACACATCAATACCGAACTGCGCCTGGCCTGGCGGCGCGCCATCGACGCGAGTTTCGCCCAGCACCAGCAGGAGATCGCGCCCTACACGCTGCTGGCGCCGGCGGTTGCGGCCGTGAAGCAGGTGGTGGGCGCGCGCCTGGCGCTGTTCAGCACCAACCCGCGCTGAGGCGCCTCAGATCTGCTTCACTCCCGCATCGCCGCCGATGAGGAGCACGTCGGCGCGCCGCTGCGCAAACAGGCCCACGGTCACGATGCCGGGAATCTGATTCAAGGCCGCCTCCAGTGCCATCGGATCCTTGATCACCAGATCGTGCACATCAACAATGTGATTGCCGTTGTCGGTGATGTAGTCCGCGCGCAGGACCGGGCGGCCGCCCAGGGCCGTGAGCCTGCGGGTCACCAGCGCCCGTGCCATGGGGATGACTTCGACCGGCAGCGGGAAGGCGCCCAGGGTCGTCGCCAGTTTGCTGGCATCCACGATGCAGACGAAGATCCGGGAGCAGGCGGCGATGATCTTCTCGCGGGTCAGGGCACCGCCGCCGCCTTTGATGAGCTGGCGCTCCGCGTTGGTCTGATCCGCACCATCGATATACACCGGCAGCTGCCCGACCTCATTGAGGTCCACCACCGGGATGCCGGCGGCCTCCAGGCGCTGCGTGGACTGGTTGGAGCTGGACACCACCGCCTTGAGGTTGTGCCGGTCGGCGGCGATGAAGTCAATGAAATGGTGGACCGTGCTGCCGGTGCCGATTCCCACCACTTCATGCCGCTCCAGCCACGGCAGGGCCGCCTGTGCGGCACGACGCTGGTTGTCCTGGGTCGAGCCCATCTCAGCGGCGACTCGCCGTGATGGGCAGCATCCCCTGGGGCGCGCTGACCGCGCCTTGTGCCAGCCTGACAAAGGGCGACGGATAGACGCCCAGGATGAGCATCAGTACCAGCAGCACGATCAGCACACCGGCGCCCGCGCCTGCGGTCACGACCGATGGGGCGGGTGCCACGGCGGTGGCAGCCACCTCGGGTGTGGGGCTCAGATAGAGCTGGATCATGGCGCGCAGGTAGAAGAAGAGTCCGACGGCACTGCCCGCCACGAGGGCCCCGAGCAGCAGCCACTGGTGCTGATCGACGCCGGCGCCCAATACGTAGAACTTGCCGAGAAAACCCGCGGTCAGGGGGACTCCGGCGAGGGACAGCAGCGCCAGGGTGAGGATGGCGGCAAGCCCCGGATGCGTCCAAAACAGGCCCCGGTAGTCCGTGAGCGCCTCGGCTTCATGATCCAGCGGATTGGAGACCAGCGTGATCACGCCGAACGCCGCCAGCGTGGGGATGGAATAGGTGAGCAGGTACATGCTCACCGCTTCGGTGGCCAGCGGCCCGGAGGCGATCAACGCCACCAGCATGTAGCCAAAGTGCGCAATGGCGGAGTAGGCGAGCAGGCGCTTGAGGTTCCACTGCTGTAATGCCAGAACGTTGCCGGCGATGATGGAGAGAATCGCCAGCAGCGACAGCACCTCGACCAGCGGGGCGTACTGAATGGCGTGCGTGTCCAGCACATAGCGCAGCAGCAGCGCCAGGACGGGAACCTTGGAGGCCGTGGCCAGAAACGCCGCCACCGGCGCGGGCGCCCCCTGGTACACATCGGGGGTCCAGAGGTGAAACGGCGCCAGCGAGAGCTTGAAGCCCAGCCCGATCAGGAGCAGCGCGGCACCCAGAATCACGATGCCCTGGCCGTCGCTGAGCTGGGCGAGTTGCATGCCGATGTCGCCGAACACCATAGTCCCGGTCTGGGCGTAGATGAGCGCCATGCCGAACAGGATGAAGGCCGAGGCAACGGCGGAGAGCACCAGGTACTTCATGCCTGCCTCGAGCGAGCGGCGCTCCTTCACCAGGTAGGCCGCCATGCCGTACATGGGCATGGAGAGCAGTTCGAGCCCGACAAAGAATGAGCTGAAGTGGCAGCTTGTCACCATGACCATGCCGCCCAGCGTTGACAGCAGCAGCAGCAGGTACATCTCTTCGCGGTGACCCTGGTAGCGCCGGAGGTAAACGTAGGAGAGCGCGGTCACGGCAAGTGCGGCGATGAGGATCAGCGCCAGGTAGAAGCAGGCGAAGCGATCGATGATCAGCAGCGCCGTGATGGCTTGCGGTGCCGCGGCGCAGAGCCATGCCGCGGCGGTTGCGATCAGCGCCAGGGCCAGGCCGCCCAGCGACACCCCTGCCATCAAGGCATGGTCGCGTTTCATGGCGATGCCCAGCATCACGATGAGGCAGGTGGCCGAGACCACCAGAATGGGCGACAGCGCCAGGAGCGACAGGTGAGTCATGGGATCACTCGCGCACTGGTCGTTGCGTTCACGCTGGTTTCGGGCGCATACCGCGTCTGCAGGGCCTGGGTGGGTGCGCGCGAGAGTTCAAAGAAGGGCTTCGGGTACAGACCGAGCCAGATCATGACCGCCATCAGGGTGCTCAAAATGGCAAATTCGCGACGGTCCAGGTCCGGCAGCGGCGCTGCGGTGGCGGCTTTGCCATAGAACGTACGCTGCATGAGAATCAGCGAATACACCGCCGAGAGCACCAGGCCAATCGCGGCGATCATGGCCAACTGCGGATGCGCCTTGAAGGTGCCCAGCAGAATCAGGAACTCGCCCAGGAAATTGCCCAGCCCCGGCAGTCCCAGCGAGGCGAGAATGAAGAACAGCCCGAACTGCGGCAGCTTGGAGAAACGCGCCCACAACCCGCCCATCTTGCGCAGATCACGGGTCTCGAGCCGTTCGCTGAGCTCGCCGACGAGAATGAACAGACCCGCCGCGCTGATCCCGTGCGCCAGGATCTGCATGATCACGCCCTGCAGCGCCTCTTGGGTACCGGCAAAGACGCCGAACACGATGAAGCCCATGTGGCTGATGGAGGTATAGGCCACCAGGCGCTTGGCGTCATCCTGGCCGAAGGCGCATACCGCGCCATAGACGATCCCGGCCACGCCCAGCCACATCGCGATCGGTGCGAATTGCGCGCAGGCCACGGGGAACAGCGGCAACAGAAAGCGCAGCAGGCCATAGGCCGCCGTCTTCAGGAGCACGCCGGCGAGGATCACCGAGCCTGCGGTGGGCGCCTGGGAATGGGCGTCGGGCAGCCAGGAGTGGAATGGCACGATGGGCAGCTTCACCGCAAAGGCAAAGAAGAACCCGAGCATGATCCAGAAGCCGGTGCGCGCGCCCAGGGGCGTGGCGAGCAAATCCGCGTAGCCGAATGTGAGCACACCGCTGGCGCGGTAGTGCACGAACACCAGCGCCAGAATCGCCACCAGCATCACCAGGCCCGCCGACTGGGTGAAGATGAAGAACTTGATCGCCGCATACAGCCGGGGCCGGCCGCCTGGAATGTCGTGGCCCCAGAGCGCGATCAGGAAGAACATCGGCACCAGCATCACTTCCCAGAACAAAAAGAACAGGAAGAGGTCGGTGGCCAGAAAGACGCCGATCACCCCGCCCAGATTGCACAGCAGGTTCAGATAGAAGAAACCGGCGTTGGTTTGGATCTCCCGCCAGGAGCAGGCCACCGACAGCACCCCGAGCAGTGCCGTCAGCGTCACCAGCAGCAGCGACAGTCCGTCGAGCCCCAAGCTGAAACGGATTCCGAGCCGCGAGATCCAGGGCACGGACAGCTGCTGCACCCAGTGCCCGGCCGGCTGGCCCGGCGTGGGCAGCAGCGTCTGGGAGTAATCGCCCGTGAGCCACAATGCGAGCGCCAGCGCCAGTACCAACAGCATGGTAGCCAGGGCCACCCAACGCGCCGGCAGCACCTCGGAACGGCGCAGCGGCCAGCACAGCAGGCCGCCGATGAACGGAATCAGCAGCAGAGCGAGCAGGCTCATGAGTGCGCCCTCATACCAGGACCATCGCGACCACCAGCACCGCTCCGGCCGCCATGCCGGCGGCATACCAGCGGATCCGGCCGGTCTCGGTGCGTACCAGGGCGCCGTTGAGGGCGCGCAAACCGGCCGGAATGGTGAGGATCGCGAGGTCAATGCCGTCGCGGATGTTGGCCCGCGCAAACCCCATGCAGGGTCGCACCAGCAGCCGGTCATACAGCCAGTCAAAGCCCCAGTCCTGCACCCACCAGGCGGCGAGCAGCCTCGCAGGCGCGGTCCCGGTAAACCAGTTGAGCAGGCGCCGCTGACCGAGAAACAGCCCGCAGGCCACGGCAAGTCCGCCCAGCGCGACGGCGCTGGAGAGGATGCCGATGGTGAGCTTTGAGCCGTGGCCGGCCAGCTCGCTCGGTCCGGGCAGCACCCCTGCCAGGGGCAGATGGATCATGCCGCCGATGAAGGTGGAGAACACCAACAGCACCCCCAGCGGCAGCCAATACGTGACCCCCTGCCCGCGATGCGCGTGCAGCTTGGGCTCGCCATGGAACACGGTGAAGATCAGCCGGAAGGTATACAGCGGGGTGAAAAAGGCGCCGATGAGTCCGGCGATGAACAGCCCCTGGTGGCCGCCGGCATAGGCTTCCCAGAGGATCTCATCCTTGCTGTAGAAGCCGGCGGTGAGCCAGGGAAACGCCGACAGCGCGAGACCCCCGACCAGAAAACAGGCGTACTCCAGCGGCAGCTGCTTGCGCAGTCCCCCCATCTTGAAGATGTCCTGCTCGTGATGGCAGGCGAGGATCACCGCCCCGGCCGTCATGAACAGCAACGCCTTGAAGAAGGCGTGCGTCATCAGGTGAAAGATCGAAGCGCCCCAGGCCGCGGATCCCAGCGCCAGGAACATGTAGCCGATCTGGCTCATGGTGGAGTAGGCCAGGATGCGTTTGATATCCGACTGCACCAGCGCCGCGCCGCTTGCGAGCAGCAACGTGATCGCCCCGATCACCCCCACCGCCTCAAGCGAGCTCGGGGCCAGTTCGAACAAGCCATGCGTGCGCGCAATCAGGTACACACCCGCCGTGACCATGGTGGCCGCGTGGATCAGGGCCGACACCGGGGTCGGGCCCGCCATGGCATCGGGGAGCCAGGTCTGCAGGGGTAGCTGGGCCGACTTGCCCACCGCACCGCCGAGCAGCAGCAAGGTGATGGCCGTGATCTGCGGATCCCCGAGCGCAAAGTGCTGCTGCGCCAGCAGCACCGCCTGCTGGATATCCAGGGTGCCCAGATCGCGATACAGCCAGAACAGCCCGATGGCCATCAGCGCATCGCCCACCCGCGTGACGATGAAGGCCTTGCGTGCGGCGGCGCCATTGGCCGGATCCTGGTACCAGAAGCCGATCAGCAGGTAGCTGCACAGCCCCACCCCCTCCCAGCCGAAGAACAGGAACAGCAGGTTGTCCCCCAGAACCAGGAACAACATGCTGGCGACAAACAGGTTCATGTAGGAGAAGAAGCGGGCGTAGCTGTCGTCCTCACGCATGTACCAGGCGGCAAACACATGGATGAGCAAGCCGACCCCGGTGACCACGCCCAGCATGCTCAGCGACAGGCCATCCAGCCGCAGCGCAAAGCGCGGCGCGAAGCCGCCCACATCCAGCCACTGCCACAGCGGCTGGGTGAAGGCCCCGCCTGCGGGCGGATGCAGCACGAATTCGATGCCCAGCGCCAGCGTCGTCAAGGCCGAGATGCCGATGCTGCCGATACCGATGGCGGCCGCGGTGTTTTCCGACAGCCGCCGGCGGCCGAAGCTCAGGAGCAGGAAGCCCAGGAACGGGGCGAGACAGATGAGAAACAGCAGATTGAACATGGGGTCAGCCTCTCATCTCACTGGCGGCGTCGGTATCGAGGGTGCGGAAACGCCGTTGCAGCTGCAGCAGCATGGCCAGACCCACGCAGGTCTCGGCGGCGGCGAGCGTCAGCACCAGCAGGAACATCACCTGGCCGTCCGGCTGTCCCCAACGGCTGCCCGCGGCCACGAAGGCCAGCGCTGCGGCGTTGATCATGATTTCGATCGACATCAGCACGAACAGCAGATTGCGTCGCAGCAGCACCCCGAGCAGGCCCAGGCAGAACAGCAATCCGGCGAGCATCAGGGGAAATTGCTGGGAAACCGCGCTCATTCGTGTCGACCCAGATGAAATGCCGTGACCAGCGCCGCGAGCAGCAACATCGAGGCCAGCTCCACCGCCAGGAAGTACGGCCCGTACAGCGCCAGCCCGACCCGGCTCGCCCCGATGGCCGAACCGGCCGCGGCGACCTCATTGCCCGCCGGGACCAGGGCCCGCGCCAGTTCCACCAGCAATGCCAGCGACAGCACTCCCGGCCCGATCCAGGCACGCGGGAGCAGCCAGCGCCGCTCCTGCTCAACGGTCGCCTTGCCCAGGTTCAAGAGCATCACCACGAACACGAACAGCACCATGATGGCACCGGCATACACGATGACCTCCAGTACCCCGGCGAAGGGCGCGCCGAGGCTGAAGAACATCATCGCCACCGCCAGCAGCGAGAGGATGAGATACAACAGGGCATGCAGCGGGTTGTAGTGGGTGATCGCCAGTACGGTGGCGATCACTGCCACGGCTGCTTCCAGATAGAGTGCGGATGTCATTGGGGTGTGCCGCGCTTCAGGGCATCAGGTCTTTGACATCAACGGGACCCGCCTCATGGGCGGCCGCGCCTTTGGGCTTGCCGGCAATGGCGAGCCCCGCGATGCGGTAGAAATTGTATTCCGGCACCTTGCCGGTGCCGCTGATGAGCAGATGCTCCTTCTCGTACACCAGGTTCTGCCGGTCATATTCGCCCAGCTCGAAATCCGGCGTCAGCTGAATGGCACTGGTCGGGCAGGCTTCCTCGCACAGACCGCAGAAAATGCAGCGCGAAAAATTGATGCGGAAGAACTCCGGATACCAGCGGCCATCCTCCTGCTCGCCCTTCTGCAAGGAGATGCACCCCACCGGGCAGGCTGCGGCGCACAGGTTGCAGGCCACACAGCGCTCCTCCCCGTCCGGATCCCGGGTGAGGACGATGCGGCCGCGATAGCGCGGCGGCAGATAGGGCTTGACCTCCGGATACAAGATGGTGTCGCGCTTGCGCGTGGCGTGCGCGAAGATCATCACCAGCGTGCGCAGGTTCGTGTACAGCCCTTTGAGAATGTCGAGCATGGCTAGCCTCTGGCGGTGCTGGTGAGGACGCAGGCCGCGGTGATCAGCAGATTCACCAGCGACAGCGGCAGGCAGAACTTCCACCCCATCGACATGATCTGGTCATAACGGGGGCGCGGCAGTGCACCGCGCAGCAGGATGAACAGCATGATGAAGATCAGGGTCTTGAGCGCGAACCAGATGAAACCCATGAAGGGCAGCTGCTGTGCGAACGGGCCGTGCCAGCCGCCGAGGAACAGGGTCGTGAGAAGCGCGGACACCACGACGACGCCCACATACTCGGCGACGAAGAACATGCCGAACTTCATGCCCGAGTACTCGGTGTGGTAGCCGGCCACCAGTTCCTGCTCGGTCTCCGGCTGATCGAAGGGAAAACGGTGCACGCTGGCGACCGCGGCGAGGGCGAAGGTGAGGAAGCCGCAGCACTGCGGGACGATGAACCAGAGGTGCCGTTGCGCCTCGACGATGCGATCCAGCCGGAAGGATCCCGTCTGGATGACGACCCCCATCACGGCGATGCCCATGAATACTTCATAGGAGAGCATCTGGGCTGCCGAGCGCAAGCCGCCGAGCAGGGCATACTTGCTGTTGCTCGACCAGCCTCCCAACATGGCGCCGTACACCCCGAGCCCGGCGAGCGCCAGGAACAGCAGTACTCCCACGTTCAGGTCGGGCGCCACGCCCCACCCGGGGGCCACCGGGATCACGATGAACACCAGCAGGGTCGTGGTCATGGCCAGCAGCGGTGCAAGCAGGAACACCGGGCGATCCACGAACGCCGGCACCCAGTCTTCCTTGAAGAAGATCTTGATCATGTCCGCCATCACCTGCAGCAGGCCGAAGGGCCCGACGCGGTTGGGGCCGTAACGGTCCTGCCACAGCGCGAGCAGCCGGCGTTCACCCCAGATCAGCATGGCGGCCACTGCCACCAGTCCTAGCAGCAGCACCACTGCCTTCACGCCATCGATGAGCGCGGCCATGACCGGTAATGTCGCGGCGTTCATGTGCCGGCGCCTCGGGCAAGCGTGACGGTCGCGCCGGCACGGAACCACGGTGACCCCGGCAGGCCCACGGGCAGCCCAACTGTCCCGCGCGGCAGATCCGACCTGCGCCGCACCGGCAGGAGCACGCTCTGCCCCGGCAAGGACACTTGGAGGGTCGAGTTTTCCGCAGCCTCCAGGACGTCCGCATCCTGCGGGTGCAGTGCCACGTAGGCGGCCGGGATGAGGACGGCAACCGCAGCGGCCCGCGCCGACAGCTCCTCGCTGCCGAAGATGTGGTTGAAGGGCAGCACCTGCCACTCGGCGGTGCGCGCGACGAACGGAGCCGGTATGGCCTGAGCGTACTGCGCCACGCCTGCGGCGGCCGGTTCGATCAAGCGGATGCCCGGATCCCCGCCTTGCAGGTGGCCGCCGACCTCGTCCTGGAACTTGTTCCAGGATTGCGGAGAGTTCCAGCCCGGTGCCCAGGCATAGGGAATCAGGGCGCTGGGCCGGGTCCCCGCCTGGGTGCCGTTGTGGCCCTCCATCGAGAAGGCCAGCGCCGTTTCCGCATCCTGCGGCTGGCGCGGCTCATGCACCGACTGATTGGCGCGCATGGCGGTGCGCCCGCTGTAGCGATGCGGCTCGCGCGCCAGCTTCAGTCCGCCGAGACGGAATTTCGCATTGGGCGCAGCGCCCACGATCTCGCGCAGAGCCGGCGCCGCCTGCGCCACGGCGGCCGTGAGCTGGTCAAAATGCCGACTCGCGCTCCTCAGCCCGCGCACCCGCAGATCATCCAGCCATTCCCAGGACTGGCGCATGAGACTGTGCGGATCGTAGTAGCCCGGCTCATAGACCTTGAAGTAACGCTGGGCGCGACCCTCCTGGCTCACCACCGTGCCATCGCTTTCGGCGAAGGAGCCCGCCGGCAGCAGCACCTCGGCCCGGGCGCTGGTGGCATGGCTTTGATGATCGAGCACGATGAGCCGCGACCGGGCGAGCAGGGCGTCGACCCGGGTGCGATCGGCACGGCGATACAGATCATTCTCCAGCACCACCACGGTATCGGCCCCGCCGCGCTCGACGCTGGCAAAGGCGGCCTCCAGATCGCGGCCCGCCTCACCGGCGGTGAGCAGCGCGAGCCCCAAGCTGTTGACCTCGGGCACGATCAGGCACAGCTCGCCCTTTTGGCCGCGCCCGTGTAAGGCCAGTGCCACGTTGGCGGCCGCCTGGGCCACTGCGAGGGAGCCGGCCCCCGTGCCCGAGACGATCAGCGGCTTCCTGGCGGCCGCGAGGGCGCGGGCGATGTGCTGCGCCAGTTCGGCAGTCGCGGCATCCAGCCCCGGCACGGCAGGTGCCGCGGCATCCAGCGCATGGGCCACGGCGAAGCCGAGCCGCGCAATGTCATCCGGCGTGGCGCGCAGGGTGGCCGCGGCGACATCATCCAGACGGGTGGCGGCCATGCTGAGGATGAACACGGGATGTTTTTCGTGCTGGCCGATGTTGGCGCGCGCCTCGCTCTCCCACTCCGGCACATGCTTTTCGGCGGCCAGGGCCGCGGTCTTGCCCTGCGCGCTCTGACGCAGCGCCAACGCGACGCGCGGGGCGGTGTTGGTGACATCCTCACCGAGCACCAGTACCGCATCGGCATCTTCGATGCCGCGCAGGCTCGCCGCCGGCAGCGGGCTGCTGCGCAGGATCCCGACCACACCACGCACCCGCGCGGCCTCATCACCCGCATGTCCGTCGTAGAAATTCTGGGTTCCCACCAGTTCCCGCAGCGCGAAGTTGGATTCCAGCGAGGCCCGCGGTGAGCCGATGCCGATGACACCGCGTGCGCTCTTGAGCAACTGGTCCGCCGCTGCGAACGCCTCCTCGGCGCTCACGGCGACCAGGCTCCCCTCGCGACGCAGCAGCGGCTGACGCGGACGGTCCTTGCGATTCACGTACCCATAGCCGAAGCGGCCACGGTCGCACAGGAAGTAGTGGTTGACCGAGCCGTTGTAGCGGTTCTCAATGCGCCGCAGTTCACCATAGCGTTCGCCGGGGGAAATGTTGCAGCCCACCGCGCAGCCCTGGCAGATGCTGGGTGAGAACTGCATGTCCCATTTGCGGTTGTAGCGCTCGCCATGGGTCTTGTCGGTGAACACCCCGGTGGGACAGACCTCCACCAGGTTGCCCGCGAACTCACTCTCCAGCAGGCCATCGGCGGTGCGCCCGAAATACACGTTGTGGGCGGCGCCGTAGACATCCAGGTCCGTGCCCCCGGCATAGTCCTTGTAGTAGCGCACGCAGCGATAGCAGGCGATGCAGCGGTTCATTTCATGATTGATGAAGGGGCCGAGGTACTGATTGCGGTGCGTGCGCTTGGTGAAGCGGTAGCGACGCGCGGCATGCCCGCTCATCACCGTCATGTCCTGCAGATGGCAGTGACCGCCTTCCTCGCACACCGGACAATCGTGCGGGTGGTTGGTCATCAGCCACTCGATGACGCTGGCCCGAAACTGGTGCGCCTCCTCATCGGCAATGGAGATGCGGGCACCCTCGACCGTGGGCGTCATGCAGGACATCACGATGCGCCCGACCTTGTCATTGGCATCCCGATACTGCTTGACCGCGCACTGCCGGCAGGCACCGACGCTGCCCAGCGCCGGGTGCCAGCAGAAGTAGGGGACATCCAGACCCTGCGACAGACAGGCGTGCAGCAGGTTGTCCTGGGTGCCCACCTGGTACTGCTTGTCGTCGATGTAAATCGTTGCCACGTCGCTTAACCCTTTTGCCTCAGGCCACGGCTTGCGCGGCCGGCGTCACGATGCCGGCCTGGAATTCGTCGCGGAAATACTTGATGGCCGACTGCAGCGGCTCGACCGCACCTGGCGCATGAGCGCAGAAGGTCCGGCCGGGGCCCAGGAATCGGCACAGCTGCTCGAGCGTCTCCAGGTCGCCGGGCTGGCCCTCGCCGCGTTCCAGCGCCGTGAGCAGCTTCACGCTCCATGGCAGCCCGTCACGGCAGGGGGTGCACCAGCCGCAGGATTCGCGGGCGAAGAACTCTTCGAGATTGCGCACCACGGAGATGATGCTGCGGCGGTCGTCCACCGCCATCAGCAGGCCGGTGCCCATGCGACTGCCGGCCTTGGCGATGGTGTCGAAGTCCATGGCCAGGTCCAGGTGCTCGGGCATCAGGAAATCGGTCGATGCGCCGCCGGGCAGCCAGCACTTGAGCTTCAGGCCCTGCTGCATGCCGCCGGCATGTTCCTCGAGGATTTCGCGCGCCGACACCCCGATGGGTAACTCCCACAGTCCCGGACGCCGGACCCGACCGCTGACGCCGTAGAGCTTGGTCCCCGAGTCCTTGCTCTTGCCCTGCGAGAGGGCATGGAACCACTCGCTGCCGCGCAGCACGATGTGCGGGATGTTGCACAGGGTCTCGACGTTATTGACCACGGTGGGCTTACCCCATAGGCCCGCGATCTGCGGGAACGGGGGCTTGGAACGCGGGCGGGCCCGCCGGCCCTCCAGCGAGTTGATGAGCGCGGTCTCCTCGCCGGGTATGTAGCGGCCGGCGCCGCTGTGCACGAAGAGCTCGAAGCTCCAGGGCGAGCCAAGGATGTTGGCACCCAGGTACCCCGCGGCCTTGGCCTGCACGATCGCCTGCTTCAGGCGCTCGGCGGCCAGCACGTACTCGCCGCGCAGAAAGATGTAACCGCAGCTGGCCTGGATGGCATAGGCCGCGACGATCATCGACTCAACCAGCTGATGGGGTGCGCCTTCCATCAGCAGCCGATCCTTGAAAGTGCCCGGCTCCATCTCATCGGCATTGCAGAGCAGGTACTTCTCGCGCGGGGCGCCTTCGCCCATGGGCACCAGGCCCCACTTCACGCCCGTGGGAAAGCCGGCGCCGCCGCGGCCGCGCAGGTTGGCGTCCTTCACCAGGTGGGTCACCTCCACGGGCTGCAGCTCCTTGAGCGCCTTGCGCACGGCCGCGTAGCCTTCCTGAGATTCGTAGCCGCGAAGGTCGGGTGGTGCGCCGACATTGACGCGGTAGGTGAGGGGAGTGGTATCGGCCGTCATGGGTAGCGCTCCAGCAGGCGCGCGATGTCCTGCGGGCTGACACCAAAATGGGTTTCATCATTGACCATCAGGGTCGGACCCCGATCGCAGGCGCCCAGGCAGCAGATCGGCAGCAACGTGAAGCGGCCATCCGGGGTCGTCTGCCCGAAGCCGACGCCCAGCTGTCTGCACAGCTCATCCCGGACCTCCTCGTACCCGGTCAGGAAACACGCCACGCTGTCGCAGACCTTGATGACGTAGCGACCCACGGGGCGGCGGAAGATCAGGTTGTAGAAGGTGGCCACGCTTTCCACATCCGAGGCGGGGATCCCCAGCACCCCACCGATCGCGGGTATGGCAGCATCCGGCACCCAGCCGTGGCGCTTCTGCACGATCTTCAGCGCCCCGATGCTCGCGGCCCGCGGGTCCGCGTAGTGGCCCATCTCCTCCTCGATGGAGGCGAAGTCATCGACGTGCAGGGAAAAGCTTTGAGTTGCGGCGGCGATGCTCATGGTCTTCTCAGCGGTCCACGTCGGCCATGACGAAATCAATGGAGGCCAGGTGCGCCACCAGATCGGGAATCATGCGACCGCGCACCACCTCAGGGAGCATCTGCAGATGCGGAAAGCTCGGTGTGCGGATGCGGGTGCGATAACTCATGGTGTTGCCATCGCTGGTAAGGTAGTAGCTGTTGATGCCCTTGGTGGCCTCGATCAGCTGGGTCGACTCCCCCGGTGGCATGACCGGTCCCCAGGACACGGCGAGGAAGTGCGTGATCAGGGTTTCGATGTCCTTGAGCATGCGCTCACGTGGTGGCGGACAGGTCAGCGGGTGATCGGCCTTGTAGGCTCCGGCGGGCATATGCTCGAGGCACTGGCGGATGATGCGGCAGCTCTGACGCAGCTCCTCGACCCGCACCGTGCAGCGGTCGTAGGCGTCGCCGTTCTTGCCCACCGGAACTTCGAACTCGAAGTGCTCGTAGCCTGAATAAGGACGCGCCTTGCGGTAGTCGAAGGCACAGCCGGTGGCGCGCAAGCCGGCACCCGTGACACCCCATTCGAGCGCCTGCGCGGTGTTGAAGGGCGCGACGCCGATGACGCGGCCGCGCAGGATGCTGTTTTGCACCGCGGCGGTCACGTACTCCTCCAGGCGCGGCCGAAACCAGTCCAGGAACTCGCGGACCTTCACATCCCAGCCCTTGGGCAGATCGTGCGCCACGCCGCCGATGCGGTACCAGGCCGGGTGCATGCGAAAACCGGTGACGGCCTCGATCACGTCGTAGGCCTTCTGCCGGTCGGCGAACATGAAAAACACCGGCGTCATGGCGCCCATGTCCTGCAGGTAGGTGCCCAGGAACAGCAGGTGCGAGGTGATGCGGAAGAACTCCGACATCATGATGCGGATGGTCTTGACGCGATCCGGCACTTCGATCCCGGCGAGCTTCTCCACCGCCAGCACATAGGGGAGGTTGTTCATCACCCCGCCCAGGTAGTCGATCCGGTCGGTGTAGGGGATGAAACTGTGCCAGGACTGGCGCTCGGCCATCTTCTCCGCGCCCCGATGGTGGTAGCCGATGTCGGGCACCGCATCGACGATCTCCTCGCCATCCAGCTGCAATACAATCCGAAACGCTCCATGCGCGGAGGGGTGATTCGGCCCGAGGTTCAGGAACATGAAGTCCTCGTCCTCGTTGCCGCGCTTCATCCCCCACTCCTCGGGTTTGAACTCCAGCGCGGCCTGCTCCTGATCCTGGCGCAGCTCGGTGAGCAGGTAGGGGTCGAACTCGGTGGCCCGCGCCGAGTACTCCTTGCGGCCCGGATGTCCCTGCCAGTAACGCGGCAGCAGAATGCGCGCCAGGTGCGGGTGACCTTCGAAGCGGATGCCGAACAGGTCCCAGGTCTCCCGCTCGTACCAGTTGGCGTTGGCAAAGATTCCGACAATGGATTTGAGCGCGGGATATTCGCCCAGCAGTGGCACCTTGAGGCGTACCTGTCCTGAGTCTGCCGCTCCACAGCGCTCGATCGCGAGCAGGTGGTAGAACACCGTGAAATCCGCCGGCGGCAGTCCCTCGCGATGCCGGCGCATGCGCTCATCGATCGCCTGCAGGTCCAGCAGCATGCTGAAGGGCCGTGGCAGCGAGTTCTTCAGAAACTGCAATACCGCATCGCGATCCTCCGCCGCCACCCATACCGTGGGCACGTCGTCCGTGGTGATCTGGCGCACGAAGCGGTTCTCGCCAAAGCGCGCATACAGCTCGCGCAACACCTCGGGCAGCACCGGGGGGGATCCGTCGGCCATACGTCAGACCGTATCCGGCGTGCGCAGCGCGCCCTGCGCCTGGCGCGCGGCGTGTTTCAGGTCCCGCTGCGCGGGCATCGGCGCACGGTGCACACCCTGATCGCCGATCACCCAGGAAAGCGGTCGGCGTTCGGCTGCGATTGCATTCTGCAACAGCATCAGGCCCTGGACGAACGCCTCGGGCCGCGGCGGGCAGCCCGCGACGTACACATCCACGGGCAGGAATTTATCCACCCCTTGAACCACGGAGTAGATGTCGTACATGCCGCCGGAGTTGGCGCAGGAGCCCATGGAGATGACCCAGCGCGGCTCGAGCATCTGCTCATAGAGCCGCTGCACCACCGGTGCCATTTTCATGAAGCAGGTTCCCGCCACGACCATGACATCGGCCTGCCGTGGTGAAGCGCGGATCACCTCGGCACCGAAGCGCGAGATATCGTGCACGCCGGTCAGCGCCGTCGCAAACTCCACGTAACAGCAGGAGAGCCCGAAGTTGAAGGGCCACAGGGAATTCTTGCGGCCCCAGTTGATGAGGTCATCGAGCTTGGCAAGCACGATGTTCTTGCGCACCGCCTGCTCGATGACGTAATTGTCTTCCTGATTGACACCCGCCGGCGTGGGCGCGCGGCCCCTGGCAGGATCGATCCGGGTCAGCGTGTATTGCATTTCGGGTACCTAGATCCTTTTCACTTCCGCGCCGCGCCTGCTGCCCGGGGCCCAGTTCAGAGCTCCCACGCGCCACAGGTAAAAGAGTGCCGCCAGCAGTACCGCGATGAAGGTCGTGGCCATGGCGAATCCCGCCCAGCCGTTCTGCCGCACCGCGACCGCCCAGGCATACAGAAACACGGCCTCCAGATCGAAGATGACGAAGAACATCGCCACCAGGTAGAACTTGGCCGGCATCCGCAGCAGCGCCGTGCCCACCGCGACCGCGCCGGACTCGAAGGGCTCCTGCTTCGCGCGTCCATGACTGCGTCCCCCGAGCAGGTAGGAGGCCCCGAGCATCAGGCCCACCAGCCCGAGCACCGCAACGACGTAGACCGCAAGTTCCCAATCCATGCACCGACGCTAGCTGCGATGAGCCATCGGAGATTGTGCGTGCGTGCTGTGCGGGCACTCGTATTCATTGTGTCCGGCGCGCAGGAGGACTTGGCCGTTGCGTTCAAGAAATGCGCGCGCGGCTCAAGAACGCCCGATGCCATCCACGCTAGAGAAGGCTCTTTGCCAATGGAGTCTTCAGTCATGACGAATGCGAACGTGGAAATCAAACGCTTTGAGAGCGCGCCTGCGCTGGCGGCGCGGGTGACGGGCGATATTGCCTTGCAACTGGCCCGTGCAATCGCGGATCGCGGGCGGGCGAGCCTGCTGCTCTCCGGTGGCCACTCGCCGATCGTGCTGTTCGAACAGTTGCGCGCGCAGGTGTTCGATTGGAACCGAGTGTCAATTGCGCTGGTGGATGAACGCTGGGTGGAGACCACCGACTCAGGCAGCAATGAACGAATGGTGCGCGAGTCCTTGTTGCGCGACCGGGCAGCCGCGGCGCGTTTCGTCGGCTTGAAGAATCCGGCGGCGACGCCCGAACTGGGCGCGATCGTGGCGTGGAATGCCCTGGCGAGCATCCCGCGGCCCTTTGACCTCACCGTGCTGGGCATGGGCGATGACGGACACACGGCATCGCTGTTTCCCGCCTCACCGAATCTTAAGCAGGCGCTGGATCCGCAGGCGCCGGCAGGTTGCATCGGCATGTGGTCGCCAAGCGCCCCGCATGCGCGGCTGAGCCTGAACCTGAAGGCGCTGCTGGACTCGCGGCGCATCCTGATCTTCATCCGCGGTGAGGCCAAATGGCGCACCTATGCCGCCGCCTGCGGCCCGGGCCCGGTCGAGGAGATGCCGCTGCGTGCGGTGCTGCGTCAGCAGCAGGTGCCGGTCGAGGTGGTCTGGGCACCCTGATGGGTTGGGCTAAGCCGGCGGAGCTGCTGTGTCGGATACCTGAAGCGGCTCGATGTAGTTGAAACTGCCGTAGTCGATGTGGAGGGTGCCATCCGGCGCCTCCTCGAGGATGTCCTGGAAGGTGCAGTTCCACCGAATGTCGGCACTGTCATATTCGCTCCGGGCCATCAGGGCCTGGCCGGTGTTCTCGTCCATGCCACTCAGGCTCAGCACCAGCACCGCCTTGGAGCGTGCCAGTGATTCCGCAGTCTCGGCCCTCAAGGGGCTGTCATCATCGATCACGTGCATGATGGTCCAGCTCAGCGCGAACAGGGGAAATTCAGAGCGCAGCAGCGGCAAATCGACGATGCGACGCAGGCGATAGCCTTCCTGGGTGATCTCGTTACGCACCATCCGCAGGCGCGCGGTGGCATTCTGCACGACGTTCTGGCGCTCATTGGCGGCACGGAATATCAAGGTCGGCTTTCCGTCAATGGGCCGTACGACGGCATATTTGGCAAACAGGAAGCGCGCCCTGGGCCGGGAAAAGCGCGCGAACATGAGTCCGGTGATCAACGCCAGGGACATCAGGCCGCCGAAGATCTCGAACATGGCGACCAGGTGTCCGTACAGTGTTTGCGGATGCATCTGCCCATAGCCCACGGTGGCAAAGGTTTCCACGCTGAAAAAGAAGTCCCCCGCGAAACCCGGCGGATTCAGGTTCGCGACGCTGCCCGGGGACAGGTGGTAGAGAAGGCCGAAAAGACTGTCAAAGAGGAAGAAGAAGGCGGCCAAGGTGGCGAACAGGCGCAGCCACCCCACGCACATCAAATGGTGGAACAGGTCGCGGAAGATCAGCCGGCTGAGACCTTGCGTGACCAGTTCACGTTTTCCCACCTTGAGAATTCGCGGGTGCACGGGCTTGGGGGCTCTCATCCGATACATGCTAGAGGGCGGCGCGGGAGTTTCTTGAGCGGATGAGCCGGGAATTGAAGCGCAGTGCCAACGCACTTTTGCACAATTGCCAGCACTCCCGGTCAAGCGCCGTCGCCGGGGCGCGGTGAATCATGCCCAGGCGATTTCGCTGCGGCATCACCTCCGGAGAGCAACAGATGAGCATTATCGACAAGGCGCTCAAGGCCAATCACAAGTACACGCGCAAGCACGATCCAAAACTGGCGCAACGACCCGCGCCGAAGATCGCGGTGGTCACCTGCATGGACCCGCGCCTGTCGAATCTGCCGGAAATCCTCGGGCTGCCGCACGCCGACATCGACGTGATCCGCACCGGAGGACCGGCGGTCACCGAAGATGTACTCGGCGAGCTCGTGGTCTCGACGAGGGTGCTGGGCACCACGGAGATCATGCTCCTCAATCACACCGGGTGCGGCTTCACCACCTTCACCGATGCGGAGCTCAACGCCAGGCTGACTGCGGAGACCGGTGTCGCCACGCCGGCTCCGATGCGTTTCTTCGCCTACAAGGATCCCGAGCAGAACGCGCGCGAGCAGATCCGCAAAGTGCGCGCGCATCCCTGGATCGCCAAGGAGATCCCGGTGCGCGGTTTCGTCTTCAACATGGAGACGGGACTTCTCACCGAGGTCAGCGCGCTGGGGCAGGAATCGGCGGCCTGACTATGAAAGCCGGCCCCAGCGCCGATGACACCGGCGATCCCGCGGCGGGGCAGGCGATCGAGCGCGTGCTGGAAGCCGAGCGCGACGCACAGGCGGCAGTGGCGCAGTGCGAACGGGCCGGGACTTTGCTACTGGATGCCGCCCGCCAGCGGGCCCGGGGGATCATCGAGCGCGCGCAGGCGCGCACGGTGGCGCTGCATGGGCGCGCGGGGCAGAAGGTCGAGCGCTGCGCCGCCGCGATCATGGAACAGCGCATGAAGAGCGCCACCGAGGAAGTCAAACAGCTGTCGGATCCTGCTCTGCTGCGTCTGGCACTGGAGCGGGTGGCGGCGCAGCTCACGAGCGAAGCGGCGTCCGATGTCGCTTGAGGGCAATGTCGACTATGCCCTGACGCGGGTGCAGTCACAGTATGCTGCCCGTGCGGATGGCAGCCAGTGGCGGCGCCTGGAGGCCAGCCATGACCTGGGCCAGTATCTGGAGGGCGCGCGCACCGGCATCTTCGGCCCCTGGATTGCCTCCGTCGACCGCAATCGCGATGCCCATGCCATCGAGCGTACGCTGCGCGCGGCCTGGCGCCGCTATGTCAGAACGGTTGCCGCCTGGCATCCCCGGGCATGGCAGTCCTGGCTCAGCTGGCTTGAGTGGCTGCCGACCCTGGGTCTGATCGCTGCCTTGGAGCATCCTGACACCGCCCCTGCCTGGCTGTGCGCGGACCCCGTCCTGGGCCAGAAGCGCGCCTGGGCTTGCTTCGACCCGGCGGTTGGCGCCCGAACGGGACTCGGGGAGCAGTGGCTGAGACGCTGGCGGCAGCTGCGGCCGCCCTTGGACTGCAGCAGCGAACAGCTTCTGGCCAAGGTCTGCAAGGCCGTGCGCGAGCACCTGCGACAGCTTGCCCTGGACAGCGCCGATGCGGTGGCGCTGCGCACTCAGTTGCGCGAGCGTCTGCAACGACTGTTTCGCGCCGCCGCCGGCACGCCGATTGCGACGCTCTGCCACCTGGCCCTGATGGCCCTGGATTTCGAGCGCCTGCGTGGCGGACTCCTCAGTCGCAGCCTGTTCGGCCGCGGTGGGTGAGCGCAGTGCTGCTGCGCCCCGTCAATGCCCAGTGGTTCGAGATGCTGGTCGCGCGCAAGGATCTCGCATCCGCTCTGGCCTGCCTTGCAGTGGCTGGCGAGGTCGAACTTGAATCGCAGCGTCAGGGCTCAATCGCAGAGTTGGCACCGCGCCTGCGGGCGGTGCTCGATGAGTACGGACGTTTGGTGCAACGTTATGGCAGCTATTGGCCACCTGCCGCGACGGCCTTCGAGCCCAACGCGGAACCGGATGCCATCGCGGCCACGGCGCTCGGGCGCCTGCAGGCGTGGGCGAAGGCGGCCGACCCGCTGATCACGCAGCTGCAGAAGCTGCAGCACGAGCGCACCGAGCTGGAGTATCTGCAGCGGCTGCTGTCGCAATCCCAGGCACCACTCCCCGATCTTGACCTACTCCTCAACGTAGGCCCGCCGCTCGCAGGACGGATCTATCTGCTGGACCCGCGCGCCGCGGCCCTGGCGCTGCCCGCGACCCTGCTCGCGCAGCGCATCGATTGCGTGGCGCACAGCTACCTGATCGCACTGGGGCCCCAGGCACAGATCGACGCGCTCGATGCGGGATTGAATGCGCTGCAGGCACGGCGCCTGGTATGGCCGGCCGCCCTGGCCGCTGCGGGCGGGGGCGATACCGCGGCGCGGGTCACGGCCCGATTGGCGCAGATTGCGCAAAGCACGCAGCCACTGCAGGCGCAGCTGAGCGCCTGCAACAGCGAGCACGGGCTCGACACCGCCCTGGCGGACATGGCACTGGTCGGATGGTTCGCCGAGCAGATTCCCGCCTTTGCACGCACCGATCACTTTGTGCGCATCACCGGGTGGACCAGCGATCCGCACGGCCACGGCCTGGAAGCGGGTCTGTGCCGCAGCGGCCTGCACTACCTGATGCACTTTTCATCGCCGCCGCCGCAGCTCGCGCCTCCCATCGTGTTGCGCAACCCACGCTGGGCCCGGCCCTTCGAGTTGTTCGCCCGCCTGCTGGGCATTCCCGGAACGAGCGAGGCGGATCCGAGCGTGCTGCTGGCGGTGCTGGCGCCGCTGATGTTTGGCTTCATGTTCGGCGATGTGGGGCAGGGAGCGGTGCTGGTGCTGGCGGGACTTGCCCTGCGCAAGCGCTTTGCCGCGGCCGAGCTGATCATTGCCGGCGGACTTGCGGCGATGCTCTTCGGCACCCTGTTCGGCAGCGTGTTCGCGCGCGAGGGAATCATTCCCGCGCTGTGGTTGCATCCGCTGCAGGCGCCGTTGCGCCTGCTGGCCGTGGGTCTTGCCGGTGGCAGCGTGATCATCCTCATCGGGCTTGCGCTGGAGGCATTGGAGAGCTACTGGGCCGCTGTCGCCGGACGCTGGTGGGCCACGCGCGCCGGGCTGGTGTTGAGCTACCTGGCCGCACTGGGCTGGGCCCTGGATTCACGGGCCGGGTGGCTGGTGCCGGTGGGCCTCATCTGGTTTTGTGCCGGCGAGGCGCTGCTGGCGCGCCGGGCCCAGCGACTGGGCGCGGCCCTGGGGGAGGCCATCGAGACCCTGCTGCAGCTGCTCGTCAACACGCTTTCCTTCGTGCGGGTCGGTGCTTTTGCCCTGGCCCATGCCGGCCTCGCCGCCGCCATCAATGCGCTGTGCGCGGCCATCGGGCCGCACTGGCTCGCGCTGCTGGGACTGGCCCTGGGCAACGCGGTGCTCATTCTCATCGAGGGTCTGGTGGTTGGCATCCAGACCACGCGCCTGGTGCTGTTCGAGTTCTTCATCCGTTTCCTGCGCGGCTCGGGCCGTGCACTGAAGCCCCTTACGCTGGAATTATCGAGGAAATCACCATGATAGAAGTTGGCCGCTCCTCTGCACTCCGCTCCCGGCTCATCCTGACCGCGACGGTCGTGGTCGGCCTCGTGGCAACGCTGCTGCTGTTCGCGGCGGGTACCGCGAAGGCCGCCGAGGCGGTGGCCCCGCTCGCGGCGGTGAATCCGCAGATCGTGGCCTGGGGCCTGATCGCCGCGGCGCTGTCCACGGCGCTTGCGGCCATCGGCGCGGGCTTCGCCGTCGCCAGGGTCGGCAGCGCCGCGGTGGGTGCGATTGCCGAAAAACCCGAGCTCTTCGGGCGCGCCCTGGTACTGGTGGGCCTGGCCGAAGGCATTGCGATCTACGGGCTCATCGTCTCCATCCTCATTCTCAATCGCATCGCCTAGGTCATGCACTGGGTCGTCATAGCCGATGAGCTCAGCGCCCTGGGATGGCGGCTGGCCGGCGCGCAGGCCTGCATTGCCACGCAGAAGAATGTTGCAGAGCGCTTCGCCGAAGCCTTGCGCGATGCGGATTTCCTCCTCATCACGGCGGATCTGGCACAGCAGCTGCCAAAAGCCGTGCTCACTGCCGCGCTGCTGGCCGACACGCCGCTCATCACTGTGATCGCCGCGGCGGCCGGTGGCAGCGAGCCCGCCGACCTAGACCAGGAGGTCCAGCATGTACTGGGGATTGCCGTATGAGCACTGACACCCAGGCACAGGCCCTGCTGCAGGGCGTGGCCGAGGATCGCGAGCGACGCTGCGCGCTGCTGCGCACCGCGGCCGACAGCCAGGCCCAGCAAATCGTGCGCTCGGCCCACACCGCGGCGCGCCGCAGCGTGCACGACTCGGTGACCCAGGAACGCGCGCGCATGGAGTTCGGCCTGCGTCAGGCGACGGCCCGGGCGGACATCGAAGTGCGCCGCCAGGAACAGCACACCAGCCGCGAACTGCTCGGACAGATGTGGACGGCCATTGCCGAAGTGCTCACGCATCGCTGGCGCGATCCCACGCTGCGGTCCGTGTGGATCGAAGCCGCGCTGCTGCAGGCCGGCAAGCTCCTCGGCGGTCGCCCCTGGCGCATCGACAGTGGCGTGGATTGGACGCAGCAGGAGCGCGCCGAACTCACAGCGCAGGCTCACCGCCGCGGCGCGACCACGGTGAGCTTCGCGCTGCCGGCCGCGCTGCCGGCGGGCCTGAAGATTCATGCCGAGCGCGTGTGCGTGGATGCGACGGTGCCGGGACTGCTGGCGCAGCGCGGCGCCATCGAAGCGGCCTTTCTGGCCGAATACCTGCCGGTGATCAAGAAGCCGGCAGCGGAGCAACACAGCGATGGCTGAAGGACGCATACACTGGATCAGCGGGCCGGTGCTCAAAGCACGCTCCTCGGACCTGTTTCATGTCCAGGATGCCATTGCCGTGGGCCCCGCGGCGTTGCTCGGGGAGATCGTGCGCCTCGGCACCGATGAGATCGTGGCGCAGATCTACGAGGATACGACCGGCCTGAAGCCCGGTGATGCGATCACCGGAACCGGCGAGCCGCTGTCGGTGAAGCTCGGTCCGAGCCTGCTGGGGCAGATCTTCGATGGACTGCTGCGTCCCTTGAGCGCGGCGGGCTCCTTTGTACACCCCGGGGCAGGCCGCCCCTCGAGCACACGCTTTGCCTTCACCCCTAGCGTGCGGGTGGGCGATACGGTGCACGCCGGACAGTCACTCGGCGCCATCGCGACCCCGCGGCCCCAGCAATGCCTGGCGCCCCCGCAACGCGCGGGGGTGGTGGTGTCGGTGGTCGCCGCGGGTAAGTACACCGAGGATGAACCCATCTGCACGCTGCGCGCCGCCGATGGCTCGACTTTCGAGCTGTCCCTCGCCCAGCGCTGGCCGGTACGGCAACCGCGCCCGAGCCAGCAGCGCCTGCCGCTTGCCGGACCCCTGATCACCGGCACGCGCATCATCGACACCCTGTTCCCGATGGCGCGCGGCGGCAAGGCCGCGATCCCCGGCAGCTTCGGCACCGGCAAGACGGTGCTGCAGCAGTCCCTGGCCAAGTGGAGTGATGCCGACATCATCGTGTACGTGGGCTGCGGTGAACGCGGCAACGAGATGGCCGAGGTGCTCGATGAGTTCCCGCGCCTGGAGGACCCGCGCAACGGCCGGCCGCTGATGGAGCGCACCGTGATCATCGCCAACACCTCCAACATGCCGGTGGCGGCGCGCGAGGCCAGCATCTACACCGCGGTGACCGTGGCGGAATACTTCCGCGATCAGGGCCTGCATGTGGCCCTGATGGCCGACTCCACCAGCCGCTGGGCGGAGGCGCTGCGCGAGGTCAGCGGCCGACTCGGTGAGCTGCCGGGCGAGGCGGGCTATCCGGCCTACCTGAGCTCACGGCTGGCGCAGTTCTATGAGCGCGCCGGGCGGGTGACCACGCTGGCCGGTCACGAGGGGTCGGTGAGCATCATCGGAGCCATCAGCCCGGCGGGCGGGGACTTCTCCGAGCCGGTCACGACGCATACCCGTCGCGCCGTGCGCACCTTCTGGGCGCTGGATCGCGGCCGGGCCCAGGCGCGCTTTTTCCCCGCCATTCATCCGCTGCAGTCCTACAGCGCGGACGTGGAGCTCCTCGGCCAGTGGTGGCAGGCGCAGGGCAATCCCCAGTGGAGTACCCAGCGCCGCCGGCTGCTGGAGCTGCTCGAGTCCCGCGCGCGCCTGGAGCGCATGGCCCGCATCGTCGGTAACGACGCTTTGCCGGCGGCCCAGCAGCTGACCCTGCTGTGCGCGGACCTGGTCGAGGAGGCGGTGCTGCGGCAGTCCTCGTTTTCCGATGCCGACCGCTACTGCTCGCCGGCGCGCCAGACCGCCATCCTGGGCGCCGTGACCCGATTCATCGATCTGGCACAGAACGCGCTGGAGCAGGGCGCCGCCCTGGAGCGCATTGCCGCGCTGCCGGTCCGGCAGGTGCTGCGCCGCGTGGGCGAGGCCTATGGCGAGGACCGCATGGCCGCCATCGGCGAGTTGTGGCAGCAGATGGACAGCGAAATCGCGGCGCTGACCCAGGAGCCAGTCCATGCGAGTTGAAGTCAGTCTCGAGAACAGCGTGCGCCGGATCGAAGGACCGCTGCTGTTCCTGGAACGCAAGGCCGATCTGGGACTGAACAGCTTCGTGGAGGTATTGGACCGCAATGCCCGCAGCCTCGTCGGCCGCGTCGCCGCGCTGGATGAGGACTCGGTGGTGGTGGAAGTGCTCGAGTCGACCGAGGGACTGGGCGTTCTTGATACCCGCATCCGCATCTGGAATGAGCCGCTGCTGTTCGGCGTCGGCCCGGGCCTGCTCGGCCGGACCTTCGACAGCATCGGCCGCCCCACCGATGCGGGCGGACCCATCGCCGCCGTCAAGCGCATGCGCATCGATGGCCTGGCCATCAACCCGGCGGCGCGCACGCTGCCGCGCAATTTCATCGAGACCGGCATCTCCAGCATCGATCTGATGAACAGCCTGGTGCGCGGACAGAAGCTGCCCCTGTTCTCCGGAGCGGGCCTGCCGCACGACCGGCTCGCCACGCAGATTGCCCTCAACGCCCGGCTGCGCAATGACGATGGCGGCGCCTTCGCCATCGTCTTCGTCGGCATGGGCGTGCCCCGTGATAGCGCCGAGGCGTTCCGCGATGCCATGGCCTCCAGCGCCGCACTGGAACACACGGCCATGTTCTTGAATCTCGCCGACGAGCCGGCGGCACAGCGGCTGCTGACCCCGCGCTATGCGCTCACCGCCGCGGAGTACCTGGCGTTCGTGGAAGGGCGGCACGTGCTGGTGATCATGACCGACATGACCAACTACTGCGAGGCGCTGCGCGAGGTGTCGGCGAGCCACGGTGAGATTCCCAGCCGCAAGGGCTACCCCGGTTACATGTACTCGGACCTGGCCTCGCTGTACGAGCGTGCCGGCTGCATTCGTGGATTGCCGGGCACGCTCACCCAGCTGCCGATTCTCACCATGCCCAACGATGACATCAGCCATCCGATCGCCGACCTCACCGGCTACATCACTGAGGGCCAGATCGTCCTGGACCGGGAGCTGGACCGCAAGGGCGTGTATCCACCGGTGAGCGTACTGCCCAGTCTCTCGCGCCTGATGAATGCCGGTATCGGCGCAGGCTTCACCCACGCCGATCACCCGGCACTGGCCAATCAGCTGTTCGCCTGCTATGCGCGCGCCACGCGGGTGCGCCTGCTCGCCAGCATCATGGGCGAGGACAGCCTGCCGCAGGTGGATCGCAGCTTCCTGGCATTCGGCAAGGCCTTCGAGGACACCATGATCAACCAGCCGACGCGACGCACGCTGGATCAAAGCATGGCCGCCGGCTGGGAGTTGCTGCGGGGGCTGCCGGCCGCCGAGCTCACGCGCCTGAAGCCCGAGCAGATTGCGCGCCATCTGACGGCCACCCATGGCTGAGCAGCAATCCCAGCCCCTCGCCACCCGGATCGCGCAACTTGAGCTTCAGGATGAGGAGCGGGTGGTCAGGGAGGGCTACGAGCTGCTCGATGAGAAACGCATCCGACTGGTGGCGGAGATCCGTGCGCAGCTGGCGCGGCTGCACCGCTGGCAGGCCCAGGTGCGCGCGGCGCGGGACGGCGCTGGCGCCGGACTGAGCGCCGCCCTGCACCGCCACGGTCTGGAGGAGCTGGCGGTTTACCCCGCACTCCTCGCCGATGGCGATGAACTGCAGCTTGCGCGCGGCCGACTGTTTGGCCTGGAGCTCATCGAGGCGCAGTGGCAGGCCGGCACCACCCGCACCTTGCGGCAGCCTGTCATCGCCTCGCCCGAGGCCCGTCGCTGCGCCCGAGATCATCGCGCCTGGCTCGAACCGCTGCTGATGATGGCGGTGTGCGAGCGCAACCTGCGGCGCCTGCTGCGCGAATATGTGCGCACCGAGCGCCGCGCGCGCGCCATCGAAAACATTCTGCTGCCCGAGATTCAGTCGAACTTAAAGATCATTGACGAGCAGCTGGAGATGCTCAATCAGGAGGAGATCGCGCGCGTACGTCAACACCGCCCGAGCGGCGCCTGAGGCGCTCTCGCTCATGCCAAGGTATTGGTCAATACCATCGTCCTATAAGTTCTCATCCCCGCACATGGCGTAATCCAACCCGTGTTTGAAGGCCATTCCGGTTCAAGGCGCAGCAGGAGCACGGAATATGCGGGAGCTAGTCAACGAACGATCAGTGGGATCGGTCTCGATCCGGGTGGGAGATCTGGTACGCGAGGCGATGACCTGCTTCGAATCCGACCGCAAGGCGGCGTGGCGCTGCCTCAGTGACGCCTCGACGCTGCTGGGGCCTGAGGCAGCGGATCCGGGCATCAATGCCCCGACTGTGCAGAAGCTCCAGCCGGGCGGCCTGGCAACCTGGCAGGCCCGACGCACCCTCGCCTACATCGAGGCCAATCTCGGCTTGAAGATGGAGATATCCCAGCTGGCCAATGTGGTCGCCCTGACCCGCAGTCACTTCTCGCGCGCCTTCAAGCACAGCGTGGGATTGTCGCCGCGGGACTACGTCCTCGTCCGGCGCGTCGAACGCGCCAAGGTGATGATCAGTGGCACGCGCGAGCCGCTCGCGGAAGTGGCGCTGGCCTGCGGGTTTGCCGACCAGGCGCATCTGAACCGCCGCTTTCGGGACATCGTCGGCATCAGTCCGGGTCGCTGGCGGCGCAGTCTCGCCGCGGTGACCAAGTCTGCGCATCGCGAGGCCCGTCATGAGTACCGATAGTCAGATCCTGGTCGGCGATGTCGGCGGTACTCACGCCCGCTTCGCCGTGGTGGAGCCCTCCGTCGCCGGGCCCTGGCGCGTGCTTGAGCGCCTGGACCTCGAAGAGCGCTTCGCGACCTTCGAGGAGGCGCTGCGCAGCTATCTCGAACGCACCGGATTGACGCCACTGCCCAGGCGCGCGGCCATTGCGGTGGCCGGTCCGGTGGTGGCAGGTGTCGCCCGCTTCACCAATCGCGGCTGGGAGATCTCCGAAGAGGCGCTGCGGCACCTCGGCTTCAAGCGCGCACTGTTGGTCAATGATTTCGCGGCGCTGGCCCTGGCGGTGGATGTGCTGGAGGAGAAACACCTGCGCACCATCGGCCCGAAGCGCCAGGGGCCGGAGGATGGAAACATCACCATCCTCGGGGCCGGTACCGGCTTCGGCGTGTCCTGCCTGGCCCGCTATGGCAATACGGCCGTGCCGATGGCGACCGAGGGCGGACACATGAGCTTCGCGCCGGGCAATGCCCAGGAGCTTGCAGCGCTGCAGCTCATGTGGAAGGAGGAGGGACGTGTATCGGTGGAACGCATCCTCTCGGGCGAGGGGCTGGAACACCTGTACCGCACTTTGGAGCGGTTGGCCGGCCGCGAGCCGCCCGCACTCACCGCCGCCCAGATCAGCGCCGCTGCGCAGCGCAACGAGACCGGTCCCACGGCCGCGCTGACCATGTTCTGTGCAATCTTCGGCGCCGTGGCGGGAGATCTGGCACTGGCGCACGGCGCCCGCGGCGGGGTGTACATCGCCGGCGGGATTGCCGAGAAGATCCAGAAGTTTCTGCTGCAGAGCCCGTTTCGCCAACGCTTCGAGGACAAGGGACGCCTGACCGCCTACGTGGCGGCCATTCCCACCCAGCTGATCGTGAACCCGGATATCGCGCTGCTCGGAGCGGCCCGCTCGAGCATGGTGCTCGCGCCCATCCGCGTGCAGCACGGCCGTCCAATGAATCGATTGAGAGCTGGAGCAGTCTAGATCGCAGCATCATTTCGGAGGTATCCATCAATGAGCGGGCAAGTGGCCTTCAAGGCGGATGCAACGGGTGCGGCTTCCCGCCTGTCAGGATATGCCGGGGAGAAGACGCCTCAGGATGTGGGCTATCTGCCCATATTCGTCTTCGCCCTGTTCTTTTTCTTCGGCGGCATCACCAGCCTCAACGACGTCATCATCCCGAAGCTCAAGGAACTGTTCACGCTTTCCTACGCCGAAGTGATGACGGTGCAGTCGGCATTCTTCGGCGCCTACTTCATCATCTCGCTGCCGGCGGCGGCCATCGTGCGGCGTATCGGCTACATGCGCAGCGCCGTCGTGGGGCTGCTGCTGATGATGCTCGGGTGCCTGCTGTTCATCCCCGCGTCCTCCTCGGCGCTGTTCAAGATGTTCCTGCTCGCACTGTTCATCGTGGCCGCCGGCATCACCGTGGTGCAGGTGGTCGCCAATCCGCTGATATCGCTGCTCGGGCCGCCGGCCACGGTGCACAGCCGTCTCACCTTTGCGCAGGCCTTCAATTCACTGGGCACGACCATTTTTCCGTATCTGGGATCGGCGCTGATTCTCGGCTCACTCTCGACGGTGGATCCCAAGAGCCTCTCGGGTGCGGCGCTGATGAGCTACCGCGTGCAGGCCACGCATGTCATCGGCGGCACCTACTTCGGGCTGGCGGTGACCTTGCTGGGGCTGGCGAGCCTGGTGTGGTGGTATCGCAATCACCTGCAGGAACAGCGCGCCGCCGGCAGCAGCTGGCGCGAGGCACTGGGACTGCTGCGGGTGCCGAGATTCATCTTCGGGGCAAGCTGCATCTTCCTGTATGTGGGCGCGGAAGTGGCGATCGGGTCCCTGATCGTCAACTACCTGATGCAGACGGATGTGCTGGGGCTTGGGCAAAAGGCCGCTGGCGAACACGTGCCGCTGTATTGGGGCGGCGCCATGGTCGGGCGCTTCATCGGCTCGTACCTGCTGCGACTGTTCTCGCCCGGCAAGATCCTGGCCGTGGCGGCGGCGGGCGTCATGAGCCTGCTGTTGATCTCCTCGCACACCACCGGTGCCGTGTCCGGCTGGTCGCTGCTTGCGATCGGTCTGTGCAACTCCATCATGTTCCCGACCATCTTCTCCCTGGCCTCCGAGGGTTTGGGCCCGCGTTCGGCATCGGCCTCCGGCATCATCGCCGTCGCCATCGTCGGGGGCGCCGTGATTCCACCGCTGACCGGCCATGTGGCGGATCTGTTCAGCCTCAGAACCGCGCTCCTGGTGCCCGGGATCTGCCATGTCGGCATCCTCGCCTACGGGCTGTACGCGCGACGGCCGGCCGCTGCCGTGTCCGCCTGAGGCGGATGGGCCATCACGATGTCCCGGGTCCTGGTGTTCGGCAGTATCAACATGGATCTGGTGGCGGAGACGAGCAAGTTTCCACGCCTTGGGGAGACCTTGGCGGGCGAGAGCTTTGCCACCCACGCGGGCGGCAAAGGGGCCAATCAGGCGGTGGCCGCGGCGCGCCTGGGTGCCCAGGTCACCATGCTGGGGCGAGTCGGCAGCGACGCTTTCGGCAAGGAGCTCAAGGAGCGTCTGAACGCTGAGGGCGTGGCCACCGGGTGGGTCCAAGAAACGCCGGGCGTCGCCACCGGGATTGCCGCGATCACCGTGTGCAACGCCGACAACGCCATTGTCGTGGTGGCGGGGGCCAATGCGCGATTGAGCCCCGCCGATCTGGATCTGGCGGAGTCGGCCTTTGCCGAAGCCGATGTGGTGCTCGCGCAGCTGGAAGTGCCGCTCGCCACCGTCGAGCATGGTGCGGAACTGGCGGCGCGCTACCACAAACCCTTCGTCCTGAACCCGGCGCCTGCCGTGCCGCTGCCGGTGCGTCTGCTGGCGCGCTGTACCTTGATCACCCCCAATGAGTATGAACTGGCCACCGCGCTGGCGGCACCCGATCTGGGCTGGCGGGAGCTGCTCACGCGCCTGCCGGGCCGGGTGGTGCTGACCAAGGGGGCCGAGGGCGCGTATTTCACCGATGCGGGCGGAGTGCTGCGCCATCAGCGCGGCTTTGAGGCCAAGCCGCTCGACACTACCGGCGCCGGTGACACCTTCAACGGCGCATTGGGCGCCTTCTGGGACTTGGGACTCGCCGAGGCGGTGCGCCGCGGCTGCGCGGCGGGCGCGATTTCGGTGAGCCGGCGCGGCGCGCAGGACAGCATGCCGACGCTCGCCGAGCTCACTGCACTCCTGGAGCGCAGGCCGTGAAACGACACGGCCATCTGAATCGCGAGGTGAGCCGGGTGCTGGCGCGCATGGGCCACACCGACAGTGTGGTGATCGCCGATTGCGGCCTGCCGGTACCCGAGGGCGTCGAGTGCATCGATGTGTCGATCGCCCGCGGCGAGCCGGCCTTTGTCCGGGTGCTCGACAGCGTACTGGCGGACTTCAAGGCCGAGCGGGCCGTGTTCGCAACCGAGGCCAAGGAATTCAACCCCGCCGTCGCCGCGCGTGCCTCGCTGCTGTCGACGCAGCAGGTGCTGGTGGAGTTCGTGACGCACGAGACCTTGAAGGAGCTCACGCGACACGCGCGGGCCGTGATCCGAACCGGTGAGGCCACGACCTTCGCCAACGTGGTGCTGTATTCAGGCGTGATCTTTGGTGATGCGCACCAGGGCCGCTCATGAACCTCGCCATGAAGGGCATCGTCAAGTCCTTCGGCCCGGTACGGGTGCTGGAGAGCGTGGATTTTGCGCTCGCCGGCGGGGAGATCCACGCCCTGGTCGGGGAGAACGGCGCCGGCAAGTCGACCCTGATGAAAATACTCTCCGGTGCCTACCTCCTGGATGGCGGCAGCATCGAAATCGACGGCACACCGGTCACGATCCGTTCCACCCGCGATGCGGAGGCGCTGGGTATTGCGATCATCCACCAGGAGCTGAACATGATTCCGCAGCTCTCGGTGATGGACAACCTGTTCCTGGGTCGCGAGCCGAATCACCTGGGTGTCATCGCGCGCGGCCGCATGCAGGCCGAAGCCGCGCGCTGGTTGAGCAAGGTCGGTGCCGGGCGCATCGATCCGCATCAGGAGGCCGGCAAGCTCTCCATCGGCTTGCAGCAGCTGGTGGAGATCGCCAAGGCGCTGTCGCTGAATGCGCGGCTGCTGATTATGGACGAACCCACCGCCTCGTTGACCGAGCGGGAAATCAGCACGCTGTTTGCCATCATGACCGACCTGAAGGCGCGCGGCGTGGGCATCGTGTACGTCTCGCACCGCATGGAGGAGATCTTCAAGATCTGCGATCGGGTTTCGGTGCTGCGCGACGGGCATTTCGTGGGCGAGCGCGCCGTGGCGCAGACCGGCTTTGATGAGATCGTGAAGCTGATGGTCGGGCGCGAACTGAAGGAACGTTTCCCCAAACGCGCGGTGCCGGTCGGTCCGGTGCGACTGCAGGTGGAGGATCTGAGCCATCCGGGCCATATCCGCCATATCCATTTCGAGGTGCATGCCGGGGAGGTGCTGGGAGTGTCCGGCCTGATCGGCGCGGGCCGCAGCGACATCCTCAACACGCTGTTCGGGGTGACCCGCGGGACGACGGGGAAGGTGCTGCTGGATGCCAAGCCCCTGTCGATCCGGCGCCCCATTGATGCCATCGCGGCCGGCATCGGCTACGTCACCGAGGATCGCAAGAGCCAGGGCCTGGTGCTCGGGCTGTCGGTGCGCGAGAACGCGACGCTGGTACAGCTGAAGCATTACGCCCGCTTCGGCGTCATCCGGCGCCGGACCGAGGCGGCCGCCGTGAAGGCCCTGATGGCCGAGCTGCAGGTCCACGCCCGCGACGCCGAGATCGAGGTCAAAGCGCTGTCCGGCGGCAACCAGCAGAAGGTCGTGTTCGCCAAGTGGCTGGCGAAGCCGCCGAAGGTGCTGCTGCTGGATGAGCCCACGCGCGGCGTGGATGTGGGGGGCAAGGCCGAGATCTACCACATCATCAATCGCCTGGCGGCCGCGGGCACCGCCATCGTGATGGTCTCCTCCGAGCTGCCGGAGGTGATGGCCATGAGCGATCGCATCCTGGTGATGCGCGAGGGCCAGCAGGCGGGGATCTTCCCCGCCCAGGGCACCCCGCCCGAGCAGATCATGGCCGCGGCCACCGAGGCGCCGCCCGCATCATGACCGCGCAACAGAAGGCGACGCTGCAGAAATACGGTCCGCTGCTGGCCCTGGTGGTGGTGTGCGTCGGACTGTCGATCATGAGTCCGAGCTTCCTCACCTTGAGCAATTCCTTTGATGTGATGCGCCAGGTGTCGATCAATGCGGTGATCGCCTTCGGCATGACCCTGTCGATCCTCCTGGGCGGCATCGACCTGTCCGTGGGCTCCATCCTCGCCGTCTCCTCGGTGCTGGCGGCCATGACGATGAAGAGCGGCCATGATGCCGGCCTTGCCGCCGGCATCGCCCTGCTGGCCGGCGCGGCGATGGGATCGCTGAATGGGCTCGTCATTGCCAAGGGCAATGTGGCGCCCTTCATCGCCACCCTGGGCACCATGACCCTGCTGCGTGGGCTGGCGCTGGTGCTCTCCAACGGCAGTCCGATCAGCGATTTCTCCAGCAATTTCTTCGCCATGCTCGGCGGCGGCTACGTGGCCCGGCTGATTCCCGTGCCCGTGGTGGTGATGCTGGTGATGTTCGCGGCGTTCTGGTTCGTGCTCACGCGCACCGTCTTTGGCCGTCACGTATATGCCACGGGCGGCAACGCCGAGGCCGCCACGCTTTCGGGCGTGAACACCGCCCGGGTACAGATCCTCGTCTACACCCTCTGCGGCGCGATGGCGGCACTGGCCGGGGTGATTCTCACCTCGCGCCTGGATTCGGCCCAGCCCACCGCCGGTGCGGGCTATGAGCTCGATGCCATCACCGCGGTGGTGCTCGGGGGCACCAGCCTGGCCGGTGGCCGCGGCTGGATCTTCGGCACCCTGGTCGGCGCCTTGCTGATCGGGGTGCTCAACAACGGTTTGAATCTCATGGGCATGTCCGCGTTCTACCAGCAGGTCGTCAAGGGCGCGGTGATTCTGTTGGCAGTGCTGCTGGATCGCGGCGGGAAAACCTAGTGGAGAACCTGAGCATGACTCGACTCATTGTCACTGTGATTGCGAGCCTGATGGCGCTGGTGGCCTGCTCCAATCAAGGACCGGATACCGGATCGGGCAGCGCAGCCACCGCAGAAGCTTCCGCCGTCACGGTCGGCCTGTCGATCTCGACCATGAACAATCCGTTTTTCGTCGCGCTGCGCGATGGCGCCGAACGCGAGGCGAAGCTGGTCGGCATCGAGCTGATCACGGTGGATGCGCAGAACGATCCGGCCAAGCAGATTGCCGGTGTCGAGGATCTGATTCAAAAAAAGGTGCCGGTGATCCTGTTGAACCCCACCGACTCGGATGCCGTGGCCAATGTGGTGAAGGAGGCGACCGCCGCGGGTGTCAAGGTGATCTCGCTCGACCGCGCCGTGAATGGCGCCGCGGTGAGTGCGCACATTGCCTCGGATAACGCCGCCGGCGGGCGCATGGCCGGGGAGTTTCTGCTGAAGAAGCTCGGCGGTAAGGGAAATCTGGTGGAGCTCGAGGGCATTCCCGGCTCCAGCGCCGCCCGCGAGCGCGGCGAGGGTTTCGCGGCGGCGATCGCCGGCCACGCGGACGTGAAGCTTATCGCGCAGCAGCCGGCGAACTTCGATCGCGCGCAGGGGCTCACCGTGATGGAAAACATTCTGCAGGCCAACAAGGACATCCAGGGAGTCTTCGCCCAGAACGACGAAATGGCCCTGGGTGCGCTGCGTGCGATCGAGGAGGCGGGCCTGAAGCAGGTGGCCATCGTGGGCTTCGATGCGACCCCGGATGCCGTGGCGGCCGTGAAGGCGGGCAGGCTCGCCGCCACCGTACAGCAGAAGCCCGAACTGATCGGCAAGATGGGCGTGGATGCGGCGAAGCTGCTGATCGAGGGCAAGCCGGTCGCGGCCAGCATCCCGGTGCCACTGGCTCTCGTGACTGAATAAGGGACGCCATGGCACGCGAGGATGTGAGCTTCATTTTCGATCTGGATGGGACGCTGGTGGACAGTGTTTACCAGCACGTGCTCGCCTGGCAGGAGGCGCTGCAGGCCGCGCACATCGATCTATCCATGTGGCGCGTACATCGCCGCATCGGCATGAGTGGCGGACTCTTCACCGGCATGCTGCTGCGTGAAGTGGATGTGGAGATCAGCCCGGCGCTGCTGGACACCTTGCAGAGCCACCACACCGAAGCCTATGCACGGCTGGTGCGCTCGGTCAGACCCCTCCCCGGGGCGCAGCGGCTGCTGGATCATCTGACCCGCAACAAGATCCCCTGGGCGATCGCCACCAGCGGCAAGGCCGACGTCGCGAAATTCAACCTGGATTTGCTGGGCGTCAAACCCAACTCGGTCCCCATCATCACTCGGGATGATGTGAAGCGGGCCAAGCCCGATCCGGATCTGTTCCTTGCCGCGGCGGAGCGGCTGCAGCTGGACATCACCGCAGCGGTGATCATCGGCGACAGCATCTGGGACATGCTCGCCGCCCGGCGCGCGCGCGGCCTGGGCGTGGGCGTGCTGTCCGGCGGCTACGGACAGGACGAACTGGAGCGCGCCGGCGCGATCCGGGTGTATGAGGATCCGGCGGATCTGCTCCGCCACATCGATGAGATCGGCGGCCGTACCTGACTGGCGGCCCGCACCTAACCCTTGGAAGGATTTTTGGAGAAGACACTCATGCTAGCAACCCGACAACTCAGCAACGCCGGCCAAAGCATCTGGCTGGACAACATCACCCGCGACCTGCTCCTGACGGGCACTCTGGAGCGTTACATCCGCGATCTGTCCGTCACGGGCCTGACATCCAATCCCACCATATTCGACAAGGCGCTGCGCAGCGGCGCCGCCTACGATGCGACGCTGCGCGCCGGCACGCAGTCGGGCAGCTCGCATGAGGAGTTGTTTTTCCAGCTGGCGCTGGAGGACATCACCCGCGCCGCGGACCTGTTCCGTCCCATCCACGAGCGCAGCACCGGGGTCGACGGCTGGGTGTCCCTGGAGGTGTCCCCGCTGCTGGCCGCCGATACCAAATCCACCCTCGCCCAGGCGAAGGATCTGCACGCGCGGGCCAAGCGCTCGAACCTCTTCATCAAGATTCCCGGGACCCCGGATGGGCTGGCTGCGATCGAGGAGGCGATTTTCGCCGGCATCCCGATCAACGTGACGCTGCTGTTCTCCGCGCAACAGTACCGGGCGGCCGCCGATGCCTGGCTGCGGGGCGTGGAGCGACGCATCGACGCCGGCCTGAATCCCAACATCGGGTCGGTGGCCTCGGTGTTCGTCAGCCGCTGGGATGTGGCAGTGGTGGGCAAGGTACCCGCGGCCCTTGAGAACACGCTGGGCATTGCCGTGGCCCATGACTGCTACAAGGCCTACTCACAGCTGCTCGCCAGCAGCCGCTGGCGCCGTGCGCTCAATGCCGGCGCCCGGCCGCAGCGACTGCTGTTCGCCAGTACCGGAACCAAGGACCCCAAGGCGCCCGACAGCCTCTATGTGGCGGGGCTTGTGGCCCCCTTGACCGTGAACACCATGCCGGAGGGCACGCTGCAGGCCTTCGCGGCCCATGGGGAGCTCGGTCCGGAGCTGGCGCCCGACGGCGGGGACTCTGGCTGGGTGCTGGAGCAATTCTCCCGCAGTGGGCTGGATCTGCAGGCCCTCGCGGCGCGCCTTCAGGAAGAGGGCGCAGCGGCTTTCGTCAAATCGTGGACGGACCTGCTGGGCGTCATTGCCGCCAAGGTCCCCGCACCCGTCAAGGAGATTGCATGACCGCCCAGACATTGCCGCTGACGCGGCGCGCCGCCTGGCAGAAGCTGCAGGCGCACTTCAAAGAAATAGGGGCCCGCCACCTGCGGGAGCTGTTCGCCGCCGATCCCGAGCGCGGTGAGCGCCTGACCCTGGAGGCCGTGGGCATTTATCTGGACTACTCGAAGAACCGCATCACCCCTGAGACGGTGCCGCTGCTGGTGCAGCTTGCGGAGGAATCAGGCCTGCGCGAGCGCATCGATGCCATGTTTGCCGGCGAGCCCATCAATGTGTCCGAGCACCGCTCGGTGCTGCACGTGGCGTTGCGGGCGCCGCGCACGTCATCGATACGGGTCAACGGACGGGATGTGGTGCCCGAAGTGCACGCGGTGCTGGACCGCATGGGCGCCTTCGCCGAACAGGTGCGCAGCGGTGCCTGGAGAGGACACACCCACCAGCCCATCACGGCGGTGGTGAACATCGGCATCGGCGGTTCGGACCTAGGCCCGGTGATGTGCTACGAGGCCTTGAAGGCCTACAGCCAGCGCGAACTGACCTGTCGCTTTGTTTCCAATGTCGATGGCACAGACCTGGTGGAGGCCATCCGGGACCTGGATCCGGCGCAGACCCTGTTCATCGTCTCCTCCAAGACCTTCACCACCCTTGAGACCATGACCAATGCCGCCGCGGCGCGTGCCTGGCTGATCGAGGGCCTCGGGGGCAATGAGAAGGCCGTGGCGCGGCATTTCGTTGCGGTCTCGACCAACGCCACGGAGGTGAAAAAGTTCGGGATCGACACCGCCAACATGTTCGAGTTCTGGGACTGGGTCGGCGGGCGCTACTCCATGGACTCGGCCATCGGCCTGTCGGCGATGCTGGCCATCGGCGCGGACCATTTCCGCGAAATGCTCGAAGGCTTCCACGAGATGGACGTGCATTTTCGCACCGCGCCCTTCGCCCAGAACCTGCCGGTCCTCCTGGGCCTGCTGGGCATCTGGTACAGCAACTTCTTTGGCGCCGAGACCGTCGCCGTACTGCCCTACGAGCAGTACCTGAAGCGCTTCCCCGCCTACCTGCAGCAGCTCACCATGGAGAGCAACGGCAAGCACGTGACACTGGCGGGCGATCCGGTGAGCTACAAGACCGGGCCGATCTATTGGGGCGAGCCGGGAACCAATGGCCAGCACTCGTTCTATCAGCTGCTGCACCAGGGCACCCATCTCATTCCCTGCGACTTCATCGCCTTTGCCGAACCGCTGAATATTCTCGGCGAGCAGCATCAGCTGCTGTTGGCCAACGTGCTGGCGCAGGCCGAGGCCTTGGCCTTCGGCAAGACCAGCCAGCAGGTGCAAGCCGAGGGCACGGCGCCCGCCTTGGTGCCGCACCGGGTATTCGAGGGCAACCGGCCTTCCAATACGCTGCTGCTGGAGCGTCTGACGCCGCGCACCCTGGGCCGGCTGATCGCCCTGTATGAACACAGCGTGTTCACCCAGGGCACGGTGTGGCAGATCGATTCCTTCGATCAATGGGGGGTGGAACTTGGCAAGGTGCTGGCCAAGCGCATCCTGCCCGAGCTGGGCCGGGGCGCGGCGGCGGCGCTCGATCACGACAGTTCCACCAACACGCTGATTCGTAGACTCAGATACGCGCGCAGCGAGCGCGTCGCGAAGAGTTCCTAGCCACTCACATTGGAGACTACCGTGCAACTGGGAATGATTGGATTGGGACGCATGGGCGCGAACATGGTGCGGCGACTGCTGCGGGACGGGCATGAGTGCGTGGTGTTTGACGCCGTGCCCGCGAACGTCGCATCGCTGGTGCGCGAGAAGGCAGTCGGTGCAGCCTCGATCAAGGAGCTGCTCAGCAAACTGCGCGGCCCGCGCTGCGTCTGGTTGATGGTGCCCGCAGCCGTGGTGGATCAGACCATCGAGCAGCTGCGCCCGTTGCTGCAGGCCGGCGATACGGTGATCGATGGCGGCAATTCCTATTACATCGATGACATCCGGCGCGCCAAGTCGCTGGCGGCCCAGGGCGTGCGCTACGTGGATGTCGGCACCAGCGGCGGGGTGTGGGGCCTGGAGCGTGGCTACTGCATGATGATCGGCGGCGATGGGGAGTCGGTGCGGCGCCTGGATCCCATCTTCAAGACCCTGGGACCGGGGCTCGGCGACATTGCGCGCACCCCCGGCCTGGAGCGGCTGGGCGAGAGCACCGCCGAGCTGGGGTACCTGCACTGCGGCACCAGTGGTGCGGGGCACTTCGTGAAGATGGTTCACAACGGGATCGAGTACGGGATCATGGCGGCCTATGCCGAAGGCCTGGGCGTGCTGCAGGCGGCCAACTCCGGCACCCAGACGCGCACCGTGGATGCGGAGACCACCCCGCTGCGCGACCCCGAGCATTATCAATATCCGATCGCGCTGCCCCAGGTGGCCGAAGTGTGGCGCCGGGGCAGCGTCATCGCCTCCTGGCTGCTCGACCTCACCGCGACCGCCTTGGTGTCCGACCCGGACCTGAAGGGATTCGCGGGTCGCGTGTCCGACTCCGGTGAAGGCCGCTGGACCATCAAGGCCGCGGTGGATACCGGCGTGCCAACACCGGTGCTGACCGCATCGGTGTTCGAGCGCTTCAGCTCCCGCGGGGATGCGGATTTTCAGAACAAGCTGCTCTCGGCCATGAGGCTGGGATTTGGCGGTCATCTGGAGAAACCCGCGCAGCAGGGGGGGCACGCCGGTGGCTGACACTCCCTGCGATGCCCTGGTCTTCTTCGGCGCCACGGGAGATCTGGCCTACAAGAAGATATTCCCGTCGCTGCAGGCGATGATCAAGCGCGGCACCCTCAACGTGCCGGTCATCGGCGTGGCCAAGGCCGGCTGGAGCCTCAAGCAACTGCAGGAGCGCGCGCGCGACAGCCTCGAGCACCACGGGGGGCTGGACACGGCGGCATTCGCGAAGCTCATGCAGCTGCTGCGCTACATCGATGGCGGCTACGAGGAGCTGGAGACCTTCAACCAGCTGAAGAAGACGCTCGCGGAGGCCCAGCGCCCGGCGCATTACCTCGCCATCCCACCCACGCTCTTCGGCACCGTGGTGCAGCACCTGGCGGCGGCCGGGTGCGCACCCGCCGGTGCCCGCGTCGTGGTCGAGAAGCCCTTCGGCCGCGACCTGACCTCGGCGCGCGCACTGAATCGCATCCTGCTCAAGAACTTCACCGAGGAGCGGATCTACCGCATCGATCATTATCTGGGCAAGAGCCCGGTTCACAACATGCTTTTCTTTCGCTTCAGCAACCCGCTGCATGAGGCGGTGTGGAACCGCCGCTACATCCAGAGCATCCAGCTCACCATGGCCGAGGACTTCGGCATCCAGGGACGCGGCGCCTTCTACGACTCGGCCGGAACGATCCGCGACGTGGTCCAGAACCATCTCTTCCAGCTGCTATCCAACCTCGCCATGGAGCCCCCGGCGCGCCTGGACAGCGAATCCACCCGCGATGAGAAAGTGAAGGTCCTCAAGTCCATGCGCGCCCTGGCGCCGGCGGATCTGGTGCGCGGCCAGTTCCGCGGCTATCGCGAGGAGCAGGGTGTCGCGGCAAATTCCCAGGTGGAGACCTTTGCCGCGCTGCGCCTGCACGTGGACAGCTGGCGTTGGGAGGGCGTGCCGTTCCATATCCGCGCGGGTAAGTCACTGCCGGTGACCTGTACCGAGGTGGTGGCGCGGCTGCGCAAACCCCCCTCGATTCTCTACGAGAGTGCCCAGGCCAACTACCTGCGCTTCCGGATCAGTCCCACGGTGGTGACCGCCATCGGGCTCAACGTCATGGATGCCCAGGAGCGCGGCATCGGCGAGCCCGCTGAGCTGGTGGGCAGCCGTCATGCCGGCGCCAACGAACGGGATGCCTATGAGCGGGTGCTGGGCGATGCGCTGGTGGGCGATCGGACGCTGTTTGCCCGCGAGGACTATGTGGAGGAGGCCTGGCGCATCGTTGACCCCGTGCTCGATGCGGCCACACCCGTACATCCCTATGAACCCGGTACCTGGGGCCCCGCAGAAGCGGCGGCGATCGCCCCGCCGGGCGGCTGGGTCAATCCAATCCTGAGTAAGGAAGAGCGATGAACGCCATACCCAAGAATCTCTCTCTGACCAGCGCCGATACCGCGCTGCTGGCCATCAACACCATCCGCACGCTCACCATCGATGCGGTGCAGAAGGCCAACTCGGGCCACCCGGGCGCGGCCATGGCGCTGGCACCGCTTATCTATACGCTGTGGAACCGGATCATGCGCTTTGATCCGGCCGACCCCATCTGGCCCAACCGCGACCGCTTCGTGCTCTCCAATGGGCATGCCTCGATGCTGCAGTGGTCGATCCTGCACCTGACGCGCACGGTTGCGGTGAATGCGGACTACGAGCAGGTTGGGGCGCCGGCCGTGACTCTCGATGAGATCAAGCGCTTCCGGCAGCTGGAAAGCAAAGCGCCCGGCCACCCCGAATATCATTGGGTGTCGGGCGTGGAGACCACCACCGGGCCGCTCGGCCAGGGCGTGGCCACCAGCGTGGGCATGGCGATGGCCGAGAAATTCCTCGCCGATCGCTTCAACAAGCCGGGGTTCGACCTGTTCGACTACCGGGTGTACGCCGTGTGCGGCGATGGCTGCATGATGGAGGGCGTGGGCTCCGAGGCAGCCTCCCTCGCCGGGCACCTGGGCCTGGACAACCTGTGCTGGATCTACGACAACAACCACATCACCATCGAGGGCTCCACCTCGATCACCTTCACCGAGGATGTGATTGCCCGCTTCATCGCCTACCGCTGGAATGTGATGCGCGTCGGGGATGCCAACGACATCGGGCGGATCGAGGAGACGCTGCGCTCGCTGCCGCAGACCCGCGGTCGTCCGACGCTGATCGTGATCGACAGCCACATCGGTTACGGCTCGCCCAAGGTGCAGGATACCGCCGAGGCGCACGGGGATCCGCTCGGGCCGGATGAGGTGAAGGTGGCCAAGCGCAACTACGGCTGGCCGGAGGACGCCCAGTTTCTGGTGCCCCCGGAAGTGTACGAGGAGTTCGCGCGGGGCGTGGGTGCGCGCGGTGCCGAGGCGCATCGTGCCTGGCTGGAAAAACTCGCCAGCTATCGCCAGAGCTATCCGGCGCTCGCCGCGGAGATCGAGCAGATGCAGCACCGCGAGCTGCCGCAGGGCTGGGACAGTGACCTGCCGGTCTTCGCCGCGGATGCCAAGGGCCTCGCCGGCCGGGATGCCTCCGGCGCGGCGCTCAATGCGATCGCGCGCAAGGTGCCCTGGTTCCTGGGCGGCTCGGCCGACGTCGGGCCCTCGAACCGCACCACGCTCAAGTTCCCGGGCGCCGGAGATTTCCAGGCGCAAAGCCCCGGGGGCCGCAACCTGCATTTCGGGATCCGCGAGCACGCCATGGCGGCGGCGTGCAACGGGCTTGCGGTCTCGAAGCTGCGGCCCTTCTGCGCCACCTACTTCATCTTCAGCGACTATGCGCGACCGGCCCTGCGGCTGGCGGCGCTGATGGAGCTGCCGGTGATCTACGTGTTCACCCATGATGCCATGGGCGATGGCGAGGATGGCCCGACCCACCAACCCATCGAGCACCTGGTCTCGCTGCGCGCCATGCCGGGGCTGACGCTGTTCAGACCCGGGGATGCCAACGAGGTGATCGAAGCCTACCGCTACATCCTCAAGCTGCGCCATCGACCCGCCGTGCTGGCACTGTCCCGGCAGGCCATTCCAACCCTGGATCGCAGCCGCTACGCGCCTGCCAGCGGGGTGGCCAATGGGGCCTACGTGCTGGCCGATGGCGGCGGGGTGCCGGAGCTGATTCTGATCGCCACCGGCAGCGAGCTCAGCCCCGCGGTACAGGCCTACGAAACGCTGCGCAGCGAAGGCGTGCGCTGCCGGGTGGTCTCCATGCCCTCCTGGGACTTGTTCGAGCAGCAATCGGCCGACTACCGCGAATCGGTACTGCCCTCCACGGTCACCCGACGCCTGGCGGTCGAACAGGGCTCCGCCCTGGGTTGGGAGCGCTACGTCGGGCCCCAGGGACGCGTGATCGGCATGCACACTTTTGGCGGTTCGGCGCCGGTGAAGGCGCTGCTGACCAAATTCGGCTTCGACCCCGCCTCCGTGCTCAAGGTGGCGCGGGAGATGCTGAGCGGTTGACGGGTGAACCTTCGGCGAAGTAGCGCCCCTTCCGGGGCTGCCGCGCTGGATTGGAACCGCGTATTCGAGTTCACTTGGCGGATCCTGGTGTTCATCGTGGCCGTCGGCATCATCATGGTGGTCACTTCAAACTGGACGCGCTGGGAAGGCGGCGTGGGGTGGCAGCGGACCAACGATGCCTACCTCGAGACGGATCTCACGCCCATCGCGGCGAAAGTTCCAGGCTATCTGCTCAAGCTGCCGATCCAGGATTTTCAACGCGTGCGCAAAGGACAGGTCCTCGCGCAGGTGGTCGAGGATGATTACCGGGCTGCCGTGGCGCAGGCCGAGGCGGGCGTCGCCGATGCGCTGGCGCAAGGTGAGACGCTCAAGGCGCAACACGAACTGCAGCTGGCAAATATCGAGGCGGCGCAGGCCGTCGTCGCTTCCACCACCGCGTCCCTGGAGCAGAATGCCCGCGATCGGGCGCGGCAGAACCGGCTGCTGCAAGGCGGTTCATCCTCCACCGAGGCGGGCGAGAAGCTCGCAACCTTACGCGATGAACTCCAGGCGCAGCTGCAGCAGAACCGGGCCCAGGTGCGAGCCGCGCAGCGCCAACTGGCCGTGCTCGCCGCGCAGCTGCTGCAAAGCCAGACCGCCGTTGCCGCGCAGCGTGCGGCCCTTGCTCTGGCGAAGATCAACCTCGGCTACACGACCATAACCGCGACCCAGGATGGCGTCATCGGACAGCGCCAGGTCAAACCCGGGCAGTTGGTGGGCGTGGGCAGCCAGATCACGACCCTCGCCCCCTTGCCCGATGTCTGGGTGATCGCCAACTACAAGGAAACGCAACTGACGCATGTGGCGGTCGGGCAAAGGGCGCAGATCACCGTGGATACCTTTCCCGGGCACACCCTGCGCGGCCATGTGCTGGCGCTGGCGCCGGCCTCGGGTGCCCAGTTCGCGCTGCTGCCACCCGACAATGCCACGGGCAATTTCACCAAGATCGTCCAGCGCATCGCCGTGAAGATCGTCATCGACGATGCGGACGGCCTGGCCGACCGCTTGGTGGCGGGCATGTCGGTGGAAGCGAGCATCGACGCTCGCGATGCGCGGCGCTGATGAGCACGCCCGCGCCCCCCACCGCCATCCCCTGGCTCGGGCTGCTGGGCGTGCTCATGGGGGCGTTCATTTCGACCTTGAACGGGCGGCTTTCCAGCTACGGGCTCGCGGACATCCGCGGCGCCGTGAGCGCGGGATATGACGAGGGTGCGTGGATCACCACCGCCCAAACCGCCGCGCAGATGCTCATCACGCTGCCGGCGGTGTGGATGGGTGCCACTTTCGGCCCGCGGCGGGTGCTGATCGCGGCCGCGCTGGCCTTTGCGCTCATTTCCTGGCTGACACCGTACTCACCGAATCTTTCCACGCTGCTGACGATGCAGGTGTTCGGCGGTCTCGCCTCCGGATGCTTCATACCGCTCATCGTGAGCTTCGTGGTGCTCAACACGCCGCCGAAGTACTGGGCATTCGGGATCGCGGTCTACGCGCTGAACCTCGAGCTTTCGCTCAACATCTCCGCCTCGCTGGAGGGCTGGTATGTCGAGCATCATTCGTGGCGCTGGATTTTTTGGCAGAACGTGCCACTGGCCCTGCTCATGGCGCTGTGTTTGTGGCGTGGCACCCGAGTCACGCCGATCACGACCCGGCAGATGCCGGATCTGTTTGGATTCGCCGCCGGAGGGGTGGGGCTGGCGCTGCTCTACGCAGCGCTTGACCAGGGCAATCGGCTCGATTGGCTGAACTCGGGGGTCATCTGGGGGCTGCTCTTGGCCGCTGCCGTGTTGCTCGCGGCATTTTTTATGCACGAGGCGCGCACTTCGAATCCGTTATTGAATCTGCAGGTGCTCTACCGTCCACCCTTGCCCAGTCTGCTGCTCCTGGTCGGTTTCCTGCGGTTGACGATTACCGCCACGGCGTTCCTGATTCCGCTGTATCTGGGTGTGGTGCGCGGTTTTCGCGACCTGGAAGTGGGGCAGACGCTCATCTGGATCGCGGCGCCACAGCTCATTTTCTGTCCGCTCGCGGCCCTGATGCTGCGCCGCTCGGACGCACGCCTGGTGGCATCGATCGGTTTCATTTTCGTCAGCGTCGCCTGCCTCATGGTCGCCTACAACCTGACTCCGCTATGGGGCTCGTATCAGTTTCTTCCCTCCTCGCTGCTGCAGGCGCTCGGGCAGAGTTTTGGCCTGTCGGGAATCGTGTTTCTCGTCGTGCTGCACGCGAATCCGCAGGACGCACTGACCTTCGGTGCAGCGCTGCAGGCGGCCCGGCTGCTGGGCGGCGAGATCGGAACGGCCTTCGTGACCACCATGGCGCGGGTGCGCGAGCAGGTAGCCTCCAACCTGATCGGCCAGCACGTCCAGGTGGGCGATGCCCGCGTCATCCAGCGGGTGCGGGCCTACGGGGCCGCCACCACCCGGGTCGCCGATCCGGTGGCTGCGCTGGCACGTGGTGAGCGGGTGTTGGGGAATGTGGTGCAGGCGGCGGCCACGACGCAGGCGGTGATGGACGTGTTCGTAATTGTCGCGTTCCTGACGGCGCTCGCCTTGCTGTTCCTAATCTTCCGCCCGGCATCGCCCGTCGGCCCGGCGTCCCCGCCGCCACTGTTTCCCGCCCGCGAAGTGAAGCCACCGTGATTCACATCCGCCGCAGCGCCGCGGTAGCCGCGCTCCTGGTCAGCGCACTCAGCGCCTGTCGGGTGGGACCGAACTACCAGGCCCCGGCGCTGCCGCCGGGGGCTGAGGCGCCACTGGTGTCGGTGAATACCTCAGCCGAGACCCCGGCACCGCTCCCGGATGCGTGGTGGCGACTTTATAGTGATGCGCGGCTCGACCAGCTGATCACCGAGGCTCTCGGGGCGAATCGCGAACTCGCCGCGGCCGATGCCAACTTCGCTGCCGCCGGTGCGGAGCTTCAGGCGGTGCATGCCTATCGGTACCCCGCGACCGCGACCGTTGCGGGCGGCCTTTACGGGCGCGATCCGACGACCGAGGAGATCCTGGAGCTCGGCGGCCACCCTCCCCAGAACACCTGGGTGCTGGAAGATGTGTTGCAAGCCGCGTATGAAGTGGATCTTTTCGGCCGAGTCCATCGTGAGATCGAGGCGGCAAGTGCCAACTCTGAGGCGGCGGCCGCGGCCCGTGACAGTGTGCGAGTGCTGGTGGCGGCCGAAACGGCACGCGCCTACACCGGGATCTGTGCGTTGGGCGAGGAGCTCGCGGTGGCGCACCATTCGCTCGAGGTGGTCTCCCATGAGGCCGATATCACCGCCCAGCGTTACGAGGCCGGTGGCGATTCGACGTTCGATGTGACCCGTGCGCAGGCGCTGGTCGCGCAAGTGCGCGCGCGTATTCCGGCGCTGGAGGGGCAGCGGCGCGCGACCGTGTTCGAACTCACGGCGCTGCTGGGTCGCACGCCCGTCGAGGCGCCGAAGGATCTGGACACCTGTGAGCGGCCGCCCGTTCTGGTCGCCCTGGTTCCGGTGGGCGACGGCGCGGCACTCATCAGACGCCGGCCCGACGTGCGCGAGGCCGAGCGGCGCCTTGCGGCCGCGACGGCCGATATCGGTGTCGCCACGGCCGATCTGTATCCCACCATCCGGTTGCTGGGGTTCTTCGGCGGCGCTGCCGCCTCGCTCTCGCAGCTGAGCACGAATGCCGGCCGCGCCTGGGGCGTGGGCCCCTCCATCAGCTGGACATTCCCCAACATGGCCGCGCCGCGTGCGCGGGTGCGGCAGGCCAAGGCGGCCCAGGCGGCCGCGCTCGCCACCTTCGATTCCGCGGTGCTCACGGCGCTCAAGGAAACCGAACAGGCGCTTTCCGTGTATGGCGCGGCGCTCGAGCATCATGAATCGCTGCTCGAGGCCCAGCGAAGAATCCACCAGGCCTTTCGCATCGCTCAGGATCAATATTCTGCCGGTGCGATCAGCAATCTGGATCTGCTCACCACCGAACAGACCCTCGTGGAGCTGGATGCCGCCGTGGCCGAATCCGACGCCGCACTGGTGCAGGATCAGGTGGCCCTGTTCAAGGCCCTGGGCGGGGGCTGGCGCGCCGACAACTAAAGGCCGCCTAAGTGTTGCACGCTCATTTCTTCGGTTCCATCAGACGCGCCGCGACCGAGTGCACCACTTCGCCACTGCGATAGTAGCCCATGAAGGTCTGCACACTGCGATGGCCCGTGAGCGCCATGGCCTCGCCGATGGGAATGTTCTGCCGTCCAGATTCGGTGACGAATCCGGAGCGCAGGCTGTGCGCGGAGAGCTTGCCCAGGGGCGGATCCACGAGGTTCGCGCGCTCACGGATGATGTTGTAGACGCTGCGATCCTGCAGCGGCTCGGTGATGCGTCCTGCCCGGATGCGCCTGAAAATCGGTCCCTCGCTGATGCCCGCGCGGAACAGTTCGTTCAACCAGGCCTGCAGCGCCACCGCGGCCTCTCCCACAATGGGCTTGAAGTTCTGCGGCGCGCGTCCTCCGGCCTGCTGGGTCTTGGAGCGGCTGAGTTCGAACACAAAGCCGCCCTCACCATCGCGGCGGACATTCTCCAAGGTCGCCGCCACGATCTCCGAGCGGCGCCGGCCGCCACTGGCAAAGCCGAACAGCAGCAGTGCCCGATCCCGAATTCCGGGCAGATCGTTCTGACAGGTGCCCAACAGCGCCTCCATCACCGGGCGCGTCGCCGCAATCGGAGGTCGGCGCTCATGATCCGGTGGCCGGCCGGCATAGGCGCGACGCACGGCGGAGAGCAGCGCTCTCACGCCCGGATCGCGCAGCGGATTGGCCGCGGCCGGCAGCGGTGGCAGCTGGTTGGCGATGAAGATATCGTGCGCCCGCGAGAGCGCCGCCAGGCGTGTCTCGACGGTGACGCGCGACCAGGGACCGAGCTTGGCCTTGTAGCGGCGTGCCACCAGCACCCGATCAATCGCCGGCGGCAACAGATGCTGCGTGGTGCGACTGGAAGGGACGAAGGGCGAGGGCTCCACAGGCTCGGCCAAGGGATTGTGTTCCAGATGATCCAGGATGAACTGGATAACGGTTGGAACAGACACCGGCGCGGTCAGCACCCGCCCATAGCGCAGCGCATACCACGCGCCCCAGTACAGCAGCGCCGTCTGATACGTGCGCCGGGTATTGGCCGAGGTGCCTTCGACTTTGAAGGCTTCCGCCGCGCGCTGGGCCTCGGCGCTCAAGGTGTCCGGATCCAGGTACGGGGCCGGCGGATCCGCATGCAGTAGCTGCAGATCCTGATCGCTCAGCAGCAGCGCGGCCGGAGTCATCGGCGAACCTCATATATATAGAGTGTGCCCAGGCCATTGGGCCGGTCCACACCCCAATATTACCGATAAGCATCACTTATCGCTAATCTTTTTACCCCCGAAACCCCCAAAAACCTCAATCCAATCAAACCCCAAGAAGTCTACAAGAGTGGGAAGTGGACATCATGATGCTTCCTCTGTAGCATCATGACATGCGAACTACCCTGACCCTCGATGAGGATGTGGCGGCACGCCTCCAGGCCGAGGCCCGTCACAGCGGGCGGCCGTTCAAAATCGTCGTCAACGAGTACCTGCGCGCCGCCCTGTCCCAGCGCAGGACGGTCAAGGCCGCTCCGGCATTTCACGTCGCGCCGCGGGCCTTGGGCGGACCGAAGCCGGGCCTCTCTTATGATGACGTCGGTGGCCTGCTCGACCAGGTCGAAGGCACGCAGCGGCGGTGAAACTGCTGGATGCGAACATCCTGCTGTACGCCTACGACAGCGACTCCGCGCAGCACTTCGCCTGTCGCACCTGGCTGGAGGCCGTCTTCAATGCGGAGGAGACCCTTGCCCTGCCCTGGCAGACCCTCCTCGCCTTTGTGCGCATCGCCACCAACCCCCGAGCCGTACAGCGGCCGCTGACCGCGTCCGAGGCCTGCGGCATTGTCGACTCCTGGCTGCAACGCCCCAATGTGGTCGTCCTCGATGCCGGTGAGCGGTTCTGGGAAATATTCCAGGCCCAGATGGTGGAGGCGCAGGTGCGCGGACCTTTGGTCACCGACACCGCTCTGGCGGCCCTGGCCCTGGAACATGGCGCAACGCTATGCTCGACCGACCGCGACTTTCGTCGCTTCCGCGCGCTCAAGCTCTTGGATCCCAGTGTCTAGCCGGCGCACCGCCAATACCAAGGTGTAGCTGCCGGATTGATGCTCAGCGCGGCAGGATGATCCTTTGCACTTTGGGGAGCAGCTGTTGATCAAAGGCTCGGATTTGCTGATCGCCGCCTTGGAGAATGAGGGCGTGGAGCGGATCTTTGGCATCCCGGGCGAGGAAAACCTCGATGTCGTCGAGTCGATCCGCCAGTCATCCATTCAACTGGTACTGACCCGCCACGAACAGGCCGCGGCCTTCATGGCGGCGACCCACGGACGCCTGACCGGCAAGCCCGGGGTTTGCATCTCAACCCTGGGCCCCGGCGCCCTGAACCTGTCCACCGGCGCCGCCTATGCGCTGCTGGGCGCCATGCCCATGATCATGATCACGGGCCAGAAGGGCGTTCTGTCTTCGCGCCAGGCCCGATTCCAGATCGTGGACATTATCGCGGCGATGAAGCCACTGACCAAGCTCACGCGGCAGGTGGTCTCGGCCACCATGATTCCGACCCTGGTCCGTGAGGCGTTCCGGGTGGCCGAAGAGGAACGCCCTGGCCCCGTGCATCTGGAACTGCCCGAGGATATCGCCGCGGAGCGCTGCGAGGCGCCGCCGCTGATTCCGCCACATCCGATGGAGTTACCGCTCGCCAATCCCACCGCGCTGGAGCGCGCGGCGGATTTGATCATGAAGGCGCAGCGGCCGCTGCTGATGTTCGGCGCCGCCGCCTCCCGTCCCCGCTCCACGCTGGATCTGGCCCAGTTCGTCCTGCGCACCAAGATTCCGTACTTCACCACGCAGATGGGCAAGGGGACGGTGCCGGGTGGCACCGAACTGTACATGGGTACCGCGGCGCTCTCGGAGCGCGACTATGTGCATGAGGCCATTGAGCGCGCCGATCTCATCGTCACCATTGGCCATGACACCGTGGAGAAGCCCCCGTTCATCATGGGGGCGAGCGGTCCGCAGGTCATTCACATCGGCTACCAGTCGGCCAACGTCGAGCAGGTGTATTTTCCACAGTCCGAGGTGATCGGTGATCTGAAGATGTCGCTGCGGCTGCTGGCCGACCGCCTGGAAGGCAAACTGCCCCGGGCGCAGGCGCTGCTGCCCCTGCGGGAGTCCATATTGAGGAACATCGCCGACCGGGACCAGGAGGAGCGCTTCACACCGCAGCGACTGGTCCACGACATCCGCGAAGTCATGCCCGCCGATGGGATCGTGGCGCTCGACAACGGCATGTACAAGATCTGGTTCGCCAGAAACTATCGCACCCGCATGGCGAATACCTTGTTGCTGGACAACGCTCTGGCCACCATGGGGGCCGGACTGCCCTCGGCCATCATGGCCGCCTTGCTGAATCCCGGACGGCGCGTGATGGCGGTGTGCGGCGATGGCGGCTTCATGATGAACAGCCAGGAGCTGGAAACCGCCGTCAGGCTGCGGCTGGATCTGGTGGTAGTGATCATCGAGGATCGCGCCTACGGCATGATCCGCTGGAAGCAGGCCGTGGACCGCTTCCCCGACTTCGGCATGACCTTTGCCAATCCCGACTTCGTTCGCTATGCCGAAAGCTATGGCGCCCATGGCGCGCGCGTGGAGCGCATCGGGGATCTCAAACCCACGCTGGAACGCGCCTTCACCACCGGCGGCGTGCACCTGGTCAGCATGCCGATCGACTATTCGGAAAATGAACGCGTGCTGGTCACGGAGCTGCGCGAGCGTTTGTCCGCCTCTCCGGGAGAGCGGTGATGGCAGCGGCTCTTCAGGTGGTGCGGGCCTTCGACCGAAAACCCATGACCGAGATTCCCGAGGACGACGCCGCGCTTCTGGAGGTCAAGCTCCAAGCGGCCGCGGACGCCTTCCGCAATCGTCACAAGTCGCACAAGGGACGCGCGCCGCATGAACGCGCCGCCCTCCTGTACCACGTCGCGCAGCGCCTGGAGGAGCGCAGGCAGCACTTCACCTTGTTGATTGCCCAGGAAGGCGGCAAACCGGTGAGCGATGCGGCGGTGGAGGTGACGCGGGCCATCGACGGGCTGCGCAATGCCGCCGAGGCGCTGCGGGATTTTGCCGGGCGCGAAGTACCCATGGGGCTCAGCCGCGCGAGCGAGGGACGCTGGGCCTTCACCACTCAGGAGCCCATTGGCATCGTGGCCGCGATCTCGGCCTTCAATCATCCCCTGAATCTGATCGTGCATCAGATCGCCCCCGCCATTGCCGTCGGCTGTCCGGTGATCGTCAAACCCGCCCCCGCGACCCCACTGTGCTGCCTTGACCTGGTCGGGTTGCTGCACGATGCCGGCCTCGAGGAAGACTGGTGCCAGACCCTTGTGACCTCAGACAACGCACTGGCCGAGCGTCTCGCCACCGACCCCCGGGTGGCCTTTCTCAGTTTCATCGGCTCCGCGCACGTGGGCTGGCATCTGCGCAGTCGGCTGGCCGCCGGGACCCGCTGCGCACTGGAACATGGCGGCGCCGCCCCGGTGATCATTGATCGCAGCGCGCGACTGGATGAGGTGATCGAGCCCATCGTCAAGGGCGGCTACTATCATGCGGGGCAGGTTTGCGTCTCGGTGCAGCGCATCTACGTCCACAAGAGCCTGCGTCCGGCTTTCGATGAGCGCCTCGCCGCGCGCGTTCAGGCGCTGCACGTCGGAGATCCGGTGCGGCCCGAGACCGAAGTCGGTCCGATGATCCATCCGCGTGAGACCCAGCGGGTCAGCGCTTGGATCCAGGAGGCACTTTCCGGAGGGGCGCGCATCATCGGCGGTGGTCGCCTGAGCGACACGACGCTGCTGCCCTCCATTCTGCTGGACCCGCCCCTCACCGCCAGGGTTTCGCAACTGGAAGTGTTCGGTCCGGTGGTATGCGTCTACAGCTTTGAGGACCTGGATCAGGCGATCGAGGCAGCCAATGCACTGCCGACCGCATTTCAGGCGAGTATCTTTTCACAAGAGATCGCCCCGGCATTGCACGCCGCGCGCTGCCTGGATGCCTCGGCCGTCCTGATCAACGATCACACCGCCTTTCGCACCGACTGGATGCCCTTTGCCGGACGTCGGGAATCCGGCTATGGCACCGGCGGGATACCCTATTCGATGAGCGACATGTCGCAGGAGAAGATGGTGGTGTTCCGCCATTAGATGGCCTATCACCAGTGCACCCATGCTGCGGTCGCGGCGCCCAATGCGCCCAGCACCGCCAGCAATACCAGCAGTCCAAGAACACCGGCGACACCCACCAGCGTGGCCGTCACGTCCTCCGCATACAGATCCTCGGCATCCCCCTCATCGGAGCGATCCTCTGTGACCGTATCCGACCGATCCCATTCCCTTCGGCTGAATTCCATGGCGCTGCTCCGCAAGACTGCGCCCATTAATGCCATCACCCCGCTTGATGGTCTTGAACCAAAGCACCAAAGCATCATCAGTCTCGATCCGATCCCACAGCAGTATTGTTCGATTTGCGCGTCTTTCGGCCAAGCCAGGCCCCCTCCTGTGCGGCATCCTCCGATCATGCATGGTGCCCCTGCACCTGCCGGAGGTACTCGTTATCCCCCCCTCAACGAACCTCCCCCTGAGCGGCGGGCTGAACCCCGGCCCGCCGCCTTTTTAGATCCAAGCCCGAGGGGGCCGGGGGACTCATGGATGCGGCCTCGGCCGAAGACCGAACACTGCGCAAGGCCTGGGCTGAGGCTTGGCTCAGGGAATACCGGTGCCACACACGCTATCTCGCGCTTCTCGCCCTCGATGCGGTGGAAGAATTTGAGCTCCGATTTGCCTGGCTGGATTGGTGGAACGCAACCTGCGTCTGTCGCGATGCATTGCAACGCCTGGAAGGCTGGCCGCTGACCGCGGGCCGCGCAGCCGAGGGACCTCTGCTGCCCTTCTGAGCCATACCTAACGAACTGCTCGCGGAATCCACTCGGCATCGGGTGTGGGTGGGAAACTCACCGAAGGTGCCGCTTGCGGCCCGCTGCGCTCACTCGCCTTCCCGCACCGATCAGCTGAACGCCGACGACCGACCTTCAGCGACACGGCGGCACGCATTGACTGGTCAATCCCTCTCGCACTGGGCGCGGCGCCAATCGTACCCTGTATCTTCATCGCCATGGCGTCGGGGATGGCGCCATGACCCCTGAATAACTACTACCCATTCTTTGCAGGAACCTACTTCCCAGTGCTCAAACTCCAGAGTCATGACGTGATGAGCGAAAGGACCCCCTTCGCCATGACCGCCATGCTATTCATGGCATGCGCCGAGGCATTTCTCCGTTTTCTTCTGCGGCTAGTATCGTTTAGTGGGATGCCCTTACCCAACAGGGCATTCGTGTTCGGCACGTTGGGGGCCCTTCTGATGACCAATTACCATCCCTTTGTGAATGGAAGGCGATATGTGGGCATCGTCAGGCAATACGCAAGACAAAGGCGGCACCTCCGATTCCTCGCCATGGCGATACGTGATCCTATCGTGGGAAGTTTCCTTGCGGCTGAATTTGTGATCCTCCTTCGTATGCCTTAGGGACACGGTTCCAGGGCCCAGACGCGTTGTGCAGACTTGACCGGCGGACCTTGGCGAGCGTCAGCAAAGGGTGCAGGACCGGCATTTCGGGCGCGGTACAATCAGGAGGCGAGCTGGCGCTCGTCTACTTCGGTGAGGTGGATTCCAATGGAGGCGACATGAAACATCTCGGCAAAGTGGGCTTTGTGACATTGTCTATCGTCGGCCTCGGTTCAATGTGCTGCTTTGCCGCCGAGCCGGCGCCAGTCACACGAGCGCCGCAGCCAAGCATTGCAATATCGGTATTCGCCGCCTCGCACCAGCGGGTCAAGGGACGCCTGCCAGAGGCGGATCGAATCATTCTGGATCGGATGAGCGCGCAGGTACGGCGCGCGCTACCGCGCAATGCGCGTCTGCCTGAGGATGCGCGCCGGATACTGGCGACCGCCATGCCGGGTCTTGCTGTCGATGAGATCGAGGCGCTCGCCAATTACGCCACCGGGGATGCCGGCCAGAGTTCGATGATGCAGGCCACTCAGCAGATGCAGGAGGCACAAATGAGCTTCAACCTGCAGTATCTCGCGCTGCAGAATCAGATGCAGAACGAGGAGCGGCAATTCACGATGATCTCCAATATCATGAAGGCGCGGCACGATACCGTGAATAACTCGATCAACAATATCCGTTGACGAAATCGGCAGAATATTGCACGAGGGTTCGTGATCGGCAAGACGATCGAAGCCGACGCGGGCGAGCGCTCGCGCTGGTTCCACTACCGCCACTCAATTGGCACAGCTGGTGGTAGCAACCTTCACATGAAGTTCATCCTGGGCCGAAGGAGTGTTGCATGCCTAAAATTGATGTCAGTGCCGTGCCGGCACGAAAGGGGTCCGGATACCCCGCGCTATTTGCTTCACCCTGTAGCATGCGCACCCGACGGCGCGTGGGCGATGCGGGTGGCCTGCGCGATTTCGGCGTGAATCTCATGACGTTACCGCCCGGTGGGTGGTCCAGTCAACGCCACTGGCACAGTCACGAAGACGAGCTTGTATTCTTGCTTGAAGGGGAATTGGCCCTGCTCGAAGATGGTGGCGAAACCATGTTGCGCGCTGGCGATTTCGCTGCGTTCCCGAAAGGCACGGGCAATGGCCATCACCTGATCAATAGGTCTGCGGCCCTGGCCGTCTATCTCGAGGTGGGATCTCGCAACCCGCACGATGTCACGACTTGCTCGGACATCGACATGATGAGTTCCAGCGCCGACGGCAGGTTCGTGCACAAGGACGGCACGCCCTATCCGGCGAAGTAGCAGCGCTCGGTGTCCTGAGGTGGCCAGTGTACGAATGCCATTGCCCGATTCTGGAGGGCCGCCAGTATCTGCCATGGGTGCAGGACCGGGATCTCACCGAACATTTCTGTCCAATGACACCTTTCTGGAACCGGGACCTATGTTTCTGAACGGAGGACCCAGAAAGTTTATGCGCACTCTGCAGGAACTTGATTGCATGCCGAGAGTTTGGCAATGATAGCTCGTCTCCTGGTGCTTGCAGTCGTGTGGTGCCTGATCATCGGTTCCCTTTGCTTGGCGAAGGGACGAGTGGAGCACAATCGGTACTACTCCGAGGATGGCGAATACTCGATTGGCTTCGACCGGCTTTATCCACCGACGAAGGAGACATCGACCCCACACTTGACGACAACGGATTTCCCCTTCAACCCTCCTGCGACCATCAACGGGCTACTGAGCATTCGCACCATCGAATGGTTCAAGCTGGATAGTGTTGTCCCCAACGACCAGTACGAAGCGACCGCGAAATGGCTTATTCAGGATCACGAGGCACATCGCTTCCACGACCAGAGCTTCGAAGTAAAGAACGCGCGAAGTGAGGTCAATGGGCTGGCCTCTCACTACGACTTCATAGCGCTGGGTCAGAAGGTCGGTTCCACATATGGCTGGCACGGAATGGTCTTCTTTTTCGGGGACCGGGTCGCGCTCGTGTCAGAGATAGTGAGTCCGGTGAAAGGCATCGATGTGACTGGGCTTGAGTTGGCCCCAAGCTACGGATTCACGTCCTGGGCTCGCACGCTCAGGCGAGAAGGGAAGCGGAACTAGAAGGCTGAGTCGGTTGCGAACTGGCAGCGTATTCTAGAGCCGAACATATGAACCGCGACCATTTCAGCACCTGCATTAAGGGCCATTGCTAGGACCTGGAAACCGTTACCGTCCTCCACTCCGGCCTGGATGCTATTTTCAGAAAGCCATTGAGATCCGGCAGCTGCTCGATTTCAGAGGCCATCACCGCGTCTTCCACGACGTGCTGCGCACTGACGGTGCGTGTCTCGCGGGCCGCGCCTCCCCACCTTGTCGGACGGCTGAGCGAGCTTTGCTGACGGATGATTTCCCGCTTGCCGATCAATCGGGAGGCAAATTCCGAGGTGCCACCCCGTTCGCTGGCCGAACTGCGCAGGATCAGCGTGTTGCCGCAGTTCTCGACGATCGTCTGCGCCTCTGCATCTCCATAGGTGCCGCGAACCTGGGCGATGCTCTGGAAGCCCAGAACGCAGCGGCCGCCAAATTTCCTCAGTCGCGCCAGGGCATCTTTAAGCCCATCGATGGCTCCGAGGGCGTCAAGCTCATCGACGATGAACCACAGGCGCCGGTCTGCCTCCTCCCCATTCATGGCCTCGAATATCGCCAGTCGCATCCAGGTGCTGATGAGACTTCGCAGCGACGCAATCTCACTTGCCCGGTAGGGAAGATAAAGCACTCCACTGCCCTCGCGCGTCCATTTGCGGATGGAAAGCGCCTCACCCGGCGCCTGGCGCGCCACATGCTCCAGGCCGGCGAGATGCACGTTCGCGACGGCGCGCACGGATTCGAAGAACTTGCCATTGTCCTGGCCGAGAAAGGGGCCCGCGGGAGTCGCCTCGAGCAGGTCTCTGAGCTCCTGCGCCGGAGCCATGGTCAAAAGATAGTAGAGCTTCGCAATGTCATGCTCGTTGACGCGATGCAGCTGGCGCAGCACCGCGGTCAGGAAGGTCCGCGCGTAGAGCCGCCAGTTCTGATCTGATCCCTCATAGTCTGGAATCAAGGAACGCGCCAGTTGATCCGCATCATGCAACTCATTGATTTCGCCGAACAGGTCCCATTGGGCTGAGTCGGGAGCGAATGGATTCAGGACGCGCTGCACTCCGGCGCTGCCGCGAAAATGCTGCCAATAGCTGCCATCCGGATCGGCGATGACGGCCCGGTCACCACGCGCCAAGGCGCCCCGCAACAGCTCCCGAATGGCCGTGCTCTTGCCCGTTCCCGTGGTGCCGATGAGCTTGAAGTGCTTGGTTTCATCCACCGCCGGCAGCGGATACCCCGCAAAGCTCAGTTCCGGGCCCTGTCTGGATACGAAAGCGTCACGGACAGGGCCCTCTACGAGGCGCGTGCCACGGTGATGCTGGGTTGTCGACTTCACTCGCGCAAACACCAGGCCCGCGAGCGCGCTGCCGACGAGCATGAATAATATTCCCAAGAGGTCCGTTGCCGTGCTCGCCACAGTGCCGGAAGGTTCGGCCCCTACCCAGGGAAATAACGACCACAGCAAACCCACACCCAACATCACGGGCAACGCAGCCACTGGCACCCAAAACATCTTGCGCAGCGGTGCCTGAGCCCGCCTCATTCCCACCACCAGCCCAATCGCCGCGAGCGCGTAGCCGATCAGGAATGCCGGCGTACCATGGGAGAGCGATTCAGGCACGGTTAACGCCCCCTATTCCGGCCGCCAAGGCTTTCTTTGTCCAACGATGTTGCACTTGCACCAAAATCACGATGCCGGCCACCCCGTTTCTGCTCCCCGGAAGTCTGCCGGCCTCAATCCTACCGAGTCAAACGCTCCCCGCGGCCGCGCCGGCGATCGCCCAAGCCATACCAATGTGTCATCGACAAGACGCCCTGCGGATGCGCAGCCTAAGGGTACAAATTGAGAGTACTAACGAGAGGAGCCGCCATGAGGACTTTTGACCTGGGCAACAGGCGGCTTTTGATACCGGCGGCGCTCATAGCCTTGCTGGTCATCGGTGGAACGCTGTTCGCGAGTACGGGTGGAGGTGTCAGGATTCCGGCCGAGTTCCAGCACTGGTATCTGGTGAATTCCATGCTGGTCTCCAAAGAGCCCAACAAGACCGGGCTCATCACCGGCAACCACCTGATCTATGTCAACCGGCTCGGCTTCGCGCGCCTGAAGCGGGGTGGTTCGACACCCTACCCCGAGGGCACGATTTTCGTGGACGACGACCGCGAGTTCTCTCTGGATGACGCCGTCTATCATCAAGGGGCTCGCAAATTCGTCACCGTGATGATCAAGGATTCCAAGCAATACGTCGCGACCGGCGGCTGGGGATTCCAGGCATGGCCAGGCGGGGATCCCGCCAAACCCATCGTCACCGACGCGCCCAAACAATGCTTCGCCTGCCATACACCGAACAAGGCGAATGACTACGTGTTCTCAACCTATCTGCACTAGAGGTCATCCTCCGGGCCGCCGCGCGAGTGCTCCTGGGTTCTGGTGTGCTGTAGTCCCAGGGATGGGCTCGCCAGCTGCCGTTCCCGCCAGCGCTCGGCAGCCTGCTGTTGTCTGGCTTCGATGTCCTGCATGCGCGAGATTGGTCCTTCGGCGGGATCCAGATAGTCGTGCGCGAGCTCTTTGGGCCGCGCGCGTGACAAGATATTGAAGAAACCCTGCCGCGCTGGCGCCGTAGGCCTCACGCCATTTGCAGTTGGTGCGGTGAAATCCTCCGTCGCATAGAAAACCCGCGCCGCCTCCCGGTGACGGGACAGCGCCACATAGGTGCAGTGCCGGTCAAAGTGCTGGGTGGCGAGGATGTAGCTGCGATCCACCGTCACGCCCTGTGCCTTGTAAACCGTGGCCGCGTAGCCGTGATCCAAATCCTGATAGAAGCGGCTGTCGACGGCCAGGCGCTGGCCGGAGTCCAGCTGCACCTGAAGGACGCCGCCGGAGATTTTCTCCACCGTGCCCAGTGACCCATTCTTGACACCCAGACTCTTCTCATTCCTCAAAAAATACAGCCGGTCGCGCACCGCAAACTCAAGAGCCCCGCGCCTGGTCTGAATCACTTCGGCACGGCCCAGTTCGCCCCGCGCCTGCCGCGCGGCTCGCACCAGGCGATTCAGCTGCGTCACATCCTCGCGCGTATAGGCCATGATCAAGCGGCTGGCCCGCGGGTCCTGCTCCCCATCACGGATCCAGCCGGCCAGCAGGCTATCGCGGGCTGCTTGCCGGGTATCCAGTTGCGCGATGTCTCCTCGCCCCTCATAGGCACCCAGTGCTTCAGTGGTGGCGGCCGTCGCCAGCTGCCGCGTCGCCTCCCGCTGCCAGGCGTGATTCTGTCGGCGCACCTCGTTGAGTTCCGCAACGCCACTGTGGGCGATGATTCCCCGGAATGCCGCACCCGCCTCGATGGCCTGCAGCTGTTCCGGATCCCCCACCAGGACCACCTTCGCACGGGCGGTCTGCGCCGCGGCGAGTACCCGCGCAAGCTGGCGCGTCCCGATCATGCCGGCCTCGTCGATTACCAGTACATCACGCGCGGTCAGCGGATCGCGCCCGGAAGCCCAGGCGAATTCGTAGCTGGCCAGAGTGCGAGAGCTGATGCCCGAGGCGACCTCGAGATTCTCAGCGGCAATTCCGGCCAGCGCCGCCCCCTTGACGCTATAGCCCTGCGCCTCCCAGGCACCGCGTGCCGCGGCCAGCAAATGGCTTTTGCCGCTACCCGCCACGCCCACGAGGGCCTTCACATCGCCTTGCGCCACAAGTTCGGTAAAGGCCACGCGTTGCTCGGCGCTCAAGGCCCCCTGCGACAGCGCCGCCTGCTGATGCTGCTGCCCTACTCCATGGCCGCCTCGTTCAATCATGGCTCCGGCATCCCTGAGCATCTGCGCCTCCACCCGCAGCATCTCCGCGCTGGTGTATCGCTTTCGACCCCGATCATCCCGTCCCAGGGTCACGAGCTCCGGGCTGGTCGTCACCTTCACATACGCCGCCTGGAACTGCTCGGCCCCATCGGTTCGGGTGTGCAGGAACCTGGCAATGTCGTGCTCGGTGAAGGTCGCCTGGTGATGCGTCATCGCCTTCAGGGCCCGGCCCGGATCCTCGATGATCTGCTGGCCATTCTCGCGGGCAATGCGCTGTTGCTCTGCAATACGTTCGGTAATGCGATCAGGCAGTGCTTCGGATTGCTGCCGCTCGCGTCCCACGCCAATCTTGCGGCCCGGAGTCAGGTCCAGACCCTGGTCTTTCAGGCTTCGGTGGTCGATCCGCACGTCATGACCCGCCAAGGCAAGATGCTGGTTGGTCATCTCCTGCCAACTCTGCCGCCAGGCCAGGAGCTTGGAGCGTTCATTCCAGGAGCGCTCCTTCAGGCCGAAGCCCGCAGCGTCAATGCTGCGCAGAGTCAGCAGGACATGCGCATGGGGGTTGTTGGCATCATCGCGGTGTATCGCCAGATCCGCGATCATCCCCCTGGCCACAAACTCGCGCTGGACGAATGCCCTCATCAGTGCCAGCTGCTGATCGGCGTCGAGCTCGATCGGAAGGCCGACCTCGATCTCCCGCGCGAGCTGGGCATCCTTGCGCTTCTCCGCAGCTTCGACTGCGTTCCAAAGACGGGAACGATCGTGGACCCAGTCCGGGACCACCTTGGGCGCGAGGATTTCACAGTGCTCGACCCCGCTCTTGCGGGTGTAGTCGAAGGTCATCCCGGTGGCGTCCTCGGCAAGACTCTCCCCGGCACGATAGGCCGCTGCAGCGACGACCGAGCGACCTGCCGCTCGGGTCAGAATCTTGGCACTCAGGTGATAGATGGCCACTGGGTTCTGGCCGACGCCTTCGGGCGGCGGCTCTTCCTCCCACGTCGCGAAGCGACGTATAAGTGCGCACTTACTCCGCTCGAGACTACAATGCGCCTGCGCCTGTCTTCGCGCAAGAGGCTGGCGCCGTCCGTCATCAGGCCATACCCTGGCACCACCTCACCCATCGAACACGGAGGCAGCCGTGGTCGCAAAGTTCAATGAACGCACCCCCACGCTGGAGGAACGCCTCAAGCAACTGAAAGCGAAGCAGCAGCGGGTCGCCGCCCGCAAGCAGAGCTTGGAGGCTCGACGCTCGCGGCGAGAGGATATCCGCCGCAAGATCCTGGTCGGCGCCATCGTTCTGGCGAAGGTCGAGCAAGGGCTTATTGCGGATGCGGTTCTACGCGGATGGCTCAAGGGCGCCTTGAGCCGAGCGGACGATCGTGCGCTCTTCGGATTGTGAGCCGCAACGCAGCGTCGCAAAATGGCTTCCAACCAGATCGCAGCAACTACCAAGGCCGGTCAAATGTGGCACATCTCAACGCGGGCACCTATCGCCGCATTCGCCATGGTCTTGGCGATGGTCCCGCCGACCATGGCCCGCGCGGACACAATCTTGTTCGTCGGCAATAGCTTCACTTTCGGCTACCTCTCACCTGTCTGGCACTACCGCAAGGACACTGTCACTGATCTGAACAACGAGGGCGTAGGGGGAATGCCCGCCCTGTTCAAGCTTTTCACTCAGGAGACGGGTCTTCAGTGGCAGGTGAGCCTGGAGACCTCGCCGGGCAAGGACCTGCAGTGGCACATTGACAACAAGAGGCCGCTGATCATCGGGCCGTTCGACCACGTTGTCCTGCAGAGTTTTTCAACCCTCGACGCGGCTCACCCGGGCGATCCGACCAGCCTCATCAAATCCACCGGTACGCTGGTGTCCCTCCTTCAGGGGCGTAATCCCAAGGTCGACATCTGGCTGGATTCCACCTGGTCACGTGCGGACTTGACCTACCAACCGACGGGTCATTGGTATGGCAAACCGATCGACGCCATGGAAAAGGATCTGCGCGTCGGCTATGACAAGGCGGCCGCGGCGACCTCGGGCGTTCACGGAGTGCTGCCGGTGGGCCAGGCGTTCAATCGGGCCATCAAGAGCGGCCTGGCGACACCGAACCCCTACAAAGGAATCGGACCGGGCCAAATCGACCTGTGGGCCGTGGACAACTATCACGCCAGCACCTACGGCTATTACCTCGAGGCCTTGGTCGCCTTTGGTGCCATAACCGGCAAGAACCCCTCCTCACTTGGTTCGCGTGAAATCGCAGCAGCGGAACTCGACATTCCTCCCGATGTGGCCTCCCGCCTGCAGCAGATCGCTCACGACGAGCTGGCGACCGATAAAAGATAGCCGCGCCGCCGCTGCGCGAACCGCCATGCCGCGTCGTTGCCTCTTCGAAGGGTAAACCAAGAGCCGCAAATCCGGGATCGAGATATGCAAGGCCAATATGTTTAACGCTTCGGCTCCCGTACTGCAGTCCAGCCTTCAGCGTTATGATCTGGTCAGTCTGGCGGCTGGGTGTCGAACTCCAAGACCGACAGGTCCAGGTTATGCGGCAAATGTGCAGCAATTCATTGCGACAATTGTGCAGTCGAAAAAGTAGTTAGATGGAGATCATGGACCGCGCCTCACAGCCGACCCGCGCTCCTCTGCGCATTTGGGGATGGATGGGGCAGTATCGGCTCTCCTTCTACTTCGCATGCATTTCGGTCTTCTGCTCATATTTTGGCATCGCTGATCTCGTTAGTGGAAAAAAACATAATCCAAACCTGTGGTGGGGCGTCGCAATCTCCGCGACCCTGGCCCTTTTTCTATGGTTCGCGCAGAGGCGCAGGCTTCGGTATACGGTGTTTCAGACCTCCGATGGTGCAGCTGAAAACTATCGGAGGGTGTTAGACGTAGCGGTGTCCAATGATTGGACCATCTGCGATGACAGAAAGAACGAACTGATTGCCGCTAGGATCAAGGCTCCATGGACGGCATTGACGTGGGGCGAATTAGTGACCGTAGAGTTTTCAGGATCGCAGGTCTGCATCAATGTTGTTGGAGACCCATATGCAGGGACAAGTGGAAGCAGAACTGACGCTGCGCGCGCCAAAGCCGAAATAGACGCGGTCGTACGTGTTCTCCGCATCATCTAACTATCGTTCGAGCGGACGCGCCGTGAATAAACTGCCCGTGGTAGCGCAGCAGCGCGCCGCTCAACTTTGGCGTTAGATCGCTTGGCCGGGGCATCGAGCAACGACGGGGGACTGGCCTGGTGCCAGATGGATTTGCCCGCCGGTGCACCGCTCGTATTGCCATGCCTGATCTTGTGGCACTTACTGTTGCGCCGGGATCGGCGGTGGTATCGCTGAACGGGTGCGGTGCAAACTGCCCGTTTCCAGCACTGCGTTTGTCCGCACCTTGCCGATATTTCGATACGACCATTCGTGGCGTACACTGACCTCACTGCCGGTGGCGATCTAACAATCGTTGGAGCGGACCGCACATGGATAAAGTGCCAGCTTCTGTCACCGTCGCGCACCGGGTCATCAACCGCGCGCGGCCGCTCAACTACTTTCGTTAGGCTGCAGGATGAATCCTCAGGCAACAGCGGGATTTCAAGCCGGTGGTCGTAGTGCAGCGATCCGGATACCACCCTTGTCGCTCCTATCGATGGCGCGGCAGTCATTGTCGAAGCACGATCAACGGCTACGACTGGATTCAGCGCCAGCTTTGACCTTTTCCCACACCCTGAATCCAAACGTGGTGCCGAACTTGCTGTTCCGTCACACGGCTGCCAATCTTGCTGTTGTGCCAAGGCACCCTAACATTCGTTCGAGCGGACCGCGCATGGATAAAGTGCCGGTTTCTGTCATCGACGCACCCCGTGAACCTGGCCCGCGCGCGGCCGCTCAACTCTGGCGTTAGAAGGCGTCGCCGTGCGTAGTGCCATCGTCTTCGGAGTGGTTGGACTGGCCTTTCTCAGCCTCGCTGTGCTGGTACTTCGATCGTCTTCACCTTCCGCCATTCCAGTTGCCTATGGTTCGCATGTCTTGGGTATCGTTAGTTTGGGGCTCGGGATCTTGAAACTCATCTATCGGAGAGCGCAACTAGCCCCCGCTGGTTCCTCCCCCCACGGT
>DATHMK010000084.1:0-16573 GCA_035487155.1 Steroidobacteraceae bacterium
TCGGTGGTCAGTTCCAGGTCCGACTTGTCCGAGAAGCTCAGTTTGCCGTGGACCGTCACCCCGTTGAGCCCCGGCGGACTGACATCCAGGAGCACATGCTTGTCTTTTGGAATATCGACCAGCTCGCCGGCAACCGGCACCTTGTGATGCGGCCAGGTGGCCGGATCAGACCAGCGTGTCGCCTTCGGCTGCTGCTGCGCCGCATCGACGCCGGCGACTACGCCGGCGAGAAGAAAACCGGAAAGCACCGACATCAGAAGCAACGAGCGAGATTGCTTTCGCATGGCATCGACCCCCAGCCTGAATGGATGAACCCGGAATTCCTGAGCCGCAGAGGATAGCGCGATCGTCCGCGGAAAGATTCCATGCCGGGACGCAAGCGGTCAAGCCGTATGGCAGACAGCCGAAACGACCTGGCCATTCGAGCGCAGCAGGGCAAAGCAGACTTGACGAGTCAAGGCCTGCACCCGCCTTGTGCCGGCTCGCCGCCGAAATTTGACCCGCCGCGGACGCGGGCGAGAAATCGCCCTACAATGCACGCGAAGAACCCGGGGGAGGGGTGCGCAAATGAGAAGAGAAAAAGTAACAGTCGCCATCATGTTCTGTTCAATCGTCCTTGCTGGCGCGGCCTTCGCGTCAAATGCCAGGGCGGAATGCAGCCGTAAGATGCTCCAGAAGCTGACCGAGACCTACGTCAAGGCCCAAACGGCCGGGAAGCCCACCATGCTTCCCTTCGCAGCCAAGGCGTCCTACGCGGAGAACGACAAGGTCAAGGACGTTGCCGAGGGCGTGCTGGCCGCACCCCTGACGGTCGATTTCACCCGCAGCTTCTACGACACGACGCAATGCGCCACCTTCACGGAGCTGGTGGGGGCCACGGACCCGCGCCCGTACGTGATCCACACGCGCATGGAGGCGACCAAGAACGGGAAGGTGTCGAAGTTGGAGTCGAGGGTGACACACGAGGGTGACTGGGCGTTCGGCGCGGCCGAGCACCTTCGCTACACGCAGGCGGAGAAGTGGGACGAGATCCCCAAGGACAAGCGCGACACGCGCGCGGTCATTCAGGCGGTGGCCGACGCCTACTTGGACAATTGGGGGGACCCGACGATCAAGGTGCCGCATGGCACGCCCTGCGCCCGGCTCGAGGGCCGCATGTACACGGGCACCCGGAATCCGGAGGGCAATACGTGCAACATGGGAGCGTTCCCGCAGAAGCTCAAGGTAAGCCAGCGCCGCTACGTCATTGACGAGACCGTCGGCGCCGTTGACATCTTCAGCGACTTCCCCTGGATCGATGCCGGACTGCCACCTGATCAGCCCGGGACCCCGACCAGCAACCAGTTTCGGGTTGAGGGCGGCATGACCCGCTACATCCACGAGGTCACGGTTTGCACGACGCCAAAGTGTGGGAGAGGGAGGCCGCCGGGGGCGCCGGGCTCAGCACCGGCGGGGGCGGGTTCAGCACCGGGCGGCAAATAGTCTGTTTAAAGCCCGCTGTTCGGGGTCACTGCCTGCGAACTGCGCAGGGTGAATCACCGTTTCGTGGAATCAAGCCGTCGACTGCCCGAGGAGCTGCGCAGCCGACGGCATTGATGGATCGCAGGATTCGTTCGATCACGACCCAGATCACCGCAGAGATTCCGCAGTTGCCCTGCAGTGCGCACCCGGATCCGGATTGTCGGACCAATTCTCAGCGCGGATGCGTCGCTCATGTCAGCGAGCGCTAAAGCGTCTTCTCAAATTGCCGTGCACCTGCGCTCTTGGCAAACCCCACAATCAAATCTACGGCAACAGCAGCCTCGGGAGCCAAGACATCCGTGCTGCCCGACGACTTGCCGCAACCCTTCCTGAATTTGATGACAAAGCCAATGGGCAGGAAGGGCAGCGGTCACGGTGGCTGACAGAGATTCTGTCAATGGGCGCGGGGATTAGCTGGTATCGGTCGCCGCTTCGATTCCCACAGAAGCAATGGCAGCTTTGCAACCCGAAGCGGACGTCGGCGAATGGCCCCAATCGGGCATCGAAAATGCCTTTGCACCGCAGCTACTGACAGCGATCTGTATCTGCCCTTATGGCGACGCGAGTTTGACGTTTAACGTGCAACGTTATATAGCGTTACATGGTCAAGGGTTTCCAATGTGCCCAGACACAGGCATTGTTCGAGACCGGCAAGAGCAAGCGTTTTTCAAATGTGGCGAAGGTGGCAACCCGCAAATTGGCTCAGTTGGATGCGGCAAGTACCTTGGAGTTCTTGCGCTCGCCGCCAGGCAACCGGCTTGAAGCGCTTGCCGGGGATCGAAAGGGTCAATACAGCATTCGTTTTAATGATCAATTCTGTCTTTGGTTTCGCTGGACAGCGGAAGGGCCAACCGACGTCGCGATGGTGGACTACCGCTGAGAGGGTTATAGAGATATGTTCGAGAATGGTATGCGCCCCGTACATCCCGGCGAGGTGTTGCAGGAGGATTTTCTGAAGCCTCTTGGAATGAGCGCCAATGCTTTGGCCAAGGCATTGCATGTACCGGCGCCGCGTATCAATGAAGTTGTGCGCAAGCGGCGTGGCGTGAGCGCCAATACAGCCATGCGTCTGGCCCGTTATTTCGGCGGCGATGCGCGTTCGTGGCTGAATTTGCAGACAGCTTATGATCTGCGCATCGCGGAAATCAGCAACGCAAGACGCATCGTACGGGAAGTATCTCCGGCAGCGTGACGGACGCGTCTGCACCCGGAGCTGCCTCTCGCCGATGTCCGCTGTCGGGGAAGTCGGATGAGTAGCAATTTTTGAGTTTGCGGTCGCCGGAAACGCTGTCAAAGGTCGCCCGCAGTCCTTCGGGCAGGATGTCTTGGCCAAAGCGTCACTGGGTCCGCGGCCGCGCCTGAGCCAGCGCGTCATCGAGCATTTTGACGAGTGTCTGACGATCGTAGGTGTAGCGCTGACCTTCATTCAGTTGCACCAGCTGTTCGATCTGCGCCTTGATCGTCATTTGCGCCTGATCCTGATTGGGAACCACCATGTAACGGCGCTTTGGATTGGGCTCGAACAACGCCTGTTCGGTCGCCGCGGCTACCTCGTCCGGATCCTTCTCGCGAGATGCCATTTCGGCGAGTCCAGCACCGGTCCCCGATCGTTGTATCTCATTCTTGAAGATGTCGGATTTGTAGCCGCCCGGTTCAATGATGGCCACCTTTACTCCAAGCGGATTCATCTCTTGTGCGAGCCCATCGGTGAACGCCTCAATGGCATGCTTGCTCATTGAATAGGCGCTCGACTGCGGCGAAGTGTAGATGCCATTGATCGAACCGACGTTGGCGATGCGGCCCCTGGAAGCAATGATGAGCGGCGCAAATGCCCGTGTGATGCGCCATGGCCCGAATACATTGACGGCCATCACCACATCGAACTCTTCCATCTTCATATCAATCACCGGGGCGACCGTGACAACGCCGGCGTTGTTCACGAGGCCATATAGGCCGCGCCCGCCTTTGGCGATGGTCGCAACGGCCGCGTCGATATCCTGCAGATTGGTCACGTCCAGACGAACAGGCTGAACGTTCGGCAGTGCCCCGAGGGCCTTGAGGTCCGCCTCCTTGCGTGCTCCCGCGTAGACGAAGTAGCCGTCCGCCGCAAGGCGCTCGGTAATCTTGCGGCCAATTCCCGTGCTGGCGCCGGTAACAAGCACTGCCTGCTGGTGCTTTGTTGCTGAGGATTGCGCCTCATCGACCCGTGATAGGAATGCGAAGCATGTGAGCAACGCTGCAACACCAATCAGTGCACGGAGTCGGTTTCTCATGAATACTTCCCTGTTGTATTTTGCACAGCCGCCCCCTTGAGTCCCAGGGGCGATGGTCGCATGAGTTTTGTCTTTAGACATGGGTTTGCCGCCTTCGTGTCAACGGCGGGTTTTTGGACGCTATATTGAGTTCTCAGCCGACAGCTTCGGGCCGGAAGCGTCGAAAACAATTCCCAAAACCTTCCAGTCAGCCGGACGCACCCCGAAATGCCGGTTCTGCGCCCGATGCCGTCCGTGGTGAACGGCTGGAATCTGGCGCCGAAATCAAGAGGTTCACCATACTCAATTGCCACAGCTTCTAGAAGTCGGTTCGCACCTTATCCGATGCGACCATCATCCCTCTCATTCATCGGTCGAATTAGATCAGCATCGGGGAATTTCGGTAGCTTTTGCAACTCTTTTCGGGACTTCTGTAGCACCATTATTCTCTTGGTGTGTTGCGGTATGACGCTCTTCTTCAGTTCATCATCATTGAGAGAATGAAACTCGCCCGTCGTGCTATCAAGCCTGCCGGGTCGTTGTGTGCCCGTCTCAAGGCGAAATAGTAGGTCGATTTCGCGCAATTCATCCAGGAGAGTGCATAGGACTCCGTACAGCAATTTGAGTGCGTCTATGGAAACCGGAATTTGATATGCCGAATTTGAATCATCAACGTAGGCGCCAATGCCTTTTTCATGATCATAAATGTGATGATGAATTATCGCATTGCGGTAAGTTCTAACTTGCTCAATCTGAGAAAAACACTCTGCGACGCATTGTTTTGATCTGTTGTCCAAGAGAGTAGCGTTCTTCATGCACTCTTTGAGTAGGCTCAATTTAGCCTTGGTGCTTAGGGCTTTATCGGTTGCCAGTTGTAGCCAAGATGGCGACTTGCCAAACAAAATGAACGATCCTATAAAGTCGATGTGGGTCTCTATTTGGTTCCGACGACATTGGTGAAATTACATCGCCTCACGTAAGTCGCTGACGCAATGGCTGAAGGAGCGAGGCTGCAATCCTGATTGAGGCATTTTGTCGCTCACCCGCTACGGTTGAGCGGAGGTGCCAAAATCTGTCACTCGCTGGCATCACCGGTCAGTTTCAGTCACGTCGGAGCACAAGCGTCGCCACTCCCGCCTGACGGTACTTGGCGACACCTGCATGCGCTTCCTAGGCGCGCATGATGTGCACCTATAGGGATCTCGTGCCGCAACGGAAAAGTGTGACCGCCCATGAAAACGCTGATGGATCGATCAATGGATGCCTGTGAAGCCGCAACGTGGGCTGTGTCGACCGCGTGTGGCTCAGCCGACGGCGGAACGGAGAGTGATTTCGAGCGCCTGTGCCGGGAGCGCCGACTTGCGCTGGATGACATGCGCAAGCTCGAGGAGGATCTGCGCCGGGAGCAGGCGCAGCGCCGATTTCAGCGCATCCGCTACGGCTACCGCTGAGGGTTTATCCGACGCGCAGCGGCGGCTGGCTTTCCCCGCCGTACCGGCATCGCGCTGGATGCCGGGTTTGCAGAAAGGGGCATGAAGGTCCGACCGGATATGACGTTTGGCATCCTGGCGATTCATCGCCACGGGTAGGGCACGTCGCGTGCGTCTGGCGCTGCCTTGATCAAGTCGAGCAGGCGCTGGGGCAGATGCGGTGCCCTACGGCCCATAGTTAATTGCCAGGCCGCTTGCGCGATAGCCCGTGGCCACGACGCATAGGGACATTGCGGTGTCCAAAAACTCAACGCTTTTTCACGGCTGCGTCCCGAACAGTACCCGGTGCGCGCTGCGAAGCAGCGAATTGCGATCATCCAGCGCCACATCCTCGCCGATCTCCCACATCATCATGCCGCCCAAATGTCTGGCAATGACATAGTCGGCCTTGGCGGCGATGGAATCCGCGTCGTCGTAACTGATCCATTCATGCAGGGCGACGCTGTAGGCGTAGACCGCGCTGAGCTTGCCGGCGATGAGCAGTCGGTGCGGCACCAGGCCGGACTCAAGAAGCCGCTGTGCGGCCCGATAGCTGCCAACTGCCTTGGAGCCCAGGTCGTAGGCAATCGTCTGGGAGCGATCGAAGGGCTGATAGAGCCCATCGCTGCCTTCCGGCGCATTCACTCCGCCATACCCGACGAAATAGGCTGGAAAACCCAGCAGCAGCTTTTCGGGCGGCACGCCCCTGGATGTCAGATACTCGACCGCATCGTTGTCGCTGATGTGATAAAACCGCGGCAGCAAGGGCTCATCCGGGTCGGCATAGAGATTGGAGTCGTTGGCGGTGACCGTCCCGGGATAATCGGGGGCGTGATAGTCGTAGCCCATCAGCGAGACATAGGCATCGGCGGCCATGAGCGCCAGGTAGTTGCGACACCGAGTATCGGCCGGACAGTCGATGCTGCGGAGCGTCTCCCGGTCCCCGGGGACCTCGATACTGATGAACGCGGCCGGCCCAAGAGTCTGGCGTAAGGCGGCGACCAGCTTGGCATACTGTTCGCCCTGCCCAGGCGCAAAGAACTCGTCAGGCTCAAAATCAAGGTCGATGCCGTCGAGGTGATAGGTGTGGATGAGCCCGGCGGCAGAGCGCACAAACTCCGTCTGATGATTCAGGGCATTGTCCATGGAGGACTGGCTGCCCCCGCCGCCGATGGAAATAATCTTCTGCAGTGTGTGATGGTGATTGTCCAGGCGCGCAAAGGCCGAGAAACTGCCGGCCGAAGCGGCGCCGGCGCCCGGGCAGGCAGTAGGGGTTTGACTGCAGAACTGCCGTACATCGCCGGATGCCAGGTCGGTGGCCGGATTGTCGAAGTACACTTCCCCGGCGGGGTCGGCCTTTAGGAACGAATAGGCGAGCACATTGATGGCATCCAACTGGCGCTGCAGTTCCGGGTTCACCTGCACGGAACCCGACTCAGCCACACTGCCAGGCACCGGGTAGCCTGCGAACCGGGTCGTATTGTGCGACCAGTACGTCATGAGTATCAGGGGTGCGCGCACGCGGGCGGAGTCGGCGGCCAACGCCGGCAGCATGCCAACTGCCAACGCCCAGCAACACATCCACGACAAAAACCTAAGGAGATGATTTTCGTTCATTGCTGTTGAGCAGGCGACAGAAAAGGTCGGCCGCGACCGGGTAGCCGTACAGCCAGCCCTGGCCCAGGATTGGCTGTTCACATCGGGCAAAATAAGCGGCCTGTTGATCGGTCTCGATCCCTTCGGCAACGACTTGCAGATTCAATGTCTTGGCGATGGCGAGTATCTGGGGAAGAATGCTGACCGTTACCGCTTCCGTACCGATCGCGTGCGTGAAGGATTTGTCGATTTTGATGGCATCCACTGCAAGGGAGTGCAGATACGACAAACTGGAGTAGCCGGTGCCAAAGTCATCGATTTGCACTCGATGCCCGCTGTATCGCAGGCGTTTTATGGTCTCAACCGCCACTTCATTCTTGGCGGTGCAGCTTTCGGTTATTTCGATGGTCAGACTTTTGGCCGCGACTTTTGCGTCGGCCAGAAGCCTTTCCAGCGTCGGCAGGAACGTGTGATCGGCGAGATCCTTGCCGGTGACATTGACGTTGATGCTGAAATCAGGACGTGCACGCAGGACCTCGCCCAGGTCGCGCAGCACCGTACGAACCACCAGTTCGGTCAATTCTCCGACGAAGCCATTGGCTTCGGCGACCTGGACGAACATGGCGGGAGCCACCTCATAGCCGGTGTCGTCACTCCAGCGAACGAGCGCCTCCGCCTGCACTATCCGGCGCGATTCCAGGTGCACGATCGGCTGGTAGACCACGCGCAGCTTCTGGCTTCTGATCGCCCGGCGTAGCTGATACACCATGCTTTGGTTGCGATAATAGAGCGCCATGAGAAGAAAGCCGCACAGAACCCCCGCGACTCCACCCGCGGCGGCGGATTCGAAGGACTGCCGGCCTTGCGCGCCCAAAGCCTTGTTGATGCTGACGAAGGCCGTAAAGCAGTTGAAGTAGTGAGGCGAGCAGTGGGTGGCATACAAGGTGCCGCCGACGTTTGCCCAACCCTCTTTGGCGAGGATGGCCAACGGCGCGCCTGGCTTTTCGCCATGCAACCAGCCAGGCGGCCCGCCGGTGTTGCCGACCTCCGTTAGGGTGAAGTCCAGGGGCAGATTGCCCAGTCGATCGGGTCGCCAGTGCAGATAGGTGACGAAGAATCCGCCGCGCTCCACACCCACTCTTGCCTCAGGATCCTCAGAGACCAACCGGATATCGGTGTAGACCTCGGTTCCATCCTTCAGGCGAAAGTCCGGTTTGTAGACAGTGGTGGGGAGTTCAGAGGGGCGCAACATGGTGTCGCATTCCACTCTTCCGCCCATCATCCGGCCGCCGTCCCGCAAATACTCGGATTGAATGAGCAGGTGATGCATGAAGACAATCTCAGCATCGGAGCACGGCGCGAGGTGGGCCGCAGCCATGGTCTTCAGGAAGCGTTCCGACGCGGAGGATGAATCCTCCGCGCGCAGCATATAGCGCAAGGCATGGTGATCAAGTTCGACCATGGCCATCTTGAGCGTGACGGTGCGCCAGATGAGAAAGCCGCTGGCCGCACCCAGGATCGCGGCAAGAATCACGACCAGCAGCGTGAGGCGTTTTCGGTGTGCGGCGAAGGGCATGATCTTGAGTAGGTCCGTCCTTGCGGGCGTCTTCAAATTTTCGATGTTATACAGCCAGTTATCGGCATCTCCCAAGTAAACTTGGGTAGAACTGCGACTTGCCACGGAATTCATCAAGGCTATACGGCAGATCGAGTCCAATGGCGTCCATATGAATCAAACACATATGCGAGATGGATGGAGCCTGCAGCGGCGAGCGAATACCATCTGCGTGGCCACTTTGGGGACACTGCGAGGCATTGACACCATGCGGGCTCGATTCTGTCTGGTTTTGTTCATTGCGATTACGGCGGCCTATGCCCGACCGGCACTGTTGGAGCACGTGCCCCTTCAGTGGAAACCCACGTCCGAGCTGCGACTGGGCACTTTGCAGATGTCACAGGCGCGCATTCAGTTCCTGGCATTCCAGGACCTGCGCAGCACCAAGGAAGCCATCGGCGAGAATAACGAGGACGACCAGCCCAAGCCGGTTACAACTGCCGACGACGTCGGTGCGTTTGTCGGCACTCACATGCGTGAGTTGTTCGATCGTGCCGGTCTGAAAACGGTCGATAGCGATGGCGATGTCACCATCAAGGGTGAGATTACCGAGTTCTACGTCAGGGAAACCAGCACCTACAAGGCGGAAGTTGGCGTGCGTGTGACCGTCGCCGATCGCTCCGGCAAGACGCTCTGGTCGGGGCTTGCATCCGGTGATGCAGACCGGTTTGGTCGTTCGTATAAGCTTGAGAACTACTATGAGGTTCTCTCCGATGCGATCGTCAACACGGTGAGTTCAATGTTGGACAGCGCCCCGTTTCAAAGCGCCCTGTCGGGTCACTGAGGTCAGCGCCGGGCCACCCGGCGAGTATCCACCATACAATGGTAGGGAGCGGACGGGGCGGCGACTGCCGCGGATGACCACTCACCTGGAGACGGTGCATGGCAAGAAATACCGTCGCGGCAATGTTGGGGTTGCTGCTGTGGTTCGGTGCTTGGCGCGGCGGGCCGGCTCATGCGCAGAGCGACTACAACGCCTGGGCGCAGATGCGGGAAAATGCCGCGGTGTGCACCGATCAGAACCAGCCTCTGGCCACGCGCCTGAGTAGCTGCACCAAGGTTGTCGATCAGGGCGGTATCGCGAAAAAAGACATCGCAACGATCTATCTGTCGCTCGGCCAGGCCTTTCAGCAAACGGGTGATGACCAGGAGGCCTTGCGAAACTTCAATGCGGCGGTCAAGGCCGACCCGAAGGACGAGCAGCCTTGGGTGGGCAGGGCGAACTTCTATGCGGCCAAGTCCGATTTCCCCCATGCGCTGCAGGACTACGACCAGGCATTGAAGGTCAATCCCAAAGACCCCATGGTCTACGACAATCGCGGCAATACCTTGAATTCGATGGGTGATCGCGACAAGGCGATCGCGGACTTCGGCCGCGCCATTGCTCTGGATCCTCAGGATCGCATCGCCTACTCGAATCGCGCGACTCTGTATCTGCGTTCCGGGGAGTTTGATCTGGCCATCGCCGACCTGTCCGAAGTGATTCGCACCGAGCCGAACAACGGCATGGCGACCTACAATCGCGGCACGGCCTATGAACGCAGTGGCCAGATTGACAAGGCCCTGGAGGACTATCGGCAGGCCATGCACCTGCTGCCATCGTTCGCACCTGCCAGCGCCGCCGTTGGCAGGCTGCTCAAGAACAAGGATCCGCAGGAGGCGCTCGCCGAATTGAGCGCAGCGATCGCCCTGGACCCGAAGTCTCCGGCGCTACGCAGCCGCGGCACCATGTATCTGGCGATGGGCCGGTATGATGAAGCACTGCGCGACTTCGACCATGTCATTGCCAATAATGGCTCCGACAGCATCGCAATCCTGGACAAGGGAGTGGCGGAGGAAAAGATGGGAAACTTCGAAGGCGCAGTCCGCGACTACAGCCGCAGCATCGAGCTGACACCGGCGGCGGCGGCATACGTCGATCGTGGCGGCGCCTACGAGCAGATGCAGCAGGCGGACAAGGCGCAGGCGGATTTCAAGGCCGCCCTGGCGCTCGAACCGGCGAACGTATCGGCGCTGCTGGGACAGGCACAGGCGAGCTATGCGCGCAAATCGATGTCCGAGAGCCTCATCAACTATACCCAGGTTCTCGAAGTGGATCCGAACAATGCTCTCGCGTATTTCAAGCGCGGCAATGTGCATTTCGATCTGCGGGAATTTGCCGCGGCCATCAGTGATTATTCCGCGAGCCTGAAGCTGGATCCGAATCAGCCGGTGGTCCTTTTCAACCGCTCGTTGGCGGCGGCGCGCATTGGTCGCCTAAAGGATGCGGCCGAGGATCGGCGACGCGCGCTGGAGCTTGATCCGCAGGTCACCGACACCGAAGATCAATCGCGGAAAAAATAGTCCTGGCGAGAAAGCTCAGGGGTCGCATCAGAATAGACAGCAGGGGGCAGAATGGAATCCTTGAATCTGCAGAAACTCATCAGACTGGGCGGAATGATTGTCGTCGCAATCATCGTTGTAGCGCTCGTGTGGCCCTTCTACAGCGTGCCGACCGGGTCGCGCGGAGTAGTCACTCGCTTCGGCGCGATCGTGGGCATCGAGGGCGAGGGCCTTACCATTCTTCCGCCCTGGGAGAAGCTCTCCATCTTCTCGATCCGGGCGGAGACCGCCAATGTCCAAAGTGCCGAAGGGGCCACTTCGGATACCCAACCGGTCACGACCAGCCTTACCGTGCGCTATGCCATCCAGCCCGACAAGGTATCGGAGGTGTTCGAGCAGTATTCGCATGACGGTGACCTGTCATCCTACGTCGATACCGCCACCCATGAGATCTTCAAGTCGGTAACGGCCAGGTACGATGCGCCCGATCTGATATCACAGCGGCCGAAGGTGTCCGCCGACATCTACGATGCCCTGACGGCGAAACTTGCCAAATATGGCGCGCGCGTGATCAACATCGACATGACCGGATTCTCCTTCTCCCCGACCTACATGGCCGCGATCAACGACAAGGTGACCCAGGAACAGCTGCGGCTGGCTGCGGAAAACAAGCTCAAGACCGTCGAGGCAGAGCAGAAGCAGAAAGTGGCGGTTGCCGAGGCAGAGGCGAATGCGGTGCGGGCCACGGCCGATGGCGATGCCTATGCGCGCATTACCAACGCAACCGCCGAAGCCAAGGCCATCCAGGTACAAAGCCAGGCGCCGGCGCAGAGTGCTCAGATCCTGGAGCTGCGACGCATCCAGGTCGAGCAGACCAAGGCGGAGAAGTGGGACGGCAAGTTGCCCGAGGCGGTCTATGCCGGTGCGCCCATTCCGTTCCTGAACGTCGGTTCCAAATAATGCATAATCCGTAGCGGGAATCAGCGCCTGCGGGCGCGACTGGATCCTCCTCGCGCCTGAATCGAGCGGCAGTGTTGCGATTGCCGTGCATCCTCGTTGCCGCGCCCCGGTCTTGAGCGCTATGAAAGTGACCAAAGGATTCTCTTTTCTTGACGTTCTGCGCTTCACCGCGGGGTACTGGCGTACGCAGCGCGGGCGGCTGGCCGTCATTTTGTGCATGTATGTGTGCGCCGCCCTGCTCGAGACCTATCTGCCCACGGCCCTTGCCAATTTTCTGGGCGCCATCAGGCTCGGGGCGGGCAGGCCGGCCATCCTGAGCGCCGTGGCGGTGTTCCTCGGCGTCTACTTCACACAAATGGTGCTGGCGGCCTTTGTGTTCCTGATTTACAACCGCTTTGAGACTGCGATTTTCAAGAACCTGATGGACGATGCCTTCGCCCATGTACAGCTTCTTTCCGAGCACTTTTTCGTCAACACCTTCACCGGCGCCATCGTTTCGAAGATCAGCCGCGCCCGCCAAAGGATCGAGACCTTCGAGGATCTGATACTGATCCGCATCATTCCCACCATGGTGGTTCTGGGCGGCAGCACGGCGTTTCTGGCCCTGCGCTTTCCGGTCCTGGCATTGTTGTTGATCGCTTATGTCGGGGTGCTGTTCACCGTCAGTGCCTGCTTCGCCTTCCGGATCTCAGGACCGGCCCAGGGACTGTACGCCGCTGCGCAGGATTCCTTCATTGCACACCTGGCTGATACCGTCGGTGGCATCGCGACAACCAAGGCCTATGCGCAGGAGCAGGTGGAGCTCGCGGATTTTCTGGGCGTAACCCGTGGGCTGCAGGCGCGCAATCTGCGTGCCTATCTCCTGGGCAGCTACGCTGCCATCATCCAGCGCCTGCTGCTGACCGGGATGCTGGTGCTGCTGCTCGGTGGCGGGGTCTGGTACCTCTTTCATGGCAAGGCGAACGTGGAAGCGATGGCGTACCTCGCCTTTGCGTATACGATCCTTCAGTCCTACGTCCGCGATCTGGTGGACAACGTCAAGAATCTGCTGACCTCTTCATACGATCTGCACGCCGTCATGGCGCTGCTGCGCGAGCCGCCGGAGGTTCCCGACACGCCGGTCCTTGCGCCCCTGGACATCCGCCGCGGTGAGATCGTTTTCGACAAGGTCCGCTTCACTTATCCCGGCAAGACCACGCCGGTGTTCGACGAGCTATCCGTTTCCATCCGGTCAGGTGAGCGTGTGGCATTGGTCGGGCACTCAGGCAGCGGCAAGACAACCTTCGTCCGGCTGCTGCAGTGCCTGTACGCGATCCAGGAAGGTCAGATCAGGATAGATGGCCAGCCCATCGCCAATGGCTCGCGCCAGTCATTGCGCAGTGCCATCGCCCTGGTGCCCCAGGATCCGGTCCTGTTTCATCGCACCCTGGCTCAGAACATCGCCTACGGCAAACCCGCCGCGGGCCTGGATGAGATACACCAGGCGGCGGAACAGGCGCACATCGCCTCATTCATCATGGGCCTGCCCCAGCAGTACCAAACGCTGGTCGGCGAGCGCGGCATCAAGCTTTCCGGCGGTGAGCGTCAGCGCATCGCCATTGCCCGCGCCATATTGGCGCAACGTCCCATCCTCATATTGGACGAGGCCACCAGTTCGCTGGACTCGCAGAATGAGCGCGCCATACAGGAGGCGCTGCGCTCGCTGACGCACGGCCGGACCTCGATCATGATCGCGCATCGGCTCTCGACCATTCTGGATGCCGACCGGATCCTGGTATTCGATGAGGGCAGGATTGTGGAGGAGGGAACACACGCCGAGCTGTTGCTCAAGGACGGTGGAATCTACGCCGGTTTCTTCAAGCTACAGTCCGGGGGTTTCATTGTAGATTGATGGCGTCTTGATTGGGTATAACTATCAAAGGCTTATGATATTTAGCTTAGAAAATGGATAGTTGGAGCTCGAGGCTGCGCAGGTTACAGTTTTTGACAATGCAACAGCGTGCAGGAGGCTCGGGCAAAGGAGCTTTCCGCGCGAGCCCTGTAATCGAGATCGCATCGCCAATTAGGCTGTCTCCTAGGCTACTATCTTCCGCACCGAGGGCTCGAGAGGGGGACGCATGAAACATATCGCGGGTTTTGTTTTGAGTACTGCCGCCGCGGCGGGGTTGGTCGGCTGTGCCACGGCTTCGGGGCCGCCGCCGGTCGCTGCAGCCGCGCCGCCACCTGCACCGGTGGTCGCGGTCGCGAGCGCCGCACCGGCAACTGCACCCGCATCCGCTGCCAAGCCGGCGGACAGTTTCAAGCCTCCCTACGGCTATCAGAAAGTCGTGGCGGACAATGGGGATGTGCGCTATTGCCGCAACGACACGGCTCCGGATTCGCGACTCGCACATCAGAAGGTCTGCTTGAGCCAGGCTCAACTTGAGGCGTCCCAGAACGATACGCGCGACTACATGAACCAGTTGCAGCGCCAGGGCGGTTCGTCCACGACGCAGATGACCCCCGGTTCCGGCGGTGCAATGGGCGGTCGCTGAGCGCAGCCACTTCCATGCCGCACGACTGTGCGGCTGGCGGTGAGCACGCCCAGCCAAGGGTTGAACAGCACAGCGGCTCACTGTCCGCATCGACCACCCTGCGACGGTTGCCCGCGTTTTGGCGTCGCCGGCATTGCGCGCGCGCCGCGCGCACAGCTTCAGGAGCTGGCGCGGCAGCATGGCCTGCCTGAGGTGCCGGTGTATTCCGGTAACCTGTTGGGCTTCCGGCACCGCGCGCGCCTGGCGGTTCGCGGGCGCGTTGGGTCGCCGAAGATCGGTCTATTCGAGGCCGACAGTCACCACGTCGTTCATATTCCTGACTGCCGCATCCAGCATCCGCTGATCAACGAGGTCGCCGCGGTCGTGCGCGGCGCATTGGTTGATTCGCGCGTGACCTGCTATTCGGACCGTGCCCATCTGGGCCTGGTCAGGTATCTGCAGGTTGTCGTTGAGCGCCAATCAGCGACCGCGCAGGTGGTGCTGGTGGCCAACACACACGCTGCGGACCCGCTGTTGCAATGCCTGGAGATGATCCGCGGGCGACTTGGACCGCGCCTGCACAGCCTGTGGGTAAACTTCAACACTCAGTCCAACAACACCATTCTGGGTTCTGAGTTTTACCACTTCTGCGGGCCGGCCAGTGTCGTCGAGCGCTTCGGTGGGGCGGCGGTGCATTATCCGCCAGGGGCTTTCGGGCAGAGCAATCTCGAGGTGGCCCAGCAGATTGTGGCAGACATCCGCGAATGGATCGCGCCGGGTGCCCGGGTCACCGAGTTCTACGCCGGCGTCGGTGCCATCGGGCTGTCGGTGCTCGAACGGGTGGGACGGATCGTACTCAACGAGGTGAATCCACACTCACTGCAGGGCCTGCAACTGGGTCGGGCGCAATTGCCTGCAACGCTCGGCGACAAGGTTGAGGTGGTGCCGGGCGCGGCCGGGAGCGCAATCGAAGCGCTGCGGGATGCGCAGCTGGTGATCGTGGATCCGCCACGCAAGGGGCTGGATGTGCCGCTGACACAGGCTCTCGCCACTCGGCCTCCGGATGAGCTCATCTATATCAGCTGCGGCCTGCCGAGCTTTGAGAATGACCTGCGCCTGCTGCTCGGCGGCGGTCAGTTGCAGCTGGCGGCGCTGCGGGCCTACAACCTCATGCCCTTCACCGAGCATGTGGAAACCGTGGCCCGGTTCAAGGCGGTCCAAAAGCAGTAACATACGGCCGTATGGCTGTTGGACGCATTCGATACGGCATGGTCGGCGGTGGACCCGGAGCCTTCATCGGCGCGGTGCATCGCATGGCGGCGCGACTGGAAGGACGCTATGAGCTGGTGGCGGGCGCCTTCTCCAGTGATCCGCAGCGCACCCGGGCCATGGGCCGCGAGCTGGGGCTGCTGTCCGACCGTGTCTATGAGTCCTACCAGGAGATGGCGCGCAGCGAGGGTTCACATCCGGACGGCATCGAGGCCGTGGTCATCGTCACGCCCAATCATCTGCATTATCCGGTGGCCCGGGCCTTCCTGGAGGCCGGCGTGCATGTCATTTGTGACAAGCCGCTGACAAGCAATCTGCAGGATGCGCAGGCGTTGCACCAGCTCGTCAAGGCCAGTGATCGCCTGTTCTTCGTCACCTACACCTATGGCACCTACCCAATGGTGTCACAGGCCCGTGAGATGATACGCGGTGGGCAGCTCGGGGCACTGCGGGTGGTGCAGGTGGAATATGCGCAGGGTTGGCTGTCCAGTGCCGTGGAAGCAACGGGATCGCCCCAGGCAGGGTGGCGAACCGACCCGGCACGGGCCGGCGATGGCGGCTGCCTCGGTGATATCGGCACTCACGCCTACCACCTGGTTGAATACGTCACGGGCCTGCGTACCCTGAGTGTAGCCGCGGAACTCACCACTTTTGTTCCGGGTCGCAGGCTCGACGACAATGTGCAGGTGCTGCTGCGCTTCGAGGGGGGCGCCAAAGGCGCGCTGTGGGCCAGCCAGGTGGCCGCCGGTGAGGACAACGCACTGCGGCTACGCATTTACGGCGAGAAGGCCAGCCTGTGCTGGGACCAGGAACACCCGGAGGAGCTGCGTTTTGCGCCCCTGGGTGCGCCGCCTCAGATACTGCGCCGTGGCGGCCCGGGAGTCGGACCCTGGGCAAGCGGGGTGACGCACCTGCCCATTGGGCATCCCGAAGGCACGTTGGAGGGCTTCGGTCTGCTATACAGTGAAGTGGCCGACGCGATCCTCGCCGTGCGTGAAAATCGTCCGCCACCCCTCAGCCGTGTGGCCACGATTGATGAGGGTCTGAGCGGCATGC
>DATHMK010000085.1:0-23906 GCA_035487155.1 Steroidobacteraceae bacterium
GTGCCGTGGTACGGCATCAAGCACGGTTATTCCGCAGGCATCTGGGCTTTCGCGGTGTTCTTCCTGGTTGCCAATGAGATGTCCATTACCGCGGGTTATCACCGGCTGTGGGCACACAAGGCCTATGAGGCGCATCCCGCGCTGCGCGTGTTCTTCCTGATCTTCGGCACGATGGCGCTGCAGAACAGTGCCTTCGTGTGGTGCAGCGGCCATCGCCGCCACCACCTGCACGTTGATGACAACGAAAAAGACCCTTACTCCTCGGGTCGCGGCTTCTGGTTCTCGCACATCGGCTGGATGCTGCGGGACTACAAGAGCGGGGAAGTGGACTTCAGCAACATCCCGGATCTGAAACGCGACAAGATGCTGGCCTTCCAGCACCGCTACTACGCGCCGCTGGCCATTGGCATCAACTTCGGTCTACCGGCACTGGTGGGCTGGGCGCTGGGCGACCTCTGGGGCGCACTGCTGCTGACCGGCGTCGCGCGCCTGGTCCTCAGCCACCACTTCACGTTCTTCATCAACTCCCTGGCACACATGTGGGGCTCGCGTCCCTACACCGAGGCGAACACCGCGCGCGACAACCCGGTGCTGGCGCTGGTGACCTTCGGCGAGGGCTACCACAATTTCCATCACATCTTTGCGCACGACTATCGCAACGGCGCGCGCTGGTGGCAGTGGGATCCGACCAAGTGGCTGATCTCCGCCTGCTCCTGGGTGGGGCTGGCGCGCCGCCTGAAGACCACTCCCGCATTCCAGATCCAGCGGGCGTTGCTGGCCATGCAGCTGAGCCGCGCACAGCAGAAGCTGGCGCTGTTGCCGGACGCGCATCGCCGACCGACGCATATCGACCAGCTGCGCACCAAGATCACGCAGGAATACGAGGCCCTGGCCACCGCGGTCGCCGATTGGACGCGCGTCAAGGAACAGTGGCTGGAAGAGAAGAAGCGCGCGGTCATCGAACATTGGGAACAGGCGAGCTTCCAGACCCGCCTGCGCGAGATCGAGCAGCGCCTGAAGGTGCAGCGTCGCCGGCTGCGCGTGCTGCATGCCGAGCTGGCCTGAAGCGCAGGCGCAAGGAAATCATCTGATCGAACACCCCCGCCGCAAGCGGGGGTTTTTACATCCGGCTGAAGAGTTTCACATGGGTCGCATATTCGAAGTCAGAAAAGCCACGATGTTCGCGCGCTGGAACCGCATGGCCAAGCAGTTCGCGCGCATCGCCAAGGACATCACCATGGCCGTGAAGGCGGGCGGCCCCGACCCGGCCGGCAACCCGGGCCTGCGCCGCGCCGTGCAGAACGCGCGCGCCGTGAACATGCCCAAGGACAAGATCGAATCGGCCATCAAGCGCGCCTCGGGGCGCGATGCCGCCAACTACCAGCAGGTGCTGTACGAGGCCTACGCACCCCACGGCATAGCCCTGCTGATCGAAACCGCCACCGACAATCCGGTGCGCACCGTCGCCACCGTGCGCAATCTGGTCACCAAGAATGCCGGCAACCTGGCCACCAGCGGCAGCGTCAGCTTCCAGTTCCGCAAGATGGGCGTATTCCGTCTGGATCCGACCGGTATTGATCATGATGACCTGGAGCTGTATCTCATCGACCATGGCCTGGATGAAATGGGCGACAGCAGCGGCGAGAAAGGTGAACCGCAGTTGCTGATCCGCTGCGCCTTCGCGGATTTCGGCAAGCTGCAGGAGGCCCTGGAAGCACGCGGCCTGACTCCGATTTCCGCCGAGCACGAGTATCTGCCGACGGTTCCGGTGGAGCTTCCGGAAAACCAGGCCACCGAGGTGCTGGCGCTGGTGGACAAGCTGGAGCAGGAAGACGACGTCCACAGCGTCTTCCACAACCTGGCCTGAGCGGCGCGTCAGTCCGGCGTGGGCACCATCTGGCCCACCAGGGCGTCCTCGAAACCAAACAGGGTCATGTCCTGCACCCGCTGCGGGAACAGCACCCCATCCAGGTGATCCACCTCATGCTGGACGACGCGCGCATGGAAACCCTCCACGGTGCGCTCGAAGCCCTGTCCGTTGCGGTCCAGTCCGCTGTAATGCAGCCGTCGGTAGCGCGGGACCACGCCGCGCAGACCGGGCACTGACAGACACCCCTCCCAGCCCTCCTCCAGTTCCTGTCCCAGGGGATTGAGCACCGGGTTGATCAGCACGGTGAACGGAATGGGCGCCACATGCGGGTAGCGCGGGTTCTCCTTCATCTCGAAGATCACCACCCGCAGGCTCACGCCGATCTGCGGCGCCGCAATCCCCGCGCCATTGAGCGCCCGCATGGTGTCCTCCATGTCGCTCAGCAGCTCGTGCATCTGCGCCGCATCAAATGCGCCCACGGGCTGCGCCACCTGGCGCAGCAATGGATGCCCCATTTTCAGGACCGGTCTGATGGCCATGGATGTAATAATACCCCCATCATGCAACGCTCACTCCTCAGCCACGCTGCACTCTCCCTGGCAGTGCTTCTGCTGAGCGTTCCGGCACTGGCGGCGACGCCTCTGAATATCGTGGTCTTCGGCGGCACCGGCAACATCGGCCAGCGAATCGTCGCGGAGGCGCTGACCCGCGGCGCCGCGGTGACGGTGGTGGTGCGTGATCCCGCGGCCACGGCCCTGGCGCCGGATCCGAAGCTGACGGTGGTCAAGGGCGATGTGCTGGATGCGGCCGCTGATGCCCGCCTGCTCAGGGGTGCCAGGGCGGTGGTGTGCGCCGTCTCCTTCCGCAGGCCGCCCGATCCTGCCGCCTACCCCAAGGCCGCCGCCGCGCTGGTGGCGGCGCTGCGTAGGCTGGGCGCCGCGGCGCCGCATCTGATCTTTGTCGGCGGTGCCGGCAGTCTGGAAGTCAGACCCGGGGTGCTGCTGGTCGACAGCATGCCCGCGGCCTACCGCGGCGAGGTGCTGGGACAGAAGGACGCGCTGGACTACCTGCGCACCATCAAGGATGCACCCTGGACCTACTTCAGCCCGGCCGGCAGCATCACCCAGGGCACGCGCACCGGAAAATTCCGCCTGGGCACCGACCAGCTCATCGTGGCTGCCGATGGCAGCAGCCACATCTCGATGGAGGACTACGCCGTAGCCGTACTGGATGAAATCCAGATGCCCGCACACCTGCGGCAACGCTTCACCATCGGCTATTGAGGAGCTCACAGCGCCGCGGACTCCGCAATCTCCGGCGGGCCGCCGCCAGCGTTCGATCGCGTGCTGCCCTGGGCACTGTTGCCGCAGGTTGCAGGCGAGGTGAAGGAACCGCATACCGTGGCGCCGAGTTGCGCCCCGCGCAACCAAAGCCTGAGTGCCTGGTAGGTGGGCATGAGCGGCCCGCCGCGCACCCCCGTGGTGGACGCAAGCAGCTGCTCTGAGGGCTCAGGCGACCGAACGCTCTGCCGACTGCACCGTGTTGTAGAGCAGCATGGCGATGGTCATGGGACCCACGCCCCCCGGCACGGGCGTGATCGCCGAGGCCTTCTGCCTGACGCCTTCAAACTCCACATCGCCGACGATACGGCCGTCGGGCAGGCGGTTGATGCCCACATCGATGACGACGGCGCCGGTGCGCACCATCTGCGGGACGATCAGCCCCGGAACCCCTGCCGCCACCACCAGGATGTCGGCCAGCATGGTGAACATGCCCAGGTCGCGGGTCTTCTTGTGGCAGATGCACACCGTGGCCTCCTGCTGCATGAGCATGAGCGCCATCGGCTTGCCGACAATGTTGCTGGCGCCGACGACCACGACGTTGCGGCCCTCGACTTCAATCTTTTCGTGCTCCAGGATCTTCTGCACCCCGTACGGGGTGCACGGCGGAAACACCGTATTGCCGGTGATCAGGCCGCCGACGTTGTACAGGTGGAAGCCATCGACGTCCTTGTGGAAGTCGATGCGCTCCAGGACGCTGTGCACGTCGATCTGCGGCGGCAACGGCAGCTGCACCAGGATGCCGTGGATGGTCGGATCCGTATTGAACGCATCGATCCGGCTGAGCAACTGATCCTGGGTCGCGGTGGCGGGCATCTCCACCAGCTCGGAGCGGATGCCCACGTCCTTGCAGGCGGTGACCTTGTTGCGGACATAGACCTGGGACCCCGGATCACTGCCCACCAGGATGACGGCCAGTCCCGGCCGTACGCCGTGCTGCTGCTGCAGGCGCAGTACCCGCTGCTTCTGTTCTTCTCTGATCTTCGCGGCAATGGCCTTGCCGTCTATGATTCGTGCGCTCATTGAGAACCCGTGTGCTTATTGTTGATGTGGAATATCCGTTCGGCGTTGCGATGGTACAGCTTCGCCTTGTCGGCGGGATCCAGTTCCACGGCATCCATGAAGGCCACGGCCGGCGCCGATGGCTGGTAGGGGTAGTCGATCGCCCACATGACATTGTCGATGCCCAGCTTCTTGATCGAATACTCCAGCGCCAGGGGATCCTCCACCCCGGAGGTGGTGATCACGAAATTGCGCTGGAAGTACTCGGCCATGGTGAGGCTGGTCTTGGGCGCGCGCCCGATCAGCTGTGAGCGGCTGTTCATGAAGGTGATGCGCCAGATCCAAAAATGCACCGCCTCGCCCATGTGGCCGATGCAGATCTTCAATTTAGGGAAGCGGTCAAACAGGCCCGAGGCCATCATGCGCACCACATGCGTGCCGACCTCCACGCCATAGGCCCACATCGCCGAATCCATCCCGTAGTGGCCCATGGGTCCTTTGAGGCCATCGGCGGGGCCGCGCGGGTGGATGTAGATGCAGCGCTCGAGGGCTTCGGCCGCCTCGAGAATCGGCCAGTATTTCGGGTCGTCGAGGTATTCGCTGTTGGTGTGCGAATTGAGAATGAAGCCGTTCAACTTCAGGTTGCGGATGGCGCGTTCCATTTCCCGAACGGCGCGCCTGGGTGACTGCGGCGCGAACGCCGCCAGACCCGCGAAGCGGCTGGGATGCCGGCCGATCACGGCCGCAAGGCGGTCATTGGCCAGCGTGGCCAGCTCGCAGGCGGTGTCTGCATCAAACATCTGCACGCCCGGGGCGGTCAGGGACAGCAGCTGCATGTCCACGCCATTGGCGTCCATGTCCTTGAGCCTGCGGTCTTCCAGGTCCAGCAGGCCCTCCAGGAACTTCATGCTCCCGTAGCCGCCCTGGCTGTCATAGATGCCGCGCATCAGCGGCAGATCCGAGCTCTCCCCAGGCGCCCGCGCCACCTGTTTGAGCGCCTCGGCCACTTCGGGAATCGAGAACGCTTCCTCCACTGCAATCTTGCGCATGCTCATCACTCACTCCGTCTGGGGCCCGAACATCAGGCTGCGACGATACACCGATCAACCCCCGGCCAGGATCCGTGCCTTGATGGACTCGTATTCGCTGTCGGTGATGAGCCGCGAATCGAGCATCTGCTTGGCTTCCTGTAGGCGCTTGACGGCATCGGAGGATCCGGCCGGCGTCGCACTCGCCGGGCTCTGGCTGATCTGCATGCCGCCCGAACGTGCGCGCAGCTCCTCCAGCTCCCGGATACGCCGCTTCTCGCGCCAGGCCTGGTCCTGGGCCTGACAGATGCGGTACACCGCCTGGGCCTGATCCTTGCGCAGGCCATTAATGTTAATCAGCCGGGTGCCGGGCTGGGCATTGATGGCCAGATCGGTCGCCAGATCGGCACGGATGACCAGTTCGGCGGCGAATATTCCCACCCGCAGGCTGACCTCGGAAAGATCCTGCCAGCGCAGGTTCACCACGTCGAAACCGCTGACCAGGTGACGCACCAGCCAGATCAGCCGGCCGCTGGTGGCCGCCAGCAGCACCCTGCGACGCGTGAGCGCGAACAGGCGGCGCTGGGTGGCCCAGGCCTCGACGTTCTCCCCTGGGATCAGGATGGAATGCAGGTCCGCCAGAGCCTTCTGCAGCCCCGGTTCATTGAGCTCCGCGTTCGAGTCGAGCATCATGGGTCACCGCTTACCTTTGGGGGGGTCCATCATGCCCGAAGTCGTGCGATTTCCCGAGATACCGCTGTACCAGGGGTGGGGGGCGCCGCATCGCGCCGAATCCGACATCCGCGACCTGGAGGTGGTCCAGGGCGAGATCCCGGCGGATCTGTCGGGCACGCTGTACCGCTGCGGGCCGGACCGTCAGTACCCCTCGCGCTCGGTGCACGAGACCTTCATCGACGGCGAGGGCATGGTGCACCTGTTCCGCATCGCCGATGGCCGCGCCGACTACCGCAACCGCTGGGTGCGCAACGAGCGCTTCTTGCTGCAGGAGGCCGCGCGCCGCTCGCTGTTCGGCCGCTACCGCAACCGCTACACCAATGATCCGGCCGTGGCCGGCAAGAGCAACGGCACCGCCAATACCAACGTGGTGTGGCATGGCAGGCGGCTGCTGGTGCTGAAGGAGGATTCGCGCCCGATCGAGCTGGATCCGGACACGCTGGCGACCCGCGGGGAGTTTGATTTCGGGGGGCAGCTGAAGTCGGTCAGTCTGACCGCGCATCCTAAGCTTGATCTGCATCGCAATGAACTCATCGCCTTTTCATACCAGGCGCAGGGCGACGCCACCCGCGACCTGGTCATCTATATCGCCGATGTCGACGGCCGCATCGTGCATGAGACCCCGTTGCAGATGCCCTACCCGGGGATGGTGCACGACTTCGCCGTCACTGACTCGCACATCATCGTGCCCTTCTTTCCGCTGATCACCGACCTTGAGGTCATCAAAGCCGGTGGTCCGTACTACCAGTGGCACCCCGACCAGAACAGCTACTACGTCGTGGTGCCGCGACGCGGCAGCGCGCGCGAGGCGCGCTGGTTCAAAGGCCCCGCGGTCAGCGCCGGCCATATGATGAACGCGGTCACCGCCGGCGACACGGTGCACCTGGACCTGTGCCTTTACGACGGCAATTGCTTCGATTTCTTCCCCAGCCGTGACGGCTCGCCGTTCAAACCGGCCCCGCCACTGCTGACGCGAATGAGCTTCAATCTCAAAAGCGAACAGCTCGACATGCGCCGGCTGCTGGGCACGCCTTGCGAGATGCCGAAAATCGATGACCGCTGGATGGGCAAGCCCTATCGCTACGGCTATGTGATCTGCCGTCCGCCCGATGCGGTCGCCGGCGCCGTTGGCATGGGAGCGATCGGACGCATCGATCATCAGTCCGGAACTCTCTCCACCTGGTCACCCGGCGCGGACAGTGGCGTCCAGGAACCGGTGTTCGTGGCGCGCGGGCCGGGCGCGGCGGAAGGCGAGGGGTACCTGCTGGTGCTGGTGAATCGCCTGGCGCAGCTGCGCAGCGATCTGGCGATCCTGGATGCACAAAGACTCGAGGCGGGACCGCTGGCCCTGGTGCGTATGCCCACCCGCGTGCGCTCCACCTTCCATGGCATGTGGGTCCCGGCGGACACTCTGGCCTCGGGCCGCTACAGCGCCTAGTCGAACGCGCCCTTCATCACCCAGGCGCGCGGGTTGTGCTCAAAACCCACCCGGGGGTAGTAGTCATTGGCCTGCGGCGCCGCCAGCAGCACGATCATGCACTCGGGTTGCAGACGGGCGCGGGTTTCGGCGATCAGCGCGCGGCCGATGCCTGATTTCTGGTATGCCAGATCCACGGCCAGGTCGGCGAGGTAGGCACAGTAGGTGAAATCGGTGAGGGTGCGGGCAATGCCGACCAGGCGCGCCCCGTCCCAGGCCGTCACCGTGAGGTTGGCGTTCTTGAGCATGCCGGCAAAGATATCGGGACGCTGCACCGGCCGCCGCTCGCCCAGCGTGGAACGGTTGTACAGCTCGATCGCCGCGGCGACCGTCAACGGGGCGTCGTCCCGATAGCGGATGATCATGCTGGAGAGCCTATCCCAGGGCGGCCAGCTGCTGAACACAGGCCTGGCACAGACAGGCCGGGCCGCCGCCCTGCGGCAGTGCCGCCGGGAAGGATTGGTCCATGCACCAGCAGCGGCGCTGCGCGTCGGACCCCGCCGCGACCGCACAGCGGTTAGGCTGCCCGCAGCGCGGGCAGCGCTCCGCTGCCGGCGCCATGGCGCCTGCTGCGCTTACAGCGCTGCAGTCACTACGATCTCGACTTTCCATTCAGGCTTGGCCAGTTTGGCGGCCACCGTGGCGCGCGCTGGTGGGCTGGGGGCGACCCATTTATCCCATACCGCGTTCAGGCCGGCAAAGTCGGCCATGTCTGCCAGATAGATCTGTGCCATCAGGATGCGGGATTTGCTGCTTCCCGCCTCGGCCAGGAGTTTGTCGATGCTGGCCAGCACTTCGCTCGCCTGCGCCTCGATGGTCGTGCCACCGCCTACCGCCACCTGGCCGGCCAGGTAAACAATGCCCGCGTGGACGCTGCCCTCGCTTAAGCGCGCAGCGGCATGCAGTCGTTTGATTTCGGGCACCTAGCGGGCAACCTCGAGCAGCGTCTTGGGACGCTTGGCGGCCACCAGCAGCAGCATGCGCGCCGCGCCGGAGGGTGCGCGACGCCCCTGCTCCCAGTCCTGCAGCGTGCGTACCGACACGCCCAGAAGGTTGGCGAACTGGGATTGCGACAGCCCCGCCTTTTCGCGAATTCCCGCAATCATGGCAACGACGCCCTTGCGACCTGCTGCACCACGTTTTGTCTGCGCCATTCAGTTCCTCCATGAACTTTTTTCGGCGGCATAAGGTATCAACTTTGCACCTGCCGCGCGAGGAAATCAGGGACGACTTTGCCACACAAAGGCGGCGCTAAAACACTATTGACCGCGACGCGGTATAACAGAATGCGAAGCTGACAGCCGCCCTTCACCCCGGCCGGCAGCAGCCATCGCCATGCGCGGCCGCCATGAAGGGCGCGAGTTTCTCCGTCGTGGCGGAATACGCCGCCAGCGTGGCGCAGCGCGCGGCGGGCACGATCTGCGGCAGCATCGCCTGCGTGAAATGCCAGGCCACGGCGCTGGTGATGCCCGCCTGGGTCATCTGCTCGGCGCTGTCCGCGAGTGGCCGGCGCGCGAGTTCCGCTTCAAGACCGGCGAACGCCGCCAGCAGCTGACCGGTGATGCGCTCGACCCAGGGCTCATGCTGCCTTTGCGGCGGCCGCAGACCGCGTTCGTATACGATCTGCACGCTCTTCTCACAGGCCGCAAGCGCCAGGCCGATCACCCGCAGGTCGCGGCATCGAGCTGCCACAGCGGCTGGCATCAGCGAGCGCCGCCCCTGCGCCTGCGCCAGGGCTTCCGCGTACTCCAGAATCAGAGTTGAGTCCATCAGCACCGTGCCGTCGTCGCACACCAGCGAGGGGGCCTTCACGACGGGGTTGATGGCATGGAACTCATCGAAGCCGCGGAATACCGAAACCGGCCGATGCTCGAACGCCAGTCCCAGCAGCTGCAGGCTGATGGCCACACGGCGGACGTAGGGCGAATCAAGCATGCCGATCAGCCGCATCGCCGCCCTCAGGTGCGCGGGCGCTGGTGTGCCAGCAGCTTGGTCTTCAGGTCCTTCAGGCGCGCCTTGATCAGCGCTTCATTGGTCGGGCCCATGCGGATCAGGGTTTTCTGCCCCGAGGACAGCGCCTCGAGGGCCGGATCCGCGTACAGGTACATGACATTGGGCTGCACCAGCGCCACCGGTCCGCTCACATCCGGGGTGGCGAGCAGGTGATCGATGAGGGCGATGAGGTGATCGTTGAAGTAGCTGTCCTGGTAGCCGAGGTCATCGAAAGCGCTCTGGAACAGCGGGTAGAAGTGATAGTACAGCTGCACCAGCTGATCGGTGTCGACCGACTTGACCACATCGATGAAGGGCTGGTAGCGGGCGTAGTTTTCCGGACTGATGGTCAGCTGATCGCCCGTGCCGCGGGTGATGAATTGGCCGCTGGTGGCCTTGATCGGCCGCTTGTCCGGCGCGACTTTCTTCCGGGACAGGTTGTCGACCGTCACCACGACGTTGCGGATGATGTTGTCCGGAACCAGCAGCTTCTCCAGCGCCTGGGCGCCGGACAATGCGGTGACGGCAGCGTGGAAACTCTGATCGCTCTGATCCAGAGGCGGCGGCGCGCTGTCCGCGGCGCCGGCCGGCACGGGATGTTCGATCGGCGGCGCGCTCGCCACCGGCGGCGGGGCCTCCGGAGCGCTCAGCGCCGCCGGGGCCGAGGCAGCGGGGGCGGCGCCGGGCAAACCGCGATGTGCATACAGATATAGCGCGATGGCCCCGCCGACCACCGCGGCCGCGGCGCCCCAGATGATCGGCTTGTCCGAGGGCATGGCCATCAGGCGGGTACTGATGCGCCCACACCGCGGGTGAAGGCCCAGTCCAGCAGGCGACTGGCGATGCCGCCGCCGAGGCTGGCGCCGGTCACGTCGGCCAGCGTATAGGGCGCACCCTTGAGAATGGCCTCCGCGGCCCTGTGACCGCTGCGGATGGCAGGGCCGATGCCCTCGCACATATCGCGGGTGGCAAGGCCGGCGGCATCCCCGGTGATGAAGGCATTGCCGATGCGCACCACCTGCACATCGCCGCGCAGGTAGTAGCTGTAGCCCACCGGATCGTAGTGCGCGCCGCGCGCGAGCTTGCGGTCCAGTTTGGCGATGAGATTGTTCCAGTGCTGGCGGATGTCCACGCCGCTTTTCTTGATGCGCTCGGCCATGCCGCCGATACCCACGTTCAAATAGCCGTTGGCCTTGGGCACGTACCACGAATAGCCGGGCATGCCCTTGTCGAAGAACCACAGGTGGCAGTCCGGGTCACGCCAGTCGTACGCAAATTCGTGCTCCAGCGTCACCGTCTGCAGCTGGGTGGCGCGCGGATTGGCCTCACGGAACAGCGTCCGGTACACCGGGCAGCGCGTACCGCCCGCGCCGATCAGGTACTGGCAGTGGTACTCGCCATCGACCCGGTAACCTCCGGCCGGATCAGCCTCGATATGACGCACCGTGTGCTGCACGCTGCGCACACCGGAGCGCTCCAGCAGCCATGCATCGAACTCGAAGCGGCGGATGGAATGCTGCACGCAGGGCAGCGGCAGATGCAGGCCGCGCAGATAGGCATGCATGCGGCCAAAGGTGAGGAAGCGATGCGGATAGGCGGCAATATCCATGTCCAGGTCGCGCACCACTTCCGGGGTGATCCAGCCGGCGCACAGTTTCAGGCGCGGGAACACCTCCTTGTCCAGGATCAGCACCTCGGCGCCGCCTTGTTTGAGGCGGCGCGCCGCCGAGGAACCCGCCGGGCCCCCGCCAATGATCAGTACGTCGCTGTGTATCACGCGGGCTTCAGGCTAGCGGTTGATACAGATGATCACGGGTCAGCGCCACGTTGTTGTTCTCGGCCGTTGCGAACAGCACCTGGAACAGCTGCAGCGTGCCGGTGGTGAATGCCGCGACCGAGCCGGCCAGATACAACCGCCACATGCGCACGAACTTGTCATCGAACATGCCGCGCACCCGATCGACGTTGGATTCGAACAGCGACAGCCAGTCGGTGAGCGTGCGCGCGTAGTGCAGCCGCAGATTCTCCACGTCCAGCACCGACAGATCCCAGGGTTCGAAGATCTGGGTCATCTCGCTCAAGGCAGGCGGGCAGGCGCCCGGGAAAATCCGCTGCTCGATCCACGGATGCAACTGCGCCGGATAGTTGCGGCCGATGGAATGAATCAAGCCACGGCCGTTGCCATCCAGGACGCTGTGCGCAACCCGGCCGAGCTCCCGGTAGTTCTCCACGCCGACGTGCTCGAGCATGCCCACCGAGACGAAGGCATCGAAGGAGCCGGAAATGTTCCGGTAATCATCCTCGACATACTCGATTTGCGAATCCAGCCCCTGGGACTTGGCGTAGGCGCGGGCGAAGGACACCTGCTCCTTGGAGATATTGAAGGCGCGGACCTTCACGCCATAGTGTCGCGCCATGTGCACGGCCAGCCGGCCCCAGCCAAAACCGGCCTCCACCACCCGTTCACCGGGCCGCAGCCGCAGCTTGCGGCAGACGTGGTGCATCTTGGCGTCCTGGGCCTCATCCAGGCTGGCGGCGGCGGTGGGATAGTAGGCACAGGTGTAGGCCATGGTCCGGCCCAGCCACAGGGCATAGAAATCGTTGCCGATGTCGTAGTGATGGTGGATGTTGTCCTTGGAGCCGGCCAGGGTATTGACCCGGGGCCGATTCAAGAGCTTCCCCATCAGCCCCAGCAGGGTTTTCTGCTTTTCAGCCCGCGCCGAGCCCCGGTACACCTCCTCCATGAAATGCACCAGGTCGCCCTCGATCTCGATCCGACCGTCGCTGTAACCGTCGCCGAAGCGCACCCCGGGGTTGCGCAGCAGTCCCCAGAGCACGCTGGCATCGCGGATGGTGACGCGGGCGATGGGCTTCTGGCCCGCCGGCAGAATGCGTTCACCGTTCCACAGCACGAATTCAATGGGCGGAGTTCCGAACATTTTCAATAACTTGGTGACAGCGCGACCCGCGGTCGACGTGCCCAACCCAAGCTTGAGCGTATCGGTACTGCCCGCCGGCGCCCCTGGCGCCGAACCGTTCGCAGCCCCCGCACGATCCCCTGATGACGACAGGCTTTCCTCCAGAGCGTTCACTTGCGACTCCTTCCTTTCCGGCGGTTCAACCGCTCTTGAACCCGATGCTACACGGGAGCGCCCTCACAGTCAGGTCCGGGGCCTGTAGGCACCGTCCGACGGTCATGCGGGGCCAATTTGTGCAACTGCGCCGACCATGTCTCATAAATTCCTACATCGCATGAATATCATGGCGCTACGTATCGCCGCGGCGCAGTGCCATCGTAAGGCAGCGCACCGTTCTTTCCGGGACCACGATGAGTCACGCATCAATAAGGAGCCGGCTTCTTTCCTGGGCAGTCGCAGTGGGCCATGCCCTGTGGCCATTCTGGCTGTTCAAGGATGCCAGCCAGGGCGACCTCTTCGCCCGCGCCGCCGCGCGCGCCCACAACCGCCGCATGAGCGAAGTGCTGCCGCGCTATCTGCGCCGCTGGGTGCTGGTATGCGCCATCGCCAGCCTGTCCATCTTCGCCAACGACGCCATGGCCACCGACGTGGCGCGGCGCCTGGACGTGTTCGTGCTGATAGCGGCCGGCTCAGGGCTGGTGTGCGCCTCCGGCATCTGCACCATCGTCGTCATCGGTTTCGCCTGGTGCTATCTGCGCCTGGCGCGGCAGTAAGCTACTCCTCCTCGCCGCGTTCCTGCGTACCGATGGCGCTGAACAGCTTGCTGAGCACGCTGTACAGCGTGCGCCGCTCATCACGGGTCAGTTTCTGCAGCAGGCGCGCCTGATTGCGCTGGGCCACCGGCAGTACCGCCTTGTACAGCGCACGGCCCTTGGCGGTCACGGTGAGGATCACCGGCACGGCCGCAGTATCACCGGCCTTGCGGCGCCCAGGTGCCTGCGATTTCGTGGCAATGTAGCCGCGCTTGATCATGCCATGCAGGGTGCGGCTCGCCTGACCCTTGTCCATGCTGCTGTTGGCCACCAGCTCGGAGAAACGCACCGGCTGGAAACGCGTGGTCATGGCCAGCAGACGCCATTCCGGCACGCTCAGTCCAAAGTCGGCCAGATAGCGGCGGGTCACATTCGATTTCGCCGCATTGGCCAGCCGGATCAGCTGGAAGGTCAGGAAGTGCCCGATGTGCAGATGACTGCCGCCGCCGATGTCGCTCCAGGGATCGGATACCTTTTTCTTGCGCGCCTTGGTTTTGGCAGCCACTGACCTAACTCCCGTTATTTGAAACTGGCATTTTACAGATGTTCACCTGCCATAGGTGATATCCAGTGGGCGGATGCCGCTGCACCATGAGGATGCGCCCTGTGCAGTGAAGCATTGAATCGGGGCGATGCGCCACCATGCTCAGCCAGACATGCTTGCCGATGCCATAGAGGTCTATCGTTCCCCGAGCCGCAAGCCCTGCGAGGAGCGCGCCTTCGTGCTCATGGCCGTGGGCATACCCTACGAACTGTCGCAGACCCTGGAGGGCTTCTGCCTGTGGGTCGAACCGTCGGATCTGGAGCAGGCCCGCAGCCATCTGTTGCTTTACCAACAGGAAAGCCGCCGTCCGCCTCCGGTCACGGTGCCGCCCGCGCGCCTCTACGACCATGCCTGGGTGGGCAGTGCGCTGTACGTACTGGTACTGCTGGTGGTGGCGGTCGCGGTCAGCTCCGGGTGGGGGCGCCTGGATGCCTTCGAGGCCGGGGAACTCAATGCCGGCCTGGTGCGCCAGGGTCAGTGGTGGCGTGCCTGGACCGCATTGACGCTGCATCTGGACGCGGCGCATATCGCAGCCAATATCGGCGCCGGCGCCTGGTTCGGCTACCTGGCAGGAAGGCTGCTCGGGCCCGGCACGGCGTGGGCGCTGGTGGTCCTGGGTGCCGGCGCCGCCAACTGGCTCGAGGCGCTGCTGGCCGCTGCCGATCACCGCGCGGTGGGCGCCTCCACCGCGGTGTTCACGGCCCTGGGTCTGATGGCCGCGTATTCCTGGCGCGAACGTCGCACCATGACGCTGCGCCCGGCGCAGCAGTATGGTCCGCTGCTCGCAGGCGTGATCCTGCTGGGTTGGCTCGGCACCTCCGGTGAACACACCGATGTCATGGCGCACCTGCTCGGCTTCGCCGTGGGTGCCGCCCTGGGCGCCCTGATCGCGCACGACGGGCTGCAGCGCCTGTGGCGGCGAGCGCCTCAGTGGCTCGGAGGCGCGCTGGCGCTGGGCGTGCTGGCAGTGGCCTGGGCCTGCGCATAGCCCACCAGTTCCACGTACCCCTGTGCCGCAACCAATGCCCCGCGACGCCGACCCGTGACGCGCACCGCGCCCTCCCAGTAGCGCGGCTGGGTCGGCAGTTCCTGGTCGGCGAGCAGCGGCGACACCTGCAGCTGCAGCTCCAGGGATGGAACGCGCAGCTGCCACTGCGCCGGATAGCGGCCGCCGCGCGGACTGGTCCACTGGCGCTGCACCTGGATCTGCACATCCTCGTTGGCGAGCGGCATCGGCCGACCGTCGGCAGCGACGAAAGTGCCGGCGCTGTGCGCATCGCGTTGCCCGTCGCGATCGCGCAGGGCATAGAACATCAATGCGCTGCCATCGCTCAGGTCGAGCGCGAACCAGTCCCAGCCCTGCTGGGTCGGGCCGAGCGCGCCGCTGCCCCATTCACGGTCCAGCCAAGCCAGTCCCGACACCGGCAGGGCCACGCCCTGGCGCGTGATCCGGCCCACGGCCTTCAGGCGTGGCATCGAGTAATAGTAGCTTGCCGCACCGGGCGCATCTGCCTTGCGGCTCAGGCCCGCAGTCCCGTTCAGGACCGGCGCCTGATCCGAACTTAAGTCCAGCTGCAATTGATAGTCCCCGTCCGCGGCCTGCAACTGCCAGTGCAGGGCGGCCCCGGCCGGCGCCTGGATCACGGACCAGTCCGCAACCTGCAGTGCGAAAGGGTTCACGCCCGCAGCCCCCAGCCCGAGTGCATCACGCGCATAGCGAGTCGCACTGAAGAAGCGCCCGCGCTGCACGTCGGTGATCGCGAAATGCGCCGCGTACACCTGGCGTGCCGCCCAGGACGGCGCGGGCGCTGCGGCCGCGGCCGGCGGCCGCAGCGCCAGCCGGAATACCGTGAGCTCGAAGCCGAAGGTTGCCCCCGCCGCGTCCTGCAGCTGACCGGTGAGATACCACCACTCGTGCCGGAACAACGGGTGCGGACCATGGTCCTGCGGGAATTCGAAACGCCGTGGCTGCTGCGCCAGCGCGAAACCGGCTTGCGGCGCCTCCCGCAGCACGCTCAAGCGGTCGACCTGAAGGCCGGGGGCAGCCGCCGGTGGCGGATGGCGCTGGCAGCTGCCGAGCAGCAACAGCGCGGGCAGGGCGCTCAGGACCAGCCTTAGGCGGCGCTGCGGCATCCCTACTCCTCGCGCAGGTCCTGGGATAACGGCGCATGCGCCGTACGCCAGGCGGGGTACAGTCCGGCCACCAGCGCTGCGCTCAGCGCCAGTGCGATGGCGCTGGTGATCTGTGCCGGGTGCAGGTGCAGATCGATTTCCCAGCCGAAGGCACGACGGTTGATGACGCGCACCAGCAGGATGGCGGTGAGGACCCCGGCCGGCAGTGCGGCCAACAGTGCCACCAGGCCCATGAAGAGCGTCTGTGTCTGGATCATCAGTGCCGTGCCGCCGCGCGTCAGTCCCAGCGCGCGCAGCAGCGCCAGTTCGTGCGTGCGCCCCAGCTGCCAGGCCAGCAGCGCGCTGACCAGACCGAGCGCTGCGACTGCGGCCGCCAACCAGTTCAGTACCCGCGTGATGATGAAGGTGCGTTCGAAGATCGTCAGGGAAATGGCGCGCACCTGCGCCGGGGTATCCACCTGCAGCGCCTGGCGGCCGGCCGCGGCCGCATACAGATTGCGCACCACCGCATGCACGTCGGCACCGGCATTGAGGACCAGCGCCAGTGCGCTGACCGAATCATCCTGCCAGGCGCGCCGGTACACGGCGCGGCTGATGCGCACGCTGCCGCGGTCATTGCCGTATTCGCGAAACACGCCCGCGACGCTGAAAATGCGCGGCCCCTGGGCGGTGGTGAGCCGCAGGGTCGAGCCGACCTTCAGGTCCAGACGATAGGCCAGCGGCTGCGCCACCAGCAGCGCCCCGTCGGCAAAGCGTGCCCATACCTGCGGTGCGGCGGCGGTCAGATCCAGCCCCGCGCGCATGACCGGCGTGGGATCCATCGCATCCAGCACCAAGGGCCCGCGCTCCGAGCCCACCACTGCGCGCCGGCTGGCACTGAAGCTGGCGATGCCGGGCACGCGCACCAGGTCGGCCACGACCGCGCCCTGCAGCCGGCGTTCCGGACGGGCAAATCCGGGCCCCGGCGCGCCGATGTAGATATCGGCCTGCAGCGTATGCGCCAGCCAGTCGCGCAGCGACTCGCGGAAGCTGTCCACCATGATGCTGATGCCGATCATCGCCGCCACCGCCATCGCCAGTGCCGCCACCGCCACCCCGGTGCGACTGAGCGAACCGGCGATGCCGCCGAGCGCCAGGCGCACCGGTGGCGCAGCGGCGAGCCGCGAGCGGGCCAGCGCGCGGGCCGCGCCGTAGAGCGCCGCGGGCGCCGCGGATGCCACGGCGAGCATCGCGAAAACCAGTGCCGCAAATCCGCCCAGCACGCTGCGCTGCGTGGTCAGGGCGGTGATCAGGCAGGCAAGCCCCAGCAGCACGCTCACGCCCAGCAGCGCCAGGCTGACGCGCCGCGCGCGCCCTTCCAGCACCGAGGCGCGCAGCGTCAGTTGCGGGGTGCTGTGCACGGCCTCCAGCGCCGGGGCGGCGGCCGCCACCAGGGCCACGGCGAGGGCTGCGCCCAATGCCAGCAGCGGTTCGCCCGCCGGCAGCGTGACGCTGTTGACCGCCACCACGTAGTACAGGTCATTGATGGTCCGCGACACCATGCCCACCAGCTGCCTGCCGATGAGGGCGCCGCCGGCGAGCCCCAGCACGGCCCCCACCAGCGCCAGGCCGGTCGCTTCCAGCAGGATGATGCGCAGCAACTGGGCGCGCGTTGCCCCCAGCGCGCGCAGTATCCCAAGGCTGCGGCGCCGCTGGACCACGGTGAAACTGATGGTGCCGTAGACCAGGAACAATCCGACCAGCAGCGCCAGCAGACCCAGCGCCCGCAGATTGGTATTGAAGGCCTGTGTCATGTCGAGGCCGGCGCGCGCGCGCTGTGCCGCCGGCGCCAGCGTAACGTCCGCGGGCAGCTGCCGCTGCAGCTGCGCAAGTTCGGCAGCGGCGGCCGCGCCGGGCGGCACGCGCAGCTCGATGCGGGTCAGTCGACCGGCCAGCCCCAGCCAGGACTGCGCGCTGGCGATGTCGGTGAGCATCACCGACTGCAGGCCGGGGCAACCCGGCATGACGGCCAGCAGGTACCCCGGCAGCGCGTGCCCCCCCACATCGACATCGAAGCGGGCCGCGGATTTCAGCTGCAGGGCCGCTGCGGTATCCGCGCACAGCAACACCGCGCCATCGCCCGCGAGCCAGCGGGCCATTGAGGCAGCCGAATCCAGCCCCGCCGCGCCACCGGCCGCAGCAGCGCCGGAGCCGCCAAATCCGGCCGCCGCCAGCGGATCCACCCCGAGCAGCTGCAGCGATTCATCCTGCACCGTCACATAGCCTTCGACCACGGGATTGGCGCGCACATAGTGCAGCGTGCGGGCCAGCTGCAGGTACAGCGTCTCATCGATACCGGCCGGACCGCCGTCCAGTTCGTGGGTCGAAGGTCCTGCGACCGCCGCCAACGACAATTCGAAGGCGCGCGCCGCGCTGCCCGTGGCGACATCCACCGCGACAATGGTGGCGACCCCCAGCGCCAGACCCACCAGCGCCAGCAGCAGCTGCAGCGGATGATGCAGCAGGTGACGGAAGCTCGCCGACCACAGCATGCTCATGGGGTTGGCCGCAGCTGTCCCTCGCGCAGCGTCACGCAGCGGTCGGCACCGGCCGCCAGCTGCTGGTCGTGGGTCACAAGCACCACCGTGGCACCGCGCTCACGCGCCAGCTCGCGCAGCAGTGGCGCAATCTGTGCCGCAGTGACTTCATCCAGATTGCCGGTGGGCTCATCGGCGAGCACCAGTGCCGGCTCATGAACCAGTGCCCGCGCCAGCGCCACGCGCTGCTGTTCACCCCCCGACAGCACATCCACCGGTGAGTCAAGACGGTCTCCCAGGCCCACGCGCGCCAGCATGGCGTTGGTGCGCCGCCGCGCCTGCACTGCCCCCACCCCGTCCAGTGACAGCACCAGGCGTACGTTCTCCTCCACGCTGAGCGTGGGCAGAAGATTGAAGAACTGATAGACAAAGCCCACCTGGCGACGGCGGAACAGGGTGCGCTCAGGCTCGCGCAGGGCGCTCAGCTCCTGTCCGGCGAAGACCACTCGCCCGGCGTCGGGCCGGTCGATGCCGCTGATGAGATTCAGGAGGGTGGATTTACCCGAGCCGCTGCGCCCGATGATGACCGTCTCGCTGGCGGCCTGGATGCTGATGCTGACCTGGTCGAGCACGCGGCGCCGATGAACACCGGCACCGAAGCTGCGGCTGACCGAGTCCAGGATCAGCACGCGGCATTGACACCCGGATCGTAGCGCATGGGCCGCGCAGCTCCCATGCGTGTGAGCTCGCGGCGCAGGGACTCGCTCAATGCCGCGTAGCCGGTGCGCTCGAAGGCCGGTGCCCCCTGCCAGTCATGCGCCCAGGGGTGTGCGGTGCGCAGCTCCTCCGGTTCATCGGCGTAACGGGGAATCACATGGGCATGCAGCGCAGGCTCCAGATTGCCGAGGATGGCGTAGTTGATGCGCAGCGCATTGGTGACCTTCAGCAGCGCATCCCCGAGCCGTGCCATGTCGAGCAGGAACTGGGCGCGCTCCTGCGCACCCAGGGCGTTGAGGGTCGGCACCACCGGATCGGGCAGCAGCAGCACATAGCCGCGCACGAACTGGCGCTCGCCGAACAGCACCCACCCGGAGGTGAGGCGGGCCACGACCCGCGGTTCCTTGCCCTCGCGCGCCGCCACCACCTGGTGATGAATCGCGGTCTGCAGTTCGGGTTTGTCACTCTTCATTGCGCTGCCTCCACACCCAGGCGCAGCAGCGCTTCGCGTGTGTCTTGGAAATTCCTGTGCACGATGCCATGCCAGCCGCGCTCGCGCGCCGCCTGGATGTTCGCGCCACGATCGTCGATGAATACGGTGGTGGCCGGCCGCAGGGCGAAGTTGCGCTCGGCCTGCCGGTAGATCGCGCCGTGCGGCTTCATGACCCCTGCCTGGAAGGATGGCAGCGCACCATGGCCGATGCCCGCCAGGCCGTGCTGCGCCACCAGGTGGTGCCAATGCAGCTCACCGATATTGGACAGCAGATAGACGCCGTGCTGCGCGGTGATCTGATGTGCCAGGCGGATCATGTCATGATGCGGGTAGAAAATATCCAGCCAATGTTGCCGCAGTTCAGCGTGCGAGGCCTGGGGTGCGAGGCGGCGGAAGCGCTCGATCAGCCCCGCGCCATCCATGCGTCCGGTTTCGTGGTCGCTCAATCCGACGCGCTCCAGGGTGGCGTTCAGACCCAGCCGCGGAGCGCCGCGCCTGACCAGCAGCTCGAGCATGGACTGCGGACGAATCCCGACAATTACTCTGCCGATGTCAAAGACAATGTCGCGGATCAAGACCGTCGAAACTCCTTAGTCCCAAGTCTAACGCGGAACCGGCATGACCGTCCCCTGGTCGCCGGGCGTCATGTTCACCGACACCACCGTGGCGCGCGGAAAGAAATTGAACTCCGAGGCGCTGGCCCAGGTATAGGCACCCATGGCGCGTCCCACGATCAGATCCCCGAACTCCAGCTTCGGCAGCATGAGATTCTCGGCGATCACGTCGATGCTGTCGCAGGTGGGGCCGGCCAGCACCGAGGGCAGCCGGTGGCTGCCCTCGCGCAGTGGCTCCACCGGATAGCGCGCATGGTCGAACAGCTGTCCGCTGTATGAGCCATACAGCCCGTCATCCAGGTAGTACCACCAATGACCCTCGCGGCGCGCGCGCCCCATGACGCTCGCGACGCCGATCGCAGCGGGTCCGGCAATGAAGCGCCCGGGTTCGGCAATGACCCGGATGCGCTTGGGGAGCTTGCCGAGCTGCTGCCGGATAGGATCGCAGAAGCGCACGATGTCGGGCACCGGGGCGCCGTACTCGATGGGGAAGCCGCCGCCGATATCCAGGGTATCAAGCGTGCCCAGCTTCTCGCGCCGCGCGCCGGCGATGAGCTTGGCGCAGACCTCGATCGCCTCCACATGCTTGGTCGGATCGGCGGCCTGGGAGCCTACGTGGAAGGACACCCCCTGCACGTCGATGCCGAGGCCGGCGGCGAGCCTGGCAAGCTCCATGAAGTCCTCAGGATCGCAGCCGAACTTGCGCGACAGGTCGCACACGGCCCCGGGACTGCGGAAGGATACCCGCAGCAGCAGCCGCGCGCCCTCGCGGATGCGGGCGAACTTGCGCACTTCGTCCGGGTTGTCCGCGACAAAGGTCTTCACGCCGAAATCCATGGCGTTGCGGATGTCCTGGGCGCGCTTGATCGGATGGGTATGGATGCAGCGCTCGGGACTGGCGCCGAGGCGCTTCACCAGCTGCACCTCACCGGTGGTCGCAAGGTCCAGGAAAGCTCCCGCTTCCATGACCACCTGCACCACCGATGGATGTGGCAGCGGTTTCAATGCGTAGTGCAGATCCACCCTGGGCAGCGCCTGCTGCAGCTTGCGCAGCTGCTCGCGGATGCGCTCGCAGTCGATGATCAGCAGCGGCGAACCGAATTCGGTGACGAGGCGGCGGATCTGCTCAGGTTCAAACGGGTCCACAAAGCGCGGCGTGCGCGATCGGGTCGGCATGGAAAGTCTCGCTGGAGAAAATTGAGCCGTCTTATGGCAGAACGGAGAACGAGCTGGTGTCATCGCCCTCGGTCACCCGCGTGGCCGCGTGCAGCAGACGATCGCGAATCGCATCCCAGCGTTCACCCTCCGGCACATCCTGTACCAGAATCTGCTGGCAGCCGGCGGTGTCGAGTGCCCGCAGGTTGGCGTACAGGTCATGCGCGTATTGCTCGGGACGGCGCCCCGCGTTCACCCAGGTCACATAGGCATGTGATTTCAAGGGCAGCCGCTGGGCCAGCACCGCGATGCGCTTGCCGCCGCTTGAGGCCATGTCGGCCTGCGAATCGATTTCCCCCGGGGGCACGATGCTCATCGGCGTGGTCGGCGCATAGTGCGCGGGCAGGCTGCCGGGCACGCGCGAGCTTTGCGCATCCGCCCCGACGATGAGGTCCGGGACGATCTCGCGCAGCTGGCTGGCGGTCACGGCGCCGGGCCGCAGCAGCCGCACCTGGTTGCCCTGACAGGCGACGATGGTTGACTCAAGGCCGATGTGGCTTTCACCGCCATCCAGCACCACCCGCACCGCATCGCCCAGCTCGTCGCGGACATGTTCCGCGCGGGTCGGGCTTAAGCGGCCGAAGCGGTTGGCCGAGGGCGCGGCGATGCCGCCGCCAAAGGCGGTGAGCAGCTGCTGCGCCATGGGATGCGCGGGCACCCGGATGGCCACCGTGTCCTGGCCGCCGGTGACGATGTCATGGACATTTGCGCCCCGCGGCATGACCAGGGTCATGGGCCCCGGCCAGAAACGTTCGGCCAGGCGGGTGGCGGCGGCCGGCACTTCGCTGACCCAGCGGTGCAGGAACTTGGGGCTGTCCAGGTGCACGATGACGGGGTGGGTCAGGGGGCGGCCCTTGACCTCGAATATCCGGCGCACCGCCGCGGGGTTCTGCGCATTCGCCCCCAGGCCGTACACCGTTTCCGTCGGAAAGGCGACCAGGTCGCCGTCGCGCAACGCCTGCACGGCAGCTTCAATTTCGACCTGACTCGCCCGGACCACCTTCACCATGGGTGAATTCTAGCAAGGCCTGGGCACCCGTCCGGTCTTTCAGGCAGCTTCATCGTCAAACTGTTGCGTGGCGACTACTCAAGCAGCTGGCGCTCCCAGCCCGCAGGGGTGCGCCGCACCTCATAGGCCGGGAAGTAGTGCTTGTCGAGCTTAAGCGTGATGACGTCGGCAGCATCGTTCCAATTCAGCGTCTTCAGGCGCAAAGAGGCGCGGTCCGGGCGGCCGCTGACCGCCTTGAGGAAGGCATCCAGATCCGGGGTGGGCACGCCGTCCACCTCGACGATGCGCCGACCCGGGTACAGGCCATAGCGGGCGGAGGGCGATCCATACGTAAAGAAGGCCACATAGACGCCGTCCGGGGCAATGCCGCGCTGGGCCGCGATGGCCCGCTGCGGAGCCTGGAGCGTGGCCCCGGCCCATTGCACCACCCGTTCGATGTCCTGGCCGTTCAGCGCCGCGGTCTGCACGCTCAGCTGCACCGCCGCGTTGGCCCGCCACACGGTGACCCGCACCGTGGGCACATCGGCGACCGCCTGCTCCACCTCGGCGAAGTGGGTGACCGTGCGGTCATCGATGGCCAGCAGGATGTCGCCCTGCTGCAGCAACTTCGCGGCGTTGGAGCCACCGACCATGCGCACCACCATCAGCGCCTGGCGCTCGGTTCCGTCGTGCTCTTCGAGTTTCTTCAGCCACTCATCCGAGAGCCCCAGCTGGCGCGCGTCGGCCAGCTGCAGCGGAATCAGTTCGGTCTCCAGGCTGTGCAGTGGCGTGCCCGAGTGGATGTGCGCGAGCATGGTCGCCACCCCATCGATGGGCACGCCGCGATTTTCCTGCGCCAGATCGCGGCCGTTTTCGATGGCGTAGCTGGACCACAGTCCCACGACCTGCCCGGAGTCGTTCGCCAGCACGCCGTCATAGTCAGCCGGCGGATTCACCAGCTGCGCGACATCCAGGTTGGTGTCACGGAAGCGCATGGAGCGCGACAACGGCAGCGCCAGCGGATCAACGCTGGCGATCTGCGTGTTGCGGGTATGGGGCTGGCCGTCGGCACTCATGCCCACGACCCACACCGAGTTGCCCTCGTGCAGCGCCCCGGGTGCGAGCGTCGCACTCCTCACCGGTGTGTCACCGATCAGCGCCGGGTCGTAGGCCACCACGGAAAGATTGTGCAGCGGATTCACGTACACCACATGACCGGGCACCTGGATGGTGCCGGCGAAGGTAATCTGCACATCACCGACCGATACCGGCACGGTATTGCGGTCCACGACCACCAGACCGCGCGCCGCATCCACCACCAGGCCGGTGCCATGGAAGCTGGTCTCGGTGACGCCGGATACCGAGTACGGCATGTCATAGGTCACGAACACCAGCGAGGGTGTCAGCTTCTTCAGGCGTGGATCGGCGTACAGCGGCAGCGGCGTGGCCGCCGGCGCCGGCGGGGGCGCGGCCGCCACATGTGGCAGATCGGTGCAATTCCACAGTCCCACA
>DATHMK010000086.1:0-116119 GCA_035487155.1 Steroidobacteraceae bacterium
GCTGGCCACCGAAATCGTCTGCGTGCTGCGCTACACCATGCACGCCGTGACCGCCGCCGGCATCTCCAGCGAGGGCGTCAAGTCCGAGTTCCAACAGCATGCGCAGGAGGAACAGGCGCACATGCAAAGCGTCGCCGAACGCATTAACCAGCTGGGCGGCACGCCGAACTTCGATCCCAAGGGTCTTGCGACCCGGTCCGCCTCAGAATATGGATCGGCTCAGACCCTGATCGAAATGATCAAGGAAAACCTGATCGCCGAGCGCATCGCAGTGGATCACTACCGTGAGTTGATCCGCTATTTTGGTGATACCGATCCGACCACCCGCCAGATGCTGGTCGGGATACTGGCGGTTGAAGAAGAGCATGCCAACGACATGCACGATCTGCTGATTGCCCATCAGGGCCGCCCGATGCTGGAGAACTGACAGCTTAAGGGCGCTGCGTCGCCTGCAGGCGCCGGTTGCGCACGAACAGCGCCTGACCCACCAGCGCCGTCGCCAACAGCGCGATATTCGAGGCCATGAACACCCAGTTATGCAGCAGAACGCTGTAGAGCGTGTAGCCGCTTGAGGCAACAAGCTGCCCGACAAAAAGCCATCGCGATACGCCCTGCGTGGCCTTGGTCTTCCACTGGGTATACACCTGCCGTCCGAGCGTCGTGAGCAGGATGACGGAGCTTGCCCAACCAATGAGTTCGATGGAGAACATTGTCGATGCCGGCAGCTTGTGCTGCAAGTCAGGAGCGCGCAATGGCACCGGCACAACCACGCGTTGTAGGCAATTCCCGTACGCCACGGTGTGACGTTTTCCGGCGTCTCATTCAGACCCCCGACCGCTGGTGGCCGCTCGCCTGAGGGGCTTTGCTATGGGCTGGGAGGATCCACCATGAATGTCATTCGTCGAAAACTGGCGGTCGTGACGGGCGCCGCCACGGAGGTGGGCCTGGAACTCGCACGCCTGTGCGCGCGGCAGGGGTTCGACCTGATCATCACGGCCGAGGAGGCGCTGGTTCACGATGCAGCCGAGGAGCTGGGCCTCATGGGCGTGACCTGTAGGTCCGTTCAATGCGATCTGGCGAGCAGTTCCGGGTTTGCTTCACTCATGGCGGTGATCGCTTCTGGAGAACGGCCTGTCGATTTCCTGTTTGCGAATGCCAGCTGTGGCGTGGAACAGGACACTGCCGAAGAGGACCTCAACGAAGCCATACAGGCCATCCAAACCAGCCTCGACGGTACGCTGCGCATGATATTCGCGGTGGCGGCAGGCATGCGTTCGCGAGGTCAGGGGCACATTCTGATCAGCGGTTCCACCACAGGATTGATGCCGGGAACGACCCAGGCGCTCTACAACGGCTCAAAGACCTTTCTGGATTCCTTTTCCGTGGCGCTCGGCAACGAACTGCAAGGCAACGGTGTCACGGTCAGCTGCCTGCTGCCGCGGGGCTCGCAGACAGACCTGTTCGACCGTGCAGCCATCGCCAACTTGGGATTTGAGAGCCTCGCGGCCAGATCGACAATCATTGGCGCGGCCAGTGCCACTTTGCACTAAGAGTGGCGCGCAATACGCCGGCGGATCTGTCCATGACCCACGTGCGGAATGCCGGACCTCGGTCCGGACATTCCGCACGTGTGCCTAACGCCGACTCTGCCAGTTATGGGCCGCGTCGACCACGATAGCCGTAGAGCAGCCAGCAGACGACCAGTACGATGACGATCAGACCAATGGGTCCGACACCCCAGCCTGCTCCGAAGCCCCAGTACAGACCGCCACCACCGCCGAACAGCAGAAGCAGCACTATCAGAACAACTAAAAGGTCCATGAGTCCTCCTGACACGGGCAACGACTATTGGTGGAACTGAAGTACTGTAGGCGCACGGCAACGGCACGGCTGTAGGCTGCGCGGATTACAATCTGTCATCGCCGGCTTACGGTCAGGGCTGGCCCTGCGCGCCCCCCGCCCCGAAAACATTGCCGGAGGTGTAGCTGGCATCGCTGGCCGCCAACTGCACATAGATGGAAGCCAGCTCGACCGGTTGCCCGGGACGCCCGAGCGGGGTCTGGCTGCCGAAATGCGTGTACTTTTCAACCGAGGAGCCGCCGCTGATCTGAAGCGGCGTCCAGATCGGCCCCGGTGCCACGCCATTGACGCGAATGCCGCGCGCAGCGAGCTGCTTGGCCAACGATTTGACGTAGCTCATCGTGGCAGCCTTGGTCTGCGCATAGTCATAGAGATCCGGTGACGGGTCATAAGCCTGCTCGGAGGTCGTGCCTATGATGCAGGCCCCTTCCTTCAAGTGTGGCAACGCAGCCTTGATGATGTAGAAGGGCGCGTAGATATTCGTTTTCATGGTGGCATCGAATTCCTCATCGCTGAGGTCCGCGATGGAAGCGCGCGAGTGCTGGATGGCGGCATTGCATACCAGGATGTCCAACCCACCCAGTTTCTGCACTGCCTCGGTCACCAGCTGCCGGCAGAAATCCCGTTCGCGCAAGTCACCGGGAATGGGAACGCCAACCCGTCCCGCATCCCTGATGAGCTGAATCACCTCCTGCGCATCCGGCTCTTCGGCAGGCAGGTAATTGATGGCCACATCGGCGCCTTCGCGGGCGTAGGCAATGGCCGCCGCGCGCCCCATTCCGGAATCCCCGCCGGTGATGAGCGCCTTGCGGCCCGCCAGACGCCTCGAGCCCCGATAGCTGCTTTCGCCATGATCAGGCTTGGGCGTCATCTTTCCGGCGAGACCTGGCCAGGGCTGCGTCTGCTCCTTGAACGGTGGCTTGGGATGCTTGGTCATACTTGCTCCGGGTAGAGGGTTTCGTGCCGGTCACCATAAAACGGGCATGGCGTGCCGTGCCGCCGGAAGTCCTACCGCTGAGAGGGTCAATTTCTCCGACACGCCGATGCGGTTCGCCGCGGACTGCGCCGGGCACAGCCACGGGCTAGTTTTCAATTGCGATCGATTCATCAGGATGCGCCCATGACAACCCGCGCCATCAGCAGGAAGACCGCCCGCACCACTGCCAAATGGTCGGCCCAAGTCAGGCGCACCAGCGATGCGCTCGATCTGAAGTCCGGCATCTTCAAGGGTACTGCCCGGCAGATTGCCCACTGTCTGAAACGCTCCGCCGATGCCAGTCGCCGCAGGAAGACCACGCCCTTCCGATCGGCGATGTCAATGCTCAATTTCGAAATCAATCGCGGCGGCAAGGGACTGTCGGCCGGCCGCAGGCAGGTGCTGAACCGCGCCAAGGACGAGCTGCGCAAGGCCTATGGACGCCCGACCCGTCCGGCATAGCGGCATAGCTTACGAGGGGTCGGGCGGACCTCCTACAGGCGCCCGACTGCACTGAGCGCCATGCTGCCGATCGTTCAATCACTGGAGACTGCAATGGGCATCAACAAGGATCAGGTCGAAGGGCGGGCGAAGGAAGCAGCCGGAAAGGTTCAGGAAGCCGCTGGCAAGGCAACCGGCAACATCGGCACCCAGGCGAAGGGTCTGGGTAAACAGGCCACCGGTGCCGCGCAGGCGAAGTACGGCGATGCCAAAGAGACCATCAAGGAACAAAAGCGCGACGCCGAAAAGCGTCCGTAAGGCTGCAACACCTCCCATACAGTGGTTCAAGGCATCCACGACTGTATGCGGGCGGTGGCGTCGGGACCTGCGAGATTTAGTAAGCTCGCGGTCCCGACGCTTATTCTTCATGACTCGCGATGCTCACCAAATCGAGCCTGGCACGCCTCATTGCCCAGCACGCCGGGCGGGAACTGTACGACGACTCCGGTGTCGAGCCGTCTGGAATCGCCATCTACTCCTTGGTCGACCCACGCGAATTGCGGCTGACCCGCTACATCGGTCAGACATCAGCGCCGCGGCGGCGCTTTTTGCAGCATCTGCGCACGGCGCGGCTGTGGATGCCGGAACACACACCGTGGTGGATTCGGCAGCCTGCACTGCGTCCCCTGTATGAGTGGCTGCGCGACCTTCACTTCCGGGAGAACCATTTGCCCACCATGATCATCCACAGCTGGATCACCAGCGCGCGGCAGGCGCGTCTTGCCGAGCGCGCGCGCATCTATGAAGCGCTCGCCAACCGGCTGCCCCTGTTCAATGTCGAGGGCGAGTTCCTCGGCCGCCAGCTGCCCTTGCTGTGATGTCATGCCTGACCTGAGCACCCTGCAGCGCGACTTGCCGGCGGTATTCAAGCCGGACGAGCCCATCGGCGCCCTGCTCTACTTTGTCATCTTCGTGGCAATCGCCGCGCTGCTGTCACGCGGTCTGCGCACGGCCGTGCATGCCGCCTTGTCCAAAGAGCGGCATGTGGATCGTACCGCCATCAGTTTCATGCAGCAGATCGCCACGGTCTGTATCTGGGTGATGATGATCATCCTGTACGCGCACCTGATTCCGCAGCTGCGTGCGCTGGGGACGGCGTTGCTGGCCGGCGCCGGAGTGGCCTCGGTGGTCATTGGCCTGGCCGCGCAGAGCACCCTGGGGAATCTGGTTGCCGGGGTGTCGATGACCATCTACCGCCCGTTTCGTCTCGGGGATACGCTGCAGGTTGCCACACCCACCGGCACTGAAATCGGTACCGTCGAGCATATCTCGCTCGGCTACACCACGCTGCGCGTTCAGGACGGCCGCTTCGTCGTTCTGCCGAACAGTCTCGCCGCCAGCCAGGTGACGCTCAATCTCAGTCCGGGAATCGTCCGCGGCTCGTTGGCCATCACCATCCGGCTCAATCGTGACTCCGACATCGAAGCCGCGATCAAGCTGGCGCGCTCGGCCGCCGCGGAAGTGGCCGGCGAGGCGGCCGTCAGCAGCTGCTATCTGACGCGTATCGATGCCACCGAGGCGCAGCTGGAATTGCGCTTTCAGCCACCGGATACCGGCAGCCGCGAGGCGCAGCGTGCCGCCGTCATGATGCGACTGGCGCAGCGTTTTGCCGCAAGCACACCTGCCGGCCAGCCCGGGCAGCGCCCCACCTTTTCATGAACACGGATACGCCTGATTCCTCTCTGGATCAGAATATCGACAGCGTGCTCGAGGTGCGCAAGCGCGAGCGCGAGCAACGCTCCTCAGGCCAGCGATTCGTGGAACGCATCAGTGTGGTCATCGGCCGGCCCTTGTACCTGGTTGCCTTGTTCGTGTTCGTCGCCGGCTGGATTGCCTACAATTGCCTGGCGCCTCACTGGGACCGAACGCCCTTTGATGCCGCGCCATTTGCCATGCTTGAGGGAATAGTGTCGCTTGCGGCTCTGATCAGCACGACGGTGGTGCTGATTGCGCAGAACCGTCTGACGCGCATCGAACAGCAGCATGCCCACATCGCCTTACAGGTCAATCTGATGACCGAACAGAAGGTCACCAAGCTCATCGGGCTGCTGGAAGAACTGCGGCGCGACCTGCCCATGGTGAAGGACCGCTATGACGCCGAGGCCGCCTCATTCACCCAGAAGACCGATGCTCTGGAGGTACTCTCGGCGATCGAGCAGGTCGGACTGACCAAGGGCCCGCTGGAGGAGGCTGACAGTCCTAGTGACGATCAAACAGCAACGACAGCAGATAGGCCAGAGAAGCCAGCGCCATGACCCCGGTGGCGCACCATCCCAAAACCAGCCACCAGCCGCCGATTCTGAATGAGCCCATCACCTTGCGGCTGCTGGCCAGGCGCATGACCAGGATCATGATGGGCGCTGCCACCAGAGCATTGAGGGCCGCCGCCCAAACCAGCGCCTTGAGTGGGCTGATTCCCAGGGCATTGGCCACCGCGCCGACGGCAGTGGCCGCGGCAATCGTGGCATAAAACGCCTTGGCCTCGGATGGATTGCGCGACAGGCCGACCGGCCAGCGGCGCGCTTCACCGAGCGCATAGGCGGCCGACCCGGCCAGCACCGGAACGGCCAGCAGGCCCGTGCCCACGATGCCCAGAGCAAACAGAGCGAAGGCGAATTCTCCGGCAAGGGGCCGCAGGGCCTGGGCGGCCTGCGCCGCGGTATCCAGCTGAGTGATGCCCTTGGCGTGAAATGTGGCCGCCGCGGTCGCCATGATGGCAATCGCGACCAGATTGGACAGACCCATGCCGATCACGGTATCGGTCTTGATGCGCGCCAGTTCGTTCTTGCCTTGTGAGGGCATGTGCCGCAGCGGTTCGCGAAGCGGCTCAGTCTTCGTGTCTTCCACTTCCTGGGAGGCCTGCCAGAAAAACAGATAGGGACTGATGGTCGTACCCAGCACCGCCACCACCATCAGCCAGAAGGCATCCTGCGCCAGCAGGTGCGGCCACAGCAGTCCCTGCAGGAAGTCCTGCCAGCGCACATGGACCACCGCCAGTGTCGCGAAATAGGCGAACAGCGACAGGGTGAGCCACTTGAGAATGGCCACATACCGGGTGTGGTGCATGAAGATCTGCCCGCCGGCACAAATGAGCCCGAATGCGACCACGTATGCCGCAGTGGGCACAGCGGGCAGCAGCAGGCGCGCCGAGGCGGCCATGGCCGCAAGATCCGCGCCGATGTTGCAGATATTGGCGACAAACAGCGCCAGCACGGTCGCATACAGCAGCGGTGGGGAATACTCCTCGCGGATATTGGCGGCGATTCCGCGCCCGGTGGTGCGCCCGATGCGCGCGCTGATGCCCTGAATCACGACCATCAGGGGATAGGTCCACAACATCGTCCACAACAGTTGATAGCCGAACTGGGCGCCGGCCTGCGAATAGGTGCCGATGCCGCTTGGATCATCGTCTGCGGCCCCGGTAATGAGTCCGGGACCCAAGGTGCCCAGCACGCGCGGCTCGCTGGGTCCGACGACCGCGCTTGATCTGACCGGCGTCGCTTTCATGATCGGTGACGCCTCTTCCTTTTGCCTAGTCGCGCGGCCGTATTTTCCCGATCAGTTCGCGAGCCGCATGACCCAGGGTCGAGATGAGTCCGGCATCGCCCCTGGCGAGAGCCGACATCATACCCCGCGCCTCCTTGAGCGAAATATGCGGTGGCAGGGGCGGTACATTCGGATCGGTCTTCACCTCGATGAGGGTGGGCCTATCGGCCGCCAGAGCCTGCGCCCAGGCTCCTGAGAGCGCCTCGGGCGTATCGACGTATATGCCTTTCAGGCCGATCATTTCAGCAAATTTGGCGTACGGCACATTGGGCAGGGATTGGCTGCTCGCGTAGCGGGGATTGCCCTCCATGATGCGCTGTTCCCAGGTAACTTCGTTCAGATCCTCATTGTTCAGCACGCACACGATGAATCGTGGGTCGGCCCAGCGGCGCCAGTATTTGTGCACCGTGATCAGCTCCGCCATGTTGTTCATCTGCATGGCGCCATCGCCGACCAGGGCCACGACCGGCCGTGCCGGGTGACTGAACTTGGCGGCAATGGCGTAGGGTACCGCGGCGCCCATGGAGGCCAGTCCACCTGAAAGCGTGCCACGCTGGCCCTGCTTGAGGCGGTAGTAGACCGCGTAGCACGGAGCACTGGTACCCGAATCACAGGTCACAATCGCATTGGCCGGCAACGCGGCCGACATCTCCCAGGCCACGCGCTGCGGGTTCACGGGGTTTGCCGGCGTCATGGCGCGCTCTTCGACGATCTTCCACCACGCCTGGACGTTGGCGCTGATCGTGTTGTACCAGCTCCGATCCCGCTGGGGCTCGAGCAACGGCAGCAGCGCGCGCAAGGTCTGCGACGCATCCCCGTGCAGATTGATGTCCACTGGATAGCGCAATCCGAGATTGGCAGGATCGATATCGATCTGCACGGCCCGTGCCTGAGCGTCCTTGGGCAAGAACTCGGCCCAGGGAAAACTCGTGCCGATCATCAACAGCCGGTCACAACCTTTCATGAGCTCATCGGATGGCCTGGTACCCAGAAGCCCAATCGCTCCGGTCGTGAACGGCAATTCGTCGGATATCACATCCTTGCCCAGCAGTGCCTTGGCCACCCCGGCACCCAGCAGACCCGCAATCTGCATCACTTCGAGGGCCGCATCGCGCGCCCCGGCGCCGACCAGAATGGCGACGCGCTTGCCCGAATTAAGCAGTTGAGCGGCCTCGCGCAAGTCCCGGTCATAGGGCAGCACGCGTGGCCGCCGGTACCCCGGCCCGGAACGCGTAAATCCGTGCACCGCTTGGGGCTCCTCCCAGGGCTCATCCTGGAGGTCCTTGGGCAGGATGATGACCGACACGCCGCGCTGCGCGATGGCGATGCGGATGGCGCGATCGGTGAGGTGTCGCACCTGGGCGGGTCTTGCAGCTTCCTGGACGAAGCTCGCGACGTCGGCGAAGCAGCGATCCAGGTTCAGTTCCTGCTGGTAGCTTGAGCCTCGCACCGTGGATTCGGCCTGACCGGCGATGGCGAGCACGGGGACATGATCGAGCCGGGCGTCGTACAGTCCGGTCAGCAGATGAGTGGCGCCGGGTCCCCCCGTGGCCAGACACACGCCAAGTTCGCCGGTGAACTTGGCATGAGCGGTGGCCATGAAGGCGGCCATTTCCTCATGGCGCACCTGGATGAACTCAATGGCCTGTGCCGATTTTTCCAGACGCTGCAATGCGCCGAGTACGCCGTTGATGCCGTCACCCGAATAGCCAAAGATGCGGCGCACACCCCAGGCCTGCAGACGCTCCACGAACCAGTCGCTGGTTTTCCTGCTCATGCCTCGGCGCTTGAGGACACGTCGGCAGCGCCGGAGGCCACCAGGATCTGTTTCGCCTTCGCCACTTCTTCGGCCGAATCACTGTGCACGACCAGCAGCGTGTATCCGACGGCGATCTGGCTGTAGTAGCGTTTGGCTTCATCCTCCGGCAGACCCATGCCCACCAGGGCTCCGGCGAGGCCACCCACTGCGCCGCCCAGACCCAGCCCCGCCAATCCGGCCATCACGGGACCGGCGGCCACCAGCGGACCCACGCCGGGAATGGCCAGCGCCCCGGCCCCGACCAGCAGCGCCAAAGCGCCGAACAGCGCCCCGCCACCGGTCGCACCCACTGCCGCGGCCGAACCGGTCTTGCTGGTCTGCGGCAGCGGCGTGGCCGAAGTTTTCGCTGCAACCGACACCGGCTGGTTGTTCGGACTCTTGGGCAGCAGTACGGAGATACCCGCGCTGTTGAAGCCCTTGGTGATGAGCATGTCCACGCCAACCTCGGCCTGTGTTGCCGTGTGATAAACCCCGATCGCCGACAGTTGCTTGTACGACATAGGCCCTCCTGGCTCAGCTGAGGAGATTGCGGTGTGCCCAGTCTCGCCTGCTGCCGCGCCCCTGCCATCGTTCGAGACACGATATGTCCTGTAGGACTGATGAACTGCCTGGCTTTCAGCGAACCTCAGAATATTTCGATATTGATGTATTAACGTATTGTTTATATTGAATAAAAAATCTACAATCCAACCACTCACTCGGTCTTGCCAAGTGATTGATATTCTTAGGCGGTACGGGACGCGGTGGCAGACCGATCGGGGGGAGCCTGAATAAAGGTTTGATCGTCGCCGTGGCGATCGTCATCGGAATCGTGGCCATCGGTGGCCCGATACTGATTGCCCTGAATTTGGCACGCGAACAAAGCTTCAACGAACAGATGGCCCAGGTCACGCACCTGGCCTACGAAGTTCGCCGCCATAGCGAAAGCTCCAGCGATCAGGCCTACGACGCCTTCCATGCACTGGAAGGCGCGCGTGCCCCGGATCCCTGCTCCGATGCCAATGTCCAGCTGATGAAGCAGATGAAACTGCGCGGCGACAACCTCGAGGTGGTGGGTTACGTCGCAGAGGATCGACTGCTGTGTTCATCCCTGGGACAGCATGGCCCCGGCATCCCCTTGGGGCCCGCCGACTATCTCTCCCGCACCGGCGTGTATATCCGGGTCGCGGTGAAGCTGCCGCTGGCGCCGGGCCGGACCTTCTTCGCCTCCACGCGCAAGGCCAGCGGCTACACCGTCCTGGTGCACCGTGATCTGTTGACGGAAGTCACGGTGGAACGACCCTACACGGCATTGGGCGCGGTGGGCTTCAGCACCCGACGGCTGAACATGTCCGTGGGACCCTTTGACGTGCGCTGGCTGGACGCTCTGGGTGACAAACCGGAAGTGGAACTGTTCGATGGCAAGAACCTGGTGTCCGTGCAGCGCTCGCGCAACTACGACTTTGCCGCCTATGCGGCCGTACCGGCCGCCAACGTGGCCGCGGGTCTGCGCCACTTCGCCGCGGTGCTGGTACCCATCGGCGTCATCGCCGGAATCGCCTTGGCGCTGACGGTGCTGTTCGTGGCCCGTTCGCAGCTGGGACTGCCTGCCGTGTTGAAGCTCGCCTTGCGCCGCAAGGAGTTCTTTCTCAACTATCAGCCCATCGTCGATCTGCAGACGCGGCAGTGGATTGGCGCCGAGGTGCTGGTGCGCTGGCAACGTTCGAATGGTGAAATGGTGCGTCCGGATCTGTTCATCGCGGTGGCCGAGGACAGCGCACTGATACAGCGCATCACCCAGCGGGTGGTGGAACTGGTGACGGCGGACACTGAGGGCATCTTTACCCGTCATCCGGCGTTTCGCATCTCCATCAACCTGTCTCCGGCAGACCTTCACTCCAGCAAGACCGTGGAACTGTTCCGCGGACTCCTGGCCACGACCGGGGCCGGACGGCAAAACCTGCTGGTGGAGGCGACCGAACGCGGCTTCATCAAGATGGATGATGCGCGGGAGGTGATTCACGACCTTCGCGAACTGGGCGTGCAGGTGGCGATCGATGATTTCGGAACCGGCTATTCCGGTCTCGCCTATCTGGAGTCCCTGGAGCTGGACTATCTGAAGATCGACAAGGCCTTTGTGGACACCGTCGGCACCAATGCGCCGACCGGCTCCGTCGTCATGCACATCATCCAGATGGCCAAGGACCTGGGTTTGAACCTGATTGCCGAAGGGGTGGAAACCGAAGCCCAGGCGCGGGTACTGCAGCAGCTGGGGGTGCGCTATGCGCAGGGCTGGCTATTCGCCCGGCCCATGCCTTTTGCCGATCTGATCAGACAGTACGCGCAAAAGCACGCCGCCTGAGCCTGCCGCGCAACCCTAGGGCGCGGGGCGCTTGCGGTGCTCGACGTGGGTGTCTATCCAACCCAGCACCAGGTCCGCGAGCTGATCACTGTTCTTATCCTGCATCAGCATGTGGCTGTTGCCCTTGATGCCCATCGCCGGCAGATACATCATCTGCGCATCCCCGCCTGCCTTGTGGAGCTGATCGACGAAGGCGTTGCAGGCGTTGAGGGCATCCATCCAGCTGAACGGGGCCTTCACATCGGCCAGATGGTCACCGAACATGATCAGCGTCGGGATCCTGGCGAGCGTCGCCAGCTGGGCGGCGGTGAGGCTCGTATCGCAGCGCATCTCGATGGTGACCATGGCCCTGATCCCCTTGGGATCAACCAGCGCAGCCTGCTCTGGAAAGAAACCCGACTCCGAATGTCCGACCAGGACCGCGCCCTTGAGCTTCACGCTCAGCGCCGCCATCTGCGTCAGGGTGGGATTGAGATTCTGCGGCAGTGTCGAGTTCAGATCCGGAATCATCTGCTTGTAGAGTTCCTCCACCGCCTGCAGGGGAAACTGTTCATCCGCAAACCCCTGGCCAAACTTGGGCCCGAAGCGAAATACGGTCCAGGCGACCTGGTGGGTGGCATCGAGTATCCCGGGCATCTTTGCGGTGGCCAAAGTCCCCGCATGAACATCGTTGAAGGCGCTGGGGTCAAATCCGGACCGCGCGCGCGAGACCTGATCGGCCAGATACACCGGATGGTTCTTGCGCAGGAAATACTCGCTCCAGCCCATGCGTCCGTCGGGGGTGGTTTCCCAGGTCTTGCTGCTCAGGCAGCAACCATGCACGAACACCACCGGCAGGTGCCGGCCGGCCTTGAGCGGGATCTGGTACTGCACATACATCTGGTTGACGGTGATTTCGCCACTCTGGGCCGGTACCACGCCGCTGGCAGCTTCGGTGATGGTTCGGTGCTCGCCGCCCACGAAGAAGCTGCCCTGCTCCTTGATGGTCAAGGGCCCTGACACCTGCGCCAGGGCCGAAAGCGGCAGCAGGCAGACGATTGCGATCAGTACCCGTATCATGTTCAGCGCCTCATCTGCATGGAATTGGAAATCGTATCATCCTTTCAAATTGTTGCGACGCGTGACCGTGGAGAGTCGATGAAGAATTTGCTGCTTATCCTGCCGCTGTGCCTGTTGATTCAGTCCACCTCATGGGCTGCGGACACCATGCATGCCATGGTCCTGAACGAAGGTAAATTGGAACTGCAGACCCTGCCGATTCCCCAGCCGCAGTCCGGCCAGGTGCGGATCCGTGTCAGGGCCGCTTCAGTCAACCCGGTGGACTGGAAGCTCGCTCAGCGCGCGCCAGCCGGCACGCATTCGATACCCGGTCGGGACCTGGCCGGCATCATCGATGCGGTGGGTCCGGATGCCGGGACCTGGCACGCGGGCCAAGCGGTCATCGCCGTGGCGACGGGCGGTTCCTATACGCAGTATGCCCTCGCTTCGGTACACGCAGTGGCGCTCAAGCCCTCGCACCTGTCCTTCGAGGAAGCGGCGGGCATTCCCATTGTCGGGGAGACGGGGTGGCGCGCGATGGTCGTCGTTGGCAATGTGCAACGCGGGCAGCGTGTGCTCATTCAAGGTGGCGCGGGTGGCGTGGGTTCTTCGGCCGTGCAGATCGCAAAGGCCCGAGGCGCCTATGTGATCGCGACGGCATCGCCCAGCCACAACGGCCTGCTGCGCTCACTCGGTGCGGACGAAGTCGTCGATTACCACGATGCTCATGCCGTGGACGCCATCCGGAACATCGACGTAGTCCTGAATACGGTGGACGCGCAAACCGGCGAGCGCTCGGTGGCGATGATCAAGCCCGGTGGCATTCTGGTCTCGGTGGTCGGCGCCCCACCCGCGGGGCCTTGCGCAGCCGCACAGATTCGCTGCGCCATCACCGGTCCTGTGACGGGAGAATATTTAGCTGCCCTGAGCGATCTTGCCGAGCATGGAAAGTTCCGTATCAACATCGATCAGCGCCTGCCGCTCATCGAAGCCCAGAATTCCTGGGAACTTAATCGCGCCGGCCACACGGGAGGCAAGATCATTCTCCAAGTGAGTCAGTGATGTTGCACAGTGCATCGCAATTCGGCACAGCTCAAGTCAAGCACTAAGATCAAGTGGAACCATTGGCCAGCGCGTCAACTCCAACTGCAAACCGCAATGGATAACGTGCATGGAACGGCCCACGGGAGGCGCGAGCGAGGTGAATTTACTCAACTGGTCCCAGTGGCAGACTGCGGTGCTGGCACTGTTGCGAGCGGATCTCAGCGGCGTGCTGCGTTCCATCCAGATTGACGAAGTCGATTGGGATCAGTGGCGCAGCCTCTACACCGAAGGCCGCTCGCCCCGCTCCGCCATCGATCGCGCGCTGGCGCGCGACTTTTAGGGACAGGCCATCGGTCGGCTAGGTTTTGCCGTATACGGGGACGATTGCGCCGCGCGTTACCGCGTTCTGCGGCGACGCCAGGAACAGTACCGTCGCCGCGACCTCAGCGACGCTGGGCCATGCCTTGAAATCCGCCTGGGGCATGGAGCGGCGATTCGCCGGCGTGTCCATGATGGAGGGTGCGATGGCGTTCACCAGAATTCCATCCTTGGCCACCTCTTCGGCAAGCGCAATGGTCAGTGCCACGACACCGGCTTTGGCGACCGTGTAGGCCGTGAGGCTGGCACCGAGCCGCGGCTCCAGCGCCTGCCGAGCCGCCGTATTGACGATGCGACCACCGTGGCCCGTGCGCCTGATGGCCGCGACGGCACAGCGATTGCACAGATAGGTGGCGATGAGATTGCTGTCGAGCTGGCTGCCCAGAAGTTTCGCGTCACTTTCGGCAATGGGGGCGAAGGCGAAGCCGCCCGCCAGATGAATCGAAGCCCAAAGCATGTCCATGCCGGCGTAGAAAGCCGTGACCGCCGCCTCGTTGGCCAGATCCGCGAGCGCCACCAGCGATACCCGAGCCTGGTCACGATGTGGAAAACGCTGCGCTTCCTCTTCGCTTCGATATGGCACGTGGCAGGTGGCGCCCGCCGCCAGCAGTGCTCCGACGACCGCCACGCCCAGTGCACCCGTACCACCGGTAATGACTACCTGCCGACCCTGTAAATCCATGTGTTCTCCTGCCAAGCCTTTGCCGGAAGCTGCCGCTGAGGTACAACGGTAACCTGGAAGCCACACCTTGAGGAACCCATGAGTACCCTACAGCAGATTGCGCTTCAGACCATCGACCAGAAGCCGGCGAGTCTGGGTGACTATGCGGGCAAGGTGGCGCTGGTGGTCAACACGGCCTCCAAATGCGGACTCACGCCGCAGTACGCGGGGCTGGAGGCCCTGTATACCCGCTTTCGTGACCGCGGCTTCGTGGTGCTGGGCTTTCCGAGCAATGACTTTGCCGGCCAGGAACCGGGCAACAACGAGGACATCGCCAGTTTCTGTTCGACCCAGTACGCCGTGGATTTCCCGCTGTTTTCCAAGATAAACGTGGTGGGTGCGCAGAAGCATCCGCTGTACGCAGCACTGATCGGCAGCCAACCCAAGGCCACCGACAGCGAGACCTTCCGGGAGAAGCTCAAGGGCTACAAAATCACGCCGAATGCGGAACCGGAAGTGCTGTGGAATTTCGAGAAGTTTCTGATCGCGCGCAACGGCGAAGCGGTGGCGCGGTTTTCACCGGACATGGCACCGGATGATGCCCGAGTAGTCGCCGCCATCGAGCGCGAATTGAATCGCCGCTGACCCATCTGCCAAGCGGCGCCGCCATGAACTCGACACTGGCGTACATTTATCATATAACATACTGTTAATAATGATAAAATTCGCTCGCAAGGCCAGGGCCATGATGCTGGCTGCCGTGCTGCTGGGGTTCACCGCAGGCGCCGCGCAGGCCGCCCAGGTGCTGGGCGCGTGGACCTACGCCTTCGCCGAATACGGTGACATCAAATATCCGGAAAACTTTGCGCACTACGACTTTGTGAATCCCAACGCGCCCAAGGGCGGCACGCTGCGGCTGAGCAATCCTGACCGACGTACGAGCTTCGACAAGTACAACCCCTTCACGCTCCCCGAAAACGCTCCCGCCGGCGTCGAGATGTTCATGTTCGAGACGCTCGCCGATGCCAGTCCCGATGAGCCTGCGACGATGTACGGCCTGCTGGCCAGCCAGATGCTCATCGCGCCGGACTATTCCTCGGTTAGCTTTCGCATCAATCCACTCGCGCATTTCAACAACGGCGATCCGGTGACCGCCGCGGACGTCAAATACTCCTTTGACATGGCGGTCGGTCTCACGACGACTCCGGACTACTCACAGAATTTCGGCGGGATCCGCGCTGCCGTCATCGTTGATCCACATACGGTACGTTTTGACCTGAAGACACCCAGTCGCGACCAGATCTATCAGCTGGGCACGGTGCTGTACATCTTTTCACGCAAGTGGGGCCAGGGTCCGGACGGCAAGACCAAACCCTTCGACCAGATCGTCAACGACGTGCCGATTACCACCGGTCCCTACCTCATCGCCAGGGGCACCGGACAGCTGCTGGACTTGGTGCGCGACCCGCATTACTGGGCAGGCAATATCGGCGTGCGCAAGGGATTCTATAACTTCGATCACCTGCTGTATCACTACTACAGCGATCCAGCGGCGGAATTCGAAGGCTTCAAGGCCGGTGACTTCGAACTGAAGGAGGAATTGTCGGCAAAACGCTATGTGCGGCAGTACGTCGGCAAGAAATTTCGCGATGGCGAGATCATCAAGCGGCGTCTACTGACCCAGATGGGGTTCTTCTACGAAGGCTTTCTGTTGAATTCGCGACGCCCTGAATTCTCAGACTGGCGCGTGCGCAGCGCTTTGAACTATGCGCTGGATTGGAACTGGAACAGCATTCAAGGCTATGGCCTCGGGGAGCGTTTCGACGGGCTGTTCCAGCGCACGCCGTTCGCCGCCACCGGAGTGCCCAGCCCCGGGGAACTGGCCCTGCTGGCGCCGTACCGCAAGGACCTGCTGCCGCAGGTGTTCGATGCGCCGGAACCGAACCCCGTTACCGATACGCCTGCGCAGCTGCGCGCCGATCTGCTTCACGCACGCAAACTGCTGGCTGCTGCGGGATGGACCATTCATCCGGATGGCCTGCTGCGCAATGCCAAGGGCGAGGCCTTCCAGATGGAGATCCTCGAAGACAATACGCAGTTCGAAAACGCCTTTGGTCGCTGGGCGGAGAGCCTGAAGAACCTCGGAATCACCACCCGCATCAGGCTGGTGGATTTCGCAGTCTACGAGAAGCGTCTGGATGACTTCGACTTCGACTGCACCTTGATGAATTTCGGCGATATGAAAATGCCAGCCCTCAGTGTGCTGAAGGATGCCTTCGGCAGCGCTGCGGCCCGAACTCGCGGATCGAGTAACTACATGGGAATTGCAATTCCGGCCGTGGATCATCTGATTGACGTCATGAACCAGGCTGCCTCGCTCGAGGACCTCGTGAATGGCTCCCGGGCCCTGGACCGGATTTTCATCGCCGAACATTTTGCGGTGCCATTCCTCTACCGGCCCTATCGCATGGTGGCCTACTGGGACAGATTCGGCATTCCCGCAGTCATGCCCAAGTACTTCAGCATCGACTACTTCCAGATGCAGGATGGCCTGGGTGGCATGCCATGGCCGATTGCGACATGGTGGACGAAGAAATGAGCGGCTACATAATCAAGCGCATCCTGCTGATGATTCCCACCATCCTGGGAGTGCTCACGATCACCTTCATCATCGCCCAGTTCGTGCCGGGCGGTCCGGTGGAACAGGTCATCGCCGAGATGCGGCACCGCAATGCCAGCGGCGCCATCAGCAGTCACGAAATCGACCCCAAGCAGCTCGAGCAGATCAAACGGCAATTCGGCTTCGATAAGCCGCCGCTGACCCGCTACTTGCTGATGCTGCGCGATTACAGTCGCTTTCACCTCGGCCGCAGTTTCAGCTACGGCAATGACGTCTGGGACGTCATCAAGAGCAAGCTGCCCGTTTCAGTCAGCCTCGGGCTATGGTCGACCCTGCTCGGGTATCTGATTTCCATTCCACTCGGGATCGCCAAGGCCGTGCGCGAGGGGTCCAGATTCGACACCATCACGACCATGCTGGTGCTGGTGGGCTTTGCAATACCCGGTTTCGTGCTCGGGGTGCTGCTGATCATTCTTTTCGTCAGCGGCAGCTTCCTGGACTGGTTCCCGTTACGGGGCCTGGTGTCCGACAACTGGAGCGAGCTCACCCTGACGGGCAAGATCACCGATTATTTCTGGCACCTCACGCTGCCCCTGGTCTGCCTGACCATCGGCAATTTCGCCACACTGACGCTGCTTACCAAGAACACCTTCATCGAGGAGATTCGCAAGCAATACGTGCTGGTCGCCCGCGCCAAGGGCCTGTCGCAGAACAGCATCTTGTACAAACATGTGCTGCGCAATGCGCTGCTGCCCCTGATCACCGGACTACCGGGGGCCGTGGTGGCCGCCTTTTTCACCGGCGCGTTGCTGGTGGAGACCTTGTTTTCGCTCGATGGCCTGGGGTTCCTCTCGTACAACTCCATCATTCACCGTGACTATCCGGTGGTGCTGGGAAGCATCTATCTGTTCACGCTGATCGGGCTCTTCATCAAGCTCATGTCCGACCTGCTGTACGTCCTGGTCGACCCACGTGTGCAGTTCGGCAAGGCCGCCAAGTGAGTACCGCGCGCTCTCCCTGGCGGCGTGCCTGGGAACGATTCAAGCGCCACCGCGTCGGTTATTTTTCACTGTGGGCTTTTTCAGGTCTGCTGGCGATCGCATTGATTTCACCCCTGATCGCCAATGAAAAACCGCTGTTGGTTCACTACGATGGCAGCACCTACCTGACCATGTTCAAGGATTACCCGGAAACCCAATTCGGCGGGGACTTCCTGACACCCGTCGACTGGTACGACCCGTTCATCCGCGCCCAGTTCGCCAAGCCTGGCAACTGGGCCCTGTACACACTGATCCGCTATTCGCCCAATAGCGTGAACTACAACGACTACGAGTCACATCCCGCGGCGCCCTCGCGCGCACACTGGCTGGGTACCGACCCTAACGGGCGGGATGTCGTGGCCCGCCTGCTGTTCGGTTTTGCCGTCAGCGTGATGTTCGGTATCGCCCTGACCGCCGTGGGCACGCTGATCGGTATCGCCGCCGGCGCCATACAGGGCTATTTCGGCGGCTGGGTGGACCTTGCAGGGCAGCGTCTCATCGATATCTGGAATGCCGTGCCCATCCTCTACATCCTGATCATCCTGGCGGCGATGTTCGAGCCTTCGATCGTGCTGTTGCTGTTTCTGTTTGCGATCTTCGGCTGGACCACGCTGTCGGACTATGTTCGTGCCGAGTTCCTGCGCAATCGCTCGCTGGAGTTCGTCAAGGCGGCCCGTGCCATGGGCCTGTCGCATTGGCGGATCATTCGCCGCCACATCCTGCCCAACTCCATGACGCCGGTAATCACCTTCATGCCCTTCAGAATGAGCGAGGGCATTCTGGGGCTGACGGCGCTGGATTTTCTGGGCCTGGGCGTGCCCTCTTCGGTTCCCTCGCTTGGCGAACTGTTGCGCTTCAGCAAGGAGAACCTGGACGCCTGGTGGATCGGCATCCCGACATTCGCAGTCCTGGTGGTGACGCTGCTGCTGTTGACCTTCATCGGCGACGCCCTGCGCGACGCCTTCGACACACGCAAAGGCTGACATGTCCGACTCAATGCCCGCCCCGTTGCTCGAGATTAGGAATCTGTGCGTGGATTTTGGTCCCAAGCGCGTCATCGACGATATCAGCCTGCAAGTGGGCGTCGGCGAAAAGGTCGGTCTGGTGGGCGAATCAGGCTCGGGCAAGTCGGTGACGGCGCTGGCCATCCTGCGGCTGCTGGATGCGGCCACCTTTGGTGGCGAAATCCGCTTGGGCGATGACTCGCTGCTGCTGAAGAGCGAGAGTTGGATGCGCGGGATCCGGGGCCGGGAGATTGCGATGATCTTCCAGGAGCCCATGACCGCGCTTGACCCGCTTTACAGCATCGGCAGTCAGATCGGCGAGGTGCTGGAAGTTCACGAGGGACTGCGCGCCAATGCGGCGCGGGCACGCAGTATCGAGCTGCTGCGGCGTACCGGCATCCCGGAGCCGGAACGCCGTGTCGACTCCTTTCCGCACCAACTCTCCGGCGGACAACGTCAGCGGGCCATGATCGCCATGGCGCTGGCCTGCCGGCCGAAGCTGCTGATCGCCGATGAACCCACCACCGCCCTTGATGTCACCATTCAGGCGCAGATCCTGGCCTTGCTGGATGACCTGCAGCGCGAGTTTGGGATGGCGATCCTCTTCATCACCCACGATCTGGCGCTGGTGAGGCGTTTCACCCATCGCGTGGGCGTGATGGAGAAAGGCAAGCTGGTGGAGAGCGGCCCGACCGAAACCGTCTTCACCCAGCCGCAGCACCCTTACACCGTGCGGCTCCTGAACAGTCGTGCCGAGCGCCAGGTCGAGCCCTTGCAGGCCGATTCGCGCACGGTACTGGCCGCCCGCGATCTGTCGGTCACCTTCACCCGCTCCGAGGGGTGGTTCAAACACAGCCGATTCATCGCGGTAAATGCTGTGAACCTGGAACTGCGTACCGGCGAGACCGTGGGCATCGTGGGCGAATCCGGCTCCGGCAAGACCACCCTGGGGATGGCGCTGCTGGGCCTTCAGTCCGTTTCCGCCGGCCACGTGGAGGTGGATGGACAGTCGCTGGCCGGCGCCGATCGTAACACGCTGCGCGGCGTCCGGCGCCGGGTACAGGTGGTCTTCCAGGATCCCTTCGCCTCGCTCAACCCACGTCTGACGGTGGGCGAGATCATCCAGGAGGGGCTGGCCTGGCACATGCCGGAACTCACCTCGGCCGAGCGCCGCAGCCGGGTGCTCGCCATCCTGGCCGAGGTGGGACTGGAGACCACGGCCCGCTACGAGGGAATTCTGGAGCGCTACCCGCATCAGTTTTCCGGCGGTGAGCGCCAGCGCATCGCCATTGCGCGCGCGGTGGTGATCGAGCCTGAGATCCTGGTGCTCGACGAGCCGACCTCGGCCCTGGATGTCTCGGTACAGAAGCAGGTGCTGAGGCTGTTGGCGGGCCTGCAGCAGCGCCACGGCATGAGCTATCTGTTCATCAGCCATGACCTGGCGGTCATTCGCGCGATGGCGCATCGCATTCTGGTCATGAAGGACGGCGTGGTGGTCGAACAGGGGGAGACCGAGACCCTGATCCGGCAGCCGCAGATGCCCTACACCAAGACGCTGCTGCAGGCCGTGGCGTATGCTGGGGAACTCGACGCGGCCTGAGGAGCGATTCATGCAGCAGCGAACACTTGGCAATAGTGGCCTGAAGGTTTCGGCCCTGGGGCTGGGGTGCATGGGCCTGAGCTTCGGCCTCGGCCCGGCGGTTGAAAAACAGCAGGGCATCGCCCTGATCCGCGCGGCGGTGGAACGCGGCGTGACATTCTTTGATACGGCCGAGGTATACGGCCCGTTCACCAACGAGGAACTGGTGGGCGAGGCGCTGGCGCCCTACCGTGGCCAGGTGGTCATCGCCACCAAGTTCGGCTTCAAGATGCAGCCGATCACCTCCGGCAATGCAGGACTGGACAGCCGGCCTGAGCATATCCGCGATGTGGCCGAGGCGTCCTTGAAGCGCCTGAAGGTTGAGGCACTGGATCTGTTCTACCAGCACCGCGTCGATCCGGACGTGCCCATCGAGGAAGTCGCCGGCGCCGTGAAGGATCTGATCAGGGCCGGCAAGGTGAAACACTTCGGTTTGTCCGAGGCGGGGGTGCAGACCATCCGGCGTGCGCATGCGGTGCAGCCGGTCGCGGCGCTGCAGAGTGAGTATTCCTTGTGGTGGCGCGAACCGGAGCAGGATGTACTGCCCGTGCTCGAAGAGCTGGGGATCGGCTTTGTGCCCTTCAGCCCGCTGGGCAAGGGCTTCCTCACCGGCGCCATCAACGACAGCACCAAATTCGACAGCACCGATTTTCGCAATGTGGTGCCGCGATTCTCCGCAGAGGCGCGCCGTGCCAACCAGTCCGTGGTCGATCTGCTCGCCACCATCGCGGCTGCCAAGCGTGCCACCCCGGCGCAGGTGGCCCTCGGCTGGCTGCTGGCCCAGAGGCCATGGATCGTGCCCATCCCCGGCACCACCAAGCTGCAGCGCCTGGAGGAAAACCTCGGTGCGGCTGAACTCACGCTCAGCCCGGCAGAGATGGCCGACATCACTCGGACCTTTGCGGCCCTCACGGTCGAGGGCGCGCGCTATCCGGAGCACCTGCAGAAGATGGTGGGACGCTGACTCCTCACCGCTGCCGGCGCGGATGCAGGAAGTCCGGCTGCCAATCCTCCTGCGCACGCGCGATGACGTAGGCGTGGATCTGAGCGACCTGTTCGGCTGTCAGCAGATCCTGGAAAGAGGCCATGCCCTGCGCCTTGTATTTTCCACCCAGCACGATGTCATTGAACTGCGCGTGCAGTTCAGGCGTGAGGTGTCGTAGATCCTTGAGGTCAGTACCCACGGCGTTCTGCCCGTGGCAGATCGCGCAGTTGGTGCTGAAGAGTCCGGCTCCGGCCTCCACGGCGGCCGGGGCCTGGGTCTCGGTGGGTGGTTCGGGAATGGACGCGGCCAGCGGGGCCGGTGGCAGGGTCACGCCCCGGGCATCCAGCGCGAACACCAGTAAACGCGCCGGAGCGACCGAGAAGGTTTTGCCGCCCTCGTCCAGTCCGTGCACGATGGCGCTGTTCCAGCCGGCATTGACCGCGATGTACTGGCGCCCCTTGACGCTGTAGGTGATCGGCCCGGCAACCGGTACCGATCCCACGGGCATGTCCCATAGCTTCTTGCCGTTGTCCGCCCGATAGATCGTCAGCGTCCGGTTGATCGTGCCCTCCACCAGCAGGTTGCCGGCCGTGGTCATGGTCCCACCGTTGCCGGGATGCGGCTGCGCAATGCGGAAGGCTTCTTTCTGATGCACCGGGTCCCAGGCCAGCGTGTAGCCCTTGTCGCGCTCTTCGGCTTGCTTGTTCAGCTTCTTGCGCAGATCCGGTTCGTTGGTATATCCAGCGCCCAGCGTGGTGCGGCCCAGCTGGAATTTGAATTGCCCGGGAGGCAGCTCGGACATGACCACCCACTGCTCCATGGCCGGGATATAGACCAGTCCCGTGAGCGGACTGTAGGACATGGGATTCCAGTTGTGGCCGCCGCCCGAACTGGGCGTCATCAGATGCGGCATGACCGTGATACGCGCCTCGGCGTCCAGGACCGGCTTGCCGGTCTTCATGTCGATGCGATGCGACCAGGTACTGGGCACGTAACCTCGCGCCGAGAGCAGCTTGCCGGTGGCACGGTCCAGGACGTAGAAGAATCCATCCTTCGGTGCGTGCATGATGACCTGGCGTTTCCTGCCGTGCAGCGTCAGGTCGGCCAGCATCAGGGGCGCGGTGCAGTCATAGTCCCATTCCTCCCCCGGAACTTCCTGGTAGTGCCAGGCGTACTTGCCGGTGCGCGCATCCACCGCGACGATGGAACAGAGGAACAGATTGTCGCCGCCGCCGGGACTGCGGAAATCCTGCGGATGCGGCGACCCGTTGCCGGTGCCGAAGTACACCAGGTGCAGTTTGGGATCGTAGACGATGGTGTCCCAGTCGTTACCGCCGCCACCGACCTTCCACCAGTCCCCATCCCAGGTCTTGGCGGCCATCGGCATGACCGAGTCCGACGCGGCGCCTTCGGGCATCTTGGCCGGATCGCCCGGAACGATGTAGAACTTCCAGCTCTGCTTGCCGGTCTGCGCGTCATAGGCGGAGATATACCCGCGTGCGCCAAAATCACCGCCGCCATTGCCGATGACGACCTGGCCGTCGGCGATGCGCGGGGCACCGGTGATCGACAGCGGCTGGCCGGGCTCAAGGGTCTGTGTGCTCCACAGCGGCTGGCCGGTCTTGGCATCCAGTGCGATCAGCCGGCCATCGAGCGCGGCGATATAGATCTTGCCCTGCCAGGCGGCCAGGCCGCGGCTGACCGGTCCGCAGCAGGCCAGGCGGCCCCATTCCAGAGGGATCTTCGGGTCGTAGCTCCACAGCACCTTGCCATTGGTGGCGTCATACGCGGTGGTGATGTCCCAGGCGGAAACGTTGTACAGCACCCCGTCGACTTCCAGCGGCGTGGCATCCACACCGCGGTAGGTATTCAGTTCGGCAAACCACTGCAGGCCCAGCCGACTGACGTTGCTGTCATTGATCTGCTTGAGCGGACTGAAGCGCTGTTCGGTCCAGTCCCGGCCGTGGGACATCCACTGTCCGGGGTCCTTGTTGGCCGCGGCCAGTCGCGCCTGGTCCACTGCGGCGGGATGCGCCAGCAGCCCCGACTCATCAGCGGCGCCCGGGTCCACGCCCTGGGCCTGAAGTGCCGTAACGGCACCGGCCGTGATTGCCATACACAGCTGCCGCAGCGCCGATCTCATTCTCATTGTCAGCCTCCGACCGTCCCGCCCGCTGCGAATACTGCCACAGGTCGATCTGCTATTCTGGGCTGATGGATCGCCGCCACTTCATCCGCGAGGCGTTGCCGGCCGCGACACTGGGCCTGTCCACGCTGCGCTGGGCAAGCGCTGCCGAACCTACCGCGCTCGCAGTGGTGCCACTGGGCACCGGTCTTTGGGCGGTGACGGGGGGCGGTGGCAATGTCACGGTGTTCCAGTGTGCCGAGGGCGTGCTCCTGGTGGACGGTGGTTCCCCGGAGCGCTCGGCGGAGGTTCTGCAGCTGGTGAAGGCGCGCACCGGCGCGACCCGCATCCATACGCTGTTCAATACGCACTGGCACTGGGACCAGACCGGCTCCAATCGCACCCTGGGGTCCGCGGGCACGCGCATCATCGCTCATGAAAACACCCGTCTGTGGCTGGGCACGCAGATCGACTGCAAGTGGCAGAACAAGGTCTACCCGGCGCTGCCGCGCGAGGCGCGCCCCAATCAGACCTTCTACACCACCGGCACCCTGTCCTTTGGCGGTGAGCACATCGACTATGGCTACCTGCCGCAGGCCCACACCGACGGTGACATCTATGTCTTCTTTCGCAATGCGAATGTGCTGGTTGCCGGTGATGTCGTCTCGGTCGGCGCCTATCCCATCATCGATTACTCAACCAATGGCTGGCTCGGCGGCCTGCTGGAGGGCAGCAAGACCCTGATCGGCCTGGCCGATGCGAATACCCGGATTGTGCCGGGCCAGGGCCCGGTCCAGAGCCGTGCCGATGTCGAGGCGGAGCGCGACATGCTGGCGACCCTGAAGCTACGGTTGTCGCAGCTTCTGGCGCAGGGCATGAGTGTTCAGGACATGGTGGCCGCCGCGCCCACCCGGGCTTTTGATGCGCACTGGGGAGATCCGACCCTCTTCATCTCCAATGCATGGCCGGGCCTGGTACAGCGCGCCCGTGAACTCGGGGTCAATATTGTCTGACCGGCACGTTGCTGGCGGTGGGCTGGGCCGCATCGGCCATCAGCTGCCGCAGCAACGCTGCGGTCTCAGGATGGGCCTCGGCGCTGGCGCGTCCTGAAGCACTGGCGCTGCCCAGGGCCACATCCGCCGCCGTGCGGCCGCGCGCATCCTTGGCCAGCAGGTTCGCGTGCCGCTCGGCGAGTGTGCGCACCAGATCGTTCCAGCCCCAGCTCGCGGCACCATGAAGCGCGGTCTCGCCCGCATGATCGGTCTCATTGATGTTGGCGCCGCCCTGCAGCAGCGCCTGCACCACCAGGATCGCCTGCGCCTGGGTCTTGTAGCGGCCGCGGGTGTCCAGCGCCGAGGAGCCGATGCCGGCGGCCGCCAACAGCGGACTGATGCCGGTGGCCGTGGGGATCTCGACATTGGCCCCATGGGCCAGGAGCAGCTGTATGGCTGGCATATCGCCACCCTTGGCCGCCCGCAGCAGCGGGGTCGCGCCCACGGTCAGCAGCGAGTCCGCGCCGCGGTCATCGCGCAACGAGCGGTAGGGCGGAAATAACTTCAACTGCAGGTTTGGATTTGCGCCCGCCTCGAGCAGCAGTTTGATCAGCTGCAGGCTCGTGGTCTGATCCAGCGACGGTCGGTCGGCGCGGCCGCCCACCGGCAGCATGTCCAGGTCCACGGCCTCGTAGAGCGCGCAGCGGCCCCAGGTATCCCAGCGATCCACATCCACGCCGCGTTTGATCAGAAAGGCCGCGAGATCGAAATGAAAATTGAGCACCGCCTCCAAGAGCGGGCTCACCCCGTCAGGATCAGTCAGATTAGCATCGGCGCCCGCCTTGACCAGCAGCTGCGCGCATTCCAGGCAACCGGCGCGCGCGGCGTACAGCAAGGGTGTGAAGCCCCCTGCAGGCCGTGCCTGCATGCGTGGCTCCGCGGTCACCTGTCGCGCCCAGTTATTGACCAGCGAGCGCCCATCAACTGCAGCCCCATGCTTGAGCAGCAGTCGCACCATGGCCGGCTGCTGCTGCGCAGCGGCCCACATCAGCGCCGTCTGGTCGCGCCAGGTCTCGTGGGCGTTGACGTTGGCCCCATGACTGATCAGCAGCTGCGCCGCCTCGACATTGCTGGTGCGCGCCAGAATCATCAGGCTGGTCTGGCCATCCGCATTCGGCGATTCGACATCGGCGCCGGCGGCGAGCAGCCTGCGCAGCAGCTTCACATCGCCGCGTATCGCGGCCTCCGACATGGGCGTGGCACCGTAGTCGTTGCGCGCATTGGGGTTGGCGCCCGCGGCCAGCAGCTTTGCCACCAGATCCTCATCAGCGTGGTACACGGCCCAATGCAAGGCGCTGGTGCCATCGGCGGTGCGCTGGTTGACGTCCGGGCGCGTCTGCGCGGCCAGCAGCGCCCGCAGGGAGGTGGCATCGCTGGCGCGCGCCGCCAGCACCAGCGGAGCATCATTCTCCACAGGCTCCACCACCGCCGGCGCAGCGGCATGCGCCAGCGTGCCGGCCAGTGCCAATGCCAGGCCCGCCAGCAGCCGAAGAGGTTTAGATTTCTGCGATGGCACCGGTACTGTCGCCTACTTTGTCAATGGGAACGCCCGCGCGCTGCAGAACCGTCAGCAGCACATTGGCCAGCGGCGTGCGCTTGTCAAAATTCAGGTGCTGGCCGCCCTTGATACGGCCACAGCCCTTGCCCAGCAGCGCGGTGGGCAGCGGGTATTGATTGTGGGCGTTGCTGTTACTCATGTTGCTGCCATAGAGCAGGATGGAGTGGTCGAGCATGCTGCCGTCCCCATCCGGCATGCTGGCAAGCTTGCCGACAAACCGTGCGAACACCTGGCTGTGATAGCGCTGGATTTTCGACAGCCGCGCCTTCTTCGCCTCATCGTTGCCATGATGAGACAGCGCATGGAAGGCATCCGGTACGCCGATGTTGTTGTAGGTCTGATCGCTGACCTCGGCGGCGATCATGAAGCTCTGAATCCGCGTGAGATTGCCCTGATAGGCCAGCGCCATGAGGTCAAACATCAGATTCAGGTGTTCATCGAAGTTCTCGGAAGTCGCGCCGGGCACCTCCGGCAGATGCAGTTTGGCGATATCCCCCTGCTCCGCATTGCGCGTGCGCCGTTCGATTTCGTGCACGCTTTCCAGGTAGTCGCTCAGGGCCGCACGATCCTGCGGGCCCAGGGTGCGGCTGAGCGAATCGGTCTCCGCCGCAATCATGTCCAGGATGCTGGTGGTCTGCTTGTTCAAGAAGCGTCGCTCCTCGGGGGAATCCCCGGAGCCGAACAGGCGCAGGAACAGCTGACGCGGATTGCTTTCGATCGGCAACGGGGTCGAGGGCGTGGAGAAGGAGAGCGTGCCGGAGTAGCTGCAGCCATAGCCGCGCTCACAGGCGCTGCCCACGCCATGTCCCTGGGCGGTTGCGACTTCCAGCGAGGGGTATGGGGTGTCCTGCCCGATGTGCTGGGCGGCGATCTGGTCAACCGTGGCGGCCATGTTGGGGCTCAGCGACTCCTGCGGGTGTACGCAGGACAGCCAGGTCGCGGGCACCAGCGCATGCACGGCGCGGCTCTCGGCCGGCTTGTTGCCGATGTTGCTCAGCACCGTGAGGTGGTCGTGATACGGCATCAGCGGGTCGAGGATCATCCCGGGCGTGAAGTCCCGACCGGTGGTCGGGGGGGTCCAGCGCTCCATCACCGCGCCATGCGGAAAGTAGATGAAGCCCAGTCGGATCTTGGGCGCCGCGGCGGTATCGGCCAGGGCCGTGGCCGCCGGAATCATGGCATCCAGCAACGGCAGCGCCAGGGCAACGCCCGCTCCGCGCAGGACCGTGCGCCGCGACAGATGCTTGCGGGTGATGAAGTTCATGGGCTGCTCCTTGGGGGCGGGCTGCTCAGCGAGGCCTGCTTCAGATCGAATTTCACCGGCGGCAGTTCGCGCATTTCAAAGGCGTCGCTTTCCACGATGCCCGCAACGATGTCCTCGAAGCGATATTGGTCGGCGCCGGCACGACGCACGATGGCCCGCACGGTGGGCATGTCCTGGTAGGTCACACCCCTGCCGAGCGCGAAGGTCATGAGCTTCTCGGTGAGCGTCTGGACGAACTGGTCGGGCCTGGCGAGCAAGGCCTTGCGCAGCTGCGCCGGGCCATTCACATGGGTGCCATCAACCAGCTGGCCGCTGGAGTCGATGGCACTGCCGGCATCTCGATCCTGGTCGCGCCAGCCGCCGATGACGTCGAAATTCTCCAGCGCAAAGCCCAGCGGGTCGAGGATTCCATGGCAGGCATTGCAGGAAGGGTTCTGGCGGTGATGCTCCAGGCGCACCCGCACGGTCTGGGCTTCCTTGCCCGGTTCGGTTTCCTTCAGCGCACCCACGCCCGGGGGTGGGGAAGTAGGTGGCGTGCCGGTGATGTTGTCCAGTATCCATGCGCCGCGCAGCACCGGTGCCGTGCGATTGCCGTAGGAGGTCGCCATCAGCACCGCACCCTTGCCCAACAGGCCCCAGCGATTCGGATCGGCCAGATGCACCTGGCGGAACTGGTCGCCGCGAATGTCCGGGATGCCGTACTGCCGGGCCAGGGTCTCGTTCACGAATGTGGTATCCGAATTCAGCAGCTCAAGCACGCTGCGGTCCGAGCGCAGCACGCTGTTGAGGAACAGCCGCATCTCTTCCCGGAAGGCCGAACGCAGATCCGGGGTGAAGTCCGGGTACAGCACCGGATCGGGTTCGAGGGTGTCGATCTTGGGGATTTCCAGCCACTGGAAGGCGAAGTTGGTGATGAGCGAGGCGGAGCGCGGATCACTCAGCATGCGGCGAATCTGCGCATCCAGCACCTTGGGCTCATGCAAAGTGCCCGCCGTCGCCAGCTGCAGAAGCGGTTGATCAGGGCCCTCGCTCCACAGGAAGAACGACAGTCTGGAGGCCAGTTCCAGGTCGTTGAGACGATAAATCGTGCCTGGAGGGCTTGCGGGTGGCGCCGGCTCGGCGCGGAACAGGAACTTGGTGCTGGATAAAACAGAGGTCAGGCCACTTTCTATGCCGCTGTCGAAATCCCCGGCCTCCCGACCCATGGCATAGAAGCGCATCAGCGGCTCAAGGTCCGCATCCGTGACCGGGCGCCGGAAGGCCTCGGTGGCCAGGTTTGCCAGAATGCGTCGCGCGCAGGGCTCCTCCTGCTCCTGCGATGCCGGATGGCAGATGAAAATCCGCCGCCGGCTTTCGGTATCGCCGACACCGGTGACGTTGAAGGGGCCGGACACGTCAAAGCCTGGAATGGTCGGATAGCGTTCCATTTCCGGAAGCTCTGCGATGGGCTCCAGAGGTGAGTCGGACTCGGCGAAGGAGCGCTCCACGAAGGCCACGCCCACCTGGTGCGGACCGGCCTTGATGCGCACCCGGATATGGTTGAAGCGTGCCTGCAGCTCATCGGCCGCCTCGGCCTGGCGCACATCGACGGCCTGCAGGTCCTTGGGTCCGCCCACCGTACCTTGGAACACCCGCACATCATCGATGGTCAGAATGACCGTGTGCGGAGCGTCGATCTTGGTCACATAGCCCGCACCACCGAAATAGAAGTCGCGGATATTGAAATCATATTCGCCATCGGCCGGAAAGTAGTGCGTCACCACCATGCCGCCGCGCGTGCCCAGCGGCAGACCGGCCTGGTGCTCGAACTGCAGACCCGAACCGGCGCGATAGGCGCGGCTGCTGGGCTTGCCCGTGGCGCGGCCAATGGCCTGGCGGCTGATATTGCGGGCCGCCGTGATGAACTCATCGAGGAAGGTCGGCGAGGTCCGCAGTACCGCGGCGACGTTGTCGAAGCCGTCGCTGGACACATCCGTGGGCAACGCGGTGCCCGCGTCGATGTCCAGACCCAGGATGCGCCTGATCTCGCGCCCGTATTCGGTGCGGTTCAGACGGTGCAGGGCCACATTGCCCGGATCGGCGAGCGCCGCATGATCCAGCGAGCTCTCCATGAAATGCACGAAGCTGTCGATGGCGCGCTGATCCGGCTGCGGCTGTCCCGGTGGCGGCATGAGCCGGCCCCGCAGCTTGCCCACGACCTTCTCCCAGGTCTCGGCATTGGCCGCGATGTCATCCTTGGGGATGGTGTCGAAGGCGATGCCGCCGGCCCAGTCCTCGCTGTTATGGCACTTGGAGCAGTGCCCCAGCAAGGCGAAGTCATCCCCATGGGCGCCGGTCACCGTGGCCGCGCCCGATTCCCCGAACGCCGTGCCGGCAGTGCTGCCCAGCGCCAGCAGCGCACTGCACAGAACCAGGGGGGAAAGCCGCATCGAACTGTCTCGCGATCTGGATCCCATCCGGCAGAATATCATCCGGCCGCCCCACTTTGGGCGGCATGCCCGGTAGGCCCGGAACTGCATGATCCAGCGGCATATATCTCTTGCCGGGGGGTCAGGAAAAGGGTCTGGATGCACTCTTGTGGGTGCCCGCCCGTCGCGTAAGATTTCGACCCCTAAAGGGAGAACCACGGGTGACGACAATTGGGGTTACCGGCGCCACCGGCAAGCTCGGCCGCACCACGCTTCAGTACCTTCTGGCCCGTGGCCTGGCAGCGGAGAGCATCCGGCCGATCGTGCGCGACCTGGCCAAGGCGCGCGACCTCGTCGACAGCAAGTTCGACGTGGCCTATGGCAACTACACCGACGCCGCGTTGCTGGAGGGCGCCTTCAGCGGTATCGACAAACTGCTGTTCATCTCCACCAGCGCCCTGGGCGAGGAGCGCATGCTCCATCACCGCAACGTGGTGAACGCCGCCAAGGGCGCGGGCGTCAAACACATCATCTATACCAGCGTCGTGAAGCCCGCGGCCGTGGCCTGCTTTGCCGCCACTCCCGGTCACTTCCAGACCGAGGTGCTGATCCGCGACTCCGGTATTGCGCATACCTTCTTCCGCAACAACCTGTACCTGGACATCGTGCCCTTCCTGTTCGGCGGTGCGCTGACGACAGGCACCTTGATCCACTCCGGTGGCGAGGGTCGGATCGGCTTCGTCGCGCGCGAGGATATCGCCGAGGCGCTGGCGGTCGTGCTCACCAGCGACGGACACGCGAACCGTGAATACCCGATCACCGTCAGCCGCGAGTGCTATGGCCTCAGCGAAATCGCGGCCGAACTGAGCCGTGCCAGCGGCAGGACCGTCCACTACCAGCCGGCGAGCCCGGCTGAGTTTCGCTACGCTCTGGAGCAGGCCGCGCTGGCGCCACCGGTGGTGGCGATGTCCGTGGCGCTGGGGGATGCGGTGCGTGCCGGGGAGTTTGATCTCAGCCATCCGGCCCTGCAGAGCCTGCTGCGCCGCTCGCCGATCAGCCTCAGGGACTTCCTGGCCAAGACCCTGAAGACCTGAACCTCAGCTCTTGATCAGCCGCAGCGCGCTGCCCTGGGCCGCCGCTGCGTCCTGTATCTGCAGCACATTGATGCTGGATTTGACCGTATTGACGTGCTCACACATCAGGAACTCCGCGCGCACACTCTGCCCGGCTTGCAGCGCATCGTAGATGGCATGGTGCTGCATGTGGGCGAAGTACAAGGCATCGAACATGGCCTGCAGATCGGTCGCATCAAAGGCTATGGCCCCGGGGCTGGCGAAGGGGATGCAGTCATTGCTGGCGAGCGCCCCGGCGATGATGGGGCTGTCAGCCGCCGCCAGCAAAGCGGAGTGGAAGCGGTCGTTCATCGCGCCGAAGGCGGCCTGGTCGCTGTCCACCAGATGGCGTTTGCGGAAGATCCGATCGCCCTCTTCCAGGCAGTCCCGCAACTGCTGCAGCAGTGCCGGGGAGGCGCCGCGTTCGCAGATGCGGCGCACCGCAAAGCCCTCCAGCACGCCGCGCAGGTCGATGGCATCCAGGATGTCGCTGCGGGTGAAGGTGCGCACCAGGTAGCCGCGGGTGCCGGATTCCACCAGCAGGCCCTCTCGGGCCAGCACCGGTAGCGCCTGGCGCACGGGCGTGCGGGACATGCCCAGCAGCTGCGCCAGCATGATCTCGGTGACCCGCTGTCCGGGCTTGAGCCGTCCGCGCAGGATCATTTCCCGGACGCTGAGCGTGGCTCGCGCCAACTGGGTATCCATACCTCTCCTTCGAGGTTCGCGAGGGGCGGATCCTGCCGCATTGGATCCCAAAAGGTCAATCTCAGGCCTCCCAGGCCCCTAAAATGGCCTCCTGGGGGTCGCAAATCCACATAATCGGGTCCAAACCCACGGTCGCCTTGACATCATTGGATCCCAAGTCCCAAGATCGCGACCCCAACGGCCATAGCGAACATCTGCCTCCCTAAGGAACCAGGACAATGACCACCAAGAGCCTTGAAGACCTGCTGCAATCGGTGAAATCACCGGTGGACCTGCTGCGCAATTCCCAGTCCGGCCCGAACGTCTATCCGGTCGTTCCGCCCGAATACACCAACTGGCGGGATGAGCAGCGCGCCTGGCAGGAAACCTGTGTGCTCTTCAATCAGTCCTATCACATGACTGATATGTATGTGGAAGGTCCGGATGCCCTGAAACTGCTCAGCAATCTGGGTATCAACAGCTTCAAGGGCTTCGAGCCGAACAAGGCCAAGCAGTACGTCCCCTGTAACTACGACGGCTATGTGATCGGCGATGTCGTGCTGACTTACTTGAGCCGCGACCGCCTGAACCTGATCGGCCGTCCCTCGGTTCACAACTGGGTGCAGTTCCACGCCGAGACCGGTGGCTACGACGTGAGCTGCGAGCGCGATGAGCGCACCGCCGCGCGTACCGGCCCGGTGGTCCGCCGCACCTATCGCTTCCAGATCCAGGGTCCCAATGCCATGAAGACCATGCACAAGGTCTTGGGCAAGGCGCCCCCGGAACTGAAGTTCTTCAACATGACCCAGATCACCATCGCCGGCCACCGCGTCAATGCGCTGCGCCACGGCATGGCCGGCCAGCCGGGCTTTGAACTGTTCGGACCCTGGGAGCATGGCGAGGAAGTCCGCCAGGCGCTGATCGAGGCGGGCAAGGAATTCGGCATGCACCTGGTGGGTGCCCGCGCCTACTCTTCGAACACCCTGGAATCCGGCTGGGTGCCCTCGCCGATGCCGGCCGTGTATTCGGGGGAGAAGATGAAGGCCTACCGCAAGTGGCTGCCGGCTGACAGCTATGAGGGCCGAGCCTCGCTGGGCGGCAGCTTCGTGTCCAAGAACATCGAAGATTACTACCTGACCCCGTTCGACATCGGCTACGGCAACTTCGTGAAGTTCGATCATGACTTCATCGGCCGCGAGGCGCTGGAGAAGCTGGCCACCCAGCCCCCGCGCCGCACCAAGGTCACCCTGGCCCTGAACGATGAGGACGTGGCCAAGGTCATCGGATCCATGTACGGCAACAAGGGCAAGGATCGCTACAAGTACTTCGATTACCCCTCATCGGTGTACTCGACCCTGCCCTACGATGCGGTCACCTTCGAGGGTCGCCCTATCGGTATCTCCACCTGGATCGGCTACAGCTCGAACGAACGCAAGCACCTGACGCTGGCGATGCTCGACACCGACCATGCCAAGCACGGCCACGAGGTCAAGCTGCTGTGGGGCGAGGAGAACGGCGGCACCCACAAGCCCACCGTCGAGCGGCATATCCAGTGCGAGATCCGCGCCATCGTCAGCCCGGTTCCGTACTCGGAAGTCGCGCGCATTTCCTACGCCCCACCGGGCTGGCGCACCAAGTAAGCCGAACCAGACTGAAACTGGCTGCCTTGAAGCAGGTCCGCCGATCGCAAGGTCGGCGGACCTTTTTCTTTGGCGTCGGGTACTTCATGCTTGACCGATGCTCGTCCTGGAACACATATCCAAATCCTTCGACGGCAAGCCGGTACTGACCGATGTCGGCCTCGTGGTCCCCAAAGGCGCCACCCGCGCCCTGATCGGCTCGAGCGGTTCGGGAAAGACCACGCTGCTGCGAATCACCCTGCGCCTGATTGTTCCGGACCAGGGATCGGTACGCATCAATGACCAGCCCCTGTCAGCGTTTGGTCCGGAGGCCTGGGCGGACCAGATCGGCTACGTCCCGCAGGATGGCGGACTCTTCCCGCACCTCACCGCGGAGCAGAATGTGACGCTGGTGCCGCGGCTTCGCGGCTGGCCGCCGCATCAATTGCGCGCGCGGATCACGCAGCTGCTGCAGCTGGTGGCACTGGAGGCCGAGCTGCTGCGGCGCTTTCCCCATGAACTCAGCGGCGGGCAGAAGCAACGCATTGCCATCATGCGTGCCGCCATGATGGACCCGGCCGTCATGCTGCTGGATGAACCGATGGCGGCCCTTGATCCCTTGATCCGCAGCACCCTGCAGCAGGATCTCAGGGCGATCTTTCAACGGCTGGGCAAGACGGTGCTGATCGTCACCCATGATCTGGGAGAGGCCGTGTTCCTCGCCGAGGAAGTCACACTGCTGCACGCGGGCAAGGTGCTTCAGACCGGCAGCTATCGGGACCTGCTGCTGGCACCGGCGGATCCGTTCGTGACTTCATTCATCAATGCGCAGCGCACCTTGCCCGATGTGGCGCAACTGCGATGAAACCGCTCGCCTGCCTGAGCCTGGTGTGCCTCGCGCTGCTGTCATCCACGGCGATGGCGGCCGTGGTGGTGGGCTCGAAGATCTTCACCGAAGGCTATGTGCTGGGGGAGCTGGCCGCGCAGACCATCGAGTCCGCCAAGCCTCCGGTGGCCGTGGTGCGCAAACTGGGCATGGGCAGCACCGGCATACTGTTCCAGGCATTGAACAGCGGTGCCATTGACGTCTATTCGGATTACACCGGAACGCTGGCCGAAGCCATTCTCAAGAATCCGAACCTCAAATCGGTGACGGAGATTCGCGCAGCGCTGCTGAAGACAGGCATCGTGATCTCCGCGCCCTTGGGCTTCGACAACACCTACGCGCTGGCGGTGCGTGAGGACTTCGCGCAGCGCAACGGGCTGCGTACCATCAGCGATCTGATCCGGCTTCGTGACTCGCTCAGGACGGGATTCAGCTACGAGTTCATGGACCGGCAGGACGGTTATCCCGGGTTGGCGCAACGCTACCGGCTGGGCCTTGATCCTGCCCATGTCAACCGCATGGAACACAGCCTGACCTACCAGGCGATTGCCCAGGGTGCCGTCGATGTCATCGATGTCTACTCCACCGATGCCAAGATCCGCGAATTCAAGCTGCGCGTGCTGACGGACAACCTCGGCTATTTTCCAAGTTACCAGGCAGTGTGGGTGGCCCGGGCGGCCTTCGTGGCCCAGCATCCGGCCCAGTGGCAGGCCCTGCGCGGCTGGGAGAACCACCTCTCACAATCGACCATGCAGGATCTGAATGCCCAGGTGGATCTCGACAAGCGCAGTGTCGCCCAGGTCATCAGCGGTTTTCGCGGCACAAGCGCCACCACGGACACGATCGCGGCGCAGATCGGGCGCCGCACGCTCGAGCACCTGTGGCTGGTGGGCGCCTCACTCGCCTTCTCCTTGCTGGTGGGGGTGCCGCTCGGCATTGTTGCGGCCCGTCGCCCCAGAGCCGGGCAGATCATTCTCACCTTCAGTGCCATTACCCAGACCGTGCCCTCCCTGGCGCTGTTGTGTTTTCTGATTCCGGTGTTCGGGGTCGGGACCAAACCGGCGCTGGCCGCGCTGTGCCTCTACAGCCTGCTGCCCGTGGTGCTCAACACCTTTACCGGCCTGCGCAGCATCGATCCGAAGCATGTTGAGAATGCCCGCGCCTTCGGTCTTACGCCGCGCCAGATTCTGTTGCGCATCGAACTGCCGCTGGCAAGTCCCGCGCTGCTGACGGGTATCCGCACGGCAACCATTGTCAGCATCGGCACCGCGACCCTGGCGGCACTGGTGGGGGCCGGCGGCTACGGCGTGCCCATCGTATCCGGGCTTTCGCTCAATGATGTGCCGACCATCCTGACGGGGGCGATACCCGCCGCCTTGATGGCGTGGGCCGCGCACCTGGGTTTCAACGCCTTGGGCAGGGTCGTGATCCCGGCGGGCCTGCGGGCCACCTGACCCGATCAGATCAGACCAAAGACGGCAAACTGGCGCTGCGGATCCGTCCACAGACGCTGCGTGTGCCAGCCGTGGCGACGTGCCAGCTCCGAGAAGGCCTTGATTTCGTACTTTCTCGAGCTTTCGGTGTGAATGGTTTCACCGCGCCGGAAGGCGAAACCTCTGCCGGCCACCGCGATCACCTGGTCAGTCGGGCTCTCCAGATGCATCTCCACCGCGGACTCGGCCTCGTTCCAGCGCGCCAGGTGACGAAATTGCGCCGCGGCGAACTGTCCGTCCAGTTCGCGGTTGATGCGCGACAGAATGTTGCGATTGAATTCGGCCGTGACTCCCGCGCTGTCGTCATAGGCCGGCAGCAATACCGCCCGATCCTTCTTCAGGTCGACACCGATCAGCGCGGCGCCTTGCGCCCCGACCTGGCGGCGCATCCTGAGCAGCAGCGAGCCCGCATCGCGGGCATTCAGATTGCCAATGGTGGAGCCGGGAAAGAAGGCGACCCGGCGCCGCTCGCCCAGCACCGAGGCCGGCAGCGAAAAATCGGCGGTGAAATCCGCCACGATGGGCGCGACCTGCAGGTTCGAGAAGCGCTCGCGGAAACGTTCGGCGGTGAGCTCGAGGAACCCGGCGGCGATGTCCACCGGCAGGTAACAGCGCGGCGTGTCCAGTGCCGCGAGCACCAGCTCCGTCTTGATGCCGGCGCCCGCGCCATATTCCAGCAACGCCGCGGCCGGGCCGCAAAACTCGGCGATTTCCCCGCTGTGGGCCTTCAGGATCGCGGTCTCGGTCCGGGTGGGATAGTATTCCGGCAGAGTCGTGATCTGCTCGAAGAGTTCACAGCCGCGCGGGTCGTAGAGCCAGCGGCTGGGCAGCCACTTCTGCGGCGCTGACAGTCCCTCGATGACGTCCTGCCGGAAGGCATCGCGCTGGTCCTCGCGAAAGACGGCTACATCCATGGTTCACGCATCCTCGGCAAGTCGGACGCCCGAGAACTGCCAGCGGGCATCCGGGCGGAAAAAGTTGCGGTAACTGGCACGCACGTGATGCGCGGGAGTCACGCAGGAGCCCCCGCGCAGCACCATCTGCCCGGACATGAATTTGCCGTTGTACTCGCCCACGGCTCCGCAGGAGGCGCGAAAACCCGGGTAGGGACCAAAGGCACTGCGGGTCCACTCCCAGACGTCTCCGAAAAGCTGCTGCGGTCCGCAGCCCACTGCCGGGGCGGCGCTGGCACGCAGCAGCCCCGAGTCGGCGAAATTGCCCTCGCACCGCGCACTTTGCGCAGCGGCTTCCCATTCGGATTCGGTTGGCAGCCGTTTGCCGGCCCAGGTGGCATAGGCATCGGCCTCGAAGTAACTCACATGCGTCACGGGCGCATCCAGTTCCAGCGGCTGCGCGCCATGCAAGGTCATGCTCCAATGAGCGCCGCCCTCTTCCGACCAGTAAAGCGGCCCGCTCCAGCCTTGACGCTGCACTTCGCTCCAGCCGTCCGAGAGCCACAGCAGGGGCTTGCGGTAACCACCGTCCGCCATGAAGTCCAGCCACTCGCGGTTGGTGACGCAACGGTTGGCCAGCCAGTACCCGGGGAGGATCTCGCGGTGCCGGGGCATCTCGCAGTCGAATGCGAAATCCTCTCCCTGGTGGCCGATTTCAACCACCCCCCCCTCATAGCGCGTGTAGCTCGACGGGTTGTGCAGCAAGGGACGCGCCGGGCCGCGGGCGCCGGCGTAGGCGGGGTGCAGGGGATTGCGTGAGAACAGGTTCAGGATGTCGGTGAGCAGCAGTTCCTGGTGCTGCTGTTCGTGATGGCAACCAAGTTCCACGAGGCGGCGCATTTCGGGGTCGCCGTCATGAACGAGCAGTTCCCGTAAAGCCTCATCGACGTGATCCCGGTAACGATTGATGTCGGCCAGCGTCGGCCGGGTCAGCATGCCGCGCTCGGGCCGGGCATGGCGCGCCCCGAGGGATTCATAGTAGGAATTGAAAAGAAAGCCGTACTGAGGATCAAACGGACGGTAGTCGGCTGCCCGCCCCGCCAGCACCATCTGCTCGAAAAACCAGGTGGTATGGGCCAGGTGCCATTTGGCGGGGCTGGCGTCGGGCATTGACTGCACGGTGGCGTCCGCATCCGACAAGCCGGCCGCGAGCGCGCGCGTCTGCTGACGGACGCTGCGCAACAGGTGATCGAGACTATCGCCTGGAGCAGTCGTATCCAATGGCGCCGGTGTGCCCATCGCTGCTGTCTCTCTATCAAGGATTCAAACCAGCCTAACATAGGGCTGTGTAAGCGAATTGTTAGTTGCAGCTGTAGGGGCCCTCCTACAGCTTTATCCAAACTTTATCCTACAGACCGCGGTGAATGCCCGATGCAAAAAAGCGCGACATGGCATCACCGACACGCATCACGCGCCTCAAACATTGGATGGCCTTTGTCGCCGATCAGGTCCTGCAGTTCTGGCCGGCCTATCGGATGGAAATTGAGGACGAGGAAGCGCGCCCGCCGGTCATTCCGATCAGGGGCCGACACCGCCCCGAGGCCGCCGCTGCGAATCACGCCGAGCAACTGACGGCAGATCCGCCGGCTCGGCGGCAGATCCGGCGCTGAACGCGCAGCGCGTTACTGCACAGCCCAAGAAAAAGATTGTGGCGTGACCAATGCTGTAGTGCACCAATTTCCTGAGGGCACTCACTTTGAGCCGGCGATGACTGGCAAAGACTATAATTCCGTGCCCGCGCGACGCCGGACCGGCGCCAGAAACAACACCGAACGACAGTACAGAACCAATGGGGGAATGACCTTGAAGAGCCTTCGACCTCTGCTGACCCTTGCGACGCTCCTGGCCCTGACGACGCTCGCTGGTGCCGCCACGCCGCGCATGGCCGAAGACAACTGGATCGGTGTCTGGGGCTACGTCGTGGCCCCGCCAGCACCCGGACCCGCGCCGGCACCTTTCGTGCTGCCCGCCCCTCCAGTGACCCCGTTGGGAGCCCCGGCGGCCGCCCTCACCGCTGCGCCGCGCACCTTCCCGGCACCGCTGCTGGAAAATCCGGCCAATGTGCCGGTGGATGTCACGACGGCTGAGCTTCGCAATACCACGGTGCGGCAACTGGTGCGGGTGTCGGCCGATGGTTCGCGCCTGCGTCTGCGATTTTCCAACGAGGACAGTCCTGATCCCCTGACCCTGGGTTCGGTTCATGTCGGCCTCGCCGCCGCCGACGGCGCCGTGGTCGCCGGCTCCGACCATGTCGTGACTTTCGATGGCCGCTCCGGCATCGTGATTCCGGCCAGCTCCCCCGCGCTCAGTGACCCCATCGACCTGCCCACCAAGGCACTTGACCGGCTGTACATTTCCGTCCACGTACCCGGCACCCTGGGGCTGCGGGCCGCGCGCACTCTGTTTGACTACGTCGCCGGCAGCGTCGGTGATTTCAGCGCCTCTGACGCCCTGCCGGGCGTGCGCCTGATGCGCGTGCCCGTGCTCGTGACGCTGGTGGAGTCCCAGGCCACCGCACCCACCAGCGTGCTGGTTACCCTGGGTGATTCCATCACCGAAGGGGCCGCATCCACGGCCAATGCCTTCCGCGGCTGGCCTGACCGTCTGGCCGAGCGTCTCGTCGGCCATCATTGGGCGGTGGTGAACGTGGGCATCAGCGGCAATCGCCTATTGCGCTATGGCGCCGGTCCCAGCGCCCTGGCGCGCCTCGACCGTGACGTCCTGAGCGTCCCGGGCGTCAAGGCTGTCATTCTGCTGGAGGGGATCAATGACATCGGGCGCGGCTTCGGCACGGCCAACTCCACCGAGCCCGTGACCGCCGAGGCGCTGGAGGCCGCCGACAAACAGATCATCGCGCGCGCCCATGAGCATCACATCCGGGTCATCGGTGCCACACTGACGCCGTACGAAGGCGCCTCGTATGCGGCGCCGGCCGGTGAGGCGGCACGCGAGGCGCTCAATACCTGGATCAAGACCAGTGGCGCCTTCGATGCCGTCATCGATTTTGCACCGGCCGTGGCGGACCCGGCCAATCCCCTCACCTTCGCCCATGCCTACAATGATCGGGATCACCTGCATCCCAATGATGCCGGCTACAAGGCGATGGCAGACGCCGTGGATCTGGCGGTCCTGGGCAAGTAACTACAAATACCGGGCGGTGAACTCAATCACCGCCTGGTACCAGGCGATCACGTTGCGCGGCTTGAGAATCCAGTGGTTCTCATCGGGAAACACCAGCAGTTCGCTGGGCACCCCGTGATACTGCAGGGCCTCAAACAGGTTCAGCGCCTCACTGATCGGACATCGATAATCGCGCTCCCCGTGAATGATCAGCACCGGAGTGCGCCAATTGCCGACCTGGCGGAGCGGGGCGTAGCGGTCAAAACGCTCCCGGTCCAGGTAGGGATTCTCACCGCCCATTTCCAAATACCACCAGCCCGGATGGTCCGTGGTGCCGGTGAATTGGGCCATGGTGGCGATGCTGGCGTGAGTGATCAGGCACTTGAAGCGCGCGCTCTGGGTTCCGATCCAATTGGTCATGTAGCCACCGAAGGAACCACCCATGGCCATGGTTCGCTCAGGGTCGATATCGCCCCGTGCGCACAGCGCGTCGGTGACACACATCAGGTCCTTGAAACACTGATCGCCCCAGACATTGCCCCAGATGCCCTGAATGAAGTCCTGACCGAAGCCGCTTGAGCCACGCGGATTGGGCAGCGCCACGGCATAGCCCTGCGCCACCAGCAGCAGCGGATTCCAGCGCCAGTGCCAACCGTCGTGGTTTGCCCCGATCGGGCCGCCATGAATCCACAGCGCCAACGGCAGCCGCGCGGCACTGTCCACGCCCCGGGGTCGCACCAGAAATGCCTGGATGGGCATGCCGTCCGTGGAGCGGATGCTGAAGTCCTCGACCTGCGCCCATTCCTGGGCACCCGCAAAGCCGGACAAGCGCGCCAACGGGCGCGCTGGGGCCGATGCCTGCGGGTCCAGCACAAAGCACTCCGGTGCCGTCAGAAGTGTCGAGTGGATGCCGGCGATGCGACCGTCCTCGAGTATCGACAGATGCTCATACACGCCACCGGCGGCCGCGGCGCCGAGCCGCTTCACGGCGCCACTGTCGGTATCCAGGACAAAGATCGGCGCACGGCCCTGCTCATCGGCACAGAAGTAGATCTGCCGTCCCGTCGGACTCCAGCGCGGCGCACCCGCCCAGCCGTCCCACACCCCGCCCAGCTCGCGCACGTTGCCACTGCTCACCTCGATCAGCGCAATGCGCGGCTGCATGGCCCGTGCCACGCTGCGCGCGGTGCGCACCGCGGCAAGGTACCTGCCATCGGGCGAGAAGGCGGCCTCATCCAGAGTCACGCTGTCAGTGACGCCCAGCACGCGGCTGGACCCCGAGTCGAGGTCGATCAGCAACAAGGCTGAATCCAAAATCCGATCCTTGCCCAGGTTGAGGCGGGTCGCCACCACGCGCGCGCCGTCGGATGAAATATCAAATCCGGGATCAATCGCGAACTCACCCTGCGCCGTCGGCGTCAGATCGACGCACTGGCCGCCTTCGGCATCGCAGGCAATCAGGTGATCGCAGGGAAGATCCGGATTCTGATGCAGCCACTCGTCCCAGTGACGCACGGGCTGGCTGCGAAAGCGACGCGCGCTGGGTCCGCCTTTGCGGCGCCTGGCAGCGCTTTCGCGCTGCAGCGCCTGCTCCACACCCGCCAATACGGGTGTCAGCAGCACCATGCGCGCCGCGCGCTTCGCGCAGCGGAAAGCGTTGACGCCCAGCGGCTGGTCGGTCAGCTGGCGCGGCTCACCACCCCCGGCCGGCAGCACCCACACCTGCTTGCGCTCGGCAGCCTCATCGTCGGCCTTGATTTCATTGGGGGTGCGATTTGACAGAAAGGCCAGCGTACCGTCGTGCCGGAAGCACGGTGCGTGATCCTTGGAATCGCCGCGCGTCAGCTGGACTGCGCAGCCCCCATCGGTGGGTACACGCCACAGGTCGCTGACATATTTGGCCCCGTCACGGTCCGGTCGCTGTAACGTTACGGCCAACCAGGATCCGCAGGGTGAGGCGGCAACCTCCGACACCCGGCCAAGGGCGGCGTATTGCTCAACGGTAAAAGGCATGGGAACTCTCTAATCTTTGATTTTTGGCATTCTACACACTGAGGGGAGATGCAATGGATCTGGGAATTCGTGGCCGCAAAGGCATCGTCAATGGCGGCAGCGCCGGAATGGGCAAGGCCGCCGCGTTCGCACTGGCGCGCGAGGGTGTCGAGCTGGTGTTGTCGGCGCGCGGTGAAGCGCGGTTGCGCGCTACCGCGGCTGAAATTGCTGCCGCCACCGGCGTAAGCGTCATCGCGGTGGTGGCAGACCATTCCCGACCCGAAGGCCTGGCACGCATTCTGGAAGCCTGTCCGGCGCCGGACATTCTGGTGGGCACCTGTTCACCACCCCCCATGACCGAGGACTATCGGGCCATCAGCCCCGCGCAGTGGCAGGCGAGTCTTGATACCGGCCTGATGAGCCCGGTGAATTTCATGAATTCCGTGCTCGAGGGCATGGTGCGGCGTCGCTGGGGCCGGATCGTGAACATTGCGAGCATCGCGGCCAAATATCCCCTGGAATTACGCATCCTCTCCGGCGCGCCGCGCGCGGCGTTGATCAACTATGCGGGCGCCGTCGCACTGCGTGTGGTGCAACACGGCGTCACGATCAACAACGTGCTGCCCGGAATGTTTCATACCGCCTTTACCCACGAGCAGTTCGGGGCGCAGGCCCAGGCCGCGGGCAGCAGCTACGAGCAAGAGGTCGCCCGGTTCGCGGAAAATTATCATATCGCTGCGCGCCGCTTCGGTGATACGCAGGACGTGGGTGCCCTGGTCGCCTGGCTGTGCAGTCAGTTCGCCGGCTACATCACCGGTCAGAGCATCGTCATCGACGGCGGTGCCACCCGCTCAACTTTCTGAAGCATCCGGAACCTTGTCGAAATCGAACGGGAGCTCGAGCGCGGACACCCAACAGCCATGCACCTGCATATGCAGCCGGAACGGCAGTTTGACCCGTGCGATGGCGCCCGCTGCCAGCTGCCGGGTGTCGGTGATCACCAGCTCGCTCTTCATCTGCCCGTGGTCATTGGCAATGCCGATAAGGTAGCCGTCCCCCTCCGGCGCGTCGGCGCGCCGCGGCACGAACTGCGGTTCAAGCAGACCATGCACGTCCCCGGCCTGAAAACGCTCCACCCGCTGCGACTGGTAATCCAGTCGATACCACGCATTCGGCAGCTCTCCGCCCTCTGCCATCAAGCTGTAGCTGTAGCGAAACGGATGCGTATGGAAGCGATCATCGATGCGCGTGAAGCTGGTGGGCTTGATGTCCGGGAACAGAATCTCTTCCTGCCACGCCGCATCGCCCGTCTTTGAAAGATCGAAGGTCCAGCGACGGATGGTGTTGCGGCGCGCCTCCTCGTCGAACGGGGCGCCATCGAGGTTGGGGAACTGTGGATTGAAATTGCCGCGAGCCACCGGGGCATCCAGGATCACCTTGTTGCCCTCGCTGCGCGCATTGGTCACATGGATCAACATGGCGCGGTCGTGCGGCCCCTTGAACCAACGCACGTCCTTCGCTTCCCCGTCGCGCGGGAGGATCGCCACCCAGGCTGGCACATCGCGGTCATAGGCCCAATGATTCAGTCCCTGCTTGAGCCGCTCAAGGCTGGTCACCATGGCGGTCGTCGGCAGGATCACATGGTGCTGGGTGATGGCAAAGTCGTGCATCATCGAGACGATGGGTGCCTTGAACCAGACCTGGCGCACCAGGCCGCCGCCGGGATCGAAGAAGTGCACCGCGAGGTCATCCGTGAGGTCACCCCGGGCCTCGTAGGAGAAGGCAATCATTTCACCGCTGACCGGATCGATTTTGGGATGGGCCGTGAAAGTCTTCGCCTCCAGTCGACCCTCGAAGTCATATTCGCCCACGGTCCCAAGCGAATGCGGATCAACCAGCATGGGCGGACTGCTTTCCTTGAGGCAGTAGAGCTTGCCGGCATGGAAAAACGGCGTCGTATTGCCGGTGTTCATGGACACGCCGGCGACGCTGGGATCATTCGTGTAGGGATTGCGGTAAACGCCGAACAGTGCCCGGCGCGCCGCGCGTTCGGCCAGATAGCGCGGCGTGCGTATATAGCGTGTCCGGAAATCGACGTGCCCCTTGCGGAAGCGGAACAGGTCCACGGCTCCATCGGCATTGTAGGGAATATCGTTCGCCATCCGCTGCGGATAGCGCCGGTCGATGCAGGTCCGGTAGAACGAACCGTCCAGTTCGAAGGGGATGCTTCCCTCCACCTCACAATCGTGGATATCCGCTTCGAAGCGCAGCGGAGCCAGGAAGCCGCTGTGGAAAGGGTCATCCTTGAAATTGACGGCCATTGCAAATTGTAGCGGCTCGCGCTGGCGGCCGCATGCGCATAGGATTCGGGGTCATGAAGATCATCGCCGCCGTCTCACGCCAGGGCCAGCCGCACCCGCTGCTCGAGGAGGTAGACCTCGAGGAACCGCGCGCCGATGAGGTGCGCGTGCGGCTGGTCGCCACCGGCATCTGTCACACCGATCTTTTGTGTCATGCCGGGCTGGGAGTACCCACTCCAACGCCTATCGTGCTGGGCCACGAAGGAGCCGGAGTGGTGCAAAGCCTGGGCGCCGGTGTGCTTGGCCTGCAGGTGGGCGATCCGGTCGTGCTCAGCGGCGCCTCCTGCGGCGTGTGCCCCAGCTGCCGTGCCGCGCGGCCCACCTACTGCCAGGACGCCATGCGGCTCAGTTTCGCTGGCATGCGTGCGGATGGCTCCTCGCCCTTAAGCCAGCACGGCGAACGACTGGCGGGCGCCTTCTTTGCGCAATCCTCCTTTGCCACCCATGCCGTCGTTCCGGAACGATCCGCGGTCAGGGTTCCGAAGGATGTTCCGCTGCATCTGCTGGGGCCTTTGGGCTGCGGCTTCATCACCGGAGCGGGTTCGGTGATCGAAGCCTTCAAATTGAGGCCGGGTCAGTCGCTGGTGGTCCTCGGCGCAGGTAGTGTAGGCCTTGCGGCCATCATGGCAGCGCGAATCGCCGGTGCCTCAAGGATCGTAGCCGTCGACATCAATCCCGCCCGGCTGGATCTGGCGCTGGCCCTTGGCGCCACTGATGCACTGGGCTTCGGCCCCGACACCGCGGCGCAGCTGAAGAGACTCGAGCGCTTGGGATTCAGTTTCAGTTTCAACACCACCAGCACGGCGGCGGTGTATTCACTGGCCATTGAATGCCTCGCCAGTGAGGGTACCGCAGGCTATGTCACACGCCCGCGCGGAGACTGGTCGCCCAACATCGCCGCGCTGCTGGCCGGTGGGCGAAAACTACAGGGCATACTGGGCGGAAGCGCCAATCCGCAGCTGTTCATTCCACAACTGCTGGAGTATTGGCGCCAGGGCCGGTTTGCTTTCGAGCGGCTGATCACCGAGTTCCCCCTGACCGACATCGGTGCAGCCTGGAGCGCCTGTGAATCCGGCGCGGTGGTGAAACCGGTCCTCAGGATGTGAGGTGCCGGATGGCGCCGGCCAGGGAGCGTGCGGCTTCGGCGTAGCCATCCCAGGGCTTCGATTTCCGCAGCAGCGCAGCGCCGGTGCGCACCGTATACCGGGCGGGATCCAGTCCCGGCTTGACCTCCTTCCAGTGAAGGGGCATGGAGATCGGTGCCCCCGCGCGGGCCCGTGATGAGAGCACGGCAACGGCCGTTGCGGATCGATCATTGCGCAGATAGTCGAGAAAAATCCGTCCCGTGCGCTGCTTCTTGGACATGGTGTCCAGATATCGGGTGGGGGAATCCTGGGCCATCTGCGCGCAGATGATGTGCGCGAAGTCCTTGGCAGCCGGCCAGCCCACCGAGCCTTTCCCCGGCTTCAGGGGAACCACGACATGCAGTCCCTTGCCACCGGTGGTCTTGCAGAAAGCCTCCAGACCCACTTTCCTCAGACGTTCCCGCACTTCCAGCGCCGCCGCCACCACCGCCGCGAACTTCACCTCCGGCGCCGGGTCCAGGTCAAAGACCAGGCGCCCGGCGGCTTGCGGGTTACCCGGCGCGCAGTTCCAGGGATGAATCTCCAGGGCGCCGATCTGGGCCACCGCGGCCAATGCTTCGACGCGGTCAATCTGCACGTACGGCGCCTTATCACCCTTCACCTTGACCAGGGTGAAGAGATTGGAGAGACCGGCCATGGCGTGCCGCTGGAAGAACTGGGGTCCAGCGATGCCATCCGGAGCGCGCACCAGAGAGCAGGGCCGCCCCTGCAGATGCGGCAGCAGCCACTCGCCCACCGACTCGTAGTAGCGGGCCAGATCGAACTTGCTGATCGGGCCACCCTGGCTGTCCGCAGGCCACATGGCCTTGGTGGGTTTGGAAAGGGTCACACCCATCACCGTGGCCGTGCCGGGCGCAGCGCTGAGGGTCTTGGGTTTGCGGGCCGTGGTCGATTTGGCTGGCATTTCAGTGCTCACCTCGGCAGCGGGCTTGTCACGTCGCAGCCCCTTGAATGCGGCTTGCCGGATCATGCCTGACGCCGTCCAGCCCGCAAATTCGATTTCGGCAACCAAGGTCGGTTTCAGCCAGCGCACATTGCGCTCGCCTCCGGGTGCATTGGCGCCGCCGAACGGGCTCTTCTCCCGGGTGAGCTTCTTCAGAGTCGGCAGAAGTCTTGTGGCTACCGCGGCGCCGTACCCGGTACCGATCCGCCCGACGTACACCAGGTGTCCATCCCGATTGACGCCGGCCAGCAGCGAACGCACTCTGCCCGCCTCGGTCGTCCACCCGCCCAGCACCACTTCGTGACCGGCACGACACTTGGCCTTGGTCCAACTTCCCGAGCGCCCGGAGGCATAGGGGGCATCCAGTCGTTTGGACACGATGCCTTCAAGGTGCATTTTACAGGCGGACCGCAATACCGTCTCGGCCGTGGATTCGAAATGGGCTACATAGCGAATGGCTTGCCCCGGATCCGCCCGCGCCAGGAGCTGCTCCAGACGCGCCTTGCGCTCCGACAGGGGTAACGGACGCAGGTCCCGTTGCGCGGCTACCAGCAGATCAAAGGCGAACAACACCAGATCCTCAGATTGGTTCTCCGACAACGCCGCCTGCAAAGCGGCAAAGCTCGGCATCTGATCCTTGTCGAGGGCGCAGATTTCGCCATCGATAATGCAGTCGGGAAGCACCCGGGCGGCCTTGGCAAGCGCGGCAAACTCCGCGGTCCAGTCCAGGCCGCGGCGCGTGCGAAGGCGCGCCTTGCCGGCCTGCACGCGCAATTGGGCCCGATAGCCATCGAATTTCACCTCATGGCCCCAGCCGGCTTGCGCAGGGGGACGCTCAACCAGCTTGCACAGTTGCGGGTCAATGAAATCCGGCAGCGACTCCAGCGCCCGGCCTTGGACGGCCTTTGCAGTGTTCACGTCCTGGTGGCTTTGCCAGGTGGCATCGGCCTTGAGGCCCTCAGTGGTGCGCATAAACGGCTTTGGCGACTTCCCCTTGCCGGCGCCTATCTGGGCCATTGAGCGTCCGGAGGCCACCGAACGATCCAGATCAAGCAGTGTCTGCGATTCACCAGGACGCGCCGCGGCATCGCGGTGCTTGATCAGAAGCCAGTTGGTGCGCTTGCCGCCATATCGGTCACCCTTGAGGCGCACCAGTACCCAATCACCCTGCAGACGCTTGCCCTCCAGGGTGAACTTGAGCTCACCGGCGGCCAGGCCCTCCTCCGGCGTCTTGCTACCGGTGGGGGTCCAAAATCCTCGGTCCCATAGTTGAACGGTGCCGCCGCCATACTGCCCTTGGGGAATGGTGCCCTCGAAGTCACCGTAGTCCAGGGGATGATCCTCGACTTCGACGGCGAGCCGCTTGTCGGCGGGGTCAAGGGACGGACCCTTGGTCACCGCCCAGGATTTGAAGACACCGTCGAGTTCGAGCCTCAAGTCATAGTGCAGACGCCGTGCGGCGTGCTTCTGGATCACGAAGCGCAGTCGATTCGACGCTGCCGCAGCGCGCTGTCCACTTGGCTCTGGGGTGCGCTTGAAGTCCCGCTTCTGCCGATAGGGCGCAAGAGATGCTTGGGTCGCGCCACGGCTTGGCTTGTTCATGCTGCGCAATATTCCCCAAAATCAGCAGCCGGGTTACCGGGGGTGCGCGCTATCCAGTGTAAGCAGGTTCCGGCCAGCCCTGCCGTCAGCAGCGGCTGACGGCAGGCGCTACCGCTTGACCAGTGCGCGGGTCGCCGTCACGGCGTACGGTCCGGCAATGGATACAAGACGCAGGCGACAATATTGGGTGTTGATCCTGTTGACCGCGCTCGGCGCCCCCGCCTTCTCCGAACAGTCGGGCACGGCTCAGGAGGCTGCCCAGGAATACGGTCCGAATCCTGTACTGCCTGCGCCGCGCAAATCGCTGATTCCAACCTTGCATATTGCGAAGGCGAAACCCTGGGAAGCTGATCGCGGCCCGCAACCGGCCCCGGGCACGAAAGTCTCGGTGGTCGCTCGGGATCTCAAGCATCCACGCTGGCTGTATGTATTACCGAATGGCGACATCCTGGTGGCCGAGAGCGACGCGCCGTCCAAACCCGAAGATGCACAAGGCATCTCCGGCAAGGTCCACAAGCTGGTCATGAAGCGGGCCGGATCCGGGACCGCTCCGAGTGCGGATCAGATCACATTGCTGCGCGACACGACCGGCGATGGCCAGCACGTCGAGCGTCATGTCTTCCTGAGTGAGTTGCATTCCCCGATTGGCATGGCTGTGATCGGTGATCATTTTTATGTGGCCGATACGGACGCCGTACTCGAGTTCCCGTATGCCGCCGGTGACACCGAAATCCATGCGCCACCCCGCAAAGTGGTGGATCTGCCCGCAGGTCCGATCAATCATCACTGGACCAAGACCCTGGTGGCCTCACCGGATGGCAAGAAGCTGTATGTTGGCGTGGGATCGAACAGCAATGCGGGTGAGAACGGCATCGCGGAGGAAACCGGGCGCAATGCGGTGTGGGAGATCGATCCGCAGACCGGCGCCCACCGTGTATTCGCCAATGGCCTGCGCAATCCGGTGGGTCTCGCATGGCAACCCGAAAGCGGCGCGCTGTGGGTATCGGTCAATGAAAGGGATGAATTGGGGGATCATCTGCCGCCAGACTACATGACGGCGCTGCATGATGGTGGGTTCTACGGCTTTCCCTACAGTTACTATGGAAGTCATGTGGATAAACGCGTGAAGCCCCAGAATCCCGAGCTCGTGGCCAGCGCCATCGCGCCCGACTATGCCTTGGGCGCACACACCGCCTCGCTTGGCCTTTGCTGGTCCGGCGGCTCGACCTTGCCGGCCCCTTTTCAGCACGGCATGTTCGTGGGTCAGCACGGATCCTGGAATCGCAAGACCTACAGCGGCTACAAGGTGGTGTTCGTGCCCTTTGACGGCACCGTTCCCACCGGCTCGCCTATCGATGTGCTGAGCCATTTCCTGGATGGCCACCACATCGCCAATGGTCGGCCGGTTGGGCTCGCCATCGACACGCACGGGTCGCTGCTCGTCGCAGATGATGTCGGCAACACGCTCTGGCGGGTATCGGCCTACCCGCCCGTGTCCCAGTCTTCATTGCCGGGATCCGGATAGTCCGTCAAATATGCCAGCTCGACACCTGCGCCCGGGTGTTGGATGCGGTATTCGATGCCAAGACTGGGCTCCTGCATCGGGCTGATGGTGCAGCCGCCTTGCAGGCGATCTGCCAGCAGCTCCTTCAGGCATTCCACCCCATCTGCCAATGACAGCTGAATGTCCGGAACACCATCCAGGACCAGGGCTACCGCCATTGGGAACCTCCGCTCAAAACCAGGGTAGATGATGCCAACGCGGCATCAGTACGCCATGGGGCCTCCCGGAGCTCATCCCGTAGTCCTTTTCCGGCCGATCATTGCGATTCGGCGGCGCGCGCTGCAAACTCGCCCTAGAGTCGAGCCCGCCACCAGGTTGCGGCGCGGAACGGCCCACAAAGATCAATGCGTAAAATAAGGGGGAAGCCATGCGAGCTAGCCTGAAAGTTGGCCTGATTACGGCCGTGATGTTGAGTTGCGGTGGGATCGTGCATGCTCAAACCGCGGTCGTTGGCGTTGCGGATGCCGACGCGCTGTTCCATAGCAAGAACCCGAAGTATGAAAAGAACAAGCAGGCCGCCTACCACATCATGAAGGAACTGCTGGAAGCGAACCATTGGGACATGGCCGATCAGTGGCTCACGGAACGCTATATACAGCACAATCCTCAGGCCGCAAACGGCCGCGCGGCCGTGGTCAAGTTCTTCACGGAAGTCCGCAAACGCGCGCCCACGCCCATTCCGGACAAGCTGGGCACGCCCATCGTATCGGTCGTGGCCGAAGGCGACTATGTGATCGTGACCCAACCCCGCGAGATGAAGGACTCCAAGGACCCCACCAAGTCCTATACGACCACATGGTTTGATATGTGGCGCTTCGTTGATGGCAAAGCCGACGAGCATTGGGATCCGGCAACGCGCTAGGCCACGGTTCCCAGACTTGAGCTGGGCTTCCTGGGCGCACTTACAATGTGCGCCCGGGCGGTCTAAGCTCGGCACCATAAATACGGCCGGGCGATCGCGGTCAAAGGCGACGACTCCGGTGGGGGGCATCATGAAGTACGCCGTATGGGTTGTGCGACTGGTATTTGCGGCCTGGATGATTCCAGCGGGCTTAAACCACTTCGTTCCCCTCTTTCCGCAGCCCATGGGCTCCAAGCCCTTAAGCCATGAGCTGATTGTCGCTCTGCTCGACAGCCACCTGTTCGATCTCGTCAAGGCCGTGGAACTGCTCGCCGGGTTGAGCGTCCTGACCGGGATCTACACTCCGGTCGTGCTCCTCATGAGCATGCCGGTCTCATTCTGCGTGTTCTTCTGGGATACACCGCTTGAGGGCTGGACTTCGCGCGCAGCGATCTATGGCTGCTCGGTGCTACTGTGCAATGTGCTGCTGTGCCTGGCGCACCTGAATAGCTATAAATCCATGTTCGCACTGCGTTCGATACCGCGAGCGCTCGTTGCTTCGCGAACCCCGAGTACCGCTCAGCCCATGGGGGCACGATCATGAAGGCCCTGGTACTCGTCGGCCGCCTTATTTTTGGCGCCTGGATGCTGGCCAGCGGTATCAATCACTTCTTCTACCCGCTCTGGTCGCTGCCAATGGGGCACGAGCCGCTCGCCGTGCAGCTGATGGCCGCCCTGTCCCATTCAGGCCTGCTCGGGGTCGCCATGACCATCCAGCTGGTCACAGGCGCACTCATTCTCACTGGGCTCTTCGTGCCGGTCGCCCTGTGCGTGGTGATGCCGATTTCCACCTGCGCGCTGTACTGGGCGGTGGTCCTTGACCATCAGCCCCTCGGTTCGGTCCTGGCGGTGGCCGCGTTCGCACTGAATGGCTTGCTGATGCTTGCCTACATCGACTATTACCGAAGCGCGCTGCGGCGGCACGCCCTGACCTTTGGCGAGGCGTCCGCGCCGGACAAATCCTTTGATTTTCTGTATGTGAACCCGAACGGACGCACCTCGCGGGGCCAGTTTGTGGCCGGGCTGGTCGTGCTCCTGGCCGTCGCGGCGTTCTACGCCTTCGTGGTGAAGGGTCTCACGGCCCATTGGTGCCTGCTGATGCTGGTGTTCCCAGGGGTCATTCTCCATGCCCGTCGCCTGCACGACATGGGGCACAGCGCCTGGCTGGTACTGGTCCCTGCGCTGCTGACCGTCGCAGCCTTTGCCGGTTGGCTGCACGTCCTTGCCTTCAGCCCCCCATTCAGCACCGCCCTGCCCCTGGCCGCGCTGGTGGTCAGCGCCAGCTTCTCGATTTGGGGCTGCGTTGGCCCGGGTCAGGCGGAAGCCAATCGTTTCGGGATGCCGATGGCAGCCTAAGGGGCCTCCATGAGTCACATTGCCTCGGCACTGGCCGCGACAGTCATCCTTGCCGCACCGGCCTTCGCTCAAAACCCCGCAGCGCCAGCCGCGGGTCCGGCAAATGGCGCTGCTGCCACGCCGGCGCCGCGACTGCACTCGCCGGAGATTGCCGACGATCACCACGTGACATTCCGCATCCTTGCACCACAGGCTTCGCAGGTGACCTTCAATGCCGATTGGATCGGCGCGATCGACCTGCCGATGAGCAAGGACGCTCAGGGCGTGTGGTCCATCACCGTCGGGCCCCTTGACGCGCAGCTGTACGGCTACTGGTTTGCGGTCGATGGCGTACGAACGCTGGATCCCTCCAATTCCGAGACCGAGCGCGATGGAAACCGTTTCAGCAGTCTGCTGATGGTCAGCGGCGCTGCCGATGCGATGTGGGATTTCAAAGACGTCCCGCATGGGACCGTCGAACAGGTCTGGTATCCGTCACCGACGCTGCACCTGGATCAGCGCCGCATGTACCTCTACCTGCCACCTGACTACCGGGCCAATGGCACGAAACGATATCCGGTGCTCTACCTGCTGCACGGTGCGGGTGGCGACGAAGATGCCTGGGTGACGATGGGCCGCGCCAATATCATCCTGGACAACTTGCTGGCAGCGGGCAAGGTGGTACCGATGATTGTCGTCATGCCCAACGGCAATGCGACGCAAAGCGTAGCGCAGGGTTTCGGCGATGGCCCGACCCCCTCCGTGCAACAGGTCACCGCGCCGGCACCGAATCCTGCGGCCCGCGCAAATTCCGCCGCGGGTGCGGCTCCACGACCGCCACCGCCCGCACAGCCTTATCCCGGGTCATACCCGGAAAGCATAGTGAAAGACATCATCCCCTTCGTGCAGAGCCATTACCGTGTCTACACCGACAAGAACCATCGCGCGATAGCCGGGCTTTCGATGGGCGGCGGCCAGACGCTGACCACGACCAACAACAATCCGAACCTCTTTGCCTACATCGGTGTGTTCAGCGCCGGCGGACGCGTGGGCGATGCGACGTTCGAGTCGCAACTGATGCAGATCAAACAGAACGGCGTGAAACTTTATTGGACCGGTGCGGGCGATACCGACCTGGCTCGAACCGGCATGATGGCGCTCGAAGCTGATTTGAAGTCCAAGGAGGTGCCGACCTCGTACAAAGAGATTCCCGGACGACACTACTGGTTTCTGTGGCGGGATTTTCTCAGCGACTACGCCACCCGGATCTTCAGATAGAGCTCATCATGATCAATCGGCGCGGATTCATCCGGCGCATGGCCTCACTGTGCGCCACCGCCGCGGCTGCCCGAGCGCCATCTGCCCTCGCGGACCCCGTCAGTTCCAAGTCACTCTCCTTCGTTCACACCCATACCGGCGAGAAGTTGACGGCCGTGTACTGGAAGGACGGGGACTATCAACAGGAGGTCCTGCAGCAGGTGAATCACCTGCTGCGCGACTTCCGTACCAACGAAGTACACGTCATTGATCCGGCATTGCTGGATCTGCTGTTTGAGCTTCGCACCCGGGTCGACTCGGAGCGGGCATTCCACGTCATCTCCGCCTATCGGTCACCCCAGACCAATGAAATGCTGCGCCGTTCCAGCAATGGCGTTGCCGAGCACAGCATGCACATGCAGGGTAAGGCCATCGACGTGCGCCTGGAGTCCTTCGCGACCGTCCGTTTGGCGGAAGTAGCCCGCTCCTTGCGTCGCGGCGGCGTCGGCTACTACGCGGCTTCGGATTTCGTACATGTGGACACCGGCCGTGTCAGGTACTGGTAGCGGTGCAGCGCATCCCTGTCCTCGGATCACCGATCCCACAACCATCAAGCTGACAGCTCGGCCACGATCCCTTCCTGGGCCTGCAAAGTCACCGTCGCAAGGTTGCGGGCAGGTGCTTGTGTGTGCGTTGAAAGCAGGATGCGCAGCGGCCCGACCTCCGCCAGCTGGTAAGCGGTGTCGCCGAAATTCAGGGCGATGAGCAGCCGGCGGGCGCCCGCCGCGCGCTCATACATCAGCAGCCGTGAGTCCGACCAGCGCTCCTGATAGGTTCCCAGACTCAGAGCCACCTCGACGCGTCGCAGTGCCAGCAGCGATCGGTACAGGCAAAGGAACGAATCCGAATCCTGCTCCTGGTGCGCCACATTGGCCCACCTGAACTGCTCGCCCAGCGGTAGCCATGGCCTGCCGGTGGTAAAGCCGGCGCCCGGTTCCGCGCTCCAGCACATCGGGGTCCGACATGGATCGCGGCCCAGGCCCAGACCCGGAACGTTTCGTTCCCATGGGTCCATGACCGACTCCACCGGAATCTCGACATCCCCCATGCCGATCTCTTCGCCATAGTAGATGGTCGGCGTACCGCGAAGGGTCAGCAGCAGCATGGCGGCCAGTCGCGCCTGAGCGCTTCCGCCAACGCGGCTGAGCAGACGCGAGCGGTCATGATTGCCCAGGACCCAGTTGGGCCAGCCTCCGGGAGGCAGCGCGGCTTCGTACTGCCTGATCAAAGTCGCAATGGGCAGAGCCTGCCAAGGCGTGCTGAGCAAATGAAAATTGAATGGCAGATGAAAACCCCGCAGCGAATCACCGTAATAGCTCATGAGCCGGTCAATTGGCGCACTGACCTCCCCGATCAGCACGCGCTCGTTGAATTCATCGGCCACGCGACGCATCAGGGCGATCATCGCATGGGTCTCGGGTTGGTCGGCGGTATGGCGGCGAAGCAGCTGTCGCGCCGGCGACTTTCCGGGGCGCCAGGCGGGATTGGGAGGATTGTCGATCAGTTGCTCGCTCTCAATGAGCATATGAATCGCATCCACCCGAAATCCGTCCACCCCGCGGGCCAGCCAGAAGCGCATGACATTCAACAGCGCCTCCTGCACCTGCGGGTTGCGCCAGTTCAGGTCGGGCTGATCCGCCAGGAACGCGTGATAGTAGAACTGCCTGCTGCTCTCGTCCCACGTCCATGCTGATCCGCCGAATTCACTGAGCCAGTTGCTAGGGGGTTCCCCGTTGGCACCCGCATCTCGCCAGATATACCAGTCCCGTTTCGGATCCTGGCGCGAGGAGCGGCTGGCACGAAACCATTCATGCTCGATCGAAGTATGGTTGGGTACGAAGTCCAGGATCAGCTTGAGGTTACGCCGATGCAGTTCGGCAACCAGCCGCTCAAAATCGGCCAGCGTTCCGAACAGCGGATCAATGTTTTGGTAATCCGCAACGTCATAGCCGAAGTCCGCCATGGGCGAGGGATAGATCGGGGATATCCAAACGGCATCAATACCCAGCTCGGCGAGATAATCCAGCCGGGAAATGATCCCCGGCAGATCCCCGATCCCATCCCCGTTCGAGTCCTGAAATGAACGCGGATAGATCTGATAGACGACGCCACTTTGCCACCAACGGGTCATGTTGAATCCTACGCCGCGAAGGCAAACTCCTACAAGGAATGGCGCCGTGTCGGCGCAGGCCGGAGCGTAGGCTACAGGCGATGCCCAATGAACAGGACATCTATCTATTTCGCGAAGGTACTCAGGCGAGCCTGCATCGCTTTCTCGGCTGCCAGCTTCTAGGTCCGCAAATGGGCGCCCGGTTCGCCGTCTGGGCACCCAATGCCGCCGCCGTCTCCGTCATCGGGGACTGGAATGGGTGGAATCGCAGCGCCGATGCACTGGCGCCGCGCACCGACGGGTCGGGAATTTGGGAAGGAACCATCATGGGCGTGCAGCACGGCCACGCTTACAAATATGCCATCACGTCCCGCGACGGCGGTCGCCTCCTGGAGAAGGCCGATCCACTCGCCTTTTGCTGCGAGCCGCCGCCCGCGACGGCCTCCAAGGTCTGGTCGCTGAATTACGACTGGCAGGATGGCCTATGGATGACGCAGCGCCCGGCGCGCAACGCGCTGGATTCGCCGATGACCATCTACGAAGTCCACTTGGGGTCATGGCGTCGGCGCGAAGGGGACTTTCTCAACTATCGTGAGCTGGCACACGCCCTCGCGGAATACGTGGCTGATCTGGGGTTTACGCACGTAGAGCTGATGCCGATCACCGAGCATCCCTTTTATGGCTCCTGGGGATATCAAACCACGGGATATTTTGCGCCCACCGCCCGTTATGGGACGCCCCAGGACTTCATGTATTTCGTCGACTACCTTCACCGCAAGGGAATCGGTGTCATCCTGGACTGGGTTCCCTCGCACTTTCCACTCGATGGGCATGGCTTGGCAGACTTCGATGGCACCCATCTGTATGAACACGCCGATCACCGCCAGGGATTTCACCCCGAGTGGAACTCCGCCATATTCAACTATGGCCGCCATGAGGTGCGCAGCTTCCTGATCTCCTCGGCCCTGTTCTGGCTGGGCACCTATCATATTGACGGCTTGCGCGTGGACGGCGTGGCCTCGATGCTTTACCTGGACTATGCGCGCAAGTCAGGCGAATGGATCCCCAATCGTTTCGGCGGTCGCGAGAACCTCGAGGCAATCCATTTCCTGCGGACCTTGAATGAGACCGCTTACCGGGAACACCCGGATACCTCCATGATCGCCGAAGAATCCACCGCATGGCCCATGGTATCGCGGCCGACCACCGTTGGCGGCCTTGGCTTCGGGTTGAAGTGGAACATGGGCTGGATGCACGACATGCTGGCCTACATGCAGCAGGATCCGATCTATCGCAGGTACCACCATTCGAAGCTGACCTTCTCCATGCTCTACGCCTTTAGCGAAAACTTCGTGCTACCGCTTTCTCACGACGAGGTTGTCTACGGCAAGGGCTCCCTGATCGGCAAGATGCCCGGGGACGGCTGGCAGCAATTCGCCAACCTGCGGGCGCTGTTCGGTTACATGTGGGCCCACCCGGGGAAGAAACTGCTGTTCATGGGCGGGGAGTTCGGCCAGCGGCGTGAATGGACCCATGACGGGGAGCTGGAATGGTGGGTGAACGAGCGCCCGGAGCATGCTGGAGTGCGGCGCTGGGTAAGGGATCTGAACCGGGTCTACCAGGCCGAAGGATCGCTGCACAGCATCGATTTCACGTCGGAAGGATTCGAATGGATCGATGCCGACAATTCTCAGATGAGCGTCACCGCCTTCGTGCGCAAGAGCCCCACCGCCCCCATGATGCTGATAGTCACGAATTTTACGCCCATCCCCCATCGCAACTTTCTGCTGGGAGTTCCGCAACGCGGTCGCTGGCGGGAGGTCCTCAACAGCGATGCGCACGAATATGGCGGTTCCGGTTGGGGCAACCTGGGCGGCGTTGAATCCGCACCGGTGGCCGCTCACGGCCGCCTGGACGCCCTGAATCTCAACCTGCCGCCGCTCGCGACCGTCTGGTTGCGTTGGGAAGGTCATGATTGAAGGTCGCACCCGCGCCGTTATCGATACTGTGCTGCCGGTCGTGGATGGCGGACGCTTTCGCGCCAAATGCACGGCCGGGGAACCGATTCGCATCGAGGCGCATTGCTTCGCCGACGGGCATGACAAAATCGGGGTCGCGCTGACCTGGCAGAGGATCGACGAACAGGAGGCCTACGAGCTGGAAATGACGCCCCTGGTCAATGACGTGTGGAGCGCGGAGTTCACGCCGCCGGTGCCCGGGCGCTATCGTTACACCGTGACTGCCTGGGTCGATCACTTCGAGTCCTGGCGTCGAGAACTGGAGCGCCGCAACGATCTCACCGATATCCGGGTGGCATTGCAGGTCGGCGCCCTGCTGGTGGATGCCGCGGCGAGCCGCGCCGCCGCCCCCGATGCCGCCTTGCTGTCCACTTGGGCTGCGCTCCTGCGCGCCACGGCCGATGATAAAAGCGGCATCGCCGATGTCGCGACCATGCAGGGCCTGGGGCTGGATCCGGCAAAAGCCGTGATCATGAAGCGCTACGACGTGCGAGCCTTTGCCTCAAGCAGCACCCTCGAACTGGTCGCCGATCGCAGGCGCGCACAGTTCAGCAGCTGGTATGAACTCTTTGCGCGCGTGGCGCCGGAGAACGGGCGCCATGGCACGTTCGGCGATGTCAAGGCGCGCCTGCCGTACATGGCCCGAATGGGCTTCGATGTGCTGTACCTGCCGCCCATCCATCCCATCGGGCGTATCAGTCGCAAGGGTGCTAACAATTCGCTGGTATCGGGTCCGGAGGATGTCGGCAGTCCCTGGGCCATAGGCTCCGCCCAAGGCGGCCACAAGGACATCCTGCCGGAGCTTGGGAGCCTTGAGGACTTCAGGGAACTGCTGCGCGCGGGGCGCGAATTGGGCATCGAGATCGCGCTCGATCTGGCCTTCCAGTGCGCGCCTGATCACCCTTACGTGCAGGCCCATCCGGAATGGTTCAAGCACCGGCCCGATGGCAGCGTACAGTACGCCGAGAATCCGCCCAAGAAGTATCAGGACATCTATCCCTTCGACTTCGAGTCCACACACTGGCGGGAGCTGTGGAACGAACTCAAGAGCATCATGGACTATTGGATCGAGCAAGGGGTACGGATATTCCGCGTCGACAATCCGCACACCAAGGCGTTTGGCTTCTGGGAATGGAGCATCGGGGAAGTGACTCGGTCGAATCCGGATGTGATCTTCCTGGCCGAAGCCTTCACCCGTCCCAAGGTCATGCATCGGCTGGCGAAGCTCGGCTTCTCCCAGTCCTATACCTACTTCACCTGGCGCACGAGCAAGCCGGAACTGACCGAGTATTTCACGGAGCTGAACCGTGGCCCCGGACGCGACTATTTCCGCCCCAACGTCTGGCCCAACACGCCCGATATCCTGCATGAATCACTGCAATCCGGATTACGCAGCGTCTTTGCGGCACGCCTCATCCTGGCGGCGACCCTGTCGGCGAACTATGGCATCTACGGGCCGGCCTTCGAGTTGATGGAAAGCGCGCCGCGCGAACCGGGCAGCGAGGAATACCGGGACTCGGAAAAATACCAACTGCGCCACTGGGACTTCGACCGGCCCGACAGCCTGTGGCCGTTGATTGCACGCGTCAATCGCATCCGTCGCGACAATGTAGCGCTGCAGTCGGATCGCAGCCTGACCTTCTGCGCGATCGACAATGATCAGTTGATTGCCTACCTGAAGCACGACAGCACCGCCCAGAACGTCGTGCTGACGGTCGTCAACCTGGATCCCCACAACACCCAATCCGGCTGGCTGCACCTGGATCTGGCGAAACTTGGAATTGAACCCGACCGCCTCTATCAGGTCCATGATCTGCTGACGGACCAGCGCTACCCCTGGCGCGGACCGGACAATTTCGTGATGCTCGACCCGCATCGCATGCCGGCCCATGTGTTTCGCATCCGTCGGCATGTGCGCCGCGAACAAGACTTCGACTACTTTCAGTAGTTCTGATTCATGACCGACGTCCAGACACCCCCACAGGAATCCATCACGCCATCCGGACTCGGTGTCGATGACCCACTTTGGTACAAGGACGCGGTCATCTACCAGATCAACCTCAAGGCGTTTCTCGACTCCAATGACGATGGCATCGGGGATTTCGCCGGTCTGACTTCCAAGTTGGGCTATATCCGCGACCTCGGGGTGAACACCATCTGGTTGATGCCCTTTTACCCCTCACCGCTCAAGGACGATGGCTACGACATCTCCGAATACACCAATGTACATCCGCAGTTCGGAACGCTCGATGATTTTCGCACCATGTTGGCCGAAGCTCACAGGCTCGGGCTCAAGGTGGTCACCGAACTGGTCATCAACCATACCTCCGATCAACATCCCTGGTTCCAGGCCGCCTGCAAAGCCCCCGCCGGATCGGCCGAGCGGGATTTCTACGTGTGGAGTGATACCGACCGCAAATACCTGGGCACCCGAATCATCTTCGTCGATACCGAAAGTTCCAACTGGACCTGGGATCCGCTCGCCAAGGCCTATTACTGGCATCGGTTCTTCAGCCATCAGCCGGATCTGAATTTCGACAATCCGCAGGTTCTCGAGGCGGTATTGCGGATCATGCGCTTCTGGCTCGATCTGGGTGTCGACGGGTTCAGACTGGATGCCATCCCCTACCTGGTGGAACGGGAGGGAACCAATAACGAGAACCTTCGCGAAACCCACGATGTCATTCGCAAGTTGCGCGCTGCGATCGACGCGAACTACAAGAACCGCTTCCTGCTGGCCGAGGCCAATCAGTGGCCCGAAGATGTGCGTGAATATTTCGGGGACGAGGATGAGTGCCACATGGCCTACCACTTCCCCCTCATGCCGCGCATCTACATGTCCATTGCGCAGGAGGACCGCTACCCCATTACCGAGATCATGCAGCAGACGCCGGATATTCCGGACAGTTGTCAGTGGGCCATATTCTTGCGCAATCACGACGAGCTCACCCTGGAGATGGTGACCAGCAAAGAGCGCGACTATATGTACACGACGTACGCCTCGGATGTACGGGCGCGCATCAATCTGGGCATCAGGCGGCGGCTCTCGCCACTGATGGAGAACGATCAGGATCGGATCAAGCTCATGAACAGCCTGCTGCTGTCGATGCCGGGCTCGCCCATCCTGTACTACGGCGATGAGATCGGCATGGGGGACAATGTCTTCATCGGCGATCGCAACGGCGTGCGTACGCCCATGCAATGGAGTCCGGATCGCAACGCGGGATTTTCGCGGGCTGATCCGCAGCGGCTCTATCTGCCGCCCATCATGGATCCGGTATATGGCTACCAGGCCACCAATGTCGAGGCGCAGATACGTGATCCCGGATCACTTCTGAGCTGGACCAAGCGCATGCTGGCGGTACGCAAGACCAGCCAGGCCTTCGGGCGCGGCGCGCGGCGCTTCCTGAAACCCGGGAATCGCAAGGTTCTGGCGTATCTGCGGGAAACCGCGGAGGACACCATTTTGTGTGTCGCCAACCTATCGCGCTCGGCCCAGCCGGTTGAATTGAACCTGTCACCCTACAAAGGGCGGGTGCCGGTTGAGATGTTGGGCCGCACGACCTTTCCGCCAATCGGCGACTTGCCCTATCTGCTGACTTTGTCCGGGTACGGCTTTTACTGGTTTCGGTTGACCAGCGACGCGCAGGCCCCCTCCTGGCACGAGCCCATCTTCTCCATCGAGGAACGGCCGGTGGTGGTGCTGTTCGACGGCTGGAACACCCTGTTTCGCGACCGGGTGATGCCCTGGCGCATCGGCATGGCGGAGAAAACCCGGCTGCAGTTCGAGACGGATACATTGCCGCGCTATATCGAGGCCCAGCGTTGGTATGCCGCCAAGGGCGTGCCGATTGAACGCGCCCGGATCGCCGATCATGCGCTGTGGCAGGAGGACAAATGCAGCTGGGTATTGGCGCTGCTGGAGCTCGGTACGGCGCCTGAGGCCACCGCCTATTTCATGCCCCTGGCGCTGGCCTGGGAGGATGGCGCCGAAGAGCGCAGCCACAACATCGCGACCGCCGCCATTGCCAAGATCCGCCAGCAGTCCAATGTCGGGGTGATGGGCGATGCCTTTGCCGATGAGGTCTTCTGCCGCGCCGTAGTCGGTGCGATGGCGCAGCAGCGCGATATCCCGACGCTGCAGGGCAAGCTGCAGTTTCGGCCCACCGCGGCGTTCCCCGAGCTGGCCGGGACGGATTTCGCCGTGCTGCCGGTGGCCCGGCCGCGCGGTTCCAGCTCCAACACCATTGTTACTTTGGGGGAGCGGCTGATCCTCAAGGGGTACAGGCGCCTTCGTGACGGCGCCAGCCCCGAGCTCGAAATGGGTCTGTACCTCACCGAAGTGGTGCGATTTCCCAACTGCGCGCCATTGGCGGGCGTCATGCAGTACCTGGGCAACGACGGGCAGACCAAGGTGCTCGGCATGCTGCAGGCCTATGTTGGCAATCAAGGCGACGGCTGGACGTACGCGCTCGAATATCTGCGGCGGCACCTTGAGGAACATCGCACCGCCCCTGCCACCGATGAGCCGCCGCTTGGCGCGCACGAGGCCTTCCTGATGCTGATCCAGACCCTGGCGCAGCGCACCGCGCAGCTGCACGCCGCCCTGGCCAGCGCCAGCGATAATCCGGCCTTTGCACCGCAACCACTGACTCAGGCGGATTTCGAGGAGTACCGGGAGCGCGCCATGGGCGAATTGCGTGCAACCTTCGAACTGCTCGGATCCACACTGGAGCAGATTCCCGCTCCCGACCGCCCCAGGGCCAAGGACGTGCTGGCACTCCAGGACCGCCTGCTCGCCCGCTTCGCGGCAGTTGTCGCCGAAGAGAAGGACGGCCGGAAGATCCGCATCCACGGCGACTATCATCTCGGACAGGTCCTGGTCACGCGCAATGACTTCGTGATTGTCGACTTCGAGGGCGAACCGGGCCACAGCATCGAAGAGCGGCGCGCCAAACAGTCACCGCTGCGGGATGTGGCCGGTATGCTGCGCTCGTTCAGCTATGTGGAACACAGCGCGCTGCGCAGCGCGGCGCACGATGAAGTGGAGTTCACCAAGCTCGCACCGCTGGCCCAGGCCTGGACCCGCCAGGTACGTGAGGCCTTCCTCGCCGCTTATGATGCCGAGGCCAAGCCATTGGCGCTCTATGCCTCCTTCATACCCGGCCGCGGACTGCTCGGGCTGTTTGAGCTTCAGAAGGCCTTGTACGAGCTACGCTACGAACTGAACAACCGCCCCAGCTGGGCGGGCATACCGCTGCAGGGTATCCTCGAAGCCGCGGGAGACGATCATGCAAAGCCTTGACCTTTTGCTGGACACGACACGGGAGTTCTTCCACCAGATCGCAACCTTGCTGCCGCGCCTGGTGCTGGCCCTCGCCGTCATCCTCATCGGCTGGCTGCTGGCCAAAGTCGTGCGCTTCGCCATCGAGCGGGGTCTGCGAGCGGTCAATTTCAACGTGCTGACGCAGCGTGCGGGCACGGATCACTTCCTGCAGTCCGCCGGTCTGCGCGGCGATACGACCACGTTGTTCGGTTTGCTCGGCTACTGGATGGTATTGGTTGCGGCGCTGATGGTGGCCTTCAACGGGCTGGGACTTACCTATGCCACGGATCTGCTGCAACGGGTGGAGCTCTTTGGACCCAAGATCCTGGTAGCCGGGGTCGTGCTGGTGCTTGGATCCTATTTCGCGCGTTTCGTTGGCGAGTCCGTTGATCGATTCTGTCGTGACGCTCACGTTCCCGATGGTGACATCTTCGGCAAGTTCGCCCGCTACCTCATCATGGCCTTCGTCGTCATGATCGCGCTCAGCGAGATCGAAGTCGGCGGCGACATCGTGCAAAGGGCATTCCTGATCATTCTTGCAGGTATCGTGCTCGCACTGGCACTGGCGTTTGGCTTGGGCGGCAAGGACTGGGCTGCCGCGTTACTGGAGCGCTGGTGGCCGCGCAACAAATAGCAGAAACCTCGGCGGGTGCTATTTCGAGGCGTCGTAGACCGGATCGGGATGCTTCGTCCACGGCGAGCGCAGATAATATGGGACGGCGCTGAAGGTTGCCTCGACCGCCACTATGCCCTCCTGGGTGACCTTGAATGACTCCAGGAACCCCCAGGTCTGCGGTTCCTGATAGTTGGATTTGGCAGCCGTACCATCGGTCATGGTGTATGCATCCAGCACGCCTTTATGATCTATGAAGCCGCGGCACATGGTAAAGCCGCGCTCCTCGTCCACCAGGAAGCAGTCACGATCGCGCACACGGTTGTTGTAGCGGTAGCGGCCTGATTTGAAGCCTTGCTCAAGATCGGTATAGAGGATTCCGTTCTCGTGCCGCACGGCGCCGGGGGCGAATCGGGTACCGCGGATCTCGCCGGTATTGAACTGCAGAGTCGAGAAATACCCATTGGCGAGCTGTCGGATCGCCGCCCGCGACAGGCGCTGGGCAACCGGAACGATGGCCCGTAGCGCGGCATCGCGATGATATAGCAACGCATCGCCCATCGGCACGGGTGGCGCACTTACGTTGCGCTTGGTGGCGATGATCTGCTCGACCTCCGTGATGTGCCGGTCCTGCACTCGCAACCGGACAGCCAGAAAACCCTGGGTCTGGCGCTGCAGTACGCTGGTGTAGATGCCAATCTGACCGGTGGTCGGATCCGACAGCAGCAATGGGGTATCGACCTCCTCGGTGACGGTGTCCCAGGTGCCGTCGGGGAAAGTCATGGCGGCACTGTTTTCCGAATACCTGACATGGGCGGCGAACGGCGCGAGTGTGACGTCGTGCTTGAGGTAGGCGGCAAGATAGGCCGTCGCGATCTCTTCGAGGCATGCCTTGTCACACGGCGCTGCCCGCGCCGACTGGCCAAACAGTGTCATGGCACCCAGAACCAGAATCCCTGAGGCGGTGAGTTTCATTCAACCCCTTCTACCAGACATGCAATACTGCGACAATTACGCCTCCGAATAGCCATGTCTGCAGCAACCGCGGAGGTCGCCATTAACATCGGATTCGTGGGCTTAGGTGCCATGGGGCGTCCGATGGCCAGCCATATTGCCCGCGCCGGCCATTCCCTCACCGTGTTCGATGCCGATGTGGCCGCAGCGCAACGCCTGGCCGCCGGGGCCGCGGTGCGCATCGCGCGTGGGCCAGAGGATTTTCAGGATACAGAAGTTCTGGTGACGATGCTCCCCACCGGCGCGATCGTGCGCGATGTGCTGTTGGGACCTAAGGCAATCGCCCCGGCGCTTCCCAAAGGGGCCCTCGTCATCGACATGAGCTCCTCCGAGCCCGAAGGCACGCGCGAGCTCGGCGCGATCCTTGGCGGCATGGGCCTTGCGCTCGTGGACGCCCCCGTGTCCGGCGGTGTACCGCGCGCGACCGACGGCACGCTCACCATCATGATCGGAGGGGAAGGCTCGAGCATTGCGCGCGCAAGGCCGGTGCTTGAACATCTGGGCAAACGCCTGTTCGAAGTGGGCGCCCTGGGGGCGGGCCACGCGATGAAAGCGCTCAACAACTATGTGTCGGCCGCGGCCTTCCAGGCGACCTCAGAGGCGCTGCTGATCGGCACACGCTTCGGCATCGACCCGACCCAGCTGATCGATATTCTGAATGTCTCAACCGGCAGGACCTTTCACAGCGAATTGTCGATGAAGGACCATGTCATCGCCGGCCGCCACGCGGCCGGGTTCCTGCTGGCCCTGGCCGCGAAGGATGTGAGGATTGCCCAAGGATTGGCCGCCTCCCTGAGAATCCAGGCGCCGATGCTCCAGCTGAGCGCGCAGCAGATGACTGCGGCTTCAGAAAAACTCGGACCTAAAGCGGATGTTACCGAGGCGATCAAGGTCTGGGATTAGCCACCGCGGCAGCGGCATTGGCGGCGACAATGAACGAGGTGGCGGCATCCACTACGTATTCATTCTCGTACCATAGAAACGGCCAGTTATCCTTGAGCTCCGGAAAATCCGGACGGATGATGACAACACCGGGAATCATGCCGCCGGGGATGAAGGTGTAGTCGGCGCGGTTGTTGCCGTAGGCCACCAGCTTGGAAACGCTGCCGACGGTGGATACATAGGACACATTCGATACCGGATGCCTGCCCAGGACATAGTCAAACGCACGCAGCGTCGGCTCGGTCCCGATGATCCCCGGAAATGCCTGATGTAGGTAATACATGTGGATGCCGAAGTCCGTGACGGTTGCCGCGCCGCCCCAGGTACCCGTGTCGATGGGAACCCCGAAGGGGTTAGCGGCAAGCTCGGCCGCCTGCTCGGTCTTGAAACTCTGTAGCGCCGCTGTCAGCGTGCGTTTGAAGTCATCATCCATCCACGGCAGTGCGCGCGCCGCGAGCCAACCCAAGGCGGAGAAGTTCTTCTGTATGGCCGGCAGCAGCTCCCGCAGGCGCGCCGCATAGACAGGCCCCTGGGTCGCGAGCAGCAGCTCGACGGCGGCTTTGGTTTCTTCCTCATCCACGGCTCCGCCCGTGGTATTGAAGGACTTGAAGATGACCGGCGCGTGGCTGTGCTCTTGCTTCCACACGCCCTGCGCAGTGGCGAGGCACTGCTTCGCCAGGGCATCATCGAACCCACGCAGCACTCGGCTCGCGGCCGCCAGCGCCGCCGCGGCCGCGTAGTTCAACGGCGTGGTATGGGAGGTAAACGCCCAGCGATCATCCGGTACCCCCGAATATTCGCCGCTGGTCTGAAGCGGCCCGAGGGCCGAGGAATAGATCCGACCGTCGGTTTTCGAGGCCGCATCCCCCAGGTGCGTGTATTCCTCCAAGGTCGGCTCGATGATGCCCGGGATGGCATGACCGAAGGCCGCGTACTGCGCCAGCAGCTGCATGACCCCATGCTTGATCTGTTGCAGCACATCCGGCACGCCATCGGGGCGGTGGATCTGCACCAGTCTCGCGCCTTCATCAACGGTGGTCTCATCCCAGTCCAGCCCGAAGCCTTCGCGCGCCATGGCCAGATCGGTGATCACCCGCGCCTGCGTCTGGGTGCGGATGTCGTAGTCACCGGCGTCATACCAGCCGCCGCGGTTCAATCCCGGTATGTGGGCACCGGTGGCGAAAGGCGAATCCGCAGTGGCGCCCATCGAATAGCCGTCAAAGTGGCTGTAGTTCACCGGTGCCTGGCGGGCATCATCCAGATGCGAGGCACCGTGCCAGACCCGGTAGCTCTCGCGCACCTTGACGTGATCCATCTGCACGGCCAGGTAGGTGTCCAAGGATGGCTGCCAGACGCCTTGGTCATAGATATCCGCCCCGATCCGGAACGGGCCAAAGACGTGACCCTGGAACTCGATGCGGTAGATTCCCGGGTCGCGGACCGTCGTGAAATCGAAGGTCGCGTACTGATAACGCAACCACCGGCCCCAAGGCTTGGGCACACCCTGGAACACCGTTTGGTACGCACCCGCGGCGTCCAGGCGCAGCACCCGCACCGGCGTTGCTTCCTGGTCGAGCGGATCCATTTCAATCACCGCGATCTTGGAACGTTGCGGCGTGTAGCCCACTTGATTGAATGACACCACCGGCGCCCTGCGCCATCCCGGGATAACGTTGGGATGGACATGCCACACGAGCGCATTGTCGGTGCGCCCGGCAGGCAGCAGCTGGCGCACCACAAACCAGCCGTTCTGCGCCCGGCTGCGCCCGTCAAACAATTGCAGGATGCCATCTTCGGCAGTGATGCTCACCCGTGTCGTGGGGTCCTCGGGAGACAACACGATCTGCCGGCCACGGGCAAAAGGCAGCGGCTGTATTGTACCCTCGGCATCACGACTCATCAGCCCCTGCGGATGGCGTGGAAAGATCCCTGCAGCCGCATCGGCACTGTAGCTTTTGCCAAAATAGGCTGTCGGCAGAAACTCCAGATTGAAGCCGGCCTTACCCACCAGTGCCGTGGCCAGCGGGTGATCGAGATGCACCGCCACTCGAAAGCCCGCCGGTTCCGCGGTGACTTCGATCCGGTAGCTCAAAGCAAGGTCCGGATACCCTGAATAGGCGATGAGCTGGTTGGTCTGGGGCCCATGCTTGCGCGCCGTGAACACCGGAACCGGATCCCACTGCTCGGGTGTCGCCTGCAACCGCACCTCACCGCCCGTGGCGATGCGCTCATCGTGCAGAATGATTTCAACGCCGCCCATTTTCTGGTCTCGGAACACCGGATGAAAGGTGCTCTGGGACACCAGCACGCTCAAACCCTGGGTGTCCAGATAGTCCAGCGCGTTCAGCTTCAGGTCGGCCGCCGTGAGCGAGCGGGCGCACAAAAGCGTCAGCAGAATGACGACAACTCTTGGATGCATGATGCCCTCAGGCATGCCGCACCGCGGTCAGGCACGGCCTCGAATCTTCGCAAACCACCAGCGCAAACCGACGAACAGGAAGCGCCAATCCTGAAAGAACTCCGGTGGCTTGCCCTCCACCGCGTGGCCGACAAACTGCAGCACCCATCCGATCACGAACATTGCCACCGCAACCGGCCAGATGCCGCGAATGAAGGGAATGGCCACAAACACCGGCAGCGATAGCGCAATCAGCGGAATGCCCACTGTATGACAGAAGCGGTTCAGGGGATGCTGGTGGCTGCCGCTGTACTGATGAATCCACTCTTCCCACGATCGGCCGGCAAACATCCCGACTACCCCTGGATGAACCACCCTCGTGGTAGTATAGCGCGCCCGTGATCAAGTTCCTTCCGCTACTGTTCGCCAATCTGCGTCGCCGGACGCCGCGCAGCATTTTTACGCTGCTTTCCATTGCGGTCGCATTCCTGCTGTACGGCTTGCTTGCCGCCGTCAAGAACGGCTTCGAGGCCAACGGCAACCTCGCCGGAGTCGACCGACTGGTGACGATGGACAAAGTATCGATCGTGCAACCGCTGCCGATCAGCTATCTGCCGCGCATCGCTTCCGTCCCGGGCGTCAAACTGGTCACGCACTCGACCTGGTTCGGGGGCCATTATCAGAACGAGCGCGGCATCATGGTGACCTACCCGGTGCCACCGGAAAGCTACCTGGCGATGTATCCGGAGTTCCTGCTACCGGCGGCCCAGAAACAACGCTGGCTGCATGATCGGGTCGGCGCGATCGTCGGCCGCGCGCTCGCCGAAAGCTACGGTTGGAAAGTTGGCGATCGGCTCCCGCTGCGCTCCGACATCTATGCACACGCCGACGGCAGCTACGATTGGCAGTTCAACGTCGACGGCATCTACGACAACAAGGATCCGTCGGGAGATGTGAACAGCGTCTTCTTCAACTACGACTATCTTGATGAGTCCCGCACCATCGGCAAGGGAACCGTCGGCTGGTACATCGTGCGCATAGCCGATTCGGCACAGTCGGCACAGGTTGCCGCCGCGATCGATGCGCTGTTCACCAACTCCTCGGCCGAGACCAAAACCGGCAGCGAGAAGGCCTTTGTGCAAGGCTTCGCCAAGCAGACCGGGGACATCGGCGCCATCGTCACCGCCATTGGAATCGCGGTGTTCTTCACCATGCTGCTGGTCAGCGCCAACACCATGGCACAGTCGGTGCGCGAGCGTACCAACGAGGTCGCGGTGCTGAAGACCCTCGGGTTCAGCGATCCAATGGTCCTGGCACTCGTGATCGGCGAATCGCTGCTGCTCACCGTGCTCGGCGGACTGATAGGAATCGGTGGCGCGATGCTCGCCGTCGGCCGTATCGGGCGCACGCTCAGTGAATATCTGTCCGCGTTTCTGCTGACGCCCAATGCCCTGCTGGTGGGAGTCGCGCTGATCCTCGCGCTCGGGGCGGCGGCTGGGCTGTTGCCGGCCGTGCGCGCCGCGCGGCTGCGCATCGTGGACGGTCTGAGCGGGCGCTAGACCAAGCTCATCATGGCAATTTTAAGACAGATCACCGCCGTCACCGCCATGAATCTGCGCGCGCTGCCGCTGCGCGTCACGACCTCCCTGGTCTCCGTCATCGGCATTGCCGGCGTGGTGCTGATCCTGGTGGCCCTGCTGTCCATCAGCGAGGGCTTCCGGCGCACCCTGGAACTGTCCGGTTCGGATCGGGTGGCCATCGTGCTGCGGGGCAGCTCTTCGGCCGAAATGACCAGCAGTTTCTCCCGCGACCAGGTGCAGATCATCGAACAGGCCTCCGGGATTGCGCGCGACGCCCAAGGTCCCATCGTTTCCGCCGAGCTCTATACCACCGTGGATCAGCCCAAACGCTCCACAGGAACCGCAGCTAACGCTCCGTTTCGGGGGATCGAAGCGGCCGGCCCCCAGACACGCTCGCATTTTCAACTGATCGCCGGGCGAATGTTCCGGACGGGCACCTACGAAGTCATCGTTGGCCACAGCGCCGCGCAGACGCTGAGCGGTCTTGGCGTGGGAAGCCTGGTGAAATGGGGCAACAACGTATGGCGCGTGGTCGGTGAGTTCAGCGACGGTGGCAGCGTCTCCGAATCGGAGATCTGGACGGACGTGCACGTGCTGCAAAGCGCCTACTCGCGCGGGGATACCTACCAGACCGTGCGGGTACTGCTCACCGCTGCGGGGACGTTCAAATCCTTCAAAGACCAGCTGATGGACGATCCGCGGCTGTCCGCGAACGTGCTCACCGAGCGCGAGTTCTACGCGGCACAGTCCGTGCTGCTTTCGACCCTGGTGCGCGGTGCCGGCACGGTGCTGGCGCTGCTCATGGGCGTGGGCGCGGTCTTTGGCGCGCTCAACACCATGTATTCGGCGGTCGCAGCACGAAGCACTGAGATTGCGACTCTGCGTGCGCTGGGTTATGGCGGACTTCCGGTTGGGGTCTCCGTGGTCATCGAGGCACTGTTGCTGGGGCTCATCGGCGGCTGTCTCGGCGCGGCTGTGGCCTACCTGGCCTTCGATGGCCTGCAAACCTCGACCATGAACTACCAGAGCTTCACTCAAGTGAGCTTTGCGTTCAGCGTTACCCCTGTGCTGATTATCACCGGCACGGTGTACGCGCTACTGCTGGCTTTGATCGGCGGCCTGTTTCCGGCCGTACACGCCGCGCGCCGGCCTATCATTGCGGGGTTGCGGCAGGCATAACGGCCGGGATCGGCAGACTTGCCCACCCGCGCTATTGAATCCGGGCAGCCACGCGATTACTTTATCGCGCAAAGTTGGCTGTGTCCAACGTGACGCGTTGGGTGCGGCGAGCGCACACCGGATGCGAGCGCGATTTGCAATGAGACACGTTATCAATTCCTGTTGCGCTCCGCTGTTGGCGCTTCTGTGGCTTGCCTGTTGTGCTCCGGCTCATGCGCAAACAGATGAGATCCAGGTCTATAACGCTGAGATCGCCGCCCCCGGTGTATTCAATCTCACTCTGCACAACAACTACACCCCCGAGGGCCGCACCAGTCCTGACTATCCTGGCGGAATCGTTCCAGACCATACACTCAATGGAGTTCCGGAATGGGCATACGGAGTTACGAACTGGTTCGAAGCCGGCCTGTATCTGCCGCTCTATAGCATCAGCGGCAATGGTGCCTGGACCTTCAACGGATTTAAGGTGCGAACCCTGTTCGTTGAGCCCGATGCTGCCGAGCAACAGTTCTTCTATGGAGTGAATTTCGAGTTCAGCTGGAATACGGCGCACTGGGACCAGAGCCGCCATACCCAGGAAATCCGGCCCATCGTAGGCTGGCATCTGGGTGCCATCGACATCATCGTGAATCCTATTCTCGACAACTCCTACAAAGGCTTCTCCCGTCTTGATTTCGCGCCAGCCACCCGCGTGGCCTACAACCTTGACAAGACCTGGGCGCTGGCCGCCGAGGAATACGACGACTTTGGTCAGCTGCGCGGCTTTTATCCGACCTCGCAGCAGCAGCACCAGCTGTTCGGCGTGTTCGACTACAATGGCAAGCCGTGGTCGGTCGAGGGAGGCATTGGCCTCGGACTCACCAGCGCCACCGATCATCTCGTCCTGAAACTGATTCTGTCGCGCGACTTGAACTGAGTAAGGAGAGTTATTTTGCGAATTTCACAACGGATCGCCCGGACCACCAGGGTTATGGCGGCCGCGACGGCGCTGCTGCTGGCGAGCGCCGTGGCCAGCGCGCAGACTGCCGCGGTCAACACCCCCTCCAGCGCACCGCCGGCAAGTCCAAGCCCGGACTATCACCCAAGTCTGGGTGATCTGATGACCATGGCGATTCAACCACGCCATACCAAACTCGGACTAGCAGGCCAGCAAATGAACTGGCCTTACGCGCTGTACGAACTCAGTGAACTGCGCAATGCCTTTGCCCGGGTCGCTCGCACCATTCCGGTATATCGCAACATCGACATGACGGCGGTCATCGGCGCCATGACCACCGCGCCGCTGAGCGCGGTCGAAAAGGCGATTCATGCGCAGGATGCCCGCCAATTCAATGCGGCCTATGCGCAACTGACGACCGTGTGCAACGCCTGCCACCTGAGTCAGGATCACGCACCCGTCGTGATTCGGGTACCGGCGAGCAATCCGTATGCCGACCAGGATTTCCATAGGCCCGTGCGGTAGGAGTTCCAGCCATGAAGATCCTCCACCTGTTGTCGGTCGCCGGCGTGCTGGGCGCATCGGGTCTTGCCACGCCCTTGCCGGCGCAGCAGAACGTGCCCTTCGCCAATGGGGTGCCGGTCGCCCCCATTGGACTTGCCAATCAGCCCCTGGGCCAGGGTCCGTTCTTCTACAAGACCGCCGAGCAGCAGGATATCCGCGTGAGCGTGCTGCTGCGAAACCTCGAATACCCCTATGCCCTGGCATGGCTACCCACTGGCGAGATGCTGTTTACACAACGTCGCGGGCTGCTGCGCATCGTACGCAACGGCATATTGGACCCCAAGCCGATCGAGGGTGGACCGGTGGCGGTGTTCTCCGGAGCGTCGGGCTCGATCGGCGCGGTCCACGGCTACATGAATGTGGCGCTGCATCCGCAGTTCACCGAAAATCATCTGCTGTACTTGAGCTACACCAAGCCATTGGGCGAGAAGCGCACGGCGGTTGCCGTGGCGCGCGGACGCCTGGACGGCAACCGGCTGAGCGACGTCAAGGATGTATTCGTTTCGGCCGAAGTGCGTGGAGCGCTGGCGATGACGGTAACGCCGGATGGCATGTTGTGGCTCGCCACGGCCGGAAATGCCGCCGCGCAAGATCCCAATTCTCTTCAGGGCAAGGTGCTGCGACTGAAGGATGACGGCAGCGTGCCGGCCGACAACCCCTTCGTCGGCAAGTCCGGCGCCAGGCCCGAGGTCTTTACCCTGGGGCATCGCAGCGTGCTGGGATTTACGCGACGGCCCGGAACGCAGGAGATGTGGATCTCGGAGATGGGTCCGAATGGCGGTGATGAGATCAACGTGCTCAAGCCGGGTCGCAACTACGGTTGGCCGCTGGTGAGCCTGGGTCGCACCTATCCGGGCCCATGGCAGGCAAAGGTCAACGAGCCCACCCATGCCGGGTTCGAGCCTCCCATCATTTACTGGATGCCGTCGATATCGGTTACCGGTCTTACCTTCTATACCGGTGATGCCCTGCCGAAGTGGAAGGGTGATCTGTTCGTTGCCGGCGTGCGCTATGGCGAGATCCCGGGTACGGGTCGCCTGGATCGCGTGCTGCTGAACGCGAACATGGAGGAATTGCGCCGCGAAAGCCTGCTCGCCGACCTGCATCAACGCATCCGCGATGTGAAACAAGGGCCCGATGGCCTGCTGTATGTGGCGACTGATGAACCCGCGGGGGCCATTCTGCGGATCGAGCCGGCACCTTAGCGATTATGGTAAATACCTTGCCGCTCTTGACAACATTTCCGATGGACCTATTATTTCTGTATCGACAGAAATATCGGAAATGTCATGCGACTCACACCGGTCATGCAGCGCTACATCGTCCATTGGGGCGAGATGGGCACCCGTTGGGGCATCAATCGATCCGTGGCGCAGATTCACGCCCTGTTGTACCTCTCCCCCCAGCCTCTCCATGCAGATGAAATCGCCGAGACCCTGGGCATCGCACGCTCCAACGTCAGCGTCGGGCTGAAGGAGCTGGTCACCTGGAAGCTGGCACACGTCACCCATACCTTGGGCGACCGCCGTGACTTCTTTGTGGCGCAGCGCGATCCCTGGGAGGTGGTGCGTGTCATCGTCGCCGGGCGCAAACAACGGGAACTGGATCCGACCGTGGGATTTCTGAAGGAATGCGCGCAGGAGCTCGAATCGGACACGGAGACGCCGCGCCATGTCCGGGATCAGATACTCGGGCAGCTGGAATTCATGGAAACCCTGATGGCTTGGTATACCTCAATTGTCGGGCTGCCCCAGAAAACGCTCATGAAAATGATGCGCATGGGCCAGAAGATTGCCAAGTTCATCGGTGACTGAGGCGCAGTGGCGATCATGAGTCACGCCGCAGCACTCCAGGAAAGCGACCGCTGCGCTTCGCATGAGCTCAAGGACCTGCTCGGCAAGGCGGCATGGGCACGCCTGCCCGCCGCGGTTCGGGCAAGATTCAGCGATGCGGCGCAAACCGTCGACTACGTGGGTGAATTCGCCGTCATTCGCGCCAGTGCGCTAGGTCTGTTCATCGCCTGGGTCTGCCGACTCATCGGCACTCCGGTGGCGCCGCACGCCGAAGAGAACGTTTCCGCGGTGGTACACGTCCAGCCCAGGAACGGGGGTGTCGAATGGCGCCGTGAGTACCTTTGGCGGGATCACCCACCCTCCGTCGTGCGTTCCACCAAGCTGATCGATTCGGGCGGGACGCTGGTGGAAGTGCTGCCCGCGGGCCTTTGCATGGCCCTGGAGGTCTACGAAGCGGCTGCCGTCCTGCATTTCGTGAGCCAGCGTTACTTTTTTGAATTTACCCTGCCGCGGATCGGCCGCCTGCGTTTGCCGATACCACACTGGCTCTCCCCTGGCACCACGCATGTCGAGCACGCAGATTTGGCCGATGGCTGGTTTCGCTTCTCGATGACTGTCATGCATCCGGTCTTCGGTGAACTCTTCCACCAGACCGGATGCTTTCGTTCGTCAGGAGAGTGACATGGATACGGCATTTGCCTTGATGACCATTCAGGCACTGATGGGTGGACTGGACAATCTCTGGCACCACGAGATTACGCAGCGCCTGCCGGCCCATCGCAGTGCCGCCCAGGAACTCGCATTGCATGCCTGGCGCGAATTCTCGTATGGATTCCTATTTTTTGCCTTCGCCTGGTACCGCTGGCAGGGAGCATGGGCGGTGCTTCTCGCAGGGGTACTTGCCGTGGAGGTCCTCGTCACCCTCGCGGACTTTGTCATCGAGGACCGGACCCGCCATCTGCCGTCCTCCGAGCGGGTGCTCCACACCCTCATGGCTGCGAACTACGGTGCAGTGCTGGCCTTTCTGGTCCCCGTGCTCATCGGCTGGTCCCAGATGCCCAGCCGCGTGGTCGGGACCGCGCACGAATTTTCCTGGGCCTTCAGCCTATTCGGTGCCGGGGCGCTGGCCTGGTCGGTACGCAATACGGTAGCCGTGCTCAGGCTTCGTCGGCCGCCGGAATGGGTTCGCAATCCGATTGCGGCCGGACCGGCGGCCACACCGCGAACCATCCTGGTCAGTGGCGCCACCGGTTTCATCGGCGGACACCTCGTACAGCGATTCATCGGGCGCGGCGACAAGGTTATCCTCTACACGCGCAGGCCCGAGGTCGCCTTCGATCGATTTGGCCCCCACGTACAGGTGGTGACGGACCTGGACGATGTTGAAGCCTCCGTCCGTATCGATGCCATTGTCAACCTGGCCGGTGCCCGCATCCTGTCACTGCCCTGGACAAAGGCGCGACGCCAGCATCTGCTGGCCAGCCGCATCGACACCACCCGCGCCTTGACCCTGCTCATGGGGCGACTCTCGCAACCCGTGCGCGTCTTCGTCAGCGCCAGTGCCATCGGGTACTACGGCATTCGGGGTGCGGAGCTGCTGGATGAGCAGTCTCGCCCAACCGATGAGTTTCAATCGCAGTTGTGCCAGGAGTGGGAGGCCGCCGCCAGGGCCGCTGCCAGGCTCGGTGCACGGCTGGTGCGGATGCGCATCGGTCTGGTGCTGGGCCGCGATGGGGGCGCCTTGCCGCAGCTGGCGCGACCGATACGCCTGGGCCTCGGGGCAGTCCTGGGTAGCGGGCAACAGTGGGTGTCATGGATCCACATCGACGATCTCGTGCGTCTGTTCGAGTTCGCCATCGAAACCCCTCGGGTGAGTGGCGCGGTGAATGCGGTTACACCGGTGCCGGTGACGCATCGGCAGTTTCAAGCTTCACTGGCGGATGTTCTGGAGCGCCCGCTGTGGTGGCGGGTACCGGCGAGGCTTATCAGGTGCACCCTGGGCGAAATGGCCCAACTACTCGTTGACGGTCAGCGCGTCCTCCCGGCTCGCGCCACGGCAGTGGGATTTCAGTTCCGGCACATCCAGATCCGCGAGGCCCTTGCTGATCTGCTCCAGGCGCAGCCCGTTGCAGGCGCGAGCGCCGATATCTATTTCAATGGGCAATGTCCGGTCTGCAACACCGAAATGAGCAAGTATGCGGCCTTGTGCGCCAATACGCAGCCGGGCCTGCGTTTCATCGCCGCGGCGCAACAGCCCAATGCCCTGGCCCAGTGCGGCCTGCGCCGCGAACACCTTGAACGTCGCGTCTACCTGCGTCGTGCCGATGGTCTCATTGTGAGCGGGATACCGGCGTTGATTGCGCTGTGGTCATCAATGCCACGCTACCGATGGCTTTCAAGATTGGTGGGCCTGCCATTGCTGCGACCGATGGCCGTGATTTTGTACGATCACCTCGTCGCACCGACGCTGGCATTCTGGGCAAGCCGTCGCGACCCGTCCGCTGTCCCCATCGCACGACATCAGTAATTGGATCATCGTAGAACCTTTCCATCGGCCCGGTGCACACACGAGGTATAGCACCGCGAGGACTGAAGGAGACAACGATGCCGCATGGGATGACACGCCGCCACGTGATGATCAAGGTTCTTTCCGTAAGTGCCCTGCTCCCGGCCCTCGAGGATCTGGCGTGGGGTGCGCAGAGTGCGGGTTTGACCCCGCTGGATTCAAAAGACTCTGCAGCGAGCGCTCTGGGTTTCGTCGCCGACGCCACCGCCGCAAGTGCCAACCCCATGTACAAAAAGGGTCAACACTGCGGCTCATGCGTGCATTATCTTGGGCAACCCTCAGACCCGACGGCCGGCTGCAACATTTATGCCGGGCGCTCCGTGCCCGCCAATGGCTGGTGTGCGGGTTGGTCCCAGCGACCTGGCTGACAGGGCATTTCGGTCTGTCCTACCCGCATTTGGGAAGCCTGCGGCTAAACCCAGGCGGGATGGGGGATGCAAAATAGCCATCATGGACAGGCATCTTGTAACCCTGGCGGCATTACCGCTCGCGGTTTTGCTTTCGGTGACGGCCTGGGCTCAGATAGCCCCAGCGGCCAGCGGCGAACCCGCTGAACCCGTCACCCCCTCGGGTGCCGCGACCACCAGAACCCCGGGCACTCCTGGCGCATCAGACACCCCCGGGGCCTTGCTCAAGAGCCCCAGCAATGACACACCCAGGGTGAGTTCCAGCCCCGTTCCGAAGAGCAAGAAAGCCTCGAGCAGTGCCCCTGCGGCGGAGGGTGCGGCGAACTCACCCGCCGCCCCGACCAAATAGCGACTTTCGGGCGCTCCTAGTTGACCGGCTGCAACTCGCTCCAATCTCCCGAGACATGTTCGTTCGGGTTGAAGCCCGCATCGTTGCTCATGATGTAGGTGTCGGACCCGTTCTGCCAGGCATGATCATATAGATTGCTCAGCTCCTGGGTCTTTCCCGTACTCGGGTCGCGGAATGTCTGCACGCCGCGGATGTTCTGATCCGCGTGGAAGGCGCTGGCGTCGGCTCCTCGCATGGCATCGGCGGTCTCGCCATTGATGGTTTGCGCGGCCTTGGTATAGAAATCCGCCCACATCTTGTTGATGGTCGCCAGCTTTTGCGCCTGCATCTGGTCCAACTTCGACACCACGCCGTTCGAATATGTCAGCCACTGCCGCTCGGGCTGTATGGAGCTGGTAATCACCTGAAAAAGCTTGTCGTTGCCCTCCAGTTGACCTTTGGGTGCGGAAAAGGCCACCAGCGACGTCGCATGCGAATCGTAGAACGACCCGCGACCGGCGGGATAGATATCGACGACGACGGTTACAGCCACCCAGTCCTCCATATCCTTGCCGTCCTTCTGGTATGCCAACCGTACGCGAACGGCCTCGGTGCGCGTGTTTCCGGTATTGCTGTTGCCCGGCGGCAGACCCAGCCTCTTGCGCACGATTTCGTTCAGTTCAGGAAAAGGCGCCACCGAGACCACCGTAGTGCCAGCCGGATAGAGCTTGAGGATGTTCTGACGAATGTAGTCCTCGGCTTTCATGGGTTTCGCAACCGGACAGGGTTTGCCTCCTGCGCCAAGCGCACGGCGCGTCGGATCGTTCAAGGTCTGCAGTACCGAGGGATCGTCGGCGTATTGCCAGCTGTAGTCAGGTCCGGCCGCGTAGGCTGTGGACCCGTCCGCGCTGGTAGCCTTCAGGTTGATGGCAAAAATATCCGAGAAACAGCCGCTCGGACTGCCGCCGAGCCTGACGCCGCCTTCGACCTTCCAGGTCGACGGAATCAGCAGATCGTAGGCCGGCACGGTGGGATGCGCAGCATCCGGACCTGGACCGGTTATCTGAACCTTCTTCATGACGAGATAGGACGCGGCGGCGGATGCCGAAGTGCGCGCGGATTTGGACTTGGAACCTGCAGCACCGATGCCGGAAGGAGGACTTGCCGCGCGCGCCGCAATCAGAGCATCGGCCGAGTCCGCCCGGGAGCTCGATCCGGTGGGGGGTGCCGCGGGTGGGGCGCCCTGCGGGGCGCTGGAGGTCATCTTCGAGGCCTGAGCGGCCGCCTGCTTGCACTTATCCGATAGCGAATCCCTGTTCTGCTTGAGGCAGGCGATGATGCGGCCACCCCCGGAGGGCACGCCGGAACAGAACTTCTTGGCATCATCGGCGCAGCCAGCCGTGAGAATTTGAATGGCCGTCTGCGCATGCGCCAGACTCCATGGAGCAGCGGCAGCCGCACTGACGACCAGCATCAGCGACAAACGTTTCATGGGCGACCTCGATATGATGACGGACCAGTCGATGGGTGTAATTTTGGCCCGATAATACGCGTTCCGGGCGTGTCTTATAGTCCTCGTGTGGCTGTTGCTCGACTCTCTGCGCCGTGTCGACGGCGGCGCTATGGCTGATGGTTGGGCGCGCCGCGATTGGCGCGGTGTGAAAACGTGGCATGATCCAAGTTCCAAGTGATTTTGGACCTGCATCATGCCCATCAACGCCGATGAACGCCTCACGCTGGAGCTCAGCAGTCCCTCAGGTTTGCGCGCCAGCTTCAATCGCAACGGCTCGCTGCGTCGCTTGGATTGCGGTGCGACTGCGCTGACATTGTTTGTCGGCAACGAAGTCGAAGGCGGCCCTGCCAACCTGTATCTACGGCAGCATGCCGATCGCATCCGGTGGATTCCGTTGCTGGGTCCCGCAAGTCCCACTCGCTTCAGCCTCGACCCCCATGGCGCGGTTTTGCTGGGACGGGGAACCTGGGGCGACATCGGCTATCGGCTCGAGCTTACACTGGCCGCCGGAGCCGCCGCATGGTTCTGGCGCGTGCAGCTGGAGAACCACGGTGCCACATGTCACGTTCTGGACCTCACTTATGCTCAGGATCTGGCCCTGGCGCCTTATGGGGCGGTACGCCTCAATGAGTACTATGTCAGTCAATACCTCGATCACACGGCGCTGTCGCATCCCAGGCAGGGATTCCTGATTGCCTCGCGCCAGAATCTTGCTGCAGAGGGACGCCACCCCTGGAGCCTGATTGGCGCCCTTGGAAAAGGTGCCGGGTTCGCCACCGATGCCTTGCAGTTCCACGGCCTGGCTCCCCGGGGCGGCCATGCACCTGCGGGTCTCAGTGCCGATCTGCCCACGAGCCGCCTGCAGCATGAGCACTCCATGGCGGTGCTGCGCGACACCGTGATCCGCCTCGAGCCCGGCCAGAACAGCGGCACCGGCTTCTTTGGTCTGTATGTGGAGGATCATCCCGAAGCCACTTCGCAGGCGGATCTGCAGCGGCTCGATCGGGTTCTGGCGCTGCCCGAGGCCACAGCGGCACCCCACCGGGTGTTCCCCGAGGTGGAATCGGACGACCCACGGACGCTGTTCAGCACTGCCGAGCCCTTGCAGGGCCGGGACCTGAGCACACCCGAATTACAATCCTTGTTTGCCGGCCCCTGGCGCCACCTTGAGATCGCCGAGTCGGGCGAGGCGCTGTCGTTCTTCTGCGGTGCTGACCGTCATGTGGTGCTGCGGGCCAAGGAACTGCGGGTACTGCGGCCCCATGGTCACCTGCTGCGTTCCGGCCGCCATACGACACCTGATGAAACCTCCCTCACCTCTACGGCATGGATGGCTGGGGTTTTCCACTCGATGCTGACCCAGGGCCACGTCAGCATCAACCGCATGCTCTCCACCGTCCACAGCTACCTGGGCTTGTTCCGTTCACACGGCCAGCGGGTATTCGTGGAACTGGACGGCGCCTGGAGGCTGCTGGAGGTGCCCTCAGTCTTCGCGATGTCGACTTCGGCCTGCTCGTGGATCTACCGCTACGACCGGGGTGAGATTCAAGTGAGCTCCGAGGCGAGTACTGACGGCCCTGACATGACGCTCATCCTGCGGGTGACCGCAGGAGCGCCACTGCGATTCCTGATCGCGCACCATCTGGCCTTGAATGGAGATGATGGCAGCGCCCCCGGCGCCGCGCTGTGGCGGCAGGAGGCGCAGCACATCAGCGTGACACCGGCCCCCGGGTCGGAGCTGGCGCAGCGTTTCCCGAACGGCAGCTTCAGTGTCAGTGCCCTGCCGGGCACTGCGTTCGAGAAGGTCGCGGACGATGCGCTGCTGTTCCTCGATGGACGATCACGCCGGCAACCCTTTTTGTGCCTGCTGACCGCCCCCACCGCCATGGCGGGGCTGCAGATCCAGGGCCATCTGCTCAGCAGCAGCACACCGGCACCTCAGACCCTCCGTGTAGGCAGCGACCTGGCACCGACGCTGCAGATGCGCATTCCGGAGCGCAGCCCGCTGGGGGTCGCCGCCACGCGCATCGCGGAGATGGCGCCCTGGTACGCCCAGAACGCCTGGGTGCATTACCTGGCCCCTCGTGGCCTGGAGCAGTACTCGGGGGGCGGATGGGGCACCCGCGATGTCTGTCAGGGGCCGGTGGAAATGCTGCTCGCATTGGATCAGGTCGCACCGATCCGGGATCTGCTGCTGCGCGTGTTCAAACAACAGAACCCGGACGGGGACTGGCCGCAATGGTTCATGTTCTTCGAACGTGAGCGCAACATCCGCCCGGGCGATTCGCACGGCGATATCGTCTTCTGGCCGCTTCTGGTGCTTGCGCAGTATCTGATCGCCGCCGGCGATCCGGGCATCCTCGAGGAGCAGGTCCGGTACTTTGATCCGGGTGGTCCCGATCGGGGCGAGCAGGCGACGGTGTGGCAGCATGTGCTGCGCGCCCTTGACCTGACGAAGCAGCGGGTCATTCCCGGCACTGCCCTGGCAGCCTATGGGCACGGGGATTGGAACGACTCGCTGCAGCCGGTGGCGCCGCAGATGCGCCACCAGCTGTGCAGTACCTGGACGGTGACGTTGCAATTCCAGACTCTGACCACCCTGGCGACGGCACTGCGCCCCCTCGGCCGAGCCAACGAAGCGGCCGCCCTGGAAGAGCAGGCTCAGGGCGTGTATCGCGACTTCCAGCGGCTGCTGCTACCCGATGGGGTGCTGGCCGGTTACGTGCAGTTCGCGGACGGGGAGGTGCGCTATCTGCTCCACCCGCGCGATGCCATCACCGGTATCCGCTACAGCTCGCTGGGAATGATCCATGCGATTCTTGAGGATCTGCTCAACCCCGAGCAGGCGCGCGCACATCTGCATTTGATCCGGACCTATCTGAGCGCACCGGATGGCGTGCGACTCTTCGACCGGCCCATGGCCTATCACGGCGGCCAACAACGGTTGTTTCAACGAGCCGAAACGGCGACTTTCTTCGGACGCGAGATCGGGCTGATGTACACGCACGCCCATCTGCGTTTTGCGCAGGCCCTGGCACATGTGGGAGATGCGGAGGGGTTCTTTCATGCCCTGTGCCAGGCCAACCCCATCGCGATTGCCTCGGTCGTGCCGCGTGCCACCTTGCGGCAGGCCAACTGCTACTACTCCAGCTCCGATGCGGCCTTCATGGACCGCTATCAGGCCAGCGAAGAATACCCACGCGTGGCACAAGGCAGCATTGACCTCGATGGGGGCTGGCGCGTGTATTCGAGCGGCGCCGGCATCAGCCTGAGCCTGATCATGCGGGGCTTTCTCGGGCTCAGCCGTGAGGGCGAGGTCCTGCGCCTGGATCCGGTGATACCCGCCGCCCTTGATGGCCTCAGGGTCAAGACGCGCCTTGCCGAACATCCGATCGAGATCGAATACCGGATCGCGGACCCCGGCTGTGGCGTGCAGCAACTCGTACTCAATGGCAGCTCTCTGCCCTTCACCAGAGCAGTGAATCTCCATCGGACCGGCGCCGCTCTGGTGGCGCTGCCGGCGGTGCTGGGGCTGCTGCGTGCCGAGGACAATGTGTTGCAGGTGAAGCTCGGCCAGTAGCAAGGCTTGTACCCTTTATCTGATCGGTCGCACCTCAATCAGCTCGACGCCTTGCAGCGGCAGTCGAGTCTGCAACTCAAGGCTGCCATCCTGCCTTGGTGATCCTAAGGGAATCGAATGCGCCACCAAGCGCGAAGCTTGCTGCAGGCGAGTCACCTGCTGCGCGCTCGGGTGGGCCGGTGTACCCAGGGCCTTCCATTCGGTGAAGGAATCAGCGTCGTGCCGGTCTATGCGCCAGGCGCGTGCCTGAAACTTCAGGCCCGGCGCAACGCCACTGAGCAGCAGCTGGATATCGGCCGCGGGCCCCGGCACGTCGTCGTCGCGGTAATGCCAGAGCAGAATATCCAACCGCCCGTCTGCCAGCGTACGGGTCGCCAGCACCCCGATGTCCGGCGCGCTGCGCACGCCGTCTGAGACGATCCGCGTGAGCGGCACCTCGGCGCCGCTGGTGGCCTGGACCTGCTCGGAACCGAGCCTTGCGAACAGCCGAAAGACATTCAGGACCGGCAGATCGACACCGTTGGTGGCAAGCTGTCGATAGCCGGCGAACCACGGCTGCTCGACAAAGGTGAATGCCCAAGTGAGCGCTCCGTCAAGACTGACTTTTCTTCGGCGGGCGAGTTCCCACAGCCGCGCATAGACAGCAGCCGTGTAACTTGAGTACATGGTGTCGTTGCGATAACTGTTCTGCGCACCCGTGCAGGCGGCGCAGCCCTCCGGGTCGTTCTCACCAATGATGATGGGCGTATGGGCCAGCTGTGGTACCGCAGCGATGCTGGCGAATCCCTCATCGGCAGTCCTGAGTTGCTTGGAGATGTCCATGCGAATATGGCCGTCGACCATCGCGGGTTCACCCTTGGCGTGGAAGGAAATGAAATCGCTGGGGGTACCCATCGCACCGGTCGCATAGTTCGTGCCCAGGGTGATATGCCGCAGGAAACCTGCCATGAAGGCGCCACCGGCTCCCGCAACATCCGGTCCGCCGACACGCGCGCTGGGCAGCGCGCGGCGCACCGCATCGACGCCAAAATCGTGCAGACGATAGAAGTCCTCCGGCGTACCTCGCCAGTAGAAGTCCAGGTTAGGCTCGTTCCACACCTCGAAATACCAGCGCTCGACTTCGGCGCGACCATAACGCTGAACGTTGTGACGGGTCCATTGGTAGATCAGTTCAGCCCACCGGCGATAGTCGCGAGGCGGATAGGACCAAGCCGAGGGCAGAGCCTTGTAATCGACTCCCGCTTCCCAGGGGCGGTGGTAGGGAATGCCGGCCGGCGCAGAACTCAGGGCTTCGGGCATGAAGCCTATTTCCAGGTAAGGATGGATGCCCCGCGCCAGGTAGGTGTCGATGATGTGATCGACGATGGTGAAGTCGTAGACGGGTCGGCCATCCTTGAGGCTGTAGAGGTTGGTGCTGCCCCACTTCAGTCCAGGCGTACCGTCCCCGCTCGTCATCAGGTTGTGAGCGCGGAAATAGACGGCACGCGGACGCAGTTGGCCGAGTTTCCTCAACAGCTCCTCGCCCTCGGTGCGGGTGGCATAGTTGGGTTCATCCGCACCGAAGAAGCGCCAGATCGGCTGCAGCGTCCCCAGCGGCTTGGAGCCATCCACCGTCACGGTCACGGGAAAGGCGGCCGCGGAGCGCATGACCGCAAAGAACAGCGCCACGATCCACAGCGCCGCGCGCACACTCGTCACTGAAGGTTTGCCGCGATAGTCGCGTAGCACGACGCCCGGAGCGTTCGCAGGGCGATGCATCATTCGGGCAGGGTGAGCTGCCCCACGATCTCGAAGCGACCACTGGACGATGGGGCTGCCGTGTCAGGCTGACCGCCGCCGACCGAGACGGTGTACTGACCCTGAGCGACGATGATCTCTCCCGTGTCGGTGACCATGCTCAAATCCCGCGGCGCCAGGTGAAATTCGACCTTCTGAGTGGCGCCCGGCGCCAGATGGATGCGCTGAAAGCCGCGCAGCGCCCGATTGGGAGCACCCGGAATGTCAGGAAACTTCAGGTACAGCTGCACCACCTCGTCCCCCGCGAGCCCGCCGCTGTTGGTTACCGTAACCGCAACGTTCAACGGCTCGCCCGCAGTGACCGGCGCCTGCGGCAGCGTCATCGCGCCGTACTGGAACCGGGTATAGCTTAGGCCGTAACCGAACGGCCAGAGCGGTTCGCCCTGGAAGTAGCGATAGGTACGGCCCTTCATCGAATAATCTTCGAAGGAAGGCAGCTGCTGCACATCCTTGTAGAAGGTGACCGGCAGGCGCCCGGCGGGATTGTTCTTGCCGCTCAAGGTCTGCGCAATAGCTGTGCCACCCTCCTCGCCCGAATACCAGGATTCCAGGATCGCCGACGCGTGGGCCTTCTCCCAGTTGACACTGAGGGCACTACCGTTCATCAGAACGACAACGAGGGGCTTGTGGGTGGCCGAGAGCGCCTGAACCAGATCCTCCTCCTGCCTGGGCATATCAAGACTGGTTCGGTCCCCGCCCAGGAAGCCGGGCTGGTCGACCTTCATCTCCTCTCCTTCCAGGCGACTGGTAATGCCGACGACGGCAACGACCACATCAGCCTCGTTCGCGGCAGTCACAGCGGCCGGGTCTGGTACGTCCTGCACCGGTGTCCAGATGAGCTGAGCCTGCAGGTTGCGGCCGCCACCCTGGCCGAATTCGACCTCCAGTTTCAGCGGACGTCCCCGTTCCAGGTGAACCCGTCCGAGGCTGGCCCCGGAACTGTACATCTGCACGAGCTGCCTATCTGCGACGGTAACGCTCGCGGACCCACTGGCTTTGATGCCGATAAGGTAGTCGCCGGTCTGGCTGGGCTGGATAAATCCGCTCCAATGGACCGATAGTGCCGATTTGCCGCGCGCCTGCTGCGGAAGGTTGCTCTCCTTCAGGTCCACCACCGGCTCGATGCGCGACACCAAGGGTGCGGAGCGCGCCTCGAGGCTTTGGCCCGCACTGTAGTCCGCCTTCAGGCCCGGCCGCCCATCCGGCGTGGTGAGTACCGCGGCGGGTATGGGGGTACCCTGATTGGAAAGAAAGTCAGTCCCGGCCACATAGCTGATCTTGGCGTCGGGAAATTCGGCCCTCATTCCTTCCAGCACACTCACCGTGTGCGAGGGAATGCCGTTGTAGTTGCCCAGCAGAACAGCCGTCTGGTCGGCAAGGGGACCGACCACCAGGATGTGTTTCACGGACTTCAGCGGTAGCAGGCCATCGTTCTTGAGCAGCACCATGGACTCATTGGCCATGCGGCGCGCCAGGCTGCGGTGCGCAGCGCTGTCGAGCTGCGTCTGATCCAGCTTCGCATACGGCACTTTGTCCGGCGGGTCGAACATTCCGAGGCGGATGCGGGCCGTGAACAAACGCACCAGAGCCGTGTCGATGGCGCCCTCGGAAAGATAGCCCTGCTGGACCGCCTCGATATAGGGACGGTAGTCGTGATCGTCCTTCACCTTCTCGAAGAAGTCGATGCACTCGTTGTCCATGCCGTGTTCCAGCGCGATGGCCGAGGCCTGAGGCTGGCTCGGGCGATAGCGATGCCCGACATCGATGTCGCGCACGGCGCCGCAATCCGAGACCACATAACCCTGGAACTGCCATGCACCGCGCAGCGTTTGCTGCAACAGGAAGTCATTGGCGCAAGCCGGTTGTCCGTTGATGGCGTTGTAGGCGCACATCACCGATCCGGCATGGCCCTCCACGACAGCCGCGCGAAACGCCGGCAGGTACGTGTCCTCCTCGTCATGTCTGCTGACATCCACGTCGGCGAAGTGCCGGGTGGGCTCCGGACCGCTGTGCACGGCGAAGTGCTTGGGCGTTGAGATGACGCGATAGTAGTTCGGATCCGTGCCCTGCATTCCGGTCACGAACGCGACCGCCAGCCGGGCGCTTAGAAATGGATCCTCACCATAGGTCTCCTGGCCTCGCCCCCAGCGCGGATCGCGGAAGATGTTGACATTCGGTGCCCAGAAATCCAGACCCTCGAAGATGTCGGAGTGACCGGCGCGTTCGGCCAGGACGTGCTTGATCCGGCCCTCGACGCCAATGGCCGTGGCCATTTCGTGGATGCCGGCCACATCGAACGTCGCGGCAAGGCCTATGGGTTCAGGAAATTCGGTGGTGCCATTTACGGCAACGCCGTGAAGGGCCTCGCTCCACCAGTCATACGCCGGAACACCCAGGCGCGGAATGGCCCGGGCCTGGTTGACAAGCTGGGATGCCTTCTCCTCCAGCGTCATACGCTGCACCAGGTCGGCCGCCCGTTGCTGCGGGGATGGCCCCAGATCCTTGTACGGCAGAACTGCAGTACCCTGGGCACTGGCGCTGATGGCCGCCAGCAATGCCACGCAGGCCGTCAACGCGCGCGTTGCGATTTCCATCATTTTCGGCCCCTCTTGTGCCCGCCAGTGCAACGACACGCGTCTTTTGATAGCGCTATCAGGTTATTATCGGCGGAGTTCTTCGCTACCGTCAAGAAGCTTGCCCGAGCAGCCGCGGCGCACCGGCGCGCTCGATTCGGCCGAGCAGGAAGATATAGCCGCAGATGCCGATGGTGAGATAGATGGCCGCGACGCCAAACACCCAAGTGTAGGCGTGCAGAGCGCTCAATAGGTAGCCGGTAATGATGGGCGCGCACACGCCGGACAGCTGGTTTGAGAAATTAACGATGCCGCCTACTTTGCCCACGTCCCGGCGACCCGCGATGAGCGACGGCAGCGACCAGCCCACCGCCGAATGGACCGATAAGCCACCGATCGACAGGCTGATCCACATCAGTGCCTGCGCTGCCGTATGTGCGCTCGCGGCGCCCAGAATGCCCAGACCACAGCAAGCGCCACCGATGAGCACGATGCGGCGCACGCGGTTCGCATCAGCGCCACGCCTGATGAGCACATCCACGAGCCAGCCGCCCACGGCCAGTTCGCACAAAGTGGCTATGAGCCAGGGCACACTGGTGTAGAGAAATGAGTGCATCAGGTCGATATGCAGTGCCACCGCGAAATAGGTGGGCAACCAGGTCAGCAGCAGATAAAAGATGTAGTTGTAGGAGCCAAACCCCAAGGCCAAGCCGATGACCTTGCGTTCCCCAAGCAGCCGCCACAATGAGGTCTGCGGCTCATCCGCCTGTTCCGTCTCCTGGCCATCGCCCGTGATATAGCGGCGTTCGGCATCGGACAGCCCCGCATCTTCTTCCGGGTCGCGATAGACGCGCCAGAAATAAACACAATAGAGCAAGCTGATCGCGCCTGTGGTGGCGAACCCCCAGCGCCATCCGGCCCTGAGCAGCACGAAGCCCACCAGCGGAATGCCGATGACCGAAGAGAACTTGGCGGCACCATCAAACAGCGCCGTCGCCAGACTGCGCTCATGTTGTGGAAACCAGCGACCCACTGCCTTGGCGCAGGCTGGGAAAGTCGGCGCTTCGCCGATTCCCAGCAGAAACCTCGCGCCGAACAGCGCGCCCAGTGATGGCGCAGCTGCCCCGCCAAAGGTCGCCACGCTCCACAGCAGGACGCCCGCACGTCCCACCCGGCGCACACCGAATCGGTCGAGGATCACGCCGATGGGCAATTGGCACAGCCAGTAGGTAAGGTTGTAGGCGCCCGAGAGGTAGCCGAATGCCACATCGGAAATTGCAAACGCCGTGATCAGCGCGGCGTGCGAAGCGGAGAGGTTCACCCGATCCAGGTAGCTGACCAGCACCCCGATGCCGAGCAACCATGCGATGCGCCAGCGGCGTCTTGCTTGGGCTGCCAATGAAGTGCCTAGCGACGCATCTACAGGCCGCCCTGCACCACGGTGTTCTCGAGCGTACCGATCGGATCGATGGTGATGCGAATCTGATCACCGGCTGCGAGCGTAAACGTCTCGGGCGGCACGACACCCGTCCCGGTCATCAGATAAGCGCCACTGCGAAAAACGTTGTCGCGGTACAGGTAGTCGACCAGAACAGTGGGCTTGCGCTTCAACTGCGCGAGCGTGGTGGCACCGGAGAATTCAATGTTCCCGCGGCGTTCTATCTCGAGGCGAATGGCAGTGGAAGCTGGCGGCGGGTCGCTCGCTATCAATATGCACGGTCCCAACGCGCACGATCGATCATAGACCTTGGCCTGCGGCAGATAGAGGGGATTTTCGCCCTCGATATCCCGGGAACTCATGTCGTTCCCGATCGTGTAGCCAATGATCTTGCCGCGCGGATCAATGACCAGGGTCAATTCCGGTTCCGGCACGGACCACCTGGCATCGCTGCGGATGCGCACCGGTTCTCCGGGAGCTGCCACCCGGCTCGCAGTGGCCTTGAAGAACAGCTCGGGGCGCTCGGCCGAGTAGACTCGGTCGTAAAAGTCGCCGCCTCCGGCGTCCTTTGACTCGGCCATGCGTGCGTCACGACTGCGAAAATAGGTGACGCCGGCAGCCCACACCTCCTGAGTGCCGATGGGCGCAAGGATTCGCGCGCCGGTCAAGTCCGCAACGCGATTGGCGGAGGTGGCGACACTGAGCAGATAGCTGCGCAGATCGCTGTGAGCGATCAGCGCATCCCAGCCGGGTTCGGGCACGCGATAGCTGCCGCCGTCGTGCTGAATGAAATTGCCATCGCCAGTGCGGTACAACTTCAATAATTCCATAGTCACTGTAATGGTCCTGTTTGCCTCGCCATATCGTGGAATGGCTCGACAATTTCGGTTGCACAGCGCAGGAACGAATCGGCCACCAGGCGCAGCGGCACCACGTCGACATCGCTGTGACCGGTTGCAATCAGCTGCGTGAAATGTCGGTAGAGGCGTGGATATTCGCCTTCCGTGCCAAGCTCACACTCCTGGGCGCCGATATGCAAGCGCGCGCCGCCCTTGCTCAGACGCAACGACCCGGCGTCGGTCCTGACTTCGATATCCCAGACCGGCTCACCGCTACTGCGCCAGTCAAAGACGGCCTGAATCGGCACACCGCCGGCGCTGCGCATATGAAGCTTGGCGGCAATCGGCGTGGCGCAATTGCCGGGTACCTGCAAAATGCCGTCCAGAATCCGGATCGGGTCCGGTAGGAGTTGTGTGGCGATCGACAGCGCATTGATACCGGGGTCGAAAACCCCGAGCCCGCCCGGATTCCAGATCCACCGCTGGCCAGCATGCCAGTGGCGTACATCCTCTTCCCAGCGAATCTCAACGGACTGCACCCTGCGCCCGGCGAGCCAGGTGCAGGCCCGGTCCACTCCTGAGGCATGGCGTGAATGCCATGCCGCAAACAATGTCGTCCCAGCCCGCTTCGCGAGAGCTACCAGCGTGTCCACCTCAGTGACGGTGGCAGCGGGGGGTTTCTCCAGCAGCACATGCTTGCCGGCCCGAATGGCGCTGGCGGCCGCTTCAAAGCGCAGCTGCGGCGGCTGGCACATCGCCACGGCATCCACGGCAATTCCCGAGGCCAGCAACTCATCCACGTTCTGAAAGACCGGAACATCACCCGACGCGGCGCCGGGACTTGCGGCCGCGACCAGTTCGAACTGCGCCGACGCCGCGATCGTGGGCAGGTGCTGATCATGGGCAATCTTGCCCAGCCCGATCACGGCAATGCGCGTCCTGGCGTTCAAAGCGAGCCGATCGTCACTTCGGGTGTTCGCAGGCGCGCGATGGGGTTGCGTACCGGCAGCGTGAAGGGACGCGCTGAGATCTCAAAGACATCCCCTTCCCGCGTCTGTACGCCGTCGCTGTACGAGAGTGTACCGGTACCGAAAAAGTGCACATGAATATCCCCGGGTCGGCGGAAGTTCGGGTACTTGAAATGATGTTGTTCGAGATTGCGCACGGTGTGCGACATGTTGGACTCGCCCGACAGGAATGGCTTCTCCCATATGACGCTGCCGTCACGGCGGATGCGGCTGCTGCCCTCGATGTGCGCCGGCAGCTCGCCCAGCAGCAGTTCCGGACCCAAAGCGGCCGGGCGCAGCTTGGAGTGGGCGAGCCACAGGTAGTTGTGTCGTTCCATCACGTGGTCCGAGAATTCATTCGCCAGTGCGTATCCCAGACGCATTGGCCGGCCGTCATCGGCGATCAGGTAGATACCGGCAATCTCCGGCTCCTCGCCCGCATCGAGCGCGAACTCCGGCATAGCCAGAGGCGCCCCCGGGGGCACCAGACAGGAGCCATCACCCTTGAAGAACCATTCGGGTTGTACTCCGCGATGACCATCCGCGGGCTTGCCACCTTCATGCCCCATGAGAAACATCTTCATCGAATCGCTCTGGCGTGGCGTGTCGCTGCCGACGCGGTGCATGCGATCACGCTCCTCGGCGGAGCCGAGGTGGGTCAGACCGGTCCCGCTCAAAATCAGGTGGGCCGGATCTGGGTGGTCAATGGGTGACAGGAGTTCAACCGCACTCAGATCGAGCGCTGCACCCGGTCCGCACTTTCGCACAATCCCCGCAAGCGGGGTGGCCTCACGGCAGGCGCGCTGCGCAAGTTCCCGCGTGGATAACGCGCCGGGAATCGTCACGGGGGCCTGCGCATCGCAAATCGAAGCCACGCCGCGCACTCCCTGTGCCGAACGATACTGTATCAATGCAAGCATGATAGATCGCTCATTTGGCGCACAGTATACTGAATAGCGTGGATATCAGATGCGTATCGGCAGCCGCGGCTACCCTTGGGGAAGGACCGCTGTGGGATCCTGAGCACGGGGTCATCTGGTGGGTCGACATCAAGTCGCCAACGATTCATGCCCATCACCCCGCCACCGGAGTCAATCATCGTCAGCGGTTGCCCTATCGACTGACCGCGCTGGGATTGGCGCGCGCGGCGGGCCTGGTGGCCATCGGGGACACCGGCCTGGTGCGACTCGTTGTGGCGCAGGATCTGCAGGTATCGGTGTCGGAAATCATCACGCCCATCGAGCTGGCGCCGGGCATGCGTTTCAACGACGGCAAGGTCGATGCCGAAGGCAGGTTCTGGGCCGGGACCATGGAGGATGCTGAAGGCGCCGCATGTGGCTCGCTGTATCGACTGGATGGTCAGCGACCGGCCACCGTGGTGCGCAGGGATATCCGAATACCCAATGGCCCCTGCTTCTTTGCGGACGGGACCATGCTGAGCACCGACTCTGCGCAAGGTTGCATTACCGCCTTTACGCTAGACCGCGACGGTAACCCGATCGCTGAACAGCCATTCGCCCGGTTCATGCCCAGCCAAGGCAGTCCGGATGGCATGACCGTCGATTCCGAGGATCATGTCTGGATTGCGTTCTGGGACGGCTGGTGCCTGCGGCGCCTGTCACGAAGCGCACAAGTCGTTGCCGAGGTCGCGCTACCCGTGCAGCGCCCCACCTGCCCGGTTTTTGGCGGTGCCGCCCTGGACCAGCTGTTCGTCACCAGCGCCACCACCGGCCTGTCGGCCGAGCAGCGCCAGCAACAGCCCTTGGCGGGCGGCCTGCTGCGGCTTGAGCCCAGGGTTCTTGGGCGCCATTCACAGACCTTTGCCGGGTGATGCTCGCGAGCCCCACAGCGCGTAGAAAATCACATACAGCTCACATACCGCGGTCAGGACGAAGGAGTGCTGCAAACCAAAGCGGTCGGCCAGCCAGCCCTGAACGATAACCAGCGCCCCACCCGCAATAGCCATGATCAGCAGCCCTGAACCCTCCTCGGTCAGGGGACCCAAACCCCGAATGCCCAGTGTGAAGATGGTTGGGAACATGATGGAGTGAAACAGCCCCACGAGTATCAGCGCCGCCATCGCGATCGGCCCATGGGCGAAGCAGGTGACCAGCATGGTTGCCAGGGCGGCACTGGCAAACCACGCCAGAACACGCTCCGCGGGTATGAACCGCATCATCAGACTGCCGGCGAAGCGACCTACCATCATCCCGCCCCAGAGCAGGAAGAGGTAGTGCGATGCCTGTTCGTGAGTCAGATTCCCGATCGTGGGCTGGGATACAAAACTGATGAACAGGTTGGAGACCCCGATTTCCGCGATCAGATAGATGAAAATCGCCGGTACTCCCAATACCAGGTTACGGTGGTGCCAGAGCGAATGCGCCCGGCGGTCCTGTGCAGAGGCGCGGCGCGTCTGCGCACCCATGTCCGGCAGGTTGAGTCGTCCGATCATGACCGCGAGCACGATCAGAACCCCGGCAACGATGAGGTATGGCAGCTGTACCGCCCGGGCATCCGATAGACGCTGCGCGGCAGTCGATGCCACTCCTGATAATGACGTGCCGGCGATCGAGCGGCCCAGGATGAGATAGCCACCGAACAGCGGCGCGAGGGTCGTGCCCAGGGAGTTGAATGCCTGCACGAAATTGAGCCGGGAAGCCGCGCGCTGCGCCGGGCCGACGACCGCCACGTATGGATTTGCCGCGACCTGCAGAAGTGTGATGCCACAGGCAATCACAAACAACGCCACCAGCGTCACCGAGTATGAGGGGATCCGGGCCGCCGGTATCATCAGCAGCGCCCCGACCGCCATGATGAACAGGCCGCTCAGCATGGAGTGCCGATAGCCGACCCGTTCAATGAGTTTGGCTGAGGGAATGGAGGCGACAAAGTAGGCCACAAACCATACGGACTCGATCAGCGTCGTCTCAAGGTAGTTCAGATTGAACACGCTCTTCAGGTGCGGAAGCAGCGTGTTGTTGATGACGGTGATGAAGCCCCAGATGAAGAACAGGCTGGCAAGTACGCGCAGCGCTCCCCTCTGTGCGGCGGCGGACGCCGCCACCGGGCTCGTGTCCGGTGTGCCCGTCGCCAGATTCATGTCCATCCCCCTGTTCGACCGTATACTATCCCCACGTAGACGGATCGAAAAGAGGGGTCCAGCAGTGTCGGGATCAGCTTTCACAGTGGCACGCCAGATCGCCGCGCTGCTATTCGGAATGCTGGCTGCTGCGCAGAGCATTGCCGGCTCCGCGCAGCGCAGTACCTTCGGAACCCTCCCAGATGGCACCCGCATCGAGGCAGTCACGCTGACGAACGGGCATGGAGTTCGTGCCCGCATCATCACCTACGGGGCAACGCTGCAGGCACTGGAGGCACCCGACCGCAACGGCCACGTCGCCGATGTGCTGCTCGGCTATGACGACCTAGCGAGTTTTGTAAATAAACCCAATTACTTCGGCGCCACCATCGGTCGCTACGCCAATCGCATTGCCGGCGCGAAATTCTCGCTGGATGGCAAGCAATTCCAGTTATCGCAGAACGACAAGGCGAATTCACTGCATGGCGGCAGCAAGGGATTCGACAAGCGGGTGTGGCAGATTCTCAAAACACAGGATGGCCCGACACCCGGTGCAAGTTTCACGCTCACCAGTGCTGCGGGCGATCAGGGTTATCCGGGTAAGCTGAGCGTGACGACCACGTACTCGCTGGATGACTCGGGAGCCCTGAGCATTGAGTTCTCCGCCGTCACCGATGCGCCCACCGTGGTCAACCTCACCAATCACAGCATCTTCAACCTGGCTGGCGAAGGCGCTGCGCAGGGCCTGCGTGGACAGCGATTGACTATCCCTGCCAGTCACTACACCCCGGTGGATGACGGGTTGATTCCGACCGGTGAGCTGCGCCCGGTCGCCGGCACGGTCTTTGATTTCACGCACGGCCGCGTGATCGAGGATGGCATTCGCGACGGCAGCGACCCGCAGATCGTCGCCGGTCGCGGCTATGATCACAATTTCGTACTCGATGCGGGCCTGACAGCCGACGTAAAACTCGCCGCCCGGGTGGAAGACCCCCGTTCAGGGCGCGTGCTCGAGGTTTGGACCACGCAGCCGGGAGTGCAGGTGTACACCGCCAACTTCCTGGATGGAACCCGGGTGGGCAAACAAGGCCACCTGTACCGGATGGGCGACGGCATTGCACTGGAACCCCAGATGTTCCCGAATGCACCCAATGACCCGCGATTTGCCAGCGCAAGGCTTGATCCGGGCTCGACCTACCACCACCGAATGATTTTCCGGCTTTCCACCCGGCAGTAATTGAGTTCGCATCGCATGTCCCAGACTCCAAGCAAGCTTCGCAGCCGCGCCTGGTTCGACAATCCGGACAACATCGACTTGACGTCGCTGTATCTGGAGCGCTACCTGAATTTCGGCATTTCTCTGGAAGAACTGCGATCCGGACGGCCGATAATCGGCATCGCACAGACCGGGTCCGATTTGTCCCCCTGCAATCGCCATCACCTGGTGCTAGCCGATCGCGTCCGCGAAGGAATCCGCGAGGCCGGCGGCATCGCCATTGAATTTCCGGTGCACCCCATCCAGGAGACCGGCAAACGTCCGACGGCGGCTTTGGATCGCAACCTGGCCTACCTGGGACTGGTGGAAACTCTGTTCGGCTATCCGCTCGACGGCGTGGTGTTGACGACCGGCTGTGACAAAACCACACCGGCCTGCCTGATGGCCGCGGCCACCGTCAACATTCCCGCCATAGCGCTCTCGGTCGGCCCCATGCTCAATGGCTGGCACAAGGGCGAACGTACCGGATCGGGCACCATAGTCTGGAAGGCGCGGCAAATGCTGGCCGCTGGTGAGATAGATTCCGACGGATTCATCAAGCTCGTCGCCTCCTCGGCGCCCTCCACGGGATTCTGCAACACCATGGGTACGGCGACCACGATGAATTCCCTCGCCGAAGCCATGGGCATGATGCTGCCGGGTTGCGCCGCCATCCCGGCCCCGTATCGGGATCGCCAGGAAATGGCCTACCGAACCGGCAAACGCATCGTGGCAATGGTCAGCGAAGATCTGAAGCCCTCGGACATCCTGACACGCGAGTCCTTTCTGAATGCGATCGTAGTGAACTCAGCGCTCGGCGGCTCCACCAACGCGCCCATCCATCTGGCGGCGATCGCCAGGCACGCCGGCATCACCCTAGAACTTCGCGACTGGCAAACCTTCGGGCATGCAGTACCGCTTCTGGTCAACCTGCAACCCGCCGGAGAATACCTCGGTGAGGACTTCTACCGCGCCGGTGGCGTGCCGGCTGTCATCAATCAGTTGCTGCAGGGTCAGCTGATCCACGAATCAGCCATGACTGTTACGGGTCGCAGCATCGGTGAGAACTGTCGCGGCGCCGTGATAGCCGATGAACGTGTCATCCGCCCGTTGCAGCAGCCGTTGGTGCCGAATGCGGGTTTCATCGTCCTGCGCGGCAACCTGTTCGATGCCGCGATCATGAAGACCTGTGTGATCAGCACCGAGTTCCGCCAGCGCTACCTGTCCAATCCCGACGACCCGGACGTCATCGAGGGACTGGCGGTGGTTTTTGACGGACCCGAAGACTATCACCGTCGGATTGACGATCCGAGGTTGGGGATCACTGCCCATTCGGTATTGGTCATGCGGGGCACCGGTCCGGTGGGTTATCCGGGCGCACCTGAAGTGGTCAACATGCGCCCGCCGTCGTATCTGATCCGCGAGGATGTTCATTCGCTACCCTGCATCGGTGACGGCCGCCAATCCGGCACATCCGCCTCCCCGTCCATTCTGAACGCCTCTCCGGAGGCCGCTGCAGGCGGTGGCCTGGCGCTGCTGCGGACCGGAGATCGCGTCCGGATCGATCTTCGGCAGGGAACCGCCAACGTGTTGATCAGCGACGAGGAACTCGTGGCGCGTCGGCGTGCGCTGGTGGCGGCCGGTGGCTATCAGGTGCCCGCCTCCCAGACGCCGTGGCAGGAAATTCAGCGGGCACTGGTAGGTCAACTGGACTCAGGGGCAATTCTCGAGGGTGCCGAGAAGTATCAGAAAATTGCACAAACCGCGGGCATACCACGCGACAATCACTGATCGGACGGACGCTCTGCGGGACTTCACTCGATCATTTATCACAAAGGTCGATAGCACCGTGCAGCGTGCTCAGATGCACGCTGGCCTGGCCCGCGCCGCCTTGCCCCACCTGCCCCTTTACCGGGCCGCTTCCGTCCTGTCCACCAAAGCAGGTATGAATGGAACCGCCGAAGGTGCTGATGTCATATTTGTAGCCCGCATCGGCCGCGACCTTCATGGACAGCTGGCCATTGATGGCCGTGGCCTTCAGGTGCGCCTCAGGCTGCAGGTGTCCGCGAACAACCACATCACCGGAAACGCTCCCCGCATCGACGCTTTTCGCGCCATCCAGTTCCAGATTCAGCTTGCCGTTGACAGTATGAGCGCTGATATCCCCGACGCCATGTGTGAGGAACACCGTGCCATTCACGGTCGATGCACGAAGGGTTACAACCCCTGGATTTCCTGACACATGAACATTGCCGTTGACGCTGGCGGCCTCCACATCCGCACCGGCAATGCCCGCGTGGACCTCCGCGTTGACCGAGTGCAACCTGGACGCCTTGTGGACGCCATCCACGCTGATCGGGGCGCTCACCGTGGATACCTCGAGACTACTGTCTTGGGGAACGCGGATCTGCAACGTGGCATCGGCGCTGTGATCCGGTACATGGATCAGGTTGTCCTGCAGCTTCACCTTGATCACAATGTGATCTTCGGTGTGTGTCACATCCACACGATCCACCGAGGCGCCGAGCTCCCCTTGAATGTCCACCTCTGGCTTGTCCCACCCGGTCACCGTCACCGATCCTGCGACATTATCGATTTGCACGGATCCAGTCGGGCTTGCCGCCAGATGTTCCGAATAGGCTTTGGCATCGGCGGCGCAAACTGTATTGACCCAGACACTACCGATGAGGCAAAGAATGAGTGCTCGCATGACTAGATACCCCTTCCGGCACGCTCTGCGCTGCCGGCAGCTTGAACTTCCGTTAATACTCGCGTCTCGTCCTGGCAGGTAGTCAGCAGCAACTCCTGCAGGAGCGGGTTGCTTGAGTCCCGCGCCAACGCCGCCTCGATGTCCTGAACCGCCTCGTGTACCGTCGCCAGACTCGCCAGAACCCTCTGGCGTGATTCCGGCGGCAACCCGGACAGAGCTTCGGCGGGCGCACTCAGTAATGCCGTGCGTTCGCGCTGGTACTGCGCATCGCTCACACAAACGCTCGCCAGGACTGGCGTTGCGGCCGCGTTTTCGGTTTCCTTGCGCACCGTGTTCAACGGCCGCTCGCCATGGCCTATCCATACACCTACGGCCACCAGCACAGCTGCGGCGGCGGCCACCGCCAGCCACGCGGGAATGCCGTGGCGGCCCCCGGCACCGGGCGTTGCGACCAACTTGGCGGCGAATCGCCCGGAGGTGATCCGAGTCTCGATTTGCGGCCAAAGGTCCCTCGCAGGTCCAAAGCCGCTCCGTAACGGGTGCAAAGAGTTCACCCTGGTAGAAGGCTGCTGCTCGTTTGAATCCGCCATATCACTTCCCATCCAGATGTAACTGGCTGCGCAGAATTTCGCGGGCCCGATGCAACTGCGCCCTGCAAGTGCCTTCGGCGATCCCCAACATCGCGGCAACCTCGGCATGTGAGAAGCCGTAGATTCCGCAAAGCACCAGGACATCACGCGCCCCATCCGGAAGGGCCTGGATCGCTGCTTCGATATCGCGGACTTCCACGGGGGTGTCGAAAATGACCGGTCCGCTGATTGCCTGCAGCTCCTGGGAGACCACCACGGGGGAGCGCGCGAACTTGCGTCTGTCGCCGATCGCGACATTGGCCGCAATCCGATGAATCCATGTGCCGAAGGAGCTGCGCGCCTTGAAATCCGGCAGTGCGGTCCAGGCGTTGATGAAAGCCTGCTGGGTGCAATCCTCGGCGACAGCCGTATTGCGAACCAAACGCATGCACAGCCCATAAATGCGGTCCAGGTACAGGCGGTACAACTGTTCGAACGCCCGCATGTCGCCACGTTGCGCGCGAACAACAAGGGCGGGCTCGCCCTCGGCGTCAATTTCCTCAAGCGCCAGGGAATTCATGGGGGGTTAGAGTCCGGCGCGAGTGCTTTTGCTTATCCGAACCCAAAATAAAGAGTTCAGCCCGTCATCCGCTACCGAATTATCCCAAGGCAAGGCCGGCCAGCGTCAGCGCCCCGATGCGAGCCGTCTGGCTGACTCAGCCTAGTCCACGCCACCCACCGCGGGCGAATCACTGGCCGGAAATGATTCCTCCAGCGCCTCGTCGAGCAACTCCTCAAGGTGCGCCTCTTTGCCCGGTGAGGAATGCTTCTGCATATAGGCAACGGCATAAGAGCAGACGGGCTTCACGCTCCAACCATTGGCCGCCGCCAATTCCACAGCGCCTTGCATCAATTCCCCCGCCACCCCACGTCCACCGATCGCGCGCGGCACTCGCGTGTGGGTGATGCTCATGACCTTGCCATCAAGTTCATAGTCGAGCAGCCCCGTATAGCCCTCGAGTTGTGCCGTTAGACGGTGCGCGTGGCTGTCGTGAATGATCTGCAGCATTGGCGTCATTGGCTCCCGGATGCCATCATGCTTCAGTCTAATGCGCGGCGTCGAATAAAGCCTCAACGGCGGCATCCAGGGCTTCACACATTGTCCTGTGCAGGGCATCAAGACCAAGCTAAATCAATGAGCTAGGGTAGGAAACAAAGGCCGAACGCCGGGGCGAACTGACCGCCGGATGAGCCATGGCCGTGCAGTCAATTCGCCCCGCCTCTGTTCTCACCGTCGGTATCGTCTCCGATTCCGCATTTCCCACACGGGGCGGGCAGCGAGCAATCTAGTCCCGGAAGATTGCGAGACCATGGCGGGAATGTTTCCGGATTCCCGCTCGCGGCGACGCGCCGTTCTACGATCGATGTCGCTTGTTCTTCGCCTTGTGCACAGGTTTGCTTTTCGGTTTCGGCCCGGCCTTCTGTGCCGTCGCCTTCGAGGACTTGCCGCCCTGGGTCGCGATTCGATTCTCTTTGAGATCGACAACCACTGAATCGCGTACCTGCGCGCCCTCGCCCACCGACACTTTGAACTGGACAGACAGCTGTGTTGCGCTGGCGGTGATGGTCAAGAAACCAAATTCGAGAATCGGTGCGACGGCCAAGGTATCCGATCCGACGGTCGTACCGGCCGGCGGCGACTTGGTCACCGGCGCCGTGACGGCATAACCACCATTACCCGCGACAATGTAGGGAATTTCCTTGCCGGTGGCCGTGCGATGCGTAAATCGCTGATACAGGTGCGCGTGCCCCGAGAGCACCAGATCTGGCCACAGATTGGCCGCACTACAACAAGTGTCCAGGTCGGCTTGTACTCCCGTGGAGCCACCGTGAACCGCGTCCACCGACAGGGGCGGATGATGCACGGCGATAACCACTGCGCGTTTGCCGGCCTCCCGGTCGGGCTTCAGGCGAGTCAATTCGGATTGCAGAAACGCGATCTGTTCATCGGTGATCGGATAATGACCGCCTTGCGAGGAAATCACCCCCGGACCCTCCAGTGCATTGCTGTACAGGCCAATAATCGACACGAATGGCGCATCAAGCGTGAAATACACGCCAGGTTGAGTCATTACGCTGCGCATCATCCCCAGCGCATCCGCGGAACGTGCGACTGATTGGGCGCAGAAATTCGCCTGAAACGCCGCGAGCGACACATTTTTCGGCGCCGTGGACGTCGGACCGAAGACCATGGCGTCGTGATTGCCCGGAATGGCGAATATGGGCCGATCATAGGCCCGATACGGTTCGTAGAACTGATCGTAGTAATACTGAGCCTCACCGAAATTGTAAATCACATCGCCCAGCAGAAATAAAAAGGCCGGCCCTGTGTCACCCGCCTGTTGGACCTCTTGTGCCATGCTGTCCGCGACATGGGCCTCGTGCTGAATGGCGGTGAGTGCTGTCTGAGAGCGGCTCACCTTCGCCGCACCGGTGTCGCCGGCCGCGTGGAACTGGATTTCCTTGGCCTTTTGAATCGCCGCGACCACATTTGCTGGCAGAAAGTTGTTCAGTTGCAGCGCAGTCGTGGCGTGCCGCGGCGGTATCTTTTGCACTTGCGTCTTATGAGCAAGGTAATACGCCGACTGGTAATACTCTGCACTATTATTGTCTACGCGAAACGTGGTCTCATCAGGACTTGGCTGCGGATCGGCGTAGAGCTGCCCGGCAGGGCCGACTATCTTCGGTATCTGTATTTGCGGCATCGCGGTCCCACCTCTTTTGACGTCAGCTGCTTATCACAGAATTTATCTCTTCTGTGCTACGCACGAGTGACAAATCGGGCCATTGCTGTAATGTCGCCGATATCCATGAACAGATCCGATTTGGAATCCAGAGCGCACGCGTGATTCTCTTTCAGGGTATTCATCATTTTATCGGTCTGGTGCTACTGGCCATTGCAGCCCTCTTTCCCATTGTGGATCCACTGGGGGGTGCGCCGATCTATCTTGCCCTGGTCAGTGCGCTGACCCCAGCGGATCGGGCACGCACTGCGCGCCTGGTCGCCCTCAATAGCTTCTTCCTGTTGGCGGTCTCGGTACTGATCGGCGCCTACGTTCTGGATATCTTTGGCGTGTCGATCCCGGCGGTGCAGGTCGGGGGAGGACTGATTGTATGCGCCATCGGCTGGTCATTCTTGATGACTCCTGGCTCACCCGCGGTCTCCGATCGAGTCGCTACTCCTGATCCGGATGTTCTTAGCCAAAGAGCGTTTTATCCCCTAACCATGCCCTTAACGGTCGGACCCGGATCGATATCCGTAGCCATCACCCTGGGCGCCAATCCTCCACGTGAATTCAGGTCGCTCTTCACCACGGCGCTGGCTCATGTCATCGGCGTTCTAATCGTCGCGGTAAGTATTTACCTGTGTTACCGCTACGCGGACCGGATCCTGAACAAACTGGGGCGGACCGGCACCAATGTGTTGATTCGGCTTTCGGCCTTCATTTTATTTTGCATTGGCGTGCAAATCATCTGGAACGGTCTGCGGACGCTGCTATCCACACTCCTCCATGGGGCCGCCGACGCCTAGCAGCCACCCAAGCTGGCAGCGATGCTGTAAACGCGTCGGGTGGTAGCCCGGTGCAGACCCATAGCGTGGCGGTGCGGGCTTGGATCACCCCATGTAATATCTTATTAATCAATGTTCTATGACGGTTATGTTATTTAAATTGAAGATCTGCGGCGCACCTGATCGCCGCGGATGTGCGAACCGGCCGCTGGTAGAGTCAGCGCTGATGAGCAGTTAAGGATCGGAGCTCAAAGGCCGTGCCGCGATCGGACAATCCTTATTATTCCGGGCTACCCAGCGATCACTTCGACGGTCTGCGCTTCTTTAATCCGGATCACCCCGACACCGATCGCGGCCTTCGTGATCTGCTGCGCTGGAAACTGAAGGAAACAGCCGCGCCCTGGCCGCGGTCCGTCCCCGTGCGGCAGACAGTTCCGGAACCTCGTGTGGCCGGATTGCGAGCGACCATCGTCGGCCACGCAAGCGTGTTGCTCCAGGCAGGTGGCATCAACGTTCTGACCGACCCCGTATGGTCGGAAAGGGCGAGCCCGCTGCGCTTCGCCGGCCCGCGGCGCGTGTGGGCACCCGGAATCGCCTTTGACTCCTTGCCGCAGATCGACGCCGTACTGCTCAGTCACAATCACTACGATCATTTGGACCTGAGGACTCTGCGGCGGCTGCATATCGGGCACAGGCCTCTGATGGTGACCCCTTTGGGGAATGACGCGATCCTGCGGCGTGCGATTCCCGGCGTGCAAGTGGTGGCGGGCGACTGGTGGGAGCGTATCCAGATCGGCAAGGGCGCCGAGGTGACCATCGTCCCGGCCTATCACTGGTCCTCGCGCACGGGGCGCGACCGGCGCATGGCGCTCTGGTCAGGCTTCATGCTCAGTACCGGTGCCGGGCGCACTTATTTTTCGGGCGATACCGGCTATGGGAACGGCCGCATCTTTCGCGAGGTACGGCAACGCATCGGTCGGCCCGATCTGGCTCTGATTCCCATCGGCGCCTATGCGCCGCGCTGGTTCATGTGCGCACAGCACACCGATCCCAACGAAGCCGTGCAGATCCTGGAGGATCTCGAAGCCTCCTGTGCCGTCGGCATTCACTGGGGCGTCTTCCGGCTCACCGATGAGCGGCGGGACGAGCCGCCCGAACTGCTCCGCAAAGCACTCGCGCACCGAGGGATTGCCGCGAATCTATTTCCCGCGGGAGTGCCCGGGGTGAGCTACGAACCAGGTTGACTGAAGAACGGCTTCATATCGCTGTACTCGTAGGACTTGACCTGAGGTGGAGGGAGCGCACCTTGATCCAGCTGCTGCTTCAGTTGGCACAGCGCTTCTTGCGTGCCCGCGAACATGGCGCGCGCCAGCTCATTCTTGTGGATGGAGTGGAAGCGCGACGGCAGGGCCCACTGCACGGCCGGGAAGACATAGCGCAGGTAGGACGGTGTGTTGGAGTTGCCAAAGATGACGCTGGGCCTGTAGATGCCGAGGACCGGAATGCCGACGCCGGTTACCGCCTGCTCCTTCTCCCCGATGATGCGCGCATACATAAACGAGGACCTGATGTCCGCGCCAACGGCGGTCATGAGGCCGATGGCAAGTACACCGCCGGCCTTGCAGCCCTTGGCGAAGGCCTCGGGATACTGTACCTCGATCCGGCGCACCTGTGCTTCGGGCATCCTTTGACTGCCCTTGCCGACGCCAATGGCACAGAAACCGACCGTGGCGCCCGCATCCCTCACCGCCGGTTTTACGGCCTCGGCCAACTTGTCCATATCCGGCACCACGAGCTCACGCACCTTGACCATGCCGTTGAATTCATCACTGTGCCTGCGGTTCACCACCACCACCTGCCTCACCGCGGGGCTGGCCACCAGCAGCATCACGATCTGCCGTCCAACATTGCCTGTTGAACCCAGCACGACTGCCGAGTAGGGCTGTAGCGCGAAGGGCAGTGATGATTTGAGCATGGGATGCGGGGCCTGCACTAAGGCGCTCCCATGAATGCATAGCGATAGACGCTTCCGTCACGAAGGACCCGCCCCGCAGAGGGATCACGAAAGTGGGCCGGGAAGCAGACTAGATTCTCCTCCACGGCGCGAGCAAGGGTGCGCAGGCGGGTCTGACGGGCCATTTCCGGATCACCATCAAAAGACATGGTCAACTGCGGCCGGATCAGTTGTATCGGGTGGTGGACCACGTCACCCCAGAAGATCGCCCGCTCGCCGCCACATTCGGCAAGCACCGAGAAATTTCCCGGCGAATGCCCGAATGCCGGCTCAAGCCACACGCCGTCGCCGATCTGCCGATGGACGATGAGATTCTCTTCGATCAACTCCGCCTGGCCGGCCTCGTAGACCGGCAGTACTGAGTCGCGGAATGCGCGCAAATGATCGTCCACCAGCTCCTGCCGGCCGAAATGCTCGAAATCACGGCGCGAGAACAGGTAGCGAGCCTTCGCAAAGGTGGGCACCCACTTGCCACTTTCCAGCCGCGTGTTCCAGCCGACATGGTCGAAATGAAGATGGGTGCACAGAACCAGATCGATATCGTCCGTGGCCAGGCCGAGATGGGCGAGATTCGCGAGGAAGGGCGTATCGGCGTGATCGACATCCGGAATCGAGCGCTGCTTGTGATTGCCGTTGCAGGCATCGATCAGCACGGTGAGTCCGTCCAGCTGTATCACATAGCTGTGCATGCTCATCATGAATGCCGAGCGCTCGGGAGTCGGACCGAGCGTCTCATCCTGATACCAGGTGGCCAGGCGCGCCAGATCCTCCGCGCTGATCCCGGGCAGAATCAGTGACAGCGGCGGCCCGCTGTGCATCTCGAACACCTTGCGCACCGTCATGCGCCCCAAAGTCACCGGCAACATCGTAGCCTCCCCTAGTCCAATGCGCGTCGTTGAGCGAGCGCGTGCCCGGCGGCACGGGCCAGAACCAGCGGCGCTGTCTCCCGCAGACCGAATGCCGCCAGGCAGCCCACCAGTGCGAACAACAGCAGCCCGTCAAGCGGCGCCACCATACCCATGTGGTCGGCAGCATAGCCGCTCACCAACGGTGCCAGAACACCGCCCAGTATTTCGCTGCCACCCATGCAAAGTCCCAGTGCGGCCCCCATATGCGCGGCTCCTACACTCTCTGCCGGCACCGTCGACATGAATAGCGGCATGATCCCCGTGAACGACCAGCCGATGAAGAATATCGTGGCGAGCCCCCACACCGGCCCGGAATAAAACAATGCCCCGAGGGGCAGGATGAAGGAAAGCACCGGCACGAAAGTCATGACGGGCCGACGGCCTATGCGATCGGAAAGGCCCGGAATCAGGAAGGAATACAAGGTCGCCGCGATACCCAGAACACCCATGAGCCAGCTCATGGTGGAGGCATCGTAATGGCGGACGTTGACCAGATACAGCGGCATGAAGGTCCAGGTGACGACCAGGTAGGCCACGAAGGCAATACTCAAAATGACGCAGCGAATGACGTTGCCGTTGAGCGGCAAGGCTCGCAGGCGGACGCCGGCGCCAGGCGCCCCGGTCGCAGACGGCTGCGGCGTCTGCTCCTGAATCATCCACATCATCAGCACCGCAATGAGCAATCCGGGGGCGCCGGCCAGGAAGAAGGCGTGGCGCCAGCCATAGGTCATTGCGAACCCGACGAGCACGACGGGCGCCACGAAGGATCCCATGAGACTGGAACCAAACCCCTGCGCGATCCCCATGGCGACCCCACGGCGCCGCGGGCTAACCTGTGCGGCGATCAGCGACTGGCTCAGCGGCATGATACCGCCTTCGGCAGTTCCCATCAGGAGCCGGCTTGCCAGCAACATGCCAAAACCGACCGCCACGCCGGACCCGAAGGAGCACAAGGCAAAGAGTACGGTACAGAGAATCAGCCATTTCTTGCGCGAACCAAACCGGTCCGCGACCACACCGATGCCGAAGGCCGCGATTGCCCAAGTCAGCGACAGTCCTCCCGACAGCATGCCCACCTGGGTGTTACTGAGCCGAAGTTGCGGCTGCACGAAAGGCATCAGGAAGCTGAGCGCATTGCGGTCGAACAGCACGAAGCCGAAGGCGGTGCTGAGTAATCCGGTCAGTAGCCACTGGTAGGCTACCGATTGTCGGGGCTCACTGTTCGTGAGTGCAGCGCTCACGGCTAGCGCACGGCGCCCGGCACATGCGTTGCGAAACGGGACAGTACCGCTCCGGACCAACCCATGATCGCCTTGGACTTGATCCTCCATTCGCCATCGACTCTGGCCACCACATCGCGAATGTGCCCACACCAATGAAGGTGTGGTGCGGCGGGTGGATGAGTGATCGTTGCCCATGCATAGGAGCGGACCACCCAGTGGTCGGCGCGGCCTTCGGCGTCGGGTTCAAACACCAGCTGGCTCATCTGATGCTGGTGTCCCGGAAAGTCCGCGCGCTTGTGGAACTTCAACACCAGCTTGCGGATTTCACTGTGGCCCTTGCGCACCTCGAGTCCCCCCTCGCGGGTTTCTTCGGTCGCCTCCGCATCGGGGGTGAAAAGCGCCACGTAACCATCGGTGTCGCCGGTATCAAGCGCCCAGCTGTAACGCGCGTACAACTCGTAGATTTCCATGCGATCCAGGGCTGAAGGTCCTTTCATCTGCCATCCCTCCAAGGAGAATCAAGCGGTTATGGGTTGCACGATTGTCTGCTGGGCCGAATAATGCAACTAAATCGCAAGGGGGTCGGAAAATGCGAACAGCCACGGGTAGGTTTGCGGCAATCATCGCGGGACTGGCTTGCATGGCCGCCATGGCGCCGGCCAATGCGGAATGGGTGGCGACCTGGAGCGCCTCCCCTCATGCGCCGCTGGGCACGGAAGGCCCGTTCGGTGCCGCATCCTACGACAATGTCACGATCAGTCAGATCCTGCGCATCAGTGAGGGTGGCGCACGCCTGCGCCTGCGCTTCTCGAACCGCTATGGCGCTGCCCCGCTTGCCATCGGTGCTGCGCGGGTCGTGCGGATCGACGATTCAGGCACCGAAGTGCCGGGTAGCTCTCGGACCTTGAGTTTCGGCGGCGATCCCGGCGCCGTGATCCCGCGCGGCGCGCCCTTCACCAGCGACGCGGTCAGGCTGACCTTGCCCAGCCTGTCGCGCCTCAAGGTGGAAATCTACTTACCCAAGCCCACCGGCCCTTGCACCTGTCACCTCACGGGCGTCGACGAGCTTGACGTCTCACCTCCGGGTAACTATGTCGGCAAGCCCTTTGGCCCCGTGTCCAAGGCACAGTTCCGCGCCTTCCTGAGTGTCGTTGAAGTCGATTCACCCAGGGCGCTGGGCACCATCGTCGCCTTCGGAGACTCGATCACCGACGGGGTCGGGTCTACGGCCGGGGCCAATCACCGCTGGCCGGACATCCTGGCGGATCGATTGCAGAAGTCGGGAAAGGCATGGGCCGTTGCCAATGCCGCGATCAGCGGCAACCGAATCCTGAGTCCCGGCATGGGCGATTCGGCGCTGGCCCGCTTCGACGAAGATGTGCTGAGCCTTCCGAATGTGAAATACATCATCGTCTTTGAAGGGGTCAACGACATTGGCAACTACTTCGGCAATCGTGCGCCGCCTGCGCCCGGCTTTCCCACCCTCGACCAGCCCGAGATCTCGGTCGAGCAGATGATAGCCGGATACAGGCAGATCATCGCACGCGCCCATGACAAGGGGATCAAGGTCATCGGCTCGCCAATCGGCCCCTACAAAGGGGCGGCGTATTGGTCCGAGGCGGGTGAAGCCGCGAGACAGAGGATCAACGACTGGATTTTGAAGGGGGGAGCCTTCGATGGCATCGCGCGGATCGACACCGCGTTCGCCGACCCGGCCGATCCGAGACAGATGCGCGCGGGCTATCACATGGGCGATCATCTGCATGGCAACGACGCCGGCCTGAAGGCCGTCGGAGACTCGATCGACCTGTCGCTCTTCGCATCACGACACTGAGGTGTGCGTTACGCAGCCTTCTTGATCCTCGGCTTTTCCGCGGCCCACGCCGGGCCGCTGGCGGTGCTCGATCGCTACGGCGCCTATATCTCCATCGAGCCCTATGCTCCCAATGTGGTGCGCGTCACCCTCAGCGACGAGCGCGACCGGGCCGCCGATAAACCCGGCTACGGCTTCATAGCGGACAGTGACGCCAGGGGTTGGACGCATACCACCGGCCCGGCCGGCGATCGGTTCAGCGCCGCGGGCCTCAGCGTCGAGGTCGCGCCACAGACACGGCCCGCCCCCCCCGACCAGATGTCCCGCTATTTCGCGCCTTCGCTGCCTCCGGTGGTCATCACCCTGCGCGGCCAGACTGGCGAAGTGCTGACTCAGATGAGCGGTTGGGAGAAGGTTCCGCACGTGGTCGCCGGTGAGAGGACCTACAAGGTGGGCGCCAGCTTCACCACCACGCCGGATGAGCACTACTACGGCCTGGGCCAGAACCAGGAGGGAATACTTGACTATCGGGGCCGCACCGTCGATTGCAAGCACAACTACGATGCCCCGGCCGGTGAGAGCGTGTGCGTACCCTTCATGGTCACCAACCGCGGTTATGGCATCGTCTGGGACAATCCCTCCGACACCCGTATTTCGGCCGCGGTCAACGGTTCGACCCATTGGCAGTCAGAAGTCGGTGAGCGCGTTTCGTTCTTCGTGATCACGGGCAAGACCACCGACGAACTCTACGCGGGCTATCGGCAGGTGAGCGGAACCACGCCCTTGCCGCCGAAGGCTGCCTTTGGTCTCATCCAAAGCAAGGCCCGCTATGCCAGTCAACAGGAGATTCTGGATGTCGCCCACGGCTATCGCAGCCGAGGCTATCCGCTGGATGTCATGGTGCTCGACTGGTTCTACTGGACGCGGATGGGCCAGCTGGACATCGATCCGGTGGCCTTCCCTGACCCGGATGCCATGAACAGGACGCTCCACGAGGAGGGCTATCGCAGCCTGATCAGCGTGTGGCCAAGGTTCGAAAAGGAGTCGCGCTACTATAATTTTCTGGCGCAGAAGGGCTGGCTGCTGAAGGACAAGAACGGCGATCCCGTCGATGGTCTGGCCGAGCGCAGCGACCGCGCCGGTGCCCTGATAGATTCCACCAATCCCGACGCTCGCGCCTGGTATTGGTCAAAGATCCGGGACAACATCGCCGCGCGCGGCTTCGACTGGTTCTGGCTGGATGAGACCGAGCCGGATCTGGTGCCGGATGGATTCTTTTACTCGATTGGCTCCGGCGACCGCTATCACAATGTGTTCCCGCTGCTGCATGTGCAGGGCGTGGCCGAGGGCTCGCGGCGCGATCGACCCAATGTTCGCAGCCTGATCCTGGCGCGCGCCGCCTATATCGGCGCTCAGCGCAGCGGAGCCCTGTTCTGGTCCTCCGACATCAAGCCGAGCTGGGAGGCCTTGCGCCGCCAGGTGCCGACGGGTCTGGATTTCACCGCCGCGGGCCTCGCCTACTGGGGTAACGATATCGGTGGCTGGCAACCCCTGCCGGGGGAACACAAGGCCGAGCGAGCGCTTTTGATCGACCCTGCCGAAGCACGCGATACGGTTGGCGGTGATGATGACTATCCAGAGCTGATGGTGCGTTGGTTCGAGTACGGGACCTTCCTGCCGACCTTGCGCCTGCACGGTGACCGCAAGCACACCGAGATCTGGGCCTATGGCAAGCAGGCCGAAGCTGTTATGGCCCAGTATCTGCGACTGCGTTACAGCCTGATCCCCTATCTCTATAGCCTGGGTCACGAAACCTATGAGACCGGCGCGCCGTTCATGCGTGCCTTGTTCATGGACTTCCCCGACGATGCTGCGGTCAGCAATCTCGGCGACGAATACATGCTGGGTCCGGCATTGCTGGTGGCGCCTGTGACCGAGCAGGGAGTGACCCGCCGCGCGGTCTATCTGCCCAAAGGGACCGACTGGTATGACTTCTGGAGCAACCAGAAATACGCGGGCGGCCAGACCGTTACCGCGCTCGCCCCCATCGACCGGATTCCGGTGTTCATACGCGCCGGCTCCATTTTGCCGCTGGGCGCTCAGGTGCCCAGCACTGCAACCCATCAAGGCCTGAGTGAGCTGCGTATCTATCCCGGCCACGATGCGCACTTCGTCCTGTATGACGATGACGGGACGACCTATGGCTATGAAAAGGGACAAGGCAGGACCGCGACGCTGATCTGGAACCAGGTCACCGGCAAGGTTTCCCTGACAGGCGACGCCGGGATGGTCGGTGATCTTGCTCACCTGACCCGGGTCGTCGGACCCTGAGGATATGGCTTGGGGTGCGCGACCTTAATTATGTTAAATAATAACATTGGCCCCCGTTGCCGCGCCGGGGCGCCTCCCCTGCGTCGACGCACTTTTCACCTGCTGCTGCCGCACGGCGGCGCCGGACACCCTGGGAGTGACGCGCCGCCGTAACGGGTGGGTCCCAGCCATGTAGGCGTGTGGAAGCCTCGAACCGCCGCCATCCCTACAGACCCCTGGCAAGGCAACCCCGATACTGCTTGCAGTCGCCACCATGATGCGGAGATACGCATGACTGCCAAAACTGCTGCCGCCGATTCGCCCGACATCCTCTCGCAGGTGAAATCCTCCGCATCTGACTTGGGCGAGGCCGCCGCCGAGGAAATCGATAACCGTCGCCGTGCCGCCGCTGCCGGAATCAAATCCGCCGCGAAGAGCCTGCACGAGAAAGCCGACGACCTGCCCGGTGGGGCGCGGGTCGCCGACGTCGCACACGGCGCTGCGGACAAACTGAACTCGACGGCAAACTACATCCGCCGGCGCAATTTGACGGCGATGGCCCGGGATGTGAAGAAGGTCGTGAAGGACAATCCGGTCCCTGCCCTTGTCGGCGCCGCAGCACTCGGGTATTTGCTGGCGAAGGTATTCGCCAGTCGGGATTAGCGCCGGCCGGAATGGATCAGGTCATCTCGGTCCAATGAAGCCACACCGTCACAATCCAGGCGCGGACGCGCGTGCGCCTGGGCAGGCAGCGGACTGGCGCGCTCGGTTTGAGCACTCACCGACATTGTTCCTGGCCGCCGCCCTGGGCGGTGGCTTACTGATGGGTATCGCCAGCAATGATCGCAAGCCCCGTACTGCCCCCCGGCGGCTGCGCGAGCCGCAGAGGCCACCGAAGCGCAGGGCTCTGAGCTGGGATTGGAATGACTCAGTCGGGGTGGTCAAAAGCGTACTGATTGGCATAGCAATCACGCAGGCGAAGAAAGTGCTGTTCAGCCCGGCGCCCCCGCAAGGCACTGGCGCAGCGGACACCGCCCCCGATTCCGCAAGGCATTGAGGGCGCGGATCGCGCCCGGGCGCTGCGCGTTCCTTTCCTACATCCAGCTTACAAAGTTGATTCGTCAACCCTGCCTTTGATTGCTGAAGGCTGTCACACAGTTGTCAGTCAGAAAGAAGATTCAAAGATCTTGAAACCCAAACGGGGCGCCGGGCGCACTCACCGCCGTACGAATGCTTCCAATCATTCAAGGGGAGTTATCATGCGCTCGCTTATCCGTAACATAGTCGCTGCAGCCGCCATCACCGTTGCCGCGGTCCCGGCAACGGTTCTCGCCGATGACGACGACTCGTCATTGCACCGCGATCAGTATGTGGTCACGCCACTCGTCTCGAACCTCGCGGACAAGGCCGCTACTCAAGATCCGGTATTGCAGGATGCCTGGGGAATTGCATTCACCCCGGCGGGGAGCCCCTACTGGGTCAACGACAATCAGACGGGCTGCTCCACGCTATATCTTGGCAATGGCACGAAGATCGGCCTGCAGGTTTCCATTCCGCTGCCCGGCAATGTGATTGCGGCGGGTTCGTGTCATGCGGTGGATCCGCGCAATCCTCCCAACCCGGCTCCGGCCGCGCCCACCGGTATCATCTGGAATCCCTCCGCGTCCTTCCTCGTGCCCGGCACGACGATACCGGCCGTGTTCATCTTCGACACCGAGGACGGGACTCTCTCCGCCTGGGCAGGCGGACTGACCCCGGCGACCAATGCGGTGCTGGCGGTCGACAACTCGATGACCCCGAGCGCCGCTGCGGGCGCCGTCTACAAGGGTCTGGTATTTGGCCTGAGCGCCAAGGGGGGCTTGCTGTATGCGACTAACTTCCGCGGCGGCACGGTAGATGTCTTCGGACCGAGTGCCTCGGGCGGCCTGTACACGCCAGTGACCACCGACGGCGGCTTCGTGGATCCGCAGATGCCGTCTGACTATGCGCCATTTGGCATTGCCAACATTGACGGTGATCTGTTTGTCTCTTATGCCAAGCAGAATTCGGCCAAGCACGACGACGTGGCTGGTCTGGGACATGGGTTTGTCGATGTATTCGATACCGACGGCCATCTGCTGCGGCGGTTCGCAAGTCGCGGCACGCTCGATTCGCCCTGGGGCATGACGCGAGCATCGTTCGCATTCGGTCGCTTCAGCGGCAAGATCCTGATCGGCAACTTCGGCAATGGCCACATCAGCGTTTTCGACAACGACGGGCGGTTCATCGAGGAGCTGAACGATGCCCACGACAGACCGATCGCCATTGACGGACTGTGGGACTTGACGCTGGGCGGCGGCGGCAGCTCCAGCTCCGACACGTTGTATTTCTCGGCCGGTCCCAACGGCGAGACCAACGGCCTGTTCGGAACCATTACCCCCGCACCCATTCCTTCCGGATACTGAAGCGAATCCGCAAACGGGGCCCCGGGCGATGCGCGCTGCGCATTCGCCCCGGGGCCCCGCCTCTTACCTGGCATCAGCGGGAGCCGCGCCCCGGGCCGCATGCATGACCAGTTCGACGGTGCTGCGAACCAGAACGGATAAAGGGCGTTGGGCCGCCGTTCCCACCACCAGTTGACTGGTGATGGCAGGCGCGGTGATCCGGGCCGTCTGCAAGCCGGCACCTTCCGGAATGGTGTTGCGCGCCAGAATGCCGTAGCCAAACCCTTGCTGGATCAGCTGCAGAATCGCCTCAATCGTGTCGATCTCCTGGGCAATCGTCAGGGGCACCTTGCGTCGAGCGCAGACCTCCTCGATCAGGTTACGGACCGGATGTGGGCGCGCCGGGAGAATCAGCGCATAGCGATGCAGGTCGCGCAGCCTGATTGTGCGGGTCGCGAGCGTGCGGCCGCGGGCGCCGACCAGGTGCAAATCCTCCGCATACACCGGCTGGCAGTGCAGTTGCGGGGTCGCGGTGGGATTGTTGAGCAGTCCAAGGTCCACGCGCCCGAGCAATATCCAGTCGGTGATGGCCGCCGTAGGGCCTTCGACGATGCGGATGGCGGCGCGCGGGTATGCCTCCCGGAACCCGATCACCAGGCGCGCGGCCAGCTTGCTGGCGATTCTCGGAGGTAGGCCCACCACGACCTGCCCCACCGGCGCTGCATCATCGGCATGCAACTCCTCCTTCGCCGCCTCCAGCTGCCGCAGGATTCCGGCGCTGCGCGCCAGAAACCGTTCACCGGCCGGCGTGGGTGTGACGCCGCGGCCGTTTCGATGCAGCAGATGGCGACCCAACTCGATCTCCAGGTGTCGCACCTGGCGGCTGAGCGCCGATTGCGAGCTCTCCAGCGCAATCGCGGCCTTGGAGAAGCTTGCCAGCTCCGCTACCCGCACGAACGCCTGCAGCTGCTTCACGTCCACGGCACGATCCCCAGGTTGAGATATGCGCATTCAGCATATCAGATGCGTTCATATCGAGCTTTTCATTGTATTTCGAAACCCTCAAAGTAATCGTCCTGGCGGGCTTGGAGGGCGAGCCATAGTGGGCGAGGAGGGCCGTTCGGCGTGGGTGAAGGTCCGCATTCGGGTGCTGCTGCCCATGTTGCTCCTCACCGTGCTGAGTTCCCTTGATCGGGTGAATATCAGCTTCGCCGCGCTGCAGATGAACCCGGCGCTGGGACTGTCCGCCGAACAATACGGGATCGCGGTGGGCGTCTTCTTCTTTGCCTACCTGCTGTTCCAGTTCCCCAGCATGTGGTTGCAGCGCCGCCTGGGCACGCGAGCCTGGATCCTGTGTATCGGCGTCTCCTGGGGTGTCATTGCCATGGCGATGGCCCTGATCCACAGCCGCACGGGACTGTACGCGCTGCGGTTTGCGCTGGGCGTGGCCGAAGCGGGTTTTGCCCCCGGCGTCGTCTATTACTGCAGCAGCTGGTTGCCGCGCCGGTATCGGGCGGCGGCAATCACGACGACCATGCTGGCCATTCCAATTTCGGTCGTGATCGGCGGCCCCCTGTCAGGCTGGCTGCTGTCCCATTCCAATCCCCTGCATCTGTCGGCTTGGCGCTGGATGATGCTGGTGGAAGGTCTGCCCACCATCGTCGTGGCGGCTCTGGCCTATTGGCTGATCGCCAACCGGCTGGAGGACGCTGCGTGGCTGAGCGAGGCTGAGCGAGGCTGGCTGCGCAAGCAGCTGCAGACCGAGAGCGAACAATTCTCAATGGTCGTTGACCGCCACGATACGGTGGGCAGGATGATGCTCTCGGCCGCGGTGTGGAAGGTCGCCGCCATCTGGTTCGTCTTGCTGCTGGGCTCCAATGGCATCCTGTTCTGGCTGCCTCTGGTATTGAAGCAGTTTTCCGGGCGCGGGGACCTTGCGGTCGGGGTCATGAGCGCCGTGCCCTGGCTGGGTCTGGGAATTGGGCTGCTCGCCAATGCCTGGCATTCTGACCGAACCCAGGAACGATGCTGGCACGTGGCCGGCGCGATGCTGCTCGGAGGACTCGGCCTCGCATCAGCCGCTGCGTATGGTGCCCAGGGATTGAGTCTGGCCTTGTTGTTCGTCACAGGCTTCGGCATTGGCGCCGCGCAGGGAGCCTTCTGGGCCATTCCCGGCAATCTGTGGAGCGGCGCCGTGCTCGGCGCGGCTATCACCACCGTCAATCTGCTGGGTAACCTGGCGAGCCTCCTTGGTCCCTATCTCATCGGCTGGGTGCGCGTACACACCGGTTCCTTTGGGGCGCCCGCCTATGCGCTGGCGGCCTGCCTGGTGCTGGGTATCTGGCCGCTGCTGTCCAACCGGACATTGATCAACGCAGGAAGGACTGTCGGATGAGCACCGAACGGACCGAGGACTTTGACGCCCTGGCTGCGGAGGACTTCGACAGCCCCTATGCCGTATTTGCCGACCTGCGCGGCCGCTGTCCGGTCGCCCACAGCGGCGCCTGGGGCGGATTCTGGTCATTCATGCGCTATGTGGACGTGGCCAGCGCCGCTTCCGACTTCCGGACCTATACGACAACCGTTCAGAATGTCGTGCCCAAACTTGCATTCACCGGGCGCCGGGCACCGTTGCATCTGGATCCGCCGGAACACACCGCCTACCGCCGCGCCATCAACCCGCTGCTGACGCCCGCGGCTGTCGAGCCGCTCAGGGGACCGATTCGGCGATTCGCTGTTGAGTTGCTGACACCGCTTCTGAGGCAGCCGCTGTGCGATATCTGCGAAGACTTTTCCTCGCGCCTGCCGGTGGCGGTGTTTGCCGAATGGATGAACCTGCCGGTTGAGCTGGTCGGCACCTTGCGTGAGACGGCCCGCGCCTACGTTTACGCGGTGCAACGCTTCAACGGCGAGATGGTCAAGGCAACCAGCTACAAGCTCTATGACATGGCGCGCACCCTGATCGCGCAGCGCAAACAAACGCCGCTGGACCCGGCTTGCGACATCACCAGCGCCCTGCTGGCGGTCACCGAGGGCGGCCAGGCGTTGCCTGACGAGATGATCGTCGGTGCGGTGCGCCAGATACTCGTCGTGGGCATCGTTGCACCCAACGTCATGATCGGCAGCATCTGCGTGCATTTGTCGCGATTTCCGGACTTGCAGAGGCGGCTGCGCGAGAACCCGCAACTGGTGCCAGGCGCCATTGAAGAATACCTGCGGCTGTTCACGCCCTACCGGGGCTTCGCGCGCACCCCTACCCGGGACGTCACCGTCAACGATGTGCTGATTCGGCAAGGAGAACCCATCGCGTTGAACTATTCATCGGCAAATCGCGACGAGTCGGTGTTCCCCCATGCGGATCAATTCATTCTGAATCGCCCGAATATCAAGGATCATCTGGCTTTCGGTCGCGGTCCCCACAACTGTCCGGGCGCGTGGCTGGCCCGACTCGAGCTGACGATCGCCCTCGAGGAGCTACTGGCGCGGACTCGCCATTTTGAGGTGATCGGACCGGTAGAAGTCACCATGTGCCCGGAGATCGGCGCCCTGAGCGTGCCGCTCAGGCTGGAGCCCGCCTGAGCAGGGGCGACGCGATAAAGCCAAGGTGGTGCTGGCGGAGTGCTCACGGTCAGGCGATGCAATCGCCCTGGAGGCGGGGTATTCCGACATCAGTACGCTCACCGGGTGATTCAGAAGTTGACGGGAAATCCTCCCGGCGCATACCGCCCCCGTTCCAGCCGGTCGCCCGGGATTCGGAACGGATCGCCCGATGGCCGTTCGCCATGACCCCTGCGCAAAGGTCCGCGAACCGTGTCCGCGTCCTTGCATTGCATGACGGGCACGGGACAGTTCGGCAGGGTATGCGCACTTCCGAAAGGTTATGATCTGCTCGCCAATGCCAGCACATACGGCGGACGATGGCGCGACTGGAACCACCCGGAATGACAGGACGAAGCACATGAGCAAGATCATCTACACAGTCGTGAAACACGATGGTGCGTGGGCATACAGAGCCAACGGTACCTTCTCCGAGACGTTTCCAACGCAGGAGAGTGCCAGAAAGGCTGCCAGGCTCGCGGCGCGTGAACAGTCAGAGCCGGGCGAGTCAATACCCATCGAATACGAGGACGAGAAAGGACAATGGCATCATGAGTTGTCGGACGGGCACGATCGTCCGGACTCCATCGTCAAAGGCTGAGAGGCCGCTTGACGCGGCGCTACGCGGCAGCAGGACGCCTAGCCGCTCTTCGTGGCCGCCGGCGCCTTGGGATGCGTTATTTCCTGGAGCTGTTTGAGAGCCGCGGCGTCCTGTGCACTGACTGTGTCCGAGCCGGGACATCTGGGGTCCGTGTGCTGTAGCGCCGTGAGGATCGGCACTGTCAGCGGAATCGGATCGCAACCATGGCCGGTCTCGCAGACCAAATCCCATTTCGGCTGCGCCTTGATGTGGCAGGCGAAGCAGTTGCCGCCAAACCGGTTTACGACCTCGGCAAAGCCACGCTTGTTGATCGTTGTGCCATCTTTGGATACGTTGAGCTCAAAGAATTCCCAATCGTGCGTGCGTTGGTTGAAGCCCTTGGGTTGCTTTACCATGGCCTCTGTCGGCACCAGCTGGATGACGGAACCTGGCGGGTATACGCCGCCATCGGCAGATCGGGCGACCTGCAAGGTGCCCGCAAGATTTCCGATCAGATTGCCGACAAAAAAGCCGCGTACCGGCTTCAGATGATTGATGCAGCCGAAGGACTTGTCGTTCACCGGAATTGGCGCGCTGCCAGCCGCATGTGCTGTCGCCGCCAGCAGCCACGTAATGCATGGCAATGCAAATCGCCGCCGG
>DATHMK010000087.1:0-32441 GCA_035487155.1 Steroidobacteraceae bacterium
GTTAAGAGACACCGTTGCTGGCCTAGCGTCTTCCCTGCTGCTCGGGTAGCGCGAAGCGAGAAAACAAAGAGACAGCTACGTACGTAGAACCGGAAGCGTAGTGCTTGCGGACGGGGGTTCGATTCCCCCCGCCTCCACCAACGAGGGTTCCCGGCAACCGGCCGGGAACCTGACCTTGCCACCCCCTGGCATCGCCCCGCGGTCGAGACTCATCAGAACAGTCCTACCGCCACATGAGATCGCTCAGGCCGTGAGGTCGATTCGAGCATCAGGCTGCAAATCAACTTCACGCATCGGCCTGCCGGGCCGGTGCAGGCGCAGCCTCTGGGCTCGCTCATCGATACTCACCACAGCCAGGAGTTCACCCGCTGCCCCCGTGACCAGGCGTCCGGCGCCGCCCTCCAGACGTCCCAGCCATCGACCATCCACGCTCAGCTGTGCGCCGTGGACGTCATAACGCAGCTGCGCCCGATGCCCGAGGTCGGTGCGCACGCTGAATTGCGCCCCCTGTGACACAGGCTCGCCTGGCCTGATATTCCAGTGCAATTGCCGCCCGGACTCGCACACCCCGGCCAGACGCCAGGTGAAATCCACCATGACCAGGGCGGCCGGCGAATACCCGGGTGGATCACCCCGGGTGAAGTGGCCGTCGAGCGGATCGGCCTGCTGGGTGAATTTGCCATCGGCCATCAGGGCCGCGCACCAGCGGCGCATGAGCTCGGCATGCGCCGCTGATTTTCCGTAGTGATCGAACCAGCGTCCGGTGCGCAGGGCGGTCAGCGCCTGCGCGGCACCGCCCCAGGAATTACTGGGGATGGGTCGCACGAACAGCGGATCATCCAAGGCCACGGAAGGCAGCGGCAAAGCGCTCCAGAAGGCCTTTGGGTTGTGCAGCTGGGCCCGCCACAGCTGCGCGAACACAGCTGAATCCACGACATGTTCGCCGCACACGCGGCTTAGGATGTCGCAGCGGATCCTGACGTACTCACCCGCGGCGTCGAGGTCGTAGAATGCGGCCTCCTCCGGCACATACAGATGCTTGAGAATCAGGTCGCGCAGCGCCTCGGACTGCTGCTGCCAGCGCCCGGCTTCGACCTTCCGACCCAGCGCGTGTGCCATCTGCGCCAGTGCGACGCGTCCGCCGTAGGTGGTCGCGGACAGATCCGGGCACAGACGCGGCAACTTCAATCCCGGCACAAACCGCTTTGCATCGCCATCCGGACACTGCGGCGCAACGCCTCGCCAGCGCGGACTGTTGTCCTGACCGGTGTCATAGGTGCAGAAGCCTTCGGTCAGACCGGTGCCGCGCAGATTGCGGTACCGATGCAGCCAGTCATCCCACCTGGCGCAGGCCTCGTAGGCCTCATGAAGGAATGCCTCATCTGCGCTGGCCTGTGCCAGATCCCAGGCCGTCGCGGCCAGGGGTACCGCCATCTGGATCTGGCCGAAGCCTGCGCCGGTGACTTTGTTATTGCAGGGGATCTGGCCATCCGGACGTTGCAGCGCAAAGAAGCAGCGATGACTGTCACGTGCAACATCGGGCCTGAATTTGCGATATATCAGCGCCTCGTGCGGCCCGCACTCCAGCCACAGTCCCTGATATGCGGCGCCCTCGATCAACACCGGTTTGGAGAATCGCGGCAGGACCTGAACATTGGCGGCCAGCACGCGCAGCGCCCTGTCATAGGCAGCCTGCCAGCCGGCATGCCGGGTGCTGAAGCGCGGCGCGGTGTCATCCTGCGCCCGGGCGGCATCCCCCAGTGCGCGGGTGGCAGCGATGGCGGCGCTGCCGGCCAGGAAGCCGCGGCGGTTCACGCGCACATGCTCAGTGCTCGACATGAAACCAGTCGATGTCCACGAAACCGTCCTGGGGTGGAGCCGGCGTGCTCCCCGGGCTGACCTTGATGTACGTGAACAGCCCCGGCCGACTGCCCTTCCACCAGGAGAAGTGCGCCAGGGGCGTCGGCGGGCCGAATGGCTGGAAGGCTGCATCGGGCTGCGTCGTATAGGAGAAGCGCACGGACTGATCCGAGCTCACCTGCGCCTTCAGATCGATGACATCGCCCGACAGGCTCGGGCCACGTGTTTCGACACCGGCTGCGGCGTAGGTCACAAAGGAGGAGCCGGCCTCGCGAACCACACCGATCCAGGTGGGCCTGACGCCGAAGAGCACCAGGCCGGCGCGCTGCTGCTCGGCCAGGTGGGAGATATCAAGGCGCGCGCTCACCGTCAGGGCGGGCCCCTGCAATATCTGCGTGAGCGTGTTACGCGCCGTGACCAGGTATTGCGCGCCCTGGGCCTGCAACCGCAGATAACCGGGCCGGGCCGTGAGGCTCCAGCGCCGGTCATCCGGGTTGTGGTTCCATTCCCACTGCGGCCCCAGCGTCGCAGCGTTGAATTCGTCCGCGTCCTGCAGCCGGTATCGGTCGGCGCCGGGAATGTTCACCGGCAGCGCATGCTCGAGCACCGGCTGACCTTGGGTGCCATCCCCGATCGGAGCTCCCATCACGGGCCAGTCGTCCCGCCAGCGCACCGGTTCAAGATAGGTGATGCGCCCAAAGGCGCCGGTACTGTTGAAGTGAATGAACCAGCCCTGGTGGTCCGGTGTTTCCACATAGCCGCCCTGGTGCGGACCCTGAACGCCCTGCCCCGGCCCCAGCACCACCCGCCACTGGTAGGGACCGAAGATATGGCGTGCGCGCAGCACGGCCTCGCCGCCGCTGCCCACGCCACCGATGGGCGCGAAGATGTAGTACCAGCCCTGCCGCTTGTACAGCTTCGGGCCCTCCAGCACGGGCAGATTCACGCGGTCCTCGACAATGGTCCTGCCCTCATCCAGCACCCGGGTGCCATCGACGCTCATGCGGTGCAGGATCAGCGAGCCCGCGCCCACCTTGGCATGCACCAGGTAGGCCTGGCCGTCGGTATCCCAGAAGGGACAGGGATCCTCATAGCCTGGCCCGGGCATGACGGCGACCGGTGCCGACCACGGTCCGTGCATCCTGGCAGCGGTGCTGACAAAGATGCCCTCTGCCGGTGTCGGCCAATACACATAGAACCTGTGATCGTGATAGCGCAGCGAGGGCGCCCACACGCCCCCGGCATAGCGCTGTCCCTCCGCCACCGGACCGGCCGTGGCATCGGTTAAGGAGAACGGCGGCAGCAGGTCGTAGCCGGGCGCGAAATCAAGCCGCGACAGCACATGTCCGATGATTTTCCAATGCACCAGGTCCAGGGACTCGAGCACGGGAATCCCGGGTGAAAAATGAAAACTCGATGCGACCAGGTAGTAATGCCTGCCGGATCGCAACACATCAGGATCCGAATAATCGGCATAGAGAATTGGATTGCGATAAGTCGTGGCGCCGGCGGCCAGCGCGCACAGCGGCATCACCCCCTGCAGCGCCGCCATGATCATCACGGCGCGGACTCTAGATGATACAGACACGCTTCGTGTCCAGATCCGCAAGGATCATAGGCCGCACATCCCGGCCACGGCTCGCAAACCGCACGCGGGTCAGGGTCAGCCCATCCACATGCCTGGCCCACAGTCCGTAGGCGGGCACCGCATCGGCCACCATGTGCGCATCCGGATAGGTAGCGCGCATTTCGGCCAGGTCCTGCTGTGCCGGAACGGGCCTGTCGGTGGCACCGACCTGCAGCGCTACATCCCGTAGCGCCACATCTTCGATGTGCTTCTCCGGCAGGCCCATGAAATAGGATCCGCGCGCGCCATTGTCGGCACCGCTGATCCGGTCGTAGACGATACGGCGCAGCACGCCCGGCTTGGGTTTGGGCTGCCCGGGACGAACCCGACCGCGGTCCCCCAGCCGCAGAAACAGCGGCGAGTCGGCGCGCGCAATCTCGATATCCCGGGCATAGATGTTCTGCGCCCTGCCGCCGTCGACGATCTCCCAGGAAATCCCCGACTCGGCGCGCCGCCGATTGATGGCGGGCGCATCCTGCGATGGGCCTCCGAGCTGCAGCTTGCGCAACAGTACATTGCGAAACACGCTTTGCGAGTCCGTGCCGAGCTTGAGCGCATTGGTGGTGCTGTAGATCCTGCAGTTCTCCACCAGCACGTCCTGCGTCGGGCGCTGCGCCGCGCCTTTGAAGCACAGGCCGTCATCCTCCGAATTGATCTGGCAGTTGCGCACGATGACGCGCCGACAGCCGTCGATGTCGCAGCCGTCATTGTTGAAGTTCGCCTGATTCTGCACCCGCAGGTTCTCGATCAGCAGGTCATCGCAATGGAGATAATTCTGCATCCAGCATGGGGAGTCCTTGAGCAACAGATCGCGGATATCCACCTGCTGGCAGTCGATGATCCGGATCAGGAAGGGGCGTCCGGGCGTGGCGCCGATGGTCTCGAGGCCGGGGAAATTCGCCTTGGCACCACGACCGTCGATGGTGCCGGCACCGCACAGCGCGATGTTGTCGCAGCCTTCGGCAAAAATCAGTGACTGATTCATGCCCATGTTGCTGTCCATGACCGTGGGCCGCCTGGCAATGCGCGCCGGATAGTCCTTCAGGTCCAGGCTCCCCAGAAGTTGCGCGCCCTGTTCCACCTTCAGCCGGATGTGACTGCGCAGGTCGAGCGTGCCGCTGACATAGCTGCCCTGCGCCAGGACCACCGTGCCCCCGCCCTGGGCCGCCAGCGCATCGATGGCCGCCTGAATGGCGCGGGTGGCCAGCGGCTGGGCGCTGACATGGCCGAATTCCTCGGGTCGCGCCTCGCGTTTGGGCCCGCGCCAGGGTTTGAGATGGGCGTCAAGCCGAGCGGCCATCGCCTCCAGGTCCGCGCCAAGGCGGCTGGCCCATCCGGGAAACCCATGGCATTCAGGAGCGGCCGCCCGTGCGCGCGGGCGCGGGGCAGCGGCGGCACAGCCCAGGGCCAGCATCGCGGCCGAGAAGCGGCGACGCGACAGCAGCCTCACAGGGTGACGCCGCGTTTCCAGAGGGCGATTTCGCGCGCTCCGGCTTGCTCGTGACGACAGGGGCTGCCCGACGCCACCGCGGCGACGAGATCCAGCAGCGCCGCGGTGAGCGTATTGCGATCGGCGCCATTGATGAGCGATCCGGCATCGAAGTCGATCCAGCGCGGTTTGCGCTGTGCCAGATCGGAGTTGGAGGAAATCTTCAGTGTCGGTGCCGGAAAACCCAGCGGCGTTCCGCGGCCGGTGGTGAACAGCACGATGACCGCACCGGCCGCGATCATCGCCGTGGTGGACACCGCATCGTTGCCGGGGGATTCGAGTATCACCAGGCCCTTGCTCGAGGCGCGCCCGCCGTAGCGCAGGATCTGCGTGACCTCCGCATTGCCCCCCTTCTGCACCGCGCCGAATGATTTCTCCTCCAGGGTCGTGATGCCGCCCTGGCGGTTGCCGGGCGAGGGATTTTCGAAGACGGGCAGATGATGGGCCGCGAAGTAGTCCTTGAAATCATTGATCAGCTGCACCAGGCCGGCGAATGTCGGTTCATCACGGCAGCGGGCCATGAGGGAGCGTTCGGCACCGAACAGTTCGGGAATCTCGCTCAGGATCGCGGTGCCGCCGCTGGCGGTCACGGCATCGCAGATGCTGCCCACCAGGGGGTTCGCGGTGAGCCCCGAGAAGGCATCCGAGCCACCGCATTTGAGGCCGAGGACCAGATCTCCAAGATCGCAGCGCGAACGGCGATCTTCGGCCATTCTCGCCACCAGCGGCGCCAGCGCCTGGACCCCTGATTCAATCTCGTCCGCCACCGCCTGGGCATTGAAATATGCCAGTCGGTCCGCGCCGCGAGTGCCCAGCTCGGCGATCAATGTGCTGAGTTGATTGTTCTCGCATCCCAGCCCGACCACCAGCACCGCCCCGGCGTTGGGATGCTGGGCCAATGCGGCCAGCAGCTGCCGGGTGCCACTCAAGTCATCCCCGAGCTGCGAGCAGCCAAAGGGATGCCCGAAGGCGAAGATGCCATCGGTGCGGCCGGCGAACCTGACCTGTGCCTGCTCGGCAATGCGGCGCACCGTCTCTGCCACGCAGCCGACCGTGCACAGTAGCCAAACCTCGTTGCGTATCCCGACCTGCCCGTCCGCGCGCCGATAGCCCATGAATTCGCGCCGCGGCTGGGCGCTGGGCGCGCGCGGCGCGGGCTCGCGGTAGGAGTATTGATCGTGCTGTGCCAGATCCGACTGCAGATTGTGGGTATGCACGTGCTCGCCGGCGTCGATGGCATGAAGAGCATGACCGATACCGTGGCCATACTTCACGACGCGCTCGCCCGGCTGGTGCGGCTTGAGTGCCACCTTGTGGCCCCGCGGCGTGTCCGTGCGGATCTGAACGCTATGCGCTGCGAGGGATACCCGCTCGCCGCAGCGCATATCCCGCAGGCATACCGCTACCGTGTCGGCCGCATGCACCTGCAGCAGGCTCACGGTCTGACTCCCCTTACGCGCTGCAGGCGCGGGCTCAGGATATGTACGACCAGCAGTGCCATGAGATAGACCGACCCGGCGATGATGAACAGTATCCGATAGGATCCGGTCGCCTGCAGGATCCGACCGACGAACTTGGTGAACAGCATGCCGCCGATCGCTCCCATCATGCCACCGATCCCGATTACCGACGCCACGGCCGATCGGGGCAACATGTCCGAGGGCAAGGTATAGACATTGGCGGAAAACGCCTGATGTGCCGCCGCGGCCAGGCCTATCAACAGCACCGCGAGCCATAGCTCCCGGGCCCCTACCACCCAAAAGACCGGCAACACCAGCAGAGCGCACATCAGCATGGTGAGTTTGCGCGCCACGTTCACACTGGCACCGCGCTTCAACATTATCGAGGAGGAAAATCCTCCCAGTACCGAGCCGGCATCGGATATCAGGTAGATCGCGATCAGGGGTGGTCCGAAATTGCTCAGGTTCAGATGGTAGGTCTTGTCCAGAAAATCCGGCAACCAGAAGAGGTAAAACCACCAGATGGGATCGATCAGGAACCGGGCGAGCCCATAGGCCCAGGTTTCCCTAAGAGCCAGCAGACGCCACCAGCTCACCTGGCTCACCGCATCCACGGGGTCCGATTGGATCAGGGCCAGCTCCGCGGCGTTGACCCGGGAGTGAACCTGCGGCGGGCGATACATCACCAGCCACGCAATCAGCCACAGCAGGGCAATGCCCCCCGTGACCAAGAAACAGGAGCGCCAACCCCAGGTTGCGGCCAGCACCGGCACGATGGCGGGGGCGACGATGGCCCCGAGGTTGGTACCGGCATTGAAAATTCCGGCGGCAAGCGCCCGCTCGCGTTGCGGAAACCACTCGGCGATGGCCTTCAGGCTGGCCGGAAACGCCCCCGATTCGCCCAGCCCCAGGCCCACTCGCGCCAAAGTGAATTGCATGGCGGTGGCGGCAAAGCCCGCGGCAATGTGCGACAGATTCCAGAGGACGAAGGCAATGGCATAGCCGATGCGCGCGCCGATCCGATCCAGTACGCGGCCGAAGCTGACATAGCCCACCGCATAGGCCGCCTGGAACCAGAACACGATGTTCGCGTAACCGACCTCATCGAGCGCGAACTCATGCTGCAGCGGGCCTTTCAGCAATCCGACGGTCTGGCGCTGGATGTAGTTGATGGCCATCGCCGCCAGCAGCAGGCCGCAGATTACCCAGCGATAACGGGTGGGCGCTGCCGGATGTGGATTGGACTCAGAGCTCATTTGCCGCCGGCAGTCTAACAGTTACCGGTGGTACTCCCGATAGACGATCCGCACCCAGCGATCCTGGCCCCGGCCGATTCCCCAGTATTGCGTAATGGGATGTTCGGCCACTACGGCGTCCTCGCTCTGACCGCGCGCAATCGCCTGCCGGATGCGTTCGCGGGCCCCGAGCAGCTGCCCACGATAGTCCACCAAGTCAGCGCGCGTGCCGGGTTCACCGTGCCCCGGCATCACCAGGGTTCGTTCATCGGCCAGTTCCAGCAGCTGCTCGACGCCGTGGATCATGCCTTCCAGCGAACCGCCGTTGAGATCATCGAAGTAGGGCGGAATGTAGGGTGGTCTGACGAACAGGTCGCCCGTCATCAGCACATTGCGCTCGCGGAAGAAGATGATGGTGTCGCCATCGGTGTGCGCGGGCCCCGGATATTTGAGGGCGATTGAATTGCCGTTGAAGTGCAGCTGCAGGGACTCATCGAAACTGATCCCGGGCTGCCCGCTGGGCGCGTAGGCGCGCTGCGGTCCATACAGGGACATCACCTGGTCCGAGGCCATGCGTCGACGGGCATTCTCCTGCGCGATGATGACTGCGCCGGCGCGGCCAAAATATTCATTGCCGCCGGTATGATCGTCGTGGAAGTGGGTATTGATGACGTAGCGGACGGGTTGCGCAGTGACCGCCGCGATGGCCGCCACCAGTTTGCCGGTGCCGACCGAGTATTCATCATCCACCAGCAGCGCGCCGTCAGCCCCGACCGAGAGCACGACATTGCCGCCATTGCCCTGGAACAGATACAGGCCGTCCTGAAGTCTTACGGTCGTGATGTCGCTCTGCGCCCAGGCGCAGCTCACTGCGATGAGCATCAGCATCGCCGTGAGGGATCGGACCATGTGCGTCAGCCGGTGTGAGGGCCGCCAGCGAGCAGCTGGCGGCCACCGGTCCTACTGGTGCAGCGCGGGGGGCGGCGCCGCAGCGGGCGCGGCTGGCGCTGCGGGGGGCGCACCACCCGGGCCACCGGGTCCACCGAAGGGCGGTGCGGGCGGCGCATTCTTGGCGTCATTCGCCGTGGTCACGACATAGGAGCGGATCGCCTCGGCATCCTCGGGGGTGATCACCTTGGCGAAGGACACCATGCCATTGTCCTGCAAGGCGCCGCCGAGCACGATCGCCTTGAAGGCGTCGGCACTCCACAGTGCGCCGGCGTAGCGCAGGTCCGGGAATAGACTGCTCACCGCGCGGCCGCCGGCCTGGTTGTTGCCGTGACATCCGGCGCAGTGCGCGGTGTATTGCTTGTCACCCAGTTCGTGCTGAGCGCTGTCACCGAAATTCGGCGGCGGATTGAGCGGCGCAGGCGTGAAGGCCACCTTTTGCGGCAACTGGACGTTGCCCCCGAGCTTGTACACCAGCAGCCGTGCGTAGTTCGGTGCCCAGTAGCCGCCACCGCCGAATCCCGATTGGCCGGCCGCCACCACCGCCACGTACTGCTCGTCATCGATGCGATAGGTGGCCGGGCCCCCGGTGATCGTCGCCTGGGTATCCACAGACCAGAGCTTCTCACCGGTATCAGCCTTGTAGGCGTTGAACCTGCCGTTGGCAGTGCCCTGGAACACCAGGTTGCCGGCCGTCGTCATGGTGCCGGCGCGTGCGGTTCCCTCGGTCTGCCTCCAGGCTTCCTTCTGTTTCACCGGATCCCAGGCCACCAGATATGAGCGCGGACCTTCCAGGGTCGGTGCGGTCCCTTCCGGGCGCTTCCTGATATTGATGCCCAGCAACTGGTTGCCCATCTTGGCGCCCAGTTCGGCGACGTAGGGATAGCTGCCGTAGTTGGTCGGCAGGTACACCAGGCCGGTGTCCGGATTGAAGGACATCGGGTTCCACACGTGCGACTGGAAGCCGACCAGAAAGAAGCCTTTACCGGTCTTGGCGTAGTTGGCATCGGGATTGAGGATCGGACGACCGCTGTCGTCAAAGCCGCTCATCCAGTTCACTTTCGGCACGAACGGGGTGCCGGAGATGAACTTGCCGGTGTGCGCGTCCAGGACATAGAAGATGCCGTTCTTCGGCGCATGCATCACGACGTGGCGCTTCTCGCCATTGATCGTGAGATCCGCGGTGGTGATCTGCGCGGTGCTGTCGAAGTCGAAGCTCTCCGACGGAGTCTCCTGATAGTGCCACACGTAGTGGCCGGTCTTGGCATCGATGGCAACGACCGACGCGGTGAACAGGTTGTCACCGTGGCCCGGGGAACGGTCCTCGGCCGGCCACGGGGCGCCATTGCCGGTACCGATGAACACATAGCCGGTGGTCGGATCGTAAGTGATTCCGTCCCAAGGTGTACCGCCGCCGCCGGTCTTCCACCACTGCCCGCCCCAGGTCTTCGCCGCCATGGCCAGTTCGGGCTGCTCGAAGCCCTTCGACGGATCGCCCGGCACCGTCCACCAGCGCCACAGCTCCTTGCCGTTGTCGGCGCTGTAGCAGGCGAGATAGCCCCGTTCCTCGAACTCCGAACCCGCCTCGCCGATGAAGATACGGCCCGCAGCGATGCGCGGCGCACCGGTGATGGAGTACCACTTCTTCGGATCGGTGGCCTGGATCTCCCAAACCTTGGTACCGGTCCTGGCATCCACTGCGATCAGGCGTCCATCCAGGGTGCCCCAGATTATCTTGCCCTGCCAGTAACCCACGCCCCGGTTGACGATGCCGCAGCACAGCTTCACCGCGTATTCGCCGGGAACTTGCGGGTCGTACTTCCACAGCCGCTTGCCGGTCTTGGCATCGTAGGCATAGACCTTGCTCCAGGGCGAGGTCACGTAGATTCGGCCATCGACCACCAGTGGCGTGGTCTCGTAACTGCCGCCGCGCTCGGCCAGGTCGCCAAACCAGGCCAGGCCCAGCTGGCTGACATTGGTCGCATTGACTTGCGTCAGCGGGCTGAAGCGCTGCTCGCTGAAATCGCGGCCATAGGAAAGCCACTGGCCCTCATTCTGCTTAAGGTCCGCCGGGTCGGTTCCACCGCCACCCGCCCCCCCCGGCGTGTCGACACAGGCGACCAGAACGGCCGCCGCGACCAGCGCGGCCGACACGACGGAAATCATCTTGCTACGCATCTCGAAGCCCCCAAGCGCGCGTACGGCGCGTCTTATCCGGCATTGTACAGGGGGTACCGGCAAGGGCGCAGGAATAGCTATGTTGAACCGTCATCGCCTAGTCAACCGCTTGGCCCGCCCACGGCGCCCTCGCAGCCCCTGCCGGGCGCCGCCGACTCAGCAGTAGCGTTATGATGCGCCGGCGGGTCAATACATCGAAGGCAGGCCACTTGGACGCATTACCAACCCCCTCCCCGGCCGCGCTGGACCAGGCACTGAAGGCCATGGCCGCCGTGGTCGGTGGCGATGCAGCCTTCGCGACCGAAGAGGATCGCGATGCCTACAGCGACCACTTTCCCATCGACGCGCACCGGCATCGGCCCTTTGCGGCCGTCGCGCCCACCTCCGCCGAACAGGTTCAGGCGCTGGTCAGAATCGCCGTGGCGCATCGGGTCCCGATCTGGACAGTGAGCCGCGGCAAGAATTTGGGCTATGGCACCGCGGCGCCCGTCGTGGCCGGCTCCATCGTCCTGGACCTCTCGCGCATGCAGAAAATCGAGGTCGATGTCGAGAACGCCACGGTGCTGCTGGAACCGGGTGTCGGGTTCTACGACCTGTACGACTATCTGCAGAGCCGCAAGATTCCACTGTGGTTGTCGGTTCCGGGCAATAGCTGGGGCTCGGTCATCGGCAACGCCCTCGACCGTGGCCTGGGGTACACGCCCTACGGCGAGCACACTCGCAACATCTGCGGCATGGAGGTGGTGCTGCCCGATGGTGACAGGGTGCGCACCGGCATGGGCGCCATGCCGAACTCGCCCAGCTGGCAGCTGCACAAATACGGATACGGTCCGGCCTGGGATCAGCTGTTCGTGCAGTCGAACTTCGGCATCGTGACCAAGGCCGGCATGTGGCTGATGCCGCAGCCGGAAACGGTGCGTGGCTTCGATGTGGAAATGGATCGCATGGAGGACCTGGGTCCGCTCATCGATACCATCGGCCCGCTGCGCCGCGAAGGCGTGCTGCAGCAGTCCCCGACCATCGGCAACTGGTTCCGCGCCGCCAATATCCTCACCACCCGGCGCCAATGGACCGACCAGCCCGGCTCGCTGTCCGATGAGGTGATCAGCGCCATCCGCAAGCAGTTTGGCCTGGGCTGGTGGGGCGTGAGCCTGCGTGTGTACGGGCGCGAGACCGTGGTGCAGGCCAACCTGGACATCCTCGAAAAAGCGCTGCGCGCCATCAAACCCATGAGCATGAAGCCCTTCAGCTGGCGTCCCGGGGATGCCATCGCCCCGACCGCGGGCGGCTGGATGGGCGTGCCGATGACCTTCCCGATGCAGAGCGCCAACTGGTTCGGCGGACGCGGCGGTCATATCGGCTTCTCACCGGTGCTGACCCAGTCCGGGAAACTTGCGCAGGAGCAGTTCAACCGCACCTATGCGCGGTACAAGCAATTCGGCATGGACTATCAGGCCAGCTTCGCCTTCGGCGAGCGGCACATGCTCAACGTCAATGCGGTGCTCCTGAACCTCGATGACCCGGAATTCATGAAGCGGGTCGACCCGTTCCTGCGTACCCTGATCGCCGACGCGCGCCAGCATGGCTACGGCGAATATCGCGCCCACATCGACTACATGGACCTGGTTGCGGACTGCTACGACTACAACCATCACGCCCTGCGCCGCCTCAACCAGCGCGTGAAAGACGTGCTCGATCCGGCGGGCATCCTCGCACCCGGCAAGAGCGGCATCTGGCCGGCCGCCTACCGCAAGGAGCGCAAGGCATGAGGCGCCTGCTGCTGCTCGCCCTGGCATTGCCGGTCAGCGTGGCGGTGCAGGCCGCCGAGCCGGATGGCCAGCAGCTGTTTGAGCACAAATGCGCCATGTGTCATGGGCCTGTGGGCATGGGCACGGGCCTGTTGGCGCGGCGGATGAAGCCAGAAGTCGCGCCGCTTGAAAAACGTGATGATCTCTCGGCGGCCTACGTGGAGCGCGCCGCGCGGATCGGCATTCTCAACATGCCCCCGATCACACGCGCGGACGTCTCCGACGCGCAGCTGGCGCTGATCGCCCGCTACCTGTCCAAGGGCAAGCCTTAGTAGATCAGCCGGTCGGGGCGGATGTCGCGCAGGATGGTTGCGGAGATCTCCTCGATCGACTTGTGGGTCGAGGACAGCCAGGCGATAGCCATGCGGCGCATCATCGACTCGGCATGGCTGACTTCATAGCGACAGTTCTCGAGCGTCGCGTACTTGCTGCCCGGCATGCGCTCATTGCGTACCTGTGACAGGCGTATCGGGTCGATCGTCAGCCCGAAGCATTTGCGCTTGTACGGCGCCAGACAGGCGGGAAACACACCACGCTCGAAGTCATCGGGTATCAGCGGATAGTTGGCGGCCTTGATGCCGTGCTGCATGGCCAGGTACAGCGAGGTCGGCGTCTTGCCGCTGCGGCTGACGCCGATCAGCACCACATCGGCAGCCTTCAGACTGTCAGCTGACTGGCCATCATCGTGCGCCAGCGTGAAATTGATGGCATCGATGCGATTGTTGTAGGCCTCGCTGGTGCTGACGTCCGGCGAGCGGCCGACGCGATGATTGCTCTTGCAACCCAGCTCCTCTTCAAGCGGTTCCACGAAGGTGCGGAACATGTCCAGCACCATGCCCTTGCAGGACTCGGACGTCATGATGGCGCGCACATCCTCATCCACCAGGGTCACGAAGATGATGGGACGCTTGCCTTCGCGCTCGGCGGCCTGATTGATCTCTTTGACGACGCCCCAGGCCTTGTCCACGGTATCCACGAATGGCCGGCGGATATGCCGTGGATTGCCCGGAAACTGCGCCAGGATCGAATTGCCGAAAGTCTCGGCGGTGATACCGGTGCCGTCGGACACAAAAAACACTGTTCTGTTCGGCATCGGACGATAATAATGTGTACCGGACCCGCCAGCCCGTTTTTCGACAGCTCTGGAGCCGATTCTATGCCCACTTCGTCCGCCGCGGATCGCCTGGTCGTCCCCTTCAGCCAGCTGCGCATGACGGATGTTGACTCGGTGGGCGGCAAGAATGCCTCGCTGGGGGAGATGATCAGCCAGCTGGCGGCCGTTGGCGTGCGGGTTCCCGGCGGCTTCGCGACCACCGCCCACGCGTTTCGCCGGTTTTTGCAGCACAACGGCCTTGCCGGACGCATCGAGGCGCGCCTGGCGACGCTCGATGCCGAGGACGTGCGGGCGCTGGCCGCCGCCGGTGAGCAGATCCGGCAGTGGATTGTCCAGACGCCGTTTCCCGAGCAACTGGAGCAGGCCGTGCGCAGCCAGTTCGAAGCTCTGGCGGCGCAGAACCCCAAGGCCAGCTTTGCGGTGCGCTCCTCGGCCACCGCGGAAGACCTCCCCGATGCCTCCTTTGCCGGCCAGCAGGAGACTTTCCTGAATGTTCAGGGCATCGAGCAGGTGCTGCACAAGGTCAAGGAGGTCTTCGCGTCTCTGTACAACGATCGGGCCATCAGCTACCGGGTCCACAAGGGCTTCGCACACGCCGAAGTGGCCCTCTCGGCCGGCATCCAGTACATGGTGCGCTCAGACCTGGGCTCCGCCGGAGTGATGTTCACCCTGGACACCGAGTCCGGCTTCCCGGACGTCGTCTTCATCACCTCAAGCTATGGGCTCGGGGAACTGGTGGTGCAGGGCGCGGTGAACCCGGATGAGTTCTACGTGCACAAGGCCACGCTCAGCGCCGGCAAGTTCGCCGTGATCCGTCGCAGTTTGGGATCGAAGTTGCAGCGCATGAGTTTCGCGAACCCCGAGGAGCGTGCCCGCAGCGGTGCGCTGGTGAGCACCACCGACACGCCGCAGGCCGACCGCAACCGGTTCTCGCTGACCGATGCGGATGTGTTGGAGCTGGCCCGCTACGCGGTGCTGATCGAGAAGCACTACGGTCGCCCCATGGACATCGAGTGGGGCAAGGACGGCAGCGATCAGCTCCTGTACATCCTGCAGGCCCGCCCCGAGACGGTGAAAAGCCAGGCCGGCAGCCAGGTGGAACTGCGCTACAAGCTCAAGGACACCGGCGCCGTGCTGGCCGAAGGGCGCGCCATTGGCCAGAAGATCGGCAGCGGGCCGGCGCGCCTGGTGCGCGGCCTCGCCGACATGGACAGCGTCAAGCCGGGCGATGTGCTGGTCACCGACATGACCGACCCGAATTGGGAGCCGGTCATGAAGCGTGCCAGTGCCATCGTCACCAATCGTGGCGGACGCACCTGCCACGCCGCCATCATCGCGCGCGAGCTGGGGATTCCGGCGGTGGTGGGCTGCGGGGATGCCACGCGTCGCATCAGCGATGGCACCTTGGTCACGGTGGTGTGCTCGGAGGGTGACACCGGGCATGTGTACGAGGGGCGCCTGGCGACCGAGGTGAGCGAAGTGCGGCGCGGGGAGATGCCCGCGTGCAGCGTCAAGATCATGATGAACGTCGGCAATCCGCAACTGGCTTTCGACTTTGCGCAGATGCCCAATGCCGGGGTGGGACTGGCGCGCCTGGAGTTCATCATCAACAACAACATCGGGGTGCATCCCCGGGCCATCCTCGACTACCCCAGGATCGATGCCGACCTGAAGTTTGCGGTCGACTCATTGTCCAGGGGTTATCCCACTCCGCGCGCCTTCTACCAGGACAAGCTGGCTGAGGGCATCGCAACCATAGCGGCGAGCTTCTGGCCCAAGCCGGTCATCGTGCGCCTGTCGGACTTCAAGTCAAACGAGTACCGCAAGCTCATCGGCGGAACCCGCTACGAACCGGAGGAGGAGAACCCGATGCTCGGGTTCCGCGGCGTCAGCCGCTACATCAGCAGCGATTTCGGCGAGGCCTTTGGCATGGAATGCGAAGCGCTCAAGCGCGTGCGCATGGAAATGGGCCTGACCAACGTCCAGATCATGGTGCCGTTCGTGCGCACGCTCACTCAGGCGCGGGTGGTGACGCAGATGCTGGCCGACCACGGACTGGTGCGCGGCCGGGACGAATTGAAGATCATCATGATGTGCGAAGTGCCCAGCAACGCCGTCCTGGCCGAGCAGTTCCTGGAGTTCTTCGACGGCATGTCGATCGGCTCCAATGACCTCACGCAGCTGACTTTGGGTCTGGATCGGGATTCAGGAATGCCGCAGCTGGTGGCCGATTTCGATGAACGCGATCCGGCCGTGAAGGCGCTGATCTCGCGTGCCATCAAGGCCTGCCTGGCGGCGCACAAGTACGTGGGAATCTGCGGTCAGGGCCCCAGCGATCATCCCGACTTCGCGCTGTGGCTGGCGGGCGAGGGCATCGCCTCGATTTCGCTGAATCCGGACTCGGTGATCGAGACCTGGAATCTGCTCGCGAAGGAAGCGGACCTCAGGCAGTGAGGTCCACGACGCACACCCCGCCGTTGACGGGTGAGTTCTCACCCTCCGGCACCAGGATCTCCAGAAGCTTGCCCGCGCCCGGTGCCAGCACCTCCTGAGTGACCTTCTCGGTCTCGATCTCGTACAGCGCCTCGTCCTTGGCGAAGGAGTCACCGACCTGCTTGTGCCACTTGGCGATGGTGGCTTCCTGCATGTTCATCCCGACCCGGCTCAGCTTCAACGTAATCTTCATGCGCGATCCTAAGCTCTCATCAGGCGGCCGCAGCGCGGCCGGTGAGTTCACGGCAGGTACGGGCAATGCTCTCGGCGTTCGGAATGACGCGTGCCTCGGCATTGGGCGCATACGGAATGCACACATTCGGCACCGCGACGCGCTTGATGGGCGCCTTGAGCAGGCCAAAGCCCCGGTCGGCGACCATGGCGGCGATTTCACTGGCGGCGCTGCAGCGCTCGCGAGCCTCATCGCAGATCACCAGGTGTCCGGTCTTCCTCACCGAAGCCAGTACCGCCGCCTCATCGAACGGCACCAGCGTGCGCGGGTCGATGACTTCCGCATCCACACCATTGGCCGCCAGCTCCTTCGCCGCCTGCAGGGCGGGCTTGAGCATCGAGCCGATGGCCACGATCGTCACATCCTTGCCGGCCCGGGCGATGGTGGCCTTGCCGAACGGCACCAGGTGTTCGCCCTCGGGCACTTCACCCTGCTCGCCGCCGCGGCCACCGGCCTCCATGAAGAAACAGGGATTGGTGCCGCGAATCGCCGTCTTCAGCAGTCCCTTGGCATCCCCCGGCGTCGCCGGCGTCAGTACATTGATGCCGCCCAGGTTCAACAGCGGCGGATAGGCCGTATCGGAGTGCTGGGCGGCGTTGGAGCCGCCACCGCCGTAGCTGGCGATAACGGTGATGGGCAGCTTGGCCTGCCCGCCTGACATCAGGCGCATCTTGGCCATCTGATTGCCGATCGCATCCATGCCGGTATAGATGAAGTTGGAGAACATCAGGTGCAGGATCACCTTGTGTCCCGCGGCGGCCGCGCCGACCGCCATGCCGGTCAGCGTCTGCTCGCAGATGGGTGTATTGCGGATGCGGTTGCGACCGAAGCGCTCGGTCAGACCGCGGCAGTCGCCCATGATCGCAAGCTCCACGTCCTCGCCGAAGAGGATGACCTTCGGGTCGCGCTCCATTTCCTCGAACAGCGCTTCATTGATCGCCTGGATGTAGCGTTTCTTGGCCATGTCTGTCGCTCCCTACGGTCTTTGACCATCGAACATGAGTGTGAATGCCAACTCCGGATCCGCAGGCGGACTCTCCACGGCGTAGCGCACGGCCGCATCGACCCTGGCCATCACTCGCTTTTCAATTTCCTGCAGTTCGGCAAGGGCCGCCGGGCCACCGGCCTGCAGCTGCTGGCGCGTGAACTCGATCGGTCCACGCTTGCGCCAGCTTTCGATTTCCTCCGGCTCCCGGTAGCGCTGCCCCCCCAGAAACAGATCCTCCGCCTCCAGGTGGCCCTGGATGCGGTAGGTGTGCGCCTCGATGAAACTCGGACCACCGCCGCTGCGCGCGCGCTCCACTGCCGTCTTGGCGGCCTGGTACACCGCCGTCACATCATTGCCGTCGATGACTTCGGTGGGAATGCTGAAGGCGCGTGCGCGATCGGCAATGACCCCCGCGGTCACGGTCTTGGCGGGGCTGAATTCGCTGAAATTGTTGTTCTCGCACACGAACACCAGCGGCAGCTGCCACAGTGCGGCGATGTTCAGACACTCCATCAGCGTGCCCTGGTTGGAGGAACCGTCGCCGAAGAAGTCGACCACGATCTTGCCTTCCTGCGCCAGCATCGCCGAGTACGCCGCGCCGGTCGCGATGGCAAAACCCGCGCCGACGATGCCGTTGGCGCCGAGAATGCCCTTGGAGAAATCCGCCACGTGCATGGAACCGCCCATGCCCTTGCAGATTCCGGTGCTCTTGGCCCAGATCTCCGCCAGCATGGCATTCAGATCCCCGCCCTTGGCGAGGTAATGGCCATGCCCACGGTGGGTGCTGGTGATCATGTCGGTGGCGCGCAGGTTCGCGCACACGCCCACAGCGATCGCCTCCTCCCCTATATAAAGGTGCACCGCGCCGGGCAGATTGCCCGCCTTGTTCTCATCGCGCAGGCGCTCTTCGGTGCGCCGGATCAGCAGCATCTGCTCGTACAGCCGCAGCAGTTCCTGATGCGACACGGTCGTTTGCGTCCCGGACATGGGCCCCTACCTCCGAAATGACGAGCCGAGAGTTTAAGCCAACTGCGTGGCGGCCGGGGGGCCGCAGCAAAGGCCTGAATTTATTAGGGTTCCCGGCGGCCCCCGGCGGCCGCCGCAACCTCTTCGGGGCGCTATTTCGCGCCCGGCATCGATTTGGGCGTGCAGGCCGTTCCCGTGTTCTGCGAGTCGTTGATCATGGTCATGGTCTGGCCATTGACCTGCATGGTCATGGTGGTTTTGGCATGGCCGCCTTCGACGACCGTGTCCACGGTGCCCTGCACGGCCTGTTTGCCCGTGCACATGAATTTCGCGGAGTAGTGAGAGCCGTCGTGACTGGCGTCCTGAATGCTGCAGTTATCGCCCATGCCGGGGCCCTGCGGCTTCGACAGCGATTCCTGGGCCCTACCCTTCGGAATGCACACCTGCATGGTGCGCGGCGGCATGGTCATGCCGGCCATCTGCATGCTCATGGTCACCTGCCAGGTCTCCCCCGCCGGTGCGTCGTCGGCGAGCGCGACTAGCTGAGCGCCCAGAATCGCAAGACATGCGCTCGCCGCGCCCCACACGCGGGCCTGGTTGATATTTCGCATTGCTGTCCCCCTGATGCGGATGATTGGCATCTTCGCCGGCAAATTGTAAGCCACTCCCCGCAGGCGACGCTTCAAGTTTCGCGCAGCGCCTCGACGATGGGCAGGCGGCCGGCGCGCACCGCCGGCAGCAACCCCCCCAGAAAGCCGATGAGCGCCGCCCATACCACCCCCTGCAGCATCAGCGCCGGTGGCACGACCAGATTCAAGGCGAACTGGGTGTCGCCGAAGAAGTTGGTGTTGGTCTGCATGCCGTTCAGCGCCAATCGGATGACCGCGACCCCCAGGATGCCGCCGAGCAGCGACAGCAACACCGATTCGAACAGCACACCCAGCGCCACCGGCGCGGCGCCGAAGCCCATGGAGCGCGCCACACCGATTTCCCGGGTACGGGCGGCCACGGCGCCGTACATCGTGTTCAGTCCCGCAAATACCGCTCCGATGGCCATCACCAGCAGCACCGGATAGGCAAAGAAGCGCATGGTCATGAACAGACCATTGATCGAGCCCTGGAAATAATCCCGCTCGCGCTGCACCGTCAGGCCCAGATTGGGATCGGCCTTCAGCCGCGCGCGGATGTTTGCGGCGGCGGCATCGCTGCTGGGCAGCAGCCGCACGCTGCTCACGGCGCTGCCCGAGCCGTAGGCGGACTGCAATGCCCCGAGGTCGCCCCACACTTCGGATTCCACGCCGGTCGCGCTTGATGTGAAGATCCCGACGATGCGCCAGTCCGCATCCGCCAGGTGCAGGGTGCCGCCGATCTGCAATCCTGCGAACTGCTGCTGACTGGCGTGGCCGACGATCAGCTCGTAGCGACCGGACTGAAACATGCGGCCCGCCGTGAGCTTCATGCCATCGCGCAGTCCCAGCGCATGCGGGCCCACGCCGCGCAAGGCGACCGTCACGAAGTCATGATTCTGGGGCCGCTTCACGCTGATCAGCCGCGAACTCTCCGGTGACAGGATCACGCGCGGGTCAGCCGCCGTGGCAGCCGTGGCGAGCGCCGCGGCTTCGGCCTGGGTGATCTGGCTTTCATTCTCCGCATTGCCGCTCTTCATCACCAGCAAGGTCGCATCGTCACTTCCGGTCACCAGCAGTGACTGGTAGCTGGCGACCACCGAGAACAGGCCGACGAATACCGCGACCACGCAGGCCACCCCGAAGACATCGATCAGCGCACTGCCCAGTCGCTGCGGCAGCGACAGCAGGTTCAGCGCCGACATCACCAGCACCTGGCGGATCATCGCCGTGCACTGCGCAGCGCAGCGACCACCGGCAGGCGCTGGGCACGAATGGCCGGCACCAGGCCGGTGAACACCCCGGTTGCGATCATCAGCAGCACCCCCAGCAGCAGTTGTTCCGGACCCAGACGCAGGTCGCTCCATTGCCTGTTGCCCAGCAGCACCACCCCACAGGCAATCGCCAGTCCGAGCAGACCTCCCAGGAGCATCAGCATGGTGGACTCCAGCATCACCAGCGCCGCAATCCGCGAGGATGCATAGCCCAGTGCCTTGAGCACGCCGAACTCACGGGTACGCTCGGTGAAGTTCTGCAACAGGCTGCTGCCGGTCACCAGCATCATCGAGGCGAACACCGCCAGCAGAATCACATTGGCGACCAGGGTGATATTGCCGACGCGCTTGAAATAGTCCCGGCGCAGGCTGTCCTGGGTTCCGGATTCGGTTTCATTGGCCGAGTTCATGAACACCTCATCCACCTTGCCCGCCAACTGTGCCGGGTCCACGCCGGGCTTCAACATGGCCACGATGAACCCCACCGTACCGCGCCCCGAGGCCCGGCCCGCGTCCAGGTACTCGTAGTGCCAGAGCATCTGGCGGGTGGCTTCCTCGGGATTGTGATAGTGGAAAGTGCCGCGCACCGTCATCGGCCACACCCTGCTGCCATCGGTGCGCAGCGCCCCTGGAATCGTAATCGGAATCACATCCCCGATCTTCCAGCCGTACTGAAGCGCCAGCGCCTGGTTCACCAGCACGCCGGTGCGATCCGCCTCATAGGCCTTGAACTGCTCCGGATCCCAGACAAACCGGCCCGAGGGATCCACGGCGTAGGAAAAGTAGTAGTTCACCGCCACCGGTCCGAGAAAGTTGCGCTCGTCGCGGTAGTAGGCGCCCAGCCCCACCCCGTAATCCGCCCGCCCGAAACGCACGCCGGGCAGCGCGCTGACGCGCTCCACATAGGAGAAAGGCAGCGAGTCGGACGCCTTGGACTGGATGAATACCCGGTCGTTGGTCGAGAAGCGGTTGGCACCCACGAAGGCCTCGCCGATGGCCGCCAGCATGCCGTACAGGGCAAAGGCGCTGATCACTGCAATCAGGGTGAACGTCAGACGCGCCCGGTTGCGCAGGAAATTCGACCACACCAGTGGCAGCACATTCATCATCCCCGCACCCCCTGCAGAGCCTCGACCGCCAGCAGCCGATGCGCGCGGATCGCGGGCACCAGGCCCACGACCACACCCATGGCCACCATCAGACCGTAACCCAACAGCAGTTGTTCCGGACTCAGCCGCAGGTCGTCCCACTGGCGGCTGCCGATCCGCACGATCGTCATGGCGACGCCCAAACCCAGCGTCCCGCCCAGCAGCATCAGCGCCGTCGACTCCAGCACCACCAGGGCGCAGATCCTGGAGGATGCATACCCCAGGGCCTTGAGCACGCCGAATTCGCGCGTTCGGTCGTTGAAGTTCTGCAACGCACTGCTGCCCGTCACCAGGATCATCGAGGCGAATACCGCCGCCAGGATCAGCTCGGAGACCAGCGTGACATTGCCGATGCGTTTGAAATAATCGCGGCGCAGGCTGTCCTGAGTCCCGGACTCGGTCTCATAGGCCGAGTTCATGAACAGTTCATCCACCTTGCCCGCCATCTGCGCCGGGCTCACACCGGGTTGGAGAATCGCCACCATGAACCCTATGGTGCCGCGGCCGCTCGCCCGCCCCTCATCGAGGTACTCGTAATGCACCAGGATATTGCGTGGGTTCTCGATTGGATTTCGGTAATGGTAGATGCCGCGCACCGTGAAGGCCCAGGTGTGGGTGCCATCGCTGCGGGCCATGGAAGGGGTCGTGAGGGGAATGACATCGCCGACCTGCCAACCGAATTGACGGGCCAGGGCGGCGTTCACCAGCGCGCCGGTGCGATCGGCGCTGTATTGCCGGAACGCCTCAGGGTCCCAGACAAACCTTCCTGATGGGTCCACGGGATAGGAGAAGTATGGGCTCAGGAAATCCACATTCACCGGATTGCGCGGGTCCTGGTAATACCCGCCCATCGAAAAACCGAAGTCCGCGCGCCCATACAGCACGCCGGGCAGCGCACTGACCCGCGCGACATAGCCGAACGGCAGCGAATCGGTCACCTTCGGCTCGATGAAAATACGGTCGTTGGTGGAGAAGCGGTCGGCGCCCGCGAAGTAGTGGCCAATGGCGGACAGCATGCCGTACAGCGCGAAGGCGCTGACCACCGCGATCAACATGAAGGCCAGACGCGCACCATTGCGCAGGATATTCGTCCAGACCAGAGGCAGGTACTTCATCAAAAACCCGAGGCCCACGAAGCGCTCGGGTTGATATTACCCGGAAACTCTCACCGCTCCGGGTGTTGCATCGCAACAGGCTTGAAGGGGCTGCGCGCCAGGCTCCGGCTGATTCCGCCGGGTCTTGCGGTCGCGCTCGCGGCCGAATTGGGAAGCCCGCCCTGGGGCGCCTGCAGCGCCTCGAGGAAGCGCCGGTTCCAGACATGGATGTCGTTGCTGCGAATGACATCGATCATGGCCTGGTAGCGTTCGCGCCGTTGCGGCAGCGGCATCCACAATGCGCTCTGCAGCGCCTCCGCCACGCCGGTCACGTCATAGGGATTCACCAGCAGCGCGCTCGTCAGTTCGCGCGCCGCGCCGGCCAGCATCGACAGCACCAGCACTCCGGGATCGGCCGGATCCTGCGCCGCGATGAACTCCTTGGCGACCAGATTCATGCCATCGCGCAGCGGGGTCACCAGTGCGACCTTCGCCGCCCGCAGGTAGCCCATCAGGGCAGCATGCGGTACGTTCTTGTTCAAGTAGCGCACCGGTGTCCAGTCAGGATCGGCGAAGCGGCCATTGGTGCGCCCGGAGGCCTGCTCCAGCGCGGCCCGTATGACCTCGTACTCGGCGACATCCGTGCGCGACAGCGGCGCGATCTGCACGAAGGTCACATCGTTGTGGTTTTCCGGATAGGTGGCCAGGAACTTTTCATAGGCCTGGAAGCGCTCCACCAGTCCCTTGCTGTAATCCAGCCGATCCACCCCGATGATGAGACGCCGGCCCAACAGACCCGCGACGATCCGCCGGTAGGCTTCGGTTGCCGGCGCCGCGGCGGAGACCTTGTGAATTTCCGCAACGTCCACGCCGATGGGGAACACCTGGGCGCTGACCTGGCGCTCGGCGACCCGCACCGAGCCATCGGCGAGCACCGCGCCGGGACCAAACACCTCGCGCACCGCCGCATGGAAGCCGGCAAGATCATCACGGGTCTGAAACCCGATCAGGTCGTAGGCCAGGAGCGACTCCAGCAGTTCCTTATGCACCGGCAGCGCCCGGAAGGCGTCAAATCCAGGAAAGGGAATGTGCAGGAAAAAACCGATGCGCTGCGCCACGCCCATGGCGCGCAGGCAGGAGGCCAGCGGCATCAGGTGATAGTCATGGACCCAGATCAGATCATCGGCCTGCAGCAGCGGCACGGTGTGCTGCGCGAAGCGCTGATTGACGCGCAGATAGGCCGCGTAGTGTTCCTGCGAATAATGAAACGCCTGCAGGAAGTGATGAAACAGCGGCCACAGCGCGCCGTTGCTGAAACCCAGGTAGAACTCATCGTACTCGGGCCGCGTCAGGTCGAAGGTGGCGAACGCCAGACGCTCGCGTCGCGTCCTTTCAACCGGGCCCGGTTCACCCTGTGCTATTTCTCCCGACCAGCCGATCCACAGGCCGCCATGGGCGCGCATCGCGGCCAGTACGCCGACGGCGAGACCACCCGGAGCCACTCCCTTGCGCGGCACGCTGACCCGGTTGGAAATGGCGACCAGGCGGCTCACAGGACGTCTTCCCAATGGCGGCTCAGGCGCAGCGCGCTGACGATGATGCCCACCATGCTGTAGGTCTGCGGAAAATTGCCCCACAGCTCCCCGCTCACCGGGTCGATGTCCTCTGACAGCAGCCCAAGTGAGGTGCGCCGACTGAGCAGCTTGCCAAACAGCTCGCGCGCCTCATCCTTGCGCCCGACCGCGGCCAGGGCATTCACGTACCAGAAGGCGCACACCGTGAAGGTGGTGGTCGGAACGCCGAAATCATCGGCATGCCGATAGCGGAACAGCAGGTCACCACAGCGCAGGTGCTCGCCGATGGCGCTGACGGTGCTGATGAAGCGCGGGTCCGCGGCGGTCACGAATCCGAGTTCGGCGAACAGCAGCGCGGTGGCATCCAGCACCTCGCCGCCAAAGGTCGCGACGAAGGCATTGAGCTTGGGGTTCCAGGCCTCGGCCACGATGCGCGCATGCATCCTGGCAGCCTGATCCTGCCAGTGCTGCGCCGCCTCTGTCTTGCCGATGCGCGTCGCGATCTGGGCCAGACGATCGCAGCCCGCCCAGGACATTACGGCCGAGAATGTATGCGCCGCCTCGGTGCCGCGCAGTTCCCAGGGTCCCGCATCCGGAATGCCGAAGGCCTGCACGGCGTGCTCTCCCAGGCGCTCCAGCCGCGTGAACAGGTGTTCGGGATCCGAGATGTCGAGGCGCTCGTCATAGAACACCTGCGCGGCGGCCAGAATGATCGCCCCGTACACATCGTACTGCTTCTGTTCGAATGCCTGATTGCCGACCCGCACCGGCCCCATGCCCCGGTAGCCGCGCAGGCTCGGTGCGGTGATCTCCACCAGCTGCGCCTCGCCACTGATGCCGTAGAGGGGCTGCAGCTCACCCACCGGTGTGCGCACGTGGCAGTTGTGGATGAAACGAAGGTAGGCCTCCATGGTCTGGGTGGCCCCCAGACGGTTGAGCGCATGAACCGTGAAGTAGCTGTCGCGCAGCCAGCAGAAACGGTAGTCCCAGTTGCGAACCGTGTCAGGCGCCTCGGGAATGGAGGTGGTCAGCGCGGCCATCACCGCGCCGGTGTCCTCGAAGGTACACAGCTTCAGGGTGATGGCCGCACGAATCACCGCCTCCTGGTAATCCACCGGAATCGCAAGGCCACGGACCCACTGATCCCAGTAGCGGTGCGTCTGATCCAGCTGCGAGCGGCCGAACGCCGCCGGGGCTTCATTGAGCGGCTCGTCGTCGCCGAGGATGAAAGTCAGCGGGGCGACCAGCACGAATGGCCGCTCTTCATAGACCGCCGTCAGCGATGCATCCGTGGTCACCCGGTAGGTCAGTTCGTCCGCGACGAAGCGCACCGAATGGCTGCTGAAGGTGACACGCGGCACGGCGCTGCCATAGGCGCCCACGGGCCGCAGGCGCACGCGGATCACGGGACGTCCGCCGATGGGCTCGACGATACGGATGATCATCGAGGGCCGGTAGATGCGCTCGCGACTGCTGAACCGAGGGCAGAAATCCGTCACCTTCACGCTGGCATCGGCGCCCTCATGGATGGTCTCCACGATGGCCGTGTTGCGCAGGTAACGCTGGTGGATGTCGACCGTGCCCTCCAGGGAGATGCAGAACGCGCCGCGCTCGGCCTCCCCCACCGGGCTGAGCAGCGCGCTGAACACCGGGTCCCCGTCCAGGCGCGGCAGGCATGCCCAGACAATGGAGCCACCGGAGTCGATCAGTGCCGCGATCTGGCAATTGCCGATGACGGCAAGGTTCAGGTCCGGTGGGCCGCTCAAGTACCCAGTCCCAGACCGGCTCGCAGCCAGCCACGCACTGCCGCGGGATCCGGCAGCCAGCACGGCGCGCTCACCCGCGGCCCTACCGCAATGCACAGTCCATTGGCGCGCGCGACGGCCGCGAATCCGGCCCGGTCGGTGTGATCATCGCCGATGAAAATTGGAAAGCGGCCGGCGAAGGGAGCCTCGCTCATGAAGCTCGCAAGCGCCTCGCCCTTGTCGCAGGCGCGCGGACGCAGCTCCAGAACCTCGGCCCCCTCCATCACCTCGAAGATGCCGCGCGAGGCCAGCGCCAGGGCTTCCAGGTCCGCGCGCAGGCGCGCCAGCGAGAATGACTTCGCGCCACGAAAATGCACCGCGAACGCCGTCCCCTTGTCCTCCAGGTACAGACCCTGGTAGCGACGCAGCCGCATCCGCAATCCCATCCGTGTCTGCCATACGACGGTGGCGGGGATGGCGCACTTTTCAATTGAGCCGTCCGCACGGCGCCGCTGCGCACCGTGGATGCCGGCGAGCGGCAGCCGCAGCGGCGCCAGCAGCGCATCCAGATCCTCGATCGAGCGGCCACTGATGACCGCCGTCGCGCCGGCGGTGGCGACGTACAGATCATCGAGCAGGTACAACAGGCCGCCGTCCACCACCACCTGGTCGGGCCGTCGCGCAAGATTGGTCAGCGTACCGTCGAAATCCAGGAACAGCGCGCAATGATCCGCAATGCGGTTGACCGGCGGCGCGAGCCCGTTGGCCTGCAACGGTGCCGCCGCCACTGACGCGCTTTCGCCCATGATCACGCCCATGCTTGATTCCATCCGTATCGCAACCGTGGCCGCATCCATCATTTCACGTCACGCAATGTTTGCTATGCTGCAATCATTGTCTGTGCTGCGGGACATGCGGAAAATGGCTGTCGGAAAGCTCCTACACCGGGACCATCAGCGCCGTGAAGCGCTGCTCGCCGTGCGCGCCGTCATTGATCAGATGCGCGAACGCTATCGGTCCCTGGAGCGCGCCACCGGCGCGCCCATCACCAGCCACAGGGTACTGGCCGCCATTGCGGCGACGCCGGGCATCGGCGCTTCCGCCCTGGCCAAGCAGCTGGGCATGAATCGCCCGGCCATGAGCCAGGCACTCAAGTCGCTGGAGGAACGCGGTTGGCTCAGCCGCCGCAGGGATCTGGGTGACGGGCGTTCGGTGCAGCTGCGACTCACCGACTCGGGCGCGCAGCTGCTGCGCTCCACGGTGGGCCGCGCCTCCGGGACCCTCGATCGCTGCATCCGCGCCCTCACCGATGCGGAGCTGCGCGCCGCGACGGTGGGCTTGCGCGCGATCGCCCGGCAGCTGAGCCGCAAAGCACCGCGCGCACGCGCGGCACGACGCTGATTCAGTCCTGCGCGCCCAGATGCAGCAGCGGCCCGTACAGATCCGGCCGCCGATCGCGAAACAGGTACCAGTTGTCACGCTGGCTGGCGAGCTGCTGCAGATCGAAGGTCGCAACCAGCACCGCATCGCCAGCCTCGGGCGCCTCGGCCACCTTGGCGCCGGTCGCATCGGTGATGAAACTGGAACCGTAGAAACGGATGTACAGGCCCTGCGGATCCTGCAGCGAGCGCTCCAGACCGTAGCGATTCGCGGCGATCAGCGGCATCAGGTTGGCGGCGGCATGGCCCTGCTGGGTGCGTTGCCAGTGTTCGCGTGAATTGACGGCCACGGCCGGCGGCGGTTCGCTGCCGATCGCCGTGGGAAACAGCAGCAGTTCGGCGCCCAGCAGCGCCATGATCCGCGCCGTTTCCGGAAACCACTGATCCCAGCAGATGCCGACGCCGATGCGTCCATGGCGGGTGTTCCACACCTTGAAGCCGGTATCGCCCGGGGAAAAATAGGTCTTCTCCTGGTACCCGGGACCATTGGGAATATGCGCCTTGCGGTACACGCCCAGCACTTCGCCGGCGTCGATGATGGCCACCGAGTTGAAGCAGGCCTGACCGTCACGCTCAAAGAAGCTGACCGGCACCACGATGCCCAGCTCGCGCGCAAGGCCGCGCAGGTGCCGCACCGCCTGGTTGTGGGCCAGCGGCTGCGCCAATGCCAGATGCCGCGAGTCCTGTTCGATGCAGAAGTAAGGGGTCTCAAACAGTTCCGGGATGAGAATGATCTGCGCGCCCTCGGCCGCAGCCTCCCGCACCAGCTGCTCGGCGCGTGCCAGGTTCGCGGCGCTGTCCCAGGTGCAGGAAAGCTGCACGGCGCCGACCGTGACCGGCCGCGGCAGGGCCTGCAGATGCGCGGCGGTGGTGCTCACTCGAAGACTTTGCCGGGATTGAGGATGCCGTGCGGATCCAGGGCACGCTTCAGGGCCCGCATCGCCTGGATCTCCTGCGCAGTGCGCGAGATGTTCAGGAAATGCCGGCGCTCCAGTCCGATGCCGTGTTCGGCGGAAATGCTGCCATCGATGGGTCGCAGCAGCTCATAGGCGAGCTCCTCCCCGAGTCGCATGACCGCGGCGTCGGCGGTGCCGGGCGCCACGATCACATGCAGGTTGCCATCGGCGATGTGGCCGAAGGCGAACACGCGCCCGGCGGGAATGCGCTGCGCGACCGCCTGGCGCAGATTGGCGAGGTATCCGGCCATGTCCTCGATGGCCATGCTGACATCGAAATTCAGCGTGGCGCCGTAGTGCTGCGTGATCAGCCACGGATCATCCCGTGGCGCCCAGATGGCGCTGCGCTCGGCTTCGGATTTGGCGATGACGGCATCCAGCACCACGCCTTGCTGCATGGCTTCCCCAAGGGCCTCCTCGAAACGCAGCGCGTCGCTTTCCAGGTCCGCGCCGGAAGCCTCCACCAGGCCGTAGATGCCGTAACTCTCCGGCAGCAGCGCCTTGTGGTGTCCGAAGGCGCTGGTGGTGGCGGTGTAGAAATCCGGCCACATCGCCTCGAAGGCACTCAACTGCCCGCCGAGACTTGAATCGAGCAGGCCCAGCAGCCTCACCAGGCCGTCAAAGTCGCGGCAGGCGACCAGCGCGGTATTGGTGCTGCGCGGCCGCGCAAACAGCCGCAGATCAGCACGGGTCACGACTCCCAGGGTGCCCTCCGAACCGATGAACAGCTGCTTCAGATCGTACCCGGCATTGTTCTTGAGCATCCGGTTCAGCGACTTGAGGACGGTGCCATCGGCCAGCACGGCCTCGATGCCCAGCACCAGCGCGCGCATCATCCCGTAGCGCAGCACGCGCACACCGCCGGCGTTGGTGGAGATGTTGCCGCCGATGGTACAGGTGCCGCGCCCGCCCAGATCCAGGGCAAACATCAGGTCGTGGCGCTCGGCTTCCTCCTGCACGCGTTGCAGGATGGCGCCCGACTGCACGCGCATGGTGCGTCCGGCGACATCGACTCGCTCGATGGCATTCATGCGCTCCGTGGACAGGATCAGTTCGTGCTCGGTGGTGGCGGTGCCTTCGACCAGACCCGAACGGCCACCATGGGTCACCACGCTTTGATGGCGGGCGTGGCACAGGCGCAGCACCCCGGAGACCTGCTCAGTGGAGGCAGGCCGCACCAGCGCCGAGGCGCGCGGCACATGGCCATTCACGTCGGCGCGCTCCTGCACGGCGGCACCGGTCAGCAGGCCCGAGTCGCCCACCACCGCGCGCAGATCAGCCAGCAATCCTGAGTCAAGCATTCCGCTTCCCGTTGGTGAATCCTTCAGGGAGCGGATTTTCGCACAACGGCCGCGGCCGCGGCGCTGTGTCAGTGCAGCAGGCGCTGGCGCTCCTGGCTGGGGCCTTCGGCAAACAGCGCCTGGTCAAGCGCCTGGATATAGGTCGGCACGTCCGCGGCGCCCGGAACCAGGACCCGGCTGTTGAGCAACAGGTTCGGCACCCCTTCGATGCCCAGGCCGCGCAGCCGCCGCTCCTCCGCCAGCACTTCGTCGCGCCCACTGGGCCCGGCGGTGAAGGACTCGCGCACCGACTGCTCCACCCCAGCCGCGCAAGCCAGCTGCACCAGCACCAGGGGATTGCTGATGTCACTGCCGGTCTCGAAGAAGGCCCGGAAAATCGAATCGATGAGCTCGCCCTGGCGGCTGTCATGTCCCGCCAGATGCACCAGGCGATGCGCCTCCCGGGTATCCGGAAGCGTCGCGATGCGATCGAAGTGAAACGCGATATCCAGATCGCGTCCGGCACTCTCCAGCTTGCGCTGCGCCTCATCGACATCGGCGGCCGCGGGCAGTCGGGTGGCCAGGTGCTCGCGCCAGCCCGTGCTGGTCATTCCCGCCAGCGGCAGCCCATGCCAACGCTGCACGCGCGAATCCGCCCCGTACAGGCTGCCGAGCGCGCGCGCCAGGCCACGCTTGCCGATAAAGGACCAGGGACAGGCCAGATCGCCGATGAAGTCCAGTTCCAGGGGCCGCGGCCGGGCTCCGCTGTGCAGTATTTGGGTATCCATGCCGGATATCTGGCGCCGGGGCCAGGGAAATCAAGGTCGGCTCTGGTGTACCTGGGCCGTGATCTGGATGGCCGTCTCAAGCGCCGCGAGCCCCGCTTCCCCGCTCACCACCGGGGGCGTGCCCTGCTGGATGCAGCTGAGGAAGGAGTGGATTTCCGCCTTCAGCGCATCGCCGGCTTCGAAGATGCGCTCCTCGATGCTCACCGGCAGCTGGCCGGCGGCCGGGACGCCGGGACGTTTGCGGATCACCGTCACGATCTTCTGCTGCAGATCCATGGACACGTAGGCGTCATCGGAAAACACGCGCATCTTGCGTTCGCTCTTGAGGCTCACGCGACTCGCCGTGGCATTGGCCACGCAACCATTGGCGAAGCGGATGCGGGCATTGGCGATGTCCACATCCTCGGAAAAAACCGGGGTCCCGATCGCATCGATGGACTGTATCGGGGAGCCGACCAGGGTCTGCACGATATCGATGTCATGAATCATGAGATCCAGCACCACGCTGACATCGGTGCCACGCTCCTTGTAGGGCGCCAGCCGGTGACACTCGATGAAGCGCGGTGCCCGCAGGTGCTCCTCGGCGCCGAGAATCGCCGAGTTGAAGCGCTCCAGGTGTCCGACCTGCAGGATCCGACGCTGCTGGGCAGCCAGCCGGATCAGCTCGCGGGCCTGTTCGGGGGTCTCGCTGATGGGCTTTTCCACCAGCACATGCGCGCCGGCTTCGAGGAATTCGCGCGCGATGGCAAAGTGTGCGGCGGTGGGTGTCACGACGCTGATGGCATCCACCTCGCCCAGCAGCTCCCGATACCCGGCCAGAGCCCGGGTGCCCACCTCGGCGGCCACCGCCTCACGGGCCTCCTGGCGGTCATCCACGACAGCGACCAGTTCACATTCCTCTAGCTGGGCATATTTCTGGGCGTGAAAACGCCCCAGATAGCCCACACCGATGACCGCCGCTCTGACTTTTTTCATCGCGGCGCTATTATGCCTGCACCATGTCGTCGAATATTGCCACGCTCCGGCGCGAGCTGCTGTGGGCCCTCATTGCCCTGCCGGTGGGGGTGCTGCTGCTGCCCCCGCTGATCTGGCTGGTGGGGTCGCGTGTTTTCGGGGCCTATGCCGGCGGGGGCACCCGCGACTTGGTGGACCATTTCTTCAGGGGCCTGGCCCAGGGCCAGCAGGCCTTCTGGATCGTGGCGCTGGGGCCCTACCTGGTGCTGATCGCCCTGCGCATGACACTGGGGGCGGTCCGGGCCACCCGCCGCCAAGCTTAAGGTCCAGGAGGTTATTTCTTGGGCCAGTACAGCCACACGGCGCCGCACAGGCACAGGGTCATGGCGGTGTGCGCCACCAGCCGCCAGCGACGCTCCCGCAGCTGGGCATAGAAGCTCGCCCCGGCCACGGCCGACAGCGTGCCAAAGACCGCGATGGCGATCCTCAAGGTGCTTTGTTCGCCGAACAGCTCCCCGGCTTCATCCTTCGGCACGAACAGCAGCGTCACCCAGGTCAGCGACAGACCAAAAAACAAGGTAAAGGTAGAGCCCATGATGATGCCGATCAGAACTGCCAGGGGACGCATGCTTACTGAAAGGATCCTGAGTCTGCCGTTGATGACGCCGATTTCGCACCTGGAACAGGTGCACTTGCTGCGATGCTTCGCGCACTCTAGCCTAGTACATTGGCGAACACCCAAGGACCTCCCGCACTCCCCATGAAAATCCTGAACCGATTCGAGCGTCGTTCGACCGCCTGGGCCGCCCCGTTTGTGGCCGCGATGATGGTGCTCGCCCTGACCGGTTCGTCGCAGGCGCCCGCCGGCCCTTCGGTCCTGCCGCCCAATGCCATTGCCCCGACCGACCGGCAGCGCGCCATTGCCCGGCGGGTCGGCTCGATTCTGGAGGAGGCGCACTACCGCCATGTGCTGATCGATGACCACATGTCCGGGGAGATCTTCGACCGCTACATCGAATCCCTCGACGGCCAGCACAGCTACTTCCTCGCCAGCGACCTGAAGGAATTCGAGCAGTGGCGCTTCCGCTTCGACGACATGATCCACACCGGCGACGTCGAGCCGGGCTATGCGATCTTTGCACGCTACCAGCAGCGCAATCGCGAG
>DATHMK010000088.1:0-112085 GCA_035487155.1 Steroidobacteraceae bacterium
CCCACGTACTGGCGCAGCGGGAGCCGCGAGCGGGCATGCGGCGTGGCGACAATTCCCTCGACGATCGTGCGCATTCAAAGTCCCGTGATGCATTACAGAAAGCAAATGATAATGATTCTCATCTCTACGTCAATGGAGGGATTTATGTATTTGACTACCTGACATGAAAAACCAATCAAATCAATGCGGTGGGAGATTTAGACGGCAAAAATGCAGTGCGGCATGGGGCCTGCTGGGAGAATTTCTGCGCCCCATCCCCTCACGCGATCACGTCAAGAAATCGTTCCCAAGCAGATTTCGGTGGTTCGGGCGCATCTGCATTTCTATCGGCGTCGTTGTAATCGGAACATGTTCGGCTGTTAGTTACGGTATATCCGGGAATTGTTTTGTCAGTGCCGATAGCGGTCCTGCAAAAGCGTGTCCAGTGTGGGACACCAAAAATATCCGAGTAATCAACCTCACCGTAGACCGCTATCCACAAGTCGCCGTGGTGCCATTCGATAACTTCCGCGCTATTCGGTTCCCGTTTCACAAGCCCGGGAACATCGGCAAACCAGAAAATTGGGTAATCGGTGCGGGGTTTGTCTTCTGGAAACAGGATTCCGGACGTTTCGCCGAACCAAGTATGGCTAGACCACTTAGCGAAATCGTATTCCACATTCGCGGCCTGGGTATTTGGCAGTACTTCCAGCCGGGTTTTTACAGACAGCGTGCGCGCGGCGGTTTTTCCGACATTCTGCAATTGAACGCCCACACTAACGTCTTGCCCTTCGACAAACTGCACGCCATCTTTCGGCAAATCCACATCGATTTTTACCCATGCTCGATTTTCGATGCGTGCTTGTCGCTGCTGCTCAGCGCTTTGCCGGCGCAATTCGTGCAATTGGCGGACAGTGATGGAGGCGTAAAAGGCGGCGGTAATGAAAGCAAGGAATCCGGTGATGGCCAGCATCCGCTGTACGCCATAGTGCTTCTGTTGTTCGGAATGGCGCTGGCGTTCCGCTTCTTCTGTAAAGGTTACCTCTGCAAATATTTTATTATTGATATCGCCACGCTTACTTTGTGCTTCTTTTGCTGCGTATACGGCTTTAGTCAGCTCCTTTAGTGCCTTGTGTAGCGATTCCAGTAACGCCGAGATTTTCGTGAACGATCCCACTATCCATTCTTTTTCTTTTTCGCAGTCTTCGCCTTCCGCTTCTTCTGCTTCTTCCGCACCTTCGGCGGTTTGTAGCTCAAGACGCGGTCCACCATCCGCTCGAAAGCCTCCATGTGTGGCTTCTCGCTCATTCCGCGATCAGCGCCTTGTAGGTGATGCGCACGCCGTTGGTCTTCGCAATCAGCGAATCAATCCGATCCATCGTGTGGATCTTGCAGTTGCCTTCGTTAAGACGGTAAGTGAATTCGTCAACGTACCGCTGCATGTGCTTGATGGTGAACTGGTGATAGATGCCGTAGTAGCCGCGCTTGAGGACCGCCCAGACGCTTTCGATTCCGTTGGTGGAGGCCATCCCATCAACGTACACCTTGGCGCTGTGATTCACCGACATGTGCGTGAACCCCGGGAGCCGGTTGTAAGCGCGGGCATCGTCGGTGCAGATCGTAGAGCCGGCCTCGACGTTCACACGCAGTTCGTGGCGCAACCGCGCGCCGCTCGTGTCCTGATCCACCACCACCGCGCGAGTCATTCCACCACGCTCTCGCATGCCGAATACGCCGTGCTTGGCGCCGGGGCCTCCGTGGATGCCGGAGTGCTTGTTCGCGTGCTTATTGGCCTCTCTGCCGCCCAGGTAAGTTTCGTCAGCCTCAACGAAACCGGACAGCATGCCGCCGCCGATGGGGTCCTTTCCGCAAGCCTCGCGGATTCGCTGGAGCATGAACCACGCGGACTTCTGAGTGATGCCCAGTTCCTTGCTCAACTGCATGCTGCTGATGCCTTTGCGGGCGGTGGCGATCAGGTACATCGCCATCAGCCACTTGTTCAGCGGAATGTGCGAGCGCTCGAAAATCGTGCCCGTGCGGACCGTGAAATCCTCTTTGCAGGCGAGGCAACGGAAGTATCCGACTACCTTGCGAACCTGAACCCGCTCGCCTTTGTTGCAGTGCGGACAGATGGGACCGGTGGGCCAGCGGCGCGCTTCAAGGTAAGTCCTGGCCGTTGTTTCATCAGGGAATTTCTGGAGAAATTCGTAATGGCTGATCGTGACTTTCTCGCTCATGGCCGCTCTCCAACTGACGGGCTAATTTTACTCCGATTCACGTTAGGGAGTCAAGTATATAAATCCCTCAATGGAAATCTCGCGCGGGCCGCAGTTAAGGCAAACTGCGGAGCGTTTTCGTCGGTGAGAGCAGCGCGCATGAAGATTTATTCCTGGAACGTCAACGGCATTCGGGCCGTGCTCAAGAAGGGCAGCTTTCAGAAGTTCCTGGCCGACCACCAGCCGGACATCCTGTGCCTGCAGGAGACCAAGGCCGAACGCGGCCAGGTCGAAATCGAGCTGGCCGGGTATCACGAGTTCTGGAATTCAGCCACCAAGAAGGGCTATTCGGGCACCGCGATCTTCTCGCGCCAGGAGCCCCTGTCGGTGGTCAACGGCTTTCCCCATCAGCTCGCCAGCCGCTACAAGTTCGCCGATGAGCTGGAGCGGGATAGTTCCGATGAGGGCCGGGTCATCGCGGCCGAATATCCCAAGTTCTTTGTGGTGACGGTGTACACGCCCAATGCCAAGGACGACCTGAGCCGGGTGGCGCTGCGCCACAAGGGCTGGGATCCGGCGTTCCTCGCCTACTGCGTGGAGCTGCAGCGGCGCAAGCCGGTCATCTTCTGCGGTGATCTGAACGTGGCGCACACGGAGCTTGACCTCGCCAACCCGGGACCCAACAAGGGCAAGAAGGGTTTCACTGACGAGGAGCGCGAGGGTTTCCAGAACTTCGTGGATGCGGGCTTCGTGGACACGTTCCGCAAGTTCAAGCAGGGCAATGGCTACTACACGTGGTGGAGCCACTTCGCCAATTCACGCGCCCGCAATGTGGGATGGAGAATCGACTACGTGCTGGTGTCGAAGTCGCTGGGCGCTGCGGTGAAGAAAGCGGACATCCATCCGGATGTCATGGGCAGTGATCACTGCCCGGTGAGCATCGAGCTGTCGCTCCCGGCCTGAGCCGGGAGCGAGCTGCAAGGAAGTATCAGGTGGCGGGCTTGCCTGCCGCCAGGTTCTGCACGATCTCCAGAGACTTCATCACGTTTTCATCGGGCTTGACCCCGCCCACGGTGGCCGCGATCTTGCCGTCCTTGGTGACGATGAAGGTGGTGCGCTCGGCAAAATCGTGATCGATGATGTCGCCCTTGGAGTTCGGAATCTGCTTGCCCTCGGGCAGCTTGCTGATCTTCAGCTGGTAACTCGCGGCAATCTTGCCGTCGGCATCGGAGGCCACGGGCAGCTTGCCCGCGCAGTAGTTCGGATCCGCCGAGAACTCATCGAGCGTCTTGATCTTGTCCAGTGACACGCCAATGACCGTGGCGCCGGCACCTTTGAACTTGTCCATGTTCTCCGCAAAGGTGTGCGCCTGGATGTTGCAGCCGCCGGTAAAGGCGCCCGGATAGAAATACACGACCACCGGACCCTTCTTCAGCGCCTTGCTCAGGTCGTAGGTGAATTCCTTGCCGGCCAGTGAGGCCTGGGTATTGAAAGTTGGAGCAACGGTGCCCACGGGCAGCGCAGCCAGGGCCTGGGCGCTTACCGCGCAGGACAGAAGACCAGCCATCAACAAGCGATTCATGGTATCTCCCCTCAAATGGATCAAACGGAAGTGGATGATGCGCTATCGGGCGCGCCTGGTGAGAGCTTAGCACCGGCCGTGCGCTGTGCCTTGCGCAACCACTGCAACAGACCTGTGCAGTAGACGATGTAGTAGCTGGCGGTCAGAAACATAATGCCCAGGGTCAATGGATTGTTGTCGGCAGCTGGAGCTGTGCCCGGGGGAGCGTTTGCCATTGCCCCATAGACCAGTACCACGCGGTAGAGCAGACGCCCGATGAAGAGGGCAGTGATTGCGATGCCGATATACAGGTGCGGCGTATAGAAGTAACCCTCTGGCGTGGCGGCAAATTCCGTGTGCCGCAACGCGAACCATCCAATCGCTGCGCCGACAATCAGACCGCTGCCGATATAGGCCACTGCGGCGGGCTGCAAGGGATGCGAAAAAGTCAGGGCCAGACATAGAACCGCAAACAGTCCCATGCGTACATACTGCCGCGTGGCGGTGAGCACCTGGCGACCGATGTTGCGGCGCACGCGCCGGTAGACGCCAAAGGCGACGACTGCGGTCACGGCGGCGATTTTGGGCAGGTTGTTGGCGTCGATCATGCGAACTCCCGTTGCTGCGCGCCATTATGCGCAAAATCGCAGGCAGCGCGCAGGCATTGCGGGGAGGGGCCCTGGCCGCTAGCCTTGCCGGCCAATTTGCTGAGTGACCCTACCGGAGCATGCTGAATTTCACCGCTGTGACCCTGCGGCGCGGCCCGCGGATACTGTTCGCCGATGCCAGCTTCGGCCTGTTTCGCGGCGAGAAGATCGGCATTACCGGTGAGAATGGCAGCGGCAAGTCCAGTCTGCTGGCGCTGGTGAACGGGGTTCTACACCCGGATTCCGGCAGCTTCGACATGCCCTCGGGACTGGCCATTGCCCATGTCTCCCAGGAACTTGCCGCGACCGATCAGGCCGCCATCGAATTCGTGCTCGACGGTGATGCGCAGCTGCGGACGCTGGAAGGGGCGATCGCCGCCGCCGCGGCGCGCGATGATGGCGCCGGCATCGGCGAACTTCACGGCCGCTATGCGGCAGTGGGTGGCTACGATGCGCGCAGCCGCGCCGGCCGACTCCTGCATGGGTTGGGATTTTCCAGCGCCGATGAGGACCGCCCGGTGCGCGCGTTCTCCGGTGGCTGGCGGGTGCGTCTCAATGTCGCCCAGGCGTTGATGTGCCGTTCGGACCTGCTGCTGCTGGATGAGCCCACCAATCACCTGGACCTCGATGCCATCCTGTGGCTGGAGCGCTGGCTGATCGAATACCCCGGAACGCTGCTGCTGATCGCCCATGACCGCGAGTTCCTGGACCGCATCGTGAATCGGGTGGTCAATATCGAGCACGGCCGGGCGCGCGCCTATCGGGGCAACTACTCCGCCTTCGAGGAGCAGCGGGCCGCGGAACTGGCCGAGCACTCGGCGCTGTTCACGCGCCAGCAGCAGCAGATCCGGCACATGCAGTCCTTCGTCGAGCGCTTCCGCGCGCAGGCGACCAAGGCCCGCCAGGCCCAAAGCCGCCTGAAGGCCCTGGAGCGCATGCAGCGCATCGCTCCGGCACACGTGGATTCACCGTTTGAATTCGAATTCCGGCAGCCGGATAAATTGCCGCGGCCGCTGCTGGCATTGGAAAACCAGTCGGTGGGCTATGGGCCGCGCGTCATGCTTCAGGACGTGAACCTGACCCTGGCGCCCGGCGAACGCATCGCCCTGCTGGGGCGCAACGGTGCCGGCAAGTCCACGCTCATGAAACTGCTGGCGGGCGAGCTTGGCGCGATGTCGGGCACGCGTACCGAGGCGCGCGATCTGGCACTGGGGTACTTCGCGCAACATCAGCTCGAGCAGCTGATGAGCGAGGATAGCGCGCTCGCCAACCTCAAACGACTCGGCGGGGCACTGGCGACGCGCGCCACCGAGCAGGAGCTGCGGGACTTTCTGGCCGGTTTCGGCTTCACGGGCGATCGGGTGTTTGAACCGGTGGCACCGTTTTCCGGTGGCGAGAAGGCGCGTCTGATGCTGGCGGTGGTGACCTTCAGGCGACCCAACCTGCTGCTGCTGGATGAGCCCACCAACCATCTGGACCTTGAAATGCGCCAGGCGCTCGCGGTCGCCCTGCAGGACTACGCCGGTGCCGTAGTCGTCGTGTCACACGACCGGCACCTGCTGCGCACCGTGGCGGACCAGTTCTACGTGGTGCACGACGGCGGCATTCAACCCTTTGACGGTGACCTGGAAGACTATGCGCAATGGCTGGCGGTGCAGGCGGCCACGGCCCAGGCGGCGGCAGCACAGGGCACCGGCTTTCAGTCCAGCGATTCGGCGCAGGCGCGGCGCCAGCGCCGTCGCGATGATGCGCAACGACGCGCCGCGCTCAGTCCCTTGAGGGCACAGCTGGCCCGGCTTGAAAAGCAGCTGGACAGCCTGGCGCGGGAGTCGCAACAGGTCCAGTCGGCACTGGCCGCCGCGGACCTCTACACCGAGGGTGCCCGGACCCGGCTGCGCGAGCTTTTGGACAAACAGGCACAACTGGCCCGCGATACCGAGCGCGTGGAGGCCCAGTGGCTCGCCGGCGGGGAGGAACTGGAGGCGCTGCAGAAGTCGCTGGCGGATGCGGATGAATGAGGGTCAGCGGGCGCTGCGGTGCGAGTGCGAGCCGCGCACATGGGGAGCGGCCGGCGGCCGCGCCGCCTCGGTGCCGCGCGCCAGCTCCTTGAGTATCCCGCAGCCGTCCGCCTCGGCGCTGGCGCACAGCTGGCGCAGGTCGCGCAGCTGGGTCTGCAGGGTGCGCAGATCGGCGATGCGGTCGGCCACGTGCTGGATATGCTCATCGAGCACCCCGTTCACTTCGGCGCAGTTGTCGGCCGGCCTGTCACGTAACTGCAACAACACCCGGATTTCATCCAGGGTCATGTCGAGGGATCGACAGCGGCGGATGAATGCCAGGCGTTCCAGGTGCGGCTTACCGTAAAGACGATAGTTGCCCCCGGAGCGCGCCGGCGCGGGCAGCAGGCCCTCACGCTCGTAGAAGCGGATGGTCTCGGCCTGGCATTGCATGCGGCGGGCGAGGGCACCGATGGTCATCTGTGTCATGTCCGGCTCCCGAAAGCTCTTGACCTTAAAGTAGCTGCAAGGTGCCTACTTGGCAATCTCGTGGGACCGGAAAACATCTGAGGGGAGCTTGTCGTGGATCTTCATGACCATACGCCCACGGCGCGCGGCCGGGCGTTCATGTGGGGCGGAATCGCGCTCGGGGTGCTGTTCGTCCTCCTCATGTACACCGATGGCTTCGGGCTGTTCGGTGGCAAGGAGCAGGCCGCCACCGAAGGCACCGGCTTCGTGCGCCGTGGCGAGGCGCTCTACGTACCCGAAGGCTCGGCGCTGCGCGCGCGCATTGCCGTCCAGGCGGCCGCGGCCCAACCGGTCAGTGCGCAGTTGGACAGTCCCGGCGTCATCGAGTCCGATCCGGCGGTGACCGCGGCGGTGCTGGCGCCCCTGAGCGGACGGGTCGAGCAGCTGACCGTGCAGCTGGGGCAGCGGGTCACGCGCGATCAGGTGGTGGCGGTCCTGGACTCCCCGGATCTGGCGCAGGCCTTCGATGATCAGACCAAGGCGCTGGATGCCCTGGCGCTCACCAGCAAGAACCTGGAGCGCCAGGAGCAGCAGTTCAAGATCGGCGTGATTTCCGACCGCGATCTGGATCAGGCGCGCAGCGATCGCGCGCAGGCGCAGGCTGAGGCCACCCGCACGCAGGCGCGTATGGCGGCACTGGGGGCCGGGCCGGGCGATGCCGGCCATCCCGGACGGCTCACCGTGCGCGCGCCCGTGACCGGCAGTGTCACCGTCTTGAACGTCGCGCGCGGCAACATGCTCAATGATCCCACGCAGCCGGTCATGACCATCGCCGATTTGAGTACCGTGTGGGTGACGGCACTGGTGGCCGAGCAGGACCTGGGATCAATCAGGGTCGGACAGGAGGCGCGGGTGACGCTGAGTGCCTATCCGGACCGGGTGCTGCGCGGGCGTGTCAGCTCGGTGTCGGATGTTCTGGAGGCGGACTCGCGCCGCGACAAGGTGCGCATCGCCGTGCCCAACCCGGACTATTCTCTGCGCCCCAACATGTTCGCCTCGGTGAGCCTGCTCGGACCTGCGGCCACGCAGGTCATCGTGCCGACCTCGGCGCTGCTGATGAACAACGACCGCACCTCGGTGTTCGTGGCCACGGCGCCCTGGACCTTCAGCCGCCGGGTGGTCGAGATGCGCCTGGGGGAGGGCTCGACGGCGGTCATTGTGGACGGCCTCAAGGCCGGCGAGCAGGTCGTCGTGAAGGGCGGAATCCTGCTCAATGATTGATCAATTCGTCGCCTTCTGCCTGCACAAGCGGGTGGCGGTCATTCTGCTGGCGGTGCTGCTCAGCGGCTTCGGGATCTACGCCTGGGAGACCCTGTCCGTGGAGGCCTACCCGGAGCTGGGGGACGTCGCCGCACAGGTGACCACCCAGGTGCCGGGGCTCGCGGCCGAAGAAGTGGAGCAGCTGATCACGGTGCCGCTGGAACGGCAGATCAACGGCACGCCGGGTCTGCTGCTGATGCGCTCCTCCAGCACCTTCGGCCTGTCGCTGATCACCGTGCTGTTTCGCGACGGCTACGAGGACTACTGGGCCCGGCAGCGTCTGCTCGAGCGCATCAACCAGGCGGTGCTGCCCCCGGGCGCCAGCCCCTCACTGGACCCGGTCGCAGGTCCGGGCGGGGAGATCTACCGCTATACGCTCGAATCCGACGCCAAGAACCTGCAGGAATTATCCGAAATCCAGCGCTGGGTGGTGATCCCGGCGCTGAAGTCGGTGCCGGGCGTGGTCGATGACACCAACTTCGGCGGCTTCACCACCGAGTACCAGCTGAACCTGAATCCGCAGCAGCTGCAGCACTACGGCGTGGGCATCACCGATGTCATCAACGCCATCAACAACAACAATGGCAATGCCGGCGGCGGCCGTGTGTCACGCGGCGAGCAGAGTTTCGTGGTGCGTGGCGTGGGACTGCTGCACGACCTGGCCGGGATCGGCTCGATCGTCGTGACCCAGGTCAATGGCGTGCCGGTGCGAGTCGGGGACCTGGGCCACATGGTGCTCAGTCACCAGGAGCGCGAGGGCATCCTGGGCAAGGACAACAATCCGGACACGGTCGAAGGCATCGTGTTGATGCTCAAATACCAGAACCCCTCACAGACCCTCAAGGGGCTGCACGCCAAGGTTGCGCAGCTCAATGCGCAACTGGCCTCACAGGGTGTGCGCATCGTGCCCTACATCGATCGGGATGACCTGGTTCACCAGACCATCAGCAAGGTGGGGCACACCATCGCCGAAGGCATTGCGCTGGTGTTCCTGATCCTGATTGTATTCCTGGGCAGCCCGCGCAGCGCCCTGGTGGTGGCCGTGACCATACCGCTGGCACTGGTGGCGGTGTTCTCCTTGCTCAATCTCACCAAGGTCTCCGCCAACCTGCTGTCACTGGGCGCCATCGACTTCGGCATCCTGGTGGACGGGGCCATCGTCGTGACCGAGGCCATCCTGCGGCGTCGTGAGGCCATGCCCGAAGAGGAACTGAGCGAAAGCGAGGTGCGCGCGGCAACGCTGCAGGTGACGCGGCCGATATTCTTTGCCAGCCTCATCATCATCACCGCCTACCTGCCGCTGTTTTCCTTTGAGCGCGCGGAGGCCAAGCTGTTCACGCCCATGGCCTACACCATGGGCTATGCCCTGTTCGGTGCCTTGCTCACGACGCTGGCGCTGGTGCCCGGTCTGGCCTATTTCGCATTCCGGGCTCCCGGCAGGGTCTATCACAATCGCTGGCTGGAGAAGCTCACCGAATTCTATGACCGCATCCTCGCCAACTGTCTGCAGCAGCCGCGCATCGTCTATGGCGTGGTGGCCTTCGCGCTGCTGGCGGTGATTGCCCTGGGCGGTACCATAGGGCGCGAGTTCCTGCCCGATCTGGACGAGGGCGCACTGTGGCTGCAGGTGCAGCTGCCCACCGGCATTTCGCTGAACAAGGCCAGCGACATGGCGAGCGACCTGCGGCGCTCGATACTCAAGCATCCGGAGGTGTCCTATGTGGTGACGCAGACCGGACGCAACGATGATGGCACCGACCCCTGGACCATGTCGCACATCGAAGCCCCGGTGGGCCTGAAGCCCTACGACACCTGGCCGGGCCATGAAAGCAAGAAGGCGTTCCTGGACCAGCTGGCCAGTGATCTGGCCCGTGATCTGCCCGAGTACTCGGTGGGCATCAGCCAGCCCATCATCGATGGGGTCAATGATCTGATTGGCGGCGCGCACAGTCCGCTGGTCATCAAGCTCTATGGCGATGATCTGGATGAGCTGCGCGCGGTCGGGGGTCAGATCGTCGAGGTGCTGAACACCGTGCAGGGAACATCATCCGCCTCGATCTTCCAGGAGCCTCCCATTCCGCAGATCGAGATCAAGCTCGATCACGACAAGGCGGCACGCTACGGCATCAACATGACGGATCTGCAGAATGTGATCCAGACCGGTGTCGGCCAGGCGCCGGTGTCGACGGTATACGTGGGTGAGCGCACCTATCCGCTGACGGTGCGCTACGAGGAGAACACCCGCGGCAGTGCCGCGGCCATCGGCAACCTGCCGGTCATGACGGCTGCTGGGATGCAGGTGCCCCTGGCGCAGGTGGCCGAGGTGCGCGAGCGCGTGGGCGAGAGCACGGTCACGCGCGAGAACGGGCAGCGCAACCTCACCATCCGCATCGACAATCGCGATCGGGATCTGACCAGTTACCTGAAGGAGGCCGAGGAGAAGATCGCGGCCCAGGTGCACTTCGATCCGCGCCGCATCCGCCTGGAGTGGGGCGGCCAGTTCGAGAACCAGCGGCGCGCCGAGTCGCGCCTGCTCATCATTCTGGGACTGGTCATGGGACTGATGCTGATCTTCCTCACCATCGGCACGCACTCGTTCCGCCAGGCGCTGCTCATATTGAGCGTGGTGCCGCTGGCGACACTGGGTGGACTGATCTCCCTGCATCTGACGGGGCAGCACATCAACGTGGCCACCGGAGTCGGTTTCATCGCCCTGTTCGGCGTCGCCGTTCAGAACGGTATCATCATGGTCTCGAATCTGAACCGGATGCGAAAATCCGGCCTGGAGCTGCACGAGGCCATCATGAAGGGAGCCACCGAACGACTGCGGCCGGTGCTGATGACGGCCATGGTGGCAAGCCTTGGCATGCTGCCGGCCGCCATTCATACCGGGGTCGGCAGCGACGTGCAGCGCGGCATCGCCACGGTCGTGGTCGGCGGGCTGCTGGTGTCGACGTTCCTGACGCTGATCGTGCTGCCGGCGATGTATCACGTGATCGAACACTGGGCCGAATCGCGCGGCGGGAAGGCGGCATGGCAAAGTCATTGATGCCGCTCGCCAAGGCCCTGGTGCCCTGGTGCATCGCCGCGGCCCTGTCCGGCTGTGCGGTGGGTCCGGATTTTCACCGGCCGGCTGCACCGACGGACACCGCTTATGCGCCGACCCCGGTAAGTTCTGGCCCCATCGGCGCGGGCGCTGATGCCCAGCAACTGGTCGCGGATCTTAGGATTCCGGATCAATGGTGGAGCCTGTTCGCCTCAGCCAAGCTGGATCAACTGGTCGCCGAGGCGCTGCGCGCCAATCCGGACGTACAGGCGGCCCGGGCGGCGCTGCGCCAGGCGCATGAGCTGTATCTGGCACAGCGCACCGCGCTGCTGCCGACGGTGGCTGGCGGCTTCAGCGGCACGCGCGCCAAATATCCCATTGGCACCATCACCCCGGCCACGGTGGCCGCCGATCCCACTTACAACCTGTACACCGCGCAGCTCACCGTGAGCTATCTGCCGGATATCTTCGGCGGCGTGCGGCGTGCCAACGAGGCCGCGCTGGCTCAGGCGCAGGGCGCCCGTTTCCAGCTCGAGGCGACGTATCTGACGTTGAGCAGCAACGTGGTCGTCACCGTGATCCAGGAAGCATCACTGCGCGGCCAGATCGAGGCCACCGAGCGGCTGCTGCAGCTGCAGCGGCAGTTGCTCAGCGTCGTGCAGCAGCAACGGGGCGCAGGAACGGCCAGTGAACTGGACCTGCTCACTCAGCAGTCGCTGATGGCACAGACCGCGGCGACGCTGCCGCCGCTGCGCAAGCAGCTGGGCCAGACTCGTGATGAGCTGACGGCGCTCATGGGCCGCCTGCCGGCGCACGCGCCGGTGGAGCAATTCGCGCTGTCGGATCTGACGCTGCCCCACGAGCTGCCGCTGAGCCTGCCCAGCGCGCTGGTGAGGCAACGGCCCGATGTGCGTGTGGCCGAGGAGAACCTCCATGCCGCCTCGGCCCAGGTGGGTGTCGCCTTGGCGGACATGCTGCCGCAGTTCAGCATCGATGGCACACTGGGGTCGAGCGCGTTGCAGATGAGTGGCCTGTTTGGCCCCTATACCGGGTTCTGGTCGCTGGGTGGATCGCTGACCCAGACCCTGTTTGATGCGGGATCCCTGCTGCATCACAAGCGCGCCGCGGATGCCGCACTGGATCAGGCCGCGGCGCAATACCGCGCCGCGGTGATCCTGGCCTGCCAGAATGTGGCCGATGCACTGCAGGCATTGCGTGAGGACGCCGCCGCGCTCGAGGCCGATACCACGGCCGCCGCCGCGGCACAGCGCACCCTGGATCTGACCGAGCATCAGCGCGAACTGGGAACCGCGAGCACCACGGCGGTAATTGCCGCCGAACAGAGCTATCAGCAGGCGGTCGTCAATCTTGTCCAGGCACAGTCGAGTCGATTTGCCGACAGCGCAGCGCTGTTCCAGGCATTGGGCGGTGGCTGGTGGACTCGCGAAGGAGGAAAAGGCCAATGAGCGATCTGGTGCTGCGTCAGGATCAAGGCGGCGTTGCGACCCTCACGCTGAACCGGCCGGAGAAATTGAACGCCCTGTCCAAGGAGGTGTTCGAGGCACTCGAGGAGCATCTGGACCGGCTGGCGCGCGAACAGCGCAAGGTGGGGCTGGTGATCCTGCGCGGAGCCGCCGGGAATTTCTCGGCCGGCTACGACATGGAGGAGGTACGCGATCACGTCAGGGCTCATGGCAAGCCCCACTATGAGTCCGAGATCATTGAAAAACTCGCCGCGCTGCCCCAGCCGGTGATCTCGGCCGTGGAAGGCCAATGCTCCACCGGTTCACTGGAACTGGCGCTGGCGGCGGATCTCATTGTCGCCACCGAATCGGCGTGCTTCTCGGACAACTATGCGCGCTGGGGTCTGACGCCGATCTGGGGCCTGAGCCTGCGCCTGCCGCATCGGGTCGGTACCGCAAAGGCCAGCGAGATGATGCTCACCTGCCGCACCTATACGGGGTTGGAGGCGCAGGCCATGCATCTGGTCAATTTCTGTTATCCGGCGCCGCGCTTCGAGGCGGAGCTTGCCGCCCTGGCGGCCGACATCATCGCCAATTCCTGGTACTCCAACCAGCTCAACAAGCGCGCACTGCTGGCCAGCGACGGGTTGTCGCTGGCGGATGCACATGCGCTGGAACTGTTCAAGAACGAGGGGCTGGCGCCCGATGCGCTGCAGCGCGTCGAGGCATTTTTCAAGCGGCAGAAGCCCCGGCAGGGCTGAAAGTCGGCGCTACTCCGCCTGCACCGGACGATCCGAAGCCACGTTCAGCGTCGTGCCGAATACGTGATCCCAGAACGAGGTGGTGACGCCAAAGTTACCCAACTGGTTTGAGTAATGGTGCTGGGCATGCCGCCGCGAGGCCAGCAGCAGGCGCGTGGCAATGGCCCGGGGCTTGCGATAGTGGATGGCGTGGTGCACCAGCCCGTACCAGAAGAACCCGACCATGACCCCGATCGCCAGACCACTGGCAGCGTTGAAGGAGCCCAGCGCCCATGTCGGGGCAAACACGACGCCCAGAATTACCCCCATGCTCAACCAGGTCGGCGTGCCGACGAAGGCCAGGGGGGCCTGGTGGTGCGCGTCATGCATCGCGGCGAACGGCTGCATCTGATGCAGCACGAAGCGGTGCAGCAGGTACTCGAACAATGTCCAGCTCACGGCGCCCACGGCCGCGGTGAGCAGCCAGATCGAGGTCTCGTAGGCGGTGTTTCGCCAGGCCATGACAACGGTGACGGTCACCACCACCGTGGCGTAGATGAAGAAATCGGCGTAATAGCCGGTCTTGCTCAAGCGCATCCGCTGCCCCTCGTTAGCAATCGCGTTACTGCGGACACCCGGCGCAAGGTCGGGGTGTCGACCGCCAAGATACCGCAAGGGCGGCCCGATGTGTTGCGTTTAGCCGTTTTCCCGCCCCAATTGGCGGCGGATGGCCTCCTCGCGCGCATCATCGACGATCTGTAATACTCCATCGGTGTCGGCACTCGACAGGTCCTGGGCGAAGGTCCCGGTAAGTTCGCTGTCGGCATGCAGTTCACCCTTCTCGAACAGGGCCCACATCTCCTGCGCATATTGGGTACCCAGCAGCCGCGGTGCAAAACGGCCGAGCGTGCCGCGCAGATTATTTACGTCACGCTCTAACATGGCCAGCGCAGCGTTGTTGCCGGCCGCGTTCACCACCTGCGGTAGGTCGATGATGACGGGCCCGTCGCGTCCGACCAGTACGTTGAATGCCGACAGATCGCCATGGATGAGCCCGATGGCCAGCATCCGCACCACCTGGCGGATCAGGAAGAGGTGGTATTCCTCGGCGGTCTCGGCCGACAGGTCGACCTCGCCCAGGCGCGGGGCGGGCGCGCCCGCGGCGTCGGTCACCATCTCCATCAGCAGCACATCATTGAAGTAGCCGTAGGGTTTGGGGACGCGCACGTCCGCCGCCACCAGGCGATACAGCGCGTCCACCTCAGCGTTCTTCCAGGCCGCTTCCTGTTCTTTGCGGCCGAAGCGGGTGCTCTTGCCCATGGCGCGCGCCTGACGGCTGCCGCGTATTTTGCGCCCTTCCTGATACTGGGCGCGCTTCTGGAAGCTGCGTTGGCCCATGTCCCGATAGACCTTGGCACACAGCACTCGTTCCCCGGCGCGCACCACGTAGACCGTGGCCTCTTTGCCGCTTTTCAATGAACGCAGGACTTCGTCGATGACCCCATCTTCGATCAGGGGCTGCAGGCCGCCGGGTGTTTTCAAGCAATTTCCGCATGCGCGGAATGTCTGTCCACGCGACTCAAACGCAGCATCGTACCGGCCGCGGCGCCGCAGCGCGACCCGTGGCCGCGGACAAGGGTGTCCGCGAGGGTGTCCGCAGCAGTGTCCGCGGACAGCGGCATGCCCTCGCAACAGCGGTGAAAGGCAAATATAAACAGATAGTTATGATGTCAGTGAACTTGGCATGGCGATTGCTTTCCAAAGCTGCAGTCATAAGAGTCGGCGCAAAGCAACGATGGGTCAGACGCTGAGCGGGGGACGATGGGCGCTGGTGGCGGCTGCTTTGGCGTTCGCAGCCCCTGCGGCTTGGGCCAATGATCTGCTGCAGCTGTACCACCTGGCCCAGAACCACGACGCCACCCTGCAGGCCGCCCTGGCGCAACGCGACGCCGCCATCGAGGCCAAGCCGCAGGCCCTGGCATTGCTGCTGCCGCAGGTCAGTGCCAATGCCTCTGCCGAACGGGAGAAGCTCGGCGAGCAGCTGATTGCGCCACAGACCGTGGCCAGCACGACCATCACGGGCTGCCAGATCGCCGCGGGTGCCGCCACCCAGGTGTGTTTCGGCGATGGCCACGGCTATGGGCTGAACCTGTCGCAGACCCTGTGGAGCTTTCAGTCCTTCAGCCAGTTGCGCGAGGCGAGCGCGACGGCCGCGGCGGCCGAGGCCAATCTATTGGCGGCGCAGCAATCCCTGATGCTGCGGGTGGCGCAAGCCTATTTTGGCGTGTTGTCGGCCCACGACGCGCTGGTGACGAACCAGGGTGCGCGGCAGTCCTATAGCGTGCTGCTGAACCAGGCCCGCGGCCGCCAGCAGACCGGCGTCGGGGCGCGCGCCGATTCTGAGCAGGCCCAGGCCTACTACGATCAAACCGCACAGGCCGTCATCGACTCGCAGAACGGGTTGGACGATGCCGAGCTGCTGCTGAGCGAGGTGAGCGGGGCGCCCGCGACGCTGGTTGCGGCCCTGCGCGAGCAGATTCCGCTTGAATCCCCCGACCCGGCGTCGGTGGATGAATGGGTGACCGCTGCCCTGAAGGACAATCCGCTGGTGCGGGCCGCGCAACTGCAGGTGGATGCGGCCGATCGGGACATCGATGTGCAGCATGGCAAGGCGCTGCCGTCGGTGGTGCTCGCGGCAGGTCGCAACCGCGGCTGGGGCGATCTCACCATCGGCGGTAATTCGCAGGACGACCAGATCGGGGTATCGGTGACCTGGCCGCTGTTCCAGGGGGGCGCGGTGGCTTCGCAGGTACGCCAGTCGCGCGCGCTGTGGAAACAGGCGCTGGCGCTGTACGCGGGTGCCGAGCGCGACGCTGAGCGCCTGACGCGTTCGTCCTATCGCAACGTGGTGACCGGCATTGCACGCATTGCGGCGGCGCGCCGCAACGTGGATTCGGCCGGGGTGGCCCTCGAGGCCAGCAAGCGCAGTCTGGAATTTGCGCTCGGCACCGGCGCTGAATACAACCTGCTGCAGACGCAGAACCAATACTTCGTCGCGCAGCTGCTCTACAGCCAGACGCGCTACGATTACCTGACCGCGCTCCTGACGCTCAAGCAGCAGGCTGGCCGTCTGGCCGAAGCCGATCTGGCCACCATTGACGCGCTGCTCATCGAGCACGCTCCCTAACGCCGTACGCGATATACCCAATGTCCAAATTCAAAGACTATGAGTCCGAAGCCCAGGGCGCCGAGGCGATTCGGATGCGCGACACGGCCGGCCAGGATACCCCGCTGGAGCAGCCCTCGGCGTTGCGGCGCCACCGGCGCCTGATCATCATTGGAGCCTGCGCTGCGGCCGCCCTCGTGGCCCTCGTGATCTGGTTGCTGCGCTTCAGCGGCATCAGCAGTTCAGTGGATCGCTCGCGACTCACCATCGCCACGGTGGAGCGGGGCCTGTTTGTACGCGACGTGGCCGCCGATGGCCAGGTGGTGGCGGCATCCAGCCCCACTTTGTATGCCATCGAGACCGGCATCATCACCCTGCACGTGCATGCCGGAGATGCGGTGAAGAAGGGCCAGGTGCTGGCCGTGATCGACAGTCCGGATCTCACCGCAAAGCTGTCGCAGGAGCGGGCGACGCTGGAGAGCATGCGGGTCGACTGGCAGCGTGCGCAGCTTGATGCCGCCAGCAAGCTGCGCGACCTTTCCGACAAGTACGAACAGGCCAGGGTTGATCGGACTACGGCGCAGCGTGAATCGGATCGCAGCGCCAAGGCCTTTGAACTGGGCGCCTATACCGAACTGCAGGCGCTCAAGGCCAAGGACGATCTGGAGAAAGCCGATTTCGCGCTGCGGCAGGCGCAGGCGGACTACGAAGCGGCGCCCAAGCAGACCCAGTTTGATGTCAGCAGCAAGAAGGCGCTGTTTGACCGCCAGCAGCTGGTGGTGGCTGACCTGCAACGCCAGGTCAATGCCCTGCAGGTGCAATCTCCGGTAGAGGGTCGAGTGGGACAGGTGCAGGTCGCCGAACGCGCGAGCGTGGCCAAGGATGCGGCACTGCTCAGCGTGATTGATCTTTCGAATCTGGAAGTGGAGATCAAGGTGCCGGAGAGCCTGGCGCGCGACCTGCAGCCCGGAATGTCGGCCACGCTGGAGGGCGATGGCCGGCAGTGGCCGGCCACGTTAAGTGGCGTATCCCCCGAAGTGGTCTCCGGGGAAGTCACCGCACGACTGCGCTTTACGGGCACGCAACCGGTGGGTCTGCGGCAGAGCCAGCGTCTGGCGGTGCGCATACTGATCGATAGACGCGCCGATGTTCTCACCGTCGAGCGCGGCAGCTTCGTGGATCAGGACGCGGGCTACGCCTACGTGATTCACGACGGCATCGCCGAACGGCACCCGGTGCGCCTGGGCGCACAGAGCGTGCAGAAAGTCGAGATTCTCGATGGCCTGAACGTCGGCGACGAAATCGTCGTTTCCGGATCGGACGCATTCAATGGCGCGGATCGCGTCATCGTCACTCACTGAAGGATACGGAGAAACGTATGTTGAAGATGACTCATCTGTCCAAGGTCTACCGCACCGAAGTGGTCGAGACCTACGCCCTGCGGGATTTCTCCATCCATGTCAAAGAAGGGGAGTTCGTGGCGGTGACCGGTCCCTCCGGGTCCGGCAAGACCACCTTTCTGACCATCGCCGGGCTGCTGGAGGAGTTCACCGGCGGGCAGTACCAGCTGGACGGCGCCGATGTCCATGGCCTGAACGACAATCAGCGCTCGCGTCTGCGCAATCAGAAGATCGGGTTCATCTTCCAGTCCTTCAACCTGATCCCCGATCTCAATGTGTTCGACAACGTCGATGTGCCGCTGCGCTATCGCCGGCTGCCCGGCGCGGAGCGCCGCAAGCGCATCAACGAGGCGCTGGAGCGCGTGGGCCTACTGGCGCGTTCAAAGCACTACCCGGCGGAACTCTCGGGTGGCCAGCAGCAACGCGTCGCCATCGCCCGCGCTCTGGCCGGGGGTCCCCGACTGCTGCTGGCGGATGAACCCACGGGAAATCTGGATACCCAGATGGCCCGCGGGGTCATGCAGTTGCTGGAGGAGCTGCATCGGGATGGCGCGACCATCGTGATGGTGACTCACGATCCGGAGCTGGCGGCCCGCGCACAGCGTGAAGTGCGGATCGTCGACGGTCAGGTGATCGATCTGGCGGCACCGACCCATCTGGTTGAAAACCCGGCGACGCGCCCGGCCGTATAGACAGTCCTGGCCGCCATTCGCGGCCCAGAGGAGAGGCACCTGATGTTGGGTTACTACCTGCACCTTGCGCTGCGGACCCTGCGACGCAATGTCATTCTGACGTCACTCATCATTGCCGCGGTGGGCGTCGGAATCGGCGCGTATATGACGATTCTGACGGTTCTGATCGCCATGTCCGGGGATCCCATACCCGACAGATCCGACACACTGTTCGTGCCGCAAATCGACGTCTGGGGTCCGAACACGCGACCCAAGGGCGGGACCGGCGAGATCCGCTTGCCGCCACAGTTCACCTATCGGGATGTCACGGCCTTCATGCAGGCTCACAGCGCGCCGCATCAGGCAGCGATGTACCCCGTTGCGCTCGATGTCACACCGCCGAAGGGAATTGCGTTCTCGCAGGTGGGACGCGCAACCCACCGCGATTTTTTCTCAATGTTCGAGGTGCCCTTCGCTGCAGGCGCTGCGTGGAGCGTGCAGGACGAGACCGACCGCGCCGATGTGGTGGTTCTGGGGAAGACCTTGGCGGGGAAATTGTTTCCGAACAGCTCCGCGGTGGGTCAGACCGTGAGTCTGGGCGGACGTTTGTATCGGATCACCGGCGTGCTGGAAGCGTGGAGCCCGACGCCTCGTTTCTATGACGTGGTCAACGGCAATGCCTTCTCGGAAGTCGAGGATTTCTTCATTCCCTTCACGACCGCCATAGGTCATCAGATGCAGACCAATGGCAACTACAACTGCGCGGTCCTGCCCTCTTCCGGTTGGGCCGGTAGGCTTTCGAGCGAGTGCATCTGGTTCGGTTTCTGGGCGGAGCTGCCGAATGCGACGGCGGTTCGCAACTACAGGCAATACCTGCTCAATTACTCCGCGGAGCAGCGGCGCCTCGGGCGCTTCCACTGGCCGCCGCTGGTACAGCTGAGCAATGTGCATCAATGGCTGTCCCTCATGCATGTCATTCCTGATGAGGTGCGCGTCAATTCGCTGCTGGCGTTCGGGTTCCTCACCGTGTGCCTGGTCAACGCGGTGGGACTGATGCTGGCGCGCTTTTCCGCACGCGCCAGTGAGTTCGGCGTGCGCCGCGCGCTGGGGGCCACCAGAACCGACATTTTCCTGCAATGCCTGACTGAAACCGCGGTGGTCGGCGTGCTCGGCGGGATGCTGGGCCTGGCGCTGACCGCCCTGGGGTTGGCGGCGAATCGCGCAAGCCTGGGCTATCTGGCGCAATACGTCGGAGGTCTCATGCGTCTGGATCCGGCCGTGATGGCTTTGACCGTGGCACTGGCGGTGGGGGCAACTCTGTGTTCCGGGCTGTACCCGACCTGGCGGGCGACTCGAGTCCAGCCGGCCTTGCAGCTGAAGGCGCAGTGAGGTCCATCATGGAAATAGTCCCAATCCTGTCGGCGCTGAAGCGCAACAAGGTCGGCGCCATTCTGGTGACCTTGCAGATCGCACTGACGCTGGCCGTGATTGCCAATGGCATGTCGATCATCCAGGGACACCTGGCGGCCATGGGCCGCCCAAGTGGCATCGATGAGGCCAATATTTTCACCCTGCAGAACCATTGGGTGGGCGAGCCGGAAAATCTGCGCGCGAGCATCGAGGAGGATCTGGCGGCGCTGCGCGGCATGCCAGGCGTCGTGGACGCCGAAGCCACCAACAGTTACCCGCTGCGCGGTGGCGGCTGGGGCTGGGGCATCCGCCTGAAACCCGATTCGAGCAATGGCGGGGCGGCTGGCACGACCCTGTATTTCAATGATGCGCACGGGCTCGACGCCATGGGACTGAAGCTGGTGGCAGGGCGCTGGTTCTCCTCCTCCGAGATCGAAGAGATGCGCATCGATGACGAGAAGGGGGTTCCCAGCGCGGTGCTGACTTCGGCGCTGGCCAAAAAACTCTTTCCAAAGAGCGCGGCTCTCGGGCAGGTGATCTACATGATCACGGACCAACCGGTGCACGTCATCGGAGTCGTGGATCGTGCTCAGACGCCGTGGCCCGCCCAGGGATTTGGCGATGAGGGGGCAGAGTATTCCACCTTCCTGCCGCTGCAGTTCGTGGCCAACCAGATGAACTATCTGGTGCGCACGCGACCCGGCCAACTCGCCGCGGTCATGCGCGCGGTACCGGATCGGCTCTACGCGGTCACCCGCCAGCGGGTCATAGACCAGCTCATGCCATTTTCGGAGACGCGTACCCGTGCCTATCAGATACAGAAGTCCGAGAGCTGGCTGCTGGGGACGGTGTGCGGGCTGCTGCTGGCGATCACCGGATTGGGCACCGTCGGCCTGACCATGTACTGGGTCGCGCAGCGGCGGCGACAAATCGGCATGCGTCGTGCGCTTGGCGCGCGGCGGGTCGACATCCTTCGCTACTTCCATACCGAGAACCTGCTGATCGCCGGCAGCGGCGCATTGCTGGGAGTCGCGGGCGGCCTTGGTGCGAACCTGTGGATGGCAACTCACATGGGCACCGCGCGCATGAGCTGGGTCTACATCGGCATCGGTGCGCTCATCGTGCTGGTCCTGTGCCAGCTGGCGGTGCTGTGGCCCGCTTACCGGGCGGCTTGCGTACCGCCGTCGCTGGCGACGCGAGGGCTTTAGGGCCGCTCACGGCAGGCGCAACGGGAGGCAGTCACTGTGTTGAATTACTACGTGGAACTGGCCGTTCGCAGCCTCAGGCGCAATGTGGCCCTCACGGCGCTGATGGTGACGGTGGTGGGTTTCGGCATCGGCGCCTCGATGACCGTGCTCACGACCTTGCGGGCGATATCGGTTGATCCCATTCCGGACAAGTCGGCGCAGCTGTTCGTGCCACAAATCGACGCGTGGGGTCCGCCAACCCGCCCCGGCGGTCCGATCAAGGCCGATCAGCTGCCCGAGCAGCTCTCCTACCGCGATGCCATGGCGCTCATGAGGGCGCATCGGGCGCTACGCCAGAGCGCCATGTACGCGGTTTCACTGGATGCGATTGGGTTGGACGGGGTGCCGTTTCCGGTTCCGGGCCGAGCCGCCTATGCAGATTTTTTCCGGATGTTCGAGGTGCCGTTCCGCCTGGGTGGCCCCTGGAGTGAGGCGGATGATCAAGGCGGCACCAATGTCGTGGTAGTGAGCGCCAAACTGGCCAAACGGCTGTTTCCCCACGACAATCCGCTGGGCAAGAGCATCAGCCTGAGCGATCGTGACTATCGGATCGTCGGGGTCATCGATGACTGGAACCCCGTGCCGCGCTACTACGATCTGACCCAGGGCCAGCGCAACGGGCTGGCCGATGCCGAGCAGGTGTTCCTGCCTTTCACCACCGCCATTGCCCGTGAGATGCCGGCCAATGGCAGCATGATGTGCAACGCCCGCCCTGGCCCGGGGTGGCAGGGACAACTCGCTTCAGAATGCATCTGGCTCCAGTTCTGGGTGGAGCTGCCAGGCGCGGCGGCGGCCCGTGACTACCGCACATTCCTCTACAACTACGCGGCCCAGCAGCGTCGGCAGGGGCGCTTTCACTGGCCACCCCGGGCGCAGCTGCGCGACGTGCACCAGTGGATGGCCCTGGAGATCTCGGTCCCGGATACCTTGCGGGTGAGCAGCGTGGTCGCGTTCGGATTCCTGATTGTGTGCCTCACCAACGCCACGGGACTGATGCTGGCCAGGTTTTCAGCACGGGCGGGCGAGCTCGGCGTACGGCGCGCCATGGGTGCATCGCGCTGGGATATCTGCCGGCAATGTCTGATTGAAACGGCGGTCGTGGGCCTGCCCGGCGGGATATTGGGACTGGGACTTACGGCCGCTGGGCTTGCCAGCCAGAGGGCACTGCACATGATCTCAGGCGCAACCACCGCGGTGGATCGGGCCACCTCCCTTGACGGCACCATGATCTTCATCACCCTGGCGCTCGCCGTGTCTGCCACGGTGTGCTCGGCCCTATATCCGGTCTGGCGCGCCAGCCATGTGCAGCCGGCGTGGCAGCTGAAAACACAGTAGCAGGGGATAGCGCATGGAAATCCTGCCGATTCTCTCGACTCTGCGTCGCAACAAGGTCGGCGCGCTGCTGATCGGTCTGCAGATCGCTCTGACGCTGGCGATCGTCTGCAACTGTCTGTCGGTGATCCAGCAATACCGCGAGCAGATGGCGCGCCCCAGCGGCATGGACGAGTCCAACGTCTTCTCGGTGCTCAATACCTGGGTGGGACAGCCTGACGATCTGAAGTCGCGCACCGCGGCGGACGTTGCCGCATTGCGCTCGATGCCGGGAGTGCTGGATGCCGAGGCGACGAACGGCTTTCCGCTGGGCGGAGCCGCCCTCGTAACCGGCATCAGCCTCAAGCCGGACCAGAAGCAGCCCAATGCGTCCACCACCGAGTATTTCGTCGACGAACACGGGCTTGCCGTATATGGCGTCAAGCTGATCGCGGGGCGCTGGTTCAGCGCGGCTGAGGTCAAGGATCAGCACATGGGTGAGGATGAGAGCGCCGCCAGCGTGGTATTGACGCGCAGTCTCGCCAGAACACTGTTTCCTTCCGGGGATGCCCTCGGTCAGGTCGTCTATGTGAATTCGACCAGTCCGATACGCGTCGTGGGCATCGTGGAGCGGGCGCAATCACCCTGGACCGGTGGGGGTGCGAGCCCGTTTGCATCAAGTGTCGAGAATTCGATATTCCTGCCGCATCAATTCATCGGCAGCTTTGCCAGCTACCTGGTGCGTACCCGCCCCGGGGCGCTGGAGACGGCCATGGGGGCGGTGCGGGAGCGGCTCTATGCAGTGACGCGCCGACGCGTCATCTTGAGCGTGTCGCCGTTTCGCGAGATCCGCCAGCGCGCCTATCAGAGCCAACATTCCCTGAGCATCTTGCTGGCCGTCCTGTGCGCACTGCTGCTGACCGTCACCGCCTGCGGCATCGTCGGACTGGTGCTGTACTGGGTGGCACAGCGGCGCCGGCAGATCGGCATGCGGCGCGCGCTGGGCGCACGGCGCGTGGACATCCTGCGCTATTTTCAGCTGGAGAACCTGCTGATTGCGGGTTCCGGCGCGGCTCTGGGCATCGCGATCGGCGTTGCCGGCAATACCTGGCTGGCGACGACTCTGATACTGAACCGCATGAGCATCGGCTACCTGGCGGTCGGGGCGGTCGTCGTGCTGGCGCTCAGCCAGGTCGCGGTGCTGTGGCCGGCACTGCGCGCCGCGGCCATTCCGCCGGCCGCGGCGATCCGCGATCTGTAGCCGATGCTGCGGTATTCGTTTCAACTGGCCCTGCGCGGTCTTAAGCGCAACCTGGCTTTGACGGTGCTCACGGTCGCAGCGGTGGGCGTGGGGATCGGCACCTGCATGACAGTGCTCACGACGCTGGTGGGCATGTCGGGCAATCCGATCCCGGACAAATCCTCGCAGCTGTTCGTGCCGCAGATCGATGTGGCGGGACCCGCGGCACGTCGTAGCAGCGGCGGTCCGGACGGTGCCAAGCTTCCCAGCCAGCTCACCTACCGTGATGCGGTGGCCCTGCTTAAAGCGCATCGCGGCGTGCGCCAGACGGCCATGTACGAGGTGGCGCAGACGGTAAACCCGCCCGGTGGCAGGCCCTTCCAGGTGGCCGGCAGGGCCACCTATGCGGATTTCTTCACCATGTTCGAGGCGCCGTTTCGTGCCGGGGCCGCCTGGGGGCAGCAGCAGGATGACAATCGGGAGAATGTGGTGGTGCTGGGTGCGCACCTGGCCGAGCGCGTGTTTCCGCACCGCAATCCCGTGGGCAGCACCATCAACCTGAACTCCCGCGACTACCGCATCATCGGAGTCCTCGATACCTGGCTGCTGATCCCGCATTTCTACGATCTGACGGGCGGGGGTTTTGCCGATACCGAGGATTTCTACATCCCGTTCACCACCGCCATTGAGCGGCAGATACCGACCTGGGGTGGCACCAACTGCACCGAGCTTCCGCCACCGGGTTGGCAGGGACGGCTGAATTCCTCCTGTGTGTGGATACAGTTCTGGGTGGAGCTGCCGAGCGCGGCGCAGGTTCGGGCATTCAGGGATTTCCTGCAAGGCTATGCCGCGCAACAGCAGCAACTGGGAAGATTCCATTGGCCGGCGGAGGTAGCGCTGCACGACGTTACCGACTGGCTGGTCTACAGCGATGTGGTGCCGCACGAGGTGCGCGTCAATTCGCTGGTCGCCATCGGTCTGCTGGTCGTATGCCTGGTCAACGCGGTTGGTCTGATGCTGGCCAAGTTTTCCGGCCGCTCGGTGGAGTTGAGTTTGCGGCGTGCCCTGGGCGCCTCACGCCGGGACGTGTACCTGCAATGCATTGTCGAGACCACGATCGTGGGATTTCTGGGCGGCTTGCTGGGCCTGGCGCTGACGGCCGCGGGTCTTGCGGTACTGCGCGCATTGCTGGATCTGGGTGGCCGCGACAGCGTGTCCGGTCGACTGGCCTACCTGGATACGCAGATGGTGGTGATCACGGTGATCGTCGCGATCGTCGCGACCATGTGCTCCGGCCTGTACCCCACCTATCGCGCCAGCCGTATTCAGCCGGCCTGGCAGCTGAAGGTTCAATAGATGGAAATCCTCCCCATCCTCAGGAGCCTGCGTCGCAATCGCGTTGGCGCCGTCCTGATCGGCCTGCAGATCACCCTGACGCTGGCGATCGTGTGCAACTGCGTGTCCATCATCCAGCAGCATCTGCAGCAGATGCGCCGGCCTAGCGGCATCGATGAGGCGAACATCTTCAGCTTCTGGAACGGCTGGCTGGGCGATCCGACGGACCCCGCGGCCCGGGTTCAGGGCGATCTCGCGGCGCTACGCGCATTGCCCGGCGTCATCGATGCCGTGGCCACCAACAGTTTTCCTCTGCATGGCGGGGGTTCGAGCTGGGATCTGAGCATCAAGCCGGAAAAGAATCATCGCAAGGCCACCTCGGCGCTGTACTACGTTGACCAGCACGCCCTGGCCGCATACGGACTGAAGCTCACGGCGGGGCGCTGGTTCAGAGCCGATGAGGTGGGCGAGCTGCGTACCGACGAGGACAAATTCCCCGCCACGATTGTGATCACGCAGCACCTGGCCGAGCAGCTTTTTCCGGCAGGCAACGCCTTGGGGCGGCTAGTCTATTTCACCACCAAAGAGGACATCCAGGGGGCGCAGGCCAGCCTCATCGTGGGCATCATCCAGACCGCACAGACGCCGTTTGCCGGTTCGAGCTGGGGCGAATCCTTCCTCGAGAATTCAACCTTCGTGCCATTCCAATATCTGGACAAGAGCGGCGTCGTTTATGTGGTGCGTACCCGCGCCGGTCAGCAGGCGACGGTGATGCGGATCGCCCAGGACAAGCTCTACGGCTTGAGAAACAGGCGGGTGATCCAGGCGCTGCGGCCGTTTTCCTTCATCCGTCACCAGGCCTATCTGGGCGAGCGGGCCACCAGTGTCATGCTGGAGGCGGTGTGCGCGTTGCTGCTGACCATTACCGCCTTCGGGGTCATCGGGCTGACCATGTACTGGGTCAATCAGCGGCGCCGCTACATCGGCATGCGGCGCGCGCTGGGCGCGCGCCGCCTGGACATCCTGAAGTATTTTCACACCGAGAATCTGCTGATCGCCGGCACCGGGTGCGCGCTTGGGATCGCCTTGGGGCTATGGGGCAATGCCTGGCTGGCCGTGAGCCTGGAGCTGACACGCATGAGCGCGGCATTCATCGGTGGTGGGGCGCTGATGGTGCTGGGCCTGTGCCAGGCGGCGGTACTGTGGCCGGCGCTGCGGGCGGCATCGATTCCGCCGGCACTGGCGACGCGGGCCATGTAATGCTGGATTATCACCTGGAACTCGCCCTGCGCAACCTGCGGCGCAACCTGGTACTCACGACACTCATGATTGTGGCCGTCGGGGTCGGGATCGGCGCCTCAATGACCATGCTGACAACGCTCGTGGCGATGTCAAGCGACCCGATTCCTGACAAATCATCGCAACTGTTCGTGCCACAGATGGATAGCTTCGGGGAAGGCTCGAAGGAGCACAACAGCAACTGGATTCCGCGCCAGCTTCCCTATCGTGACGCGGTGGCATTGATGAAGATGCAGCCCGACGCGCGCCAGGCGTCCATGTACCCGATAGGCCTGAACGTGAAACCGGCCCGGGGCGCCCCGTTCCCGGCGGCCGGCCGGGCAACCGGCGCCGATTTCTTTTCAATGTTCGAAGTGCCGTTTCGCAGCGGGGCTCCCTGGGGGCGCAGGGCGGATGATGACCGCGATAATGCGGTCGTATTGAGCAGCAGGCTCGCCGATCGCGTTTTTCCCGGCGTAGAGGCAGTGGGCAAGACCATCAACCTGGGAAAGCGCGACTATCGCGTCACTGGTGTCATCGGTTCATGGAATCCGCTGCCGCGTTTCTACGACGAACAGGCCTATGCGTGGTCCAGCGATGGCGAGGATTTCTTCATACCGTTCTCGATCGCAATAGAGCGTCAGATCCAGACCCTCGACTACGGGTGCGATGCGACTTCGCTGCCCCCCGACTGGACCGGCCGGCTGAACTCGGATTGTGCCTGGGTTCAATTGTGGCTGGAGTTGCCGCAGGCCGGGCAGGTCCGAACCTTCACCACGAACCTGCAGAACTATGCGGCCGAACAGCAGCGTCTGGGCCGTTTCCAGTGGTTGCCGCTGGTGACCCTGCGCGACGTGCCGCAGTGGCTTGCGCATGTGGGCGCCATACCCAGTGAGGTACGGATCAACTCAATAATCGCCTCAGGGTTCCTGATAGTCTGCCTGATCAACGCCGTGGGACTGATGCTGGCAAAGTTCTCCAGTCGCGCCGTGGAACTGAGCGTACGCCGCGCCCTGGGCGCCTCCCGGGTCGACCTGTTCATGCAGTGTCTGACAGAAACGTTCCTGATTGGACTCTCAGGAGGGCTTCTCGGGCTGGCGTTGACGGCCGCCGGTCTTTCGGCGGTGCGCGCTCTGCGCGGCATCGAGCCGGCGGACACCGCCCGCGTTCACCTGGCCTCCCTGGACATGCAGATGGTGGCGATCACCTTTGCCGTGGCGATCATCACCACCGTGTGTTCGGGTCTGTATCCCGCATGGCGCGCCAGTCGGGTCCAGCCCGGCTGGCAGCTCAAGGCTCAATAGCCCATGGAGATATTTCCCATCCTGCGGGCCCTGCGACGCAACAAGGTCGGAGCCGTGTTGATCGTGCTGCAGATAGCCGTGACCTTGGCGATCGTCAGCAACAGTCTGTCGATGATTCTGCAGCGGGTGCAATGGATGCAGCGGGACAGCGGCATCGATGAAGCCAATATATTTGCCTTGACGAATACCTGGACCGAGGATCCGGAGGATCTCAAGGCGCGCATTTCGGGGGATCTGGGAGCATTGAGATCGCTGCCCGGCGTGGTTGATGCCGAAGCGATCAACAGCACGCCCCTGGCGGGTGTCGAATGGCACTGGCCGCTGGCGCGCGGTTCGGATCCGGAGAAGTTTGGGGCGTGGACCGCCATTTACACCGTCGATGAACACGGGCTTGCCGCCTATGGGCTCAAGCTCAGCGCCGGGCGCTGGTTCTACGCCAGTGAAGTAGGAGAGATCCGTAACGGCGAGACCCGCTTGCCACCGTCTGTTGTCATCACGCAAAGCGTGGCAAAGGACATATATCCTGCAGGGCAGGCGCTGGGGCAGATGTTGTATTTTCAGCACGGCGGTCCCAGCCGCATCGTTGGGATCGTGCAGACGATGCAGCGGCCCTCGGATACGGGAGGGTGGGGCAATCCCTGGCGTGAGTATTCGGTGTTCGTCCCGTTTCAATATGTGAACAACGGCATCATGTACCTGGTGCGCACCCAGTCCGGCCAACAGGACGCCATGCTGCATGCTGCGCCGGCGAAACTGCTCGAGCTGACGCGTGAGCGGATCATCGCGAATGTCGAACCGTTCTTAGAAATCCGCAGTCAGGCACAACGCGGCAATCGTGCGACCATCATTGTATTGGGTGTGCTGTGTGCACTGCTGTTGGCGATCACGGCCTTCGGCGTCATTGGCCTCACCATGTACTGGGTGGGACAGCGGCGGCGCCAGATCGGCATGCGGCGCGCGCTGGGAGCCCGCCGGGTCGACATCCTGCGCTACTTCCATACCGAGAACCTGCTGATCGCCGGCACCGGATGCCTGCTGGGCGTCGCGCTGGGACTCTCGGGCAATACCTGGCTGGCAGCGAGGCTGGAAATCCAGCGTATGAGCCTGACATATGCCTGTGGCGGCGCGGCGATCGTGCTGCTGCTGTGTCAGCTCGCCGTATTGTGGCCGGCGCTGCGTGCGGCATCGGTGCCCCCGGCCATGGCCACACGGGGCTTGTAGGGGAACTTCCGCTACCATGATGTTCATGCGCATCGCCTGCTTCATCATGCTCGGCATCCTCGGCGCGCTGCTGGGTGGTTGCGGCGGGTCCTCGCATACCGCTGACTCTGCCAATGCCGGCGAGCGGGTCGTGAACGTCTACAACTGGTACGACTACATCAAGCCTGAGATGCTGCGCCAGTTCCAGACGCAAACCGGCATCCAGGTGCACTACAGCGTCTTTGACTCCAACGAGACGCTGGCCGCGAAGCTGCTGGCCGGACATTCCGGGTATGACGTGGTGTTTCCGTCCGCCTCCTACCTGCAGATGCTGCAGCAGGCCGGCGCGATCAGCACCCTGGACAAGTCCCGGCTGCCCAATCTCGCCAACATGGATCCGGTGATCATGGCCGAGCTGGCGCGGCACGATGCGGGCAATGGCCATGCCATCGCCTATGCCTGGGGTATCACGGGCTTTGCGTATGATGAGGCGCAGATCCGCGCGCGTTTTCCTCAGGCGCCGGTGGACAGCTGGGCGATGCTGTTTGATCCGAAAGTCGCCGCGCACTTCGCCGACTGCGGCATCGGCTTGTATGAGTCACCGGCCGTGATCGTGGCCAGCGTTCTGGCATGGTTGGGCGAGCAGCCCGATAGCGAGGATCCCAAGGTCCTGGAGCGCGCGGGTGCGGCACTGATGGCGGTGCGGCCCTATATCCGCAAGATCGGCAGCGATTCACTGGTGGCGCAGCTGGCCGAAGGGGATCTGTGCCTGATCATCGCCAGCAACGGTGATGCCCTGCAGGTGCGCGAGCGGGTGCGCATCGCAGGATCCAGCCGTGCCATCGGCTACAGCATCCCGCGCGAAGGCGCGGTGATGTGGATCGACACTGCGGCAATCGTCGCCGACGCGCCGCATGCGGACAATGCGAGCCGCTTCGTCAACTTCCTCATGGACGCCCAGGTCGCCGCCCAGAACGCCAATGCCATCCATTTCCCGAACGGCAATGCCGCCTCGCAGCCCCTGGTGCAGGCGCAGCTTACCAATGCCGCGATCTATCCGCGCGGTGCGCAGGCGACGCGGCTGATCCCCGAGCGCCTGGGGAGCGATGCCTTCGTGCGTCTGCGCACCCGCATGTGGACGCGCTTTCGCACCGGCAGCTAGCTAACATGTCTCTTATGCGTACGGTTCTGGTGATCGATGACAATCCGGCGGTTGGCACGGCCTTGAGCCTGCTGTTCGGATTGCATGACATCACCACCCTCACCGCCGCAGCGCCTGAGGCGGGGCTCGCCACTCTTGCCCGGACCAACGTCGATCTGGTCATCGCGGACATGAATTTCAGTGCCGACACCACCTCCGGCCAGGAAGGCGTCGCGCTGTTCCGTGACATCCGCGCCCGGCATCCGGATCTGCCCGTCATTCTGCTCACCGCCTGGACCCACCTGGAGTCAGCCGTGAAGCTGGTGAAGCTGGGGGCGGCCGACTACATGGCCAAGCCCTGGGACAATGATCGGCTGCTGGCGGCGGTGGAGAATCTTCTGGAGCTGTCGCAGAGCATGCGCGAGACGGCACGGCTGCACCGCGAACGCGAGCAGCAGCGTGCGCAGCTGGTGAAGACCTATGACCTGTGCGGCGTGGTGTACGAATCGCGGGCCATGGAGGCCGCCGTGGAACTGGCATGCCGGGTCGCCCGGGCCGAAGTGCCCGTGCTCATCACCGGCCCGAATGGCTCGGGCAAGGAGCGCATCGCGGCCATCGTGCACGCGAACTCAGCGGTCCGTACCGGTCCTTTTGTCGTCGTCAACTGCGGAGCCTTGCCAGCCGAGCTCATCGAGGCGGAACTGTTCGGCGCCGAGGCCGGCGCCTACACCGGCGCCCACCGCGCCCGCGCGGGACGCTTCGAGTCCGCCGATGGTGGCACGCTGTTCCTGGACGAGATCGGCAATCTGCCGCTGTCAGGCCAGGTGAAACTGCTGCGGGTGCTGGAATCCGGACAGTTCGAGCCCCTGGGTTCCAGCCGCACCCGTTCGACCCGGGTGCGGGTGATCAGCGCCACCAACGCCGAGTTGCCGCAGATGATCCGCCAGGGCGTGTTTCGGGAAGACCTCTTCTACCGGTTGAACACCATCGAAATCCCGTTGCCGGCACTGGCGGCGCGCGTCGCGGACATCCTGCCTCTGGCGCAGCATTTCCTGGGCGCGCAGCTGAGCTTGAGCGATGAGGCGCGGCAGGCGCTGTTGCAGCATTCCTGGCCCGGCAATGTGCGCGAACTGCGCAATGTCGTGGAACGGGCCCGGTTGCTGGTCAGCGGCCGGCAGGTGCAGGTGGCGGATCTGAACCTGCCGGCGCCGAAGGCTCAGGGACCGAACGAGGAGGACGCTCTGAACCGGGCGGCGATCGAAGCCAGCCTGCGGGCCGCGGGCGGCAATGTGTCGCGCGCGGCGGCCAGCCTGGGATTGTCGCGGCAGGCACTGTATCGGCGCATGGAACGACTGGGCATGCGCTCCTGAGCCGGATCGCGTCATGAAAATCAGCCTTGTCCTGAAACTGGCGCTGTTCCTCTTCGCGATGATGCTGGTCAGCGGGGCGCTCGGGATCCTCCTGAACCAGTACTTCAAGAACTCCTGGTACGTCGTGTCGATTGTGGCCGCGCTCGCGCTGGTGGCGGCGCTGCTGGCCGCGCGCCGCGCCGTGAGGCCGGTGCATCGCGTGCTGCGCGCCATGCAGACCAGCGTCGCCTGCTACGGTGACGGGGACTTCAGCGTTTCGCTGGTGGTGGATCGCAACGACGAACTCGGCGACCTGCTGCGCACCAACAATGAACTGGGCAGTGCGCTGCGCACCCAGCGCGCCCACCTGGTGCAGCGCGAGTTGCTGCTGGACACGGTGACGCAGAACTCGCCGGTGGCACTGGTGCTGGTGGACCCGCATCAGCGGGTCGTGTACGCCAATATCGCCGCGCGTCATCTGCTCAACGAAGGCCGCTCACTGCTGGGCCTGGACTTCGCCGCGATTCTCGAGGTGGCGCCGGTGGCCCTGCGCGAGGGCATCGCGAGCGGCGGGGATTGCCTGTTTTCGACCCGCATCGCCGATACGGATGAAACCTTCAGCCTGGCGCAGCGCAGCTTCGCGCTGCAGGGGCAGCGGCATCGGCTGTTCTTGTTGAAGACCCTGACGCGCGAGCTGTCACGCCAGGAAGTGGCAACCTGGAAGAAGCTGATCCGCGTCGTGAGTCACGAACTGAATAATTCATTGGGTCCGATCGCCTCCATGGCCGATACCGGTCGCGAAATGCTGCGGCGCGGCGACAACACCACGCTGCCGGATGTGTTTGCGGCGATCGGTGAACGCGCCGTCCACCTGCATCAGTTCGTGGCCGGCTACGCCGCCATCTCGCGCCTGCCCACGCCGCGACCCGCGCGCGTGGGTTGGACGGAGCTGATCGAGGATCTGGCGCGGCAGCAGTCCTTCGCGCTCGCGGCGCCGCTGCCGCAGGAGCCCGGGTGGTTTGATCGACAGCAGCTGGAGCAGGCGCTGATCAATGTTCTGAAGAATGCGCATGAAGCCGGCGGCGACCCGGCGCAGGTCAGCATCAGGATCCAGCAGTCGCCCGAGGAACAGCGCATCGAAGTGCTGGATCGGGGCCATGGCATGACGGAGCTGGTCCTGGCGCAGGCTCTGTTGCCTTTTTATTCCACCAAGCACGATGGCACCGGTCTGGGGCTGGCGCTGTGCCGGGAAATCGCCGAGGCCCATGGCGGCAGCCTGCGGCTCGGCAATCGCGAGGGCGGCGGACTCAGCGTCCTGCTGACGCTTCCGGGTTATCATCCCTAGGTCATGGATCAGGACATCGTCGAACGCCTTGAGCTGAAGCTGGCTTTCCTGGAGCGGGCCAATGCCGAGCTCAGCGATGTGGTCTATCGCCAGCACAAGGAACTCGAAGGATTGCGCGAGGGACTGCGGGCGCTTGCCGAGAAACTCGACGCCCGCCAGAGCGCGGAAGTTACACGCCGACCTGAGGATGAACGGCCGCCGCACTATTGAGTCAGGCTGACCGTTCGGCCGTCACTTGTCGTTCAGGAAATCCGGCCCGACCGGCTTGTTCTTCAGGATCTCCTCGCTGGACAGTCCCTGCAGCTCGTGCGGAAACACCAGCCACTCCTCAACCTCGCGAACACAGAAGTCCGGCGCCAGCGAACTGCGGTTGCGCGAAGGCTTGTAATAGACGGTCGCGGTGCGGATGTTTTCCGGAAGGTTACGGCGGCAACGGCGCCGCAGCTCGGCAATGACGGCTTCGATACTGCGCCCGGAATCGAATACGTCGTCCACCAGCAGCAGCCGATCCTCAGCGTCCAGGCGTGACACGAGATAGTCGATGGCGTGCACGCGCACCGTCTTTTCCTGCTGATCGATGCCGTAGTAGGCGGAGGTGCGGATGGCAATGTGGTCGGTCGGAATGTCGTGATAGTCCAGGACTTCCTGCACCGCGATGCCGATCGGCGCACCGCCGCGCCACATGCCCACGAGGAACGTGGGCCGATAGCCGCTGCGTACCACCATCATTCCCAGCTCAAGGGAGTCCCGCAGCAGTGATTCGGCGGAAATGAACGTCTTGTCCATGGGCGCATTCTGACACGATCGGGGGGAACTGCCGCGATCCCGGTTGTCGCCCGGGCGCATCTGCCGCGGTTCGACTAGAATCATCGGCTCGACCTGGGGACAGAAGGAGGGCGGCCGCAAGATCACCTCATACCCCGAACACAGAGGTAGTCTTGAGCATACTTTCGCGCACTCGCCGGCTGGGCCGCTTCGGGGTAATGACCGCGGCGCTGGCCCTGGCGTTGGGCGCAGGCGTGGCCCTGAGCCTGCAGGCCCGGGCTGCCGATCTGGACACCCCCTCGACCGCGACGCCCCCGCCCGCTCCGGCGGCGCCCAGCCCCAGCGGCGGCTGGCTTGATGTGTCAACCTGGCCGCTGATCCCGGTGCCGGAAATCGGCGTGGACCCGGATAGCGGGGTGACGCTGGGCGTGCTGCCGGTGTGGCTGCGTACCAATGACCAGCACGAAATCACCCGGATCTTTGCCCCGGATCTGATCTACAACCCGAACTTCGGCGTCGGCGGTCATTTCCGGATCTTCGAGTACCCCTCACTGGATGAGCAATGGTCGGTGGTGGCGGGCTCCATGGAGCGTGTCGAACGGGAATTCGACTACGAGTTCCAGAAGGGCCGGCTGCGCGACAGCCACTGGTCGTTCGACTCGAGCCTGATTTTCGATCGCAGCGGCGTGCCGCGCTTCTACGGTATCGGCAATCATACCCTGGCAGGGGATGTCACCAACTACACCGCCTCGCAGCTGCTGGGTCAGGGGCAGGTCGGCTACAACCTCAATCACACCTGGCAGATTCAGTACACCTTGCGCGCCCGGCGCATGGAAATTACTCCCGGAACGCTGTCGCATGTTCCGACCATCGAGACCCGTTATCCGGACGTGCATGGCCTGGGGGTCACCAACGAGGTGCTGAACCAGGTGGCGCTGGTCTATGACACGCGGGATGATTCCACCATTCCGACACGGGGCACCCAGTGGGTGGCCTACGCCGGCGTCAATGGGCATGACGCCACCATCAGCGATTCGATCTACAGTCTTGCGGGTCTGGACGCGCGCACCTTCGTGCCGCTCAGCTTCCTTCCGGACACCGTTCTTGCGGCGCACGCCGCGCTGCGTTACCTGCCCAGCGGCCATGAGATTCCGTTTTTTGACTTAAGCAGCATCGGCGGCGGGGAAAGCGACATCGGCGGAGAGCAGCTGCTGCGCGGGTTCGGCCAGGGCCGCTTTGTCGATCGGGATTCCTTCGATGCCACCTTCGAATTCCGGCACCGGGCCTTTTCCTTCGATGCCGCGGCCAGCCATGTCGACATAGAAGTGGCCCCCTTCATCGACATGGGCGAGGTCAGCTCGCATACGGGGACCGATCCGCTGTCGGGCCTGCACAAGGTCTTCGGCGTCGGCGTGCGCGGCATCGCCCGGCCCTCCGTGGTCGGCTATGTGGACATTGGCTATGGGACCGAAGGGGTGGCGGTCTTCACCGGCATCAACTATCCGTTCTGATTGACCCATGCTGGATGCCATCGGCGAATCTGCGTAAGCTGCCGGCTGTAAGCTCATGGAAATCACGTCGGAAAGCACTGCCGCAAGCCCCCATGTCGAGCCGCGTCCCTGGGACGCGCGCCTGGGCCGGCGGCTGGTCACACCCCTCAAGGACAGCTGGGTTACCCCCAATCACCTGACCACGGTGCGACTGCTGGTGGGGCTTGCCGGCGCACTGGCCTTCACTCCGGGCACCTGGGGCTGGACCAACCTGGCGGCGCTGCTGGTGATCGTGTCCAATTTTCTCGACCATACCGACGGTGAGCTGGCGCGCATCAGCGGCAAGACCAGCCGCATCGGACATCTCTATGATCTGGCCAGCGATGCGCTGGTCACCATCCTGCTGTTCTGCTGCATCGGCATCGGAGTTGCAGCCGGGGGCACCCGCAGCCTGCCCGGGGGGGTGCCAGCCGCGCTGATGGGCACGGTGGCGGGAGCCGCCGTGGCGCTGATTTTCTACCTGCGCATGCGCATCGAGGCGGTACTGGGCAAGGCCGCCACCCGGCAAGGCTCCATGGCAGGCTTTGAAACCGAGGACATCCTGTACCTGCTGCCGCTGGTCACGCTGTTCGGTGGCCTGACGCCGTTTCTGCTGGCGGCGAGCGTGGGCGCGCCCCTGTTCGCGCTGCTGGTCATCGTGGACTTCGTGCGCGTGACCCGGGTCAGGGCCGCGCCGCCTGCTGCCGCGCCGGTTGATCCCGCACTCGATGCGACGCTGTCGGCAACTTTGAACGCGCTGGAGGCGCAGGGGCTGCGCCGGCAGTACCGGGAGCAGGGCAGCTTCCTCTACCTGCCGGATTTTCTGCCCTCCGAATTCACGGCGCGTCTGATCGCGGCGGTTGATGCGGTGATGCCCGTCGTCAATCGCAATTTTCTGCCCGGCCACAAGCAAGGCGGCAGCGTCAGTCGCCACAGCATCGATCAGCTCGCACCGTTCATCGCGCAGCTGTACCACTGCCCGTCGCTGCTGTCATGGCTGGGCAGCCTCAGCGGTGAGCGGCTGCAGCTTTCGCCGCCCGACGATCCGCATGCCTATGCTTTGTACTTCTATACCAGGCCCGGCGATCACATAGGCTGGCACTACGACACCTCCTATTACTCCGGTCGGCGCTATACCCTGCTGCTGGGCGTCGTGGACCGATCCAGCTGCCGGCTTGATTACGAGCTGCACACCAAGGAGCCCGGTCGCAGCGTGCAGGCCGGATCGATACAGATTGCGCCCGGTGGCCTGGTGTTCTTTGACGGTGACAAGCTGCGCCACCGCATCACGCCGATCGGCGCGGACGAGTTTCGCGTTTCGCTCACCTTTGAATACGTCACCGATCAGCGCATGAGTCCGTGGTGGCGCTTCGTCTCCAACATGAAGGACGCGATCGCGTATTTCGGCTTCCGCCAGGTGTTCAGGCGGATGGTGCGGGGGCGCACGCCCGGTCCATGAGGCGTCTGGGATCCTGGCTGCTGACGGCCGGCCTGCTGTTGTTCCTGGTGCTGCTGCTGTCACAGGGCCTGCCCGCCATACTCGCCACGCTGGCCGCGGCCGGATGGGGCCTGCTGGTGGTGACGGCCTTCCACCTGATTCCCCTGGGTCTGGATGCGGCTGCGATCCGCGTTCTGTATCAGCGCGGCCAGACCCAGCATGTACTGCTGGATGCGGTGCTGACCCGCTGGATCGGCGAATCCGCCAACAGCCTCATGCCCGCCGGGCAGCTGGGTGGCCCGGTGTTCATGGCGCGCCACCTGGCCCAGCGCGGCATGCCGATGTCGCAGTCCGCCGCGGTCATCACTGTCAGCACGACCCTGCAGACCTTCGCGCAGATACTGTTCGCGCTGCTGGGCGTGCTGCTCTTGGGCGCCCGGGCCGGCGGTGCCTCCGAGCACACCCTGCGCAGCATGGCCTTGATCGCCAGCGGCTTCCTCGCCCTGCAGATCGTCGGCTTCTACTATCTGCAGCGGCGCGGCTTTTTCAGCAAACTGCTGCGACTGGTCAACCGGCTGGCCGGTTCGCGCAACTGGTCCGGGCTCATGACCCAGGCCCAGGCGATCGATGCCGCCGTGCAGGAGACTTATTCACGCAGCGCCCCGGTGGCTTGGAGTTTCCTGGCGAGCCTGGTCGGCTGGCTGGTCGGGGCGGGCGAGGTGTACCTGATCCTGCTGTACATGGAGCACCCGGTGAGCTGGCCGACCGCGCTGCTGCTGGAAAGCCTCGGACAGGCGGTTCGTGGGGCCGCCTTTGCCGTACCCGGGGCACTGGGGCTGCAGGAGACCGGCTACGTGCTGCTGGCGCCGCTGGCGGGACTGACCCCGGAGGTGGCCCTGGCGCTGTCCCTGGCCAAGCGGGTCCGGGAACTGCTGCTGGGATTGCCGGGCCTGCTGTACCTGCGTCTGGCGGGCCGCTCCGGAGGGGCCGCCACCGGGGCCGTGCCGCCTTGAAGGTGTAACGGTGTGGTAATGTTTCTGCAATCATGCGCGCGATCATTCTTGCCGCCGGGCGCGGGTCCCGGCTGTCCCAGTCCCAGGGCACCCAGCTCCCGAAGTGCCTGCTGAAATTCGGCGGCATAAGCCTGCTCGAACGGCATCTGCGGCTGCTGCAGGCGGCGGGCGTGCGGGAAGTCGTCATGGCCCTGGGTTTCGAGCACCAGGTGGTGGAGCGCGAGCTTGCGCGCCTGGCGGCGCTGGGCCTGCCGCACGTGGAGGTCTTGCTCAACGAGCGTTTCACTTTGGGCAGCGTGCTCAGCGTGCACGTGGTGCAGGAGGCCATGCGCCGCGGCGGGGATGTGCTGCTGATGGATGCCGACGTCCTGTACGACGAGCGCATCATGCAGGCGCTGAGCACCGGCCCGGCCCCCAGCAACCGCATTCTCATCGACCGGGACTTCGAGGCCGGCGACGAACCGGTGAAGGTGTGCGTCAAGGACGGCGTCCCGGTGGAACTGCGCAAGCAGCTGGCTCCGGGACTGTCCTTCGACTGCATCGGCGAGTCCGTGGGCTTCTTCCGTTTCGATGAGCGTGCCGCGCGGCGCCTGGCGGATCTGGTCGCGGACTACGTCGATTCGGGGCGTGCCAACCTGCCCCACGAAGAAACACTGCGTGACCTGATCCTGGAGCGCAGCCAGGTCTTCCAGATCGTCGATGTCACCGGGTCGCCCTGGATCGAGATCGATTTTCCCGCCGATGTCGAACGGGCAGCACGCGATGTGCTGCCGCAGCTCGCATCCCTTTCAGGAGCGGCCGCATGAACGCGACACTGACCCCCCATCCGGTCCACGTATCACGCAGCGCGCAGTTGCGCCGGATACTGGTGGGTCCGGAACTCGAATTTCTCATGGAAGCGCACAACGGCCTCTCGGCGCGCATCGTCAGGGAGGCCGGATTCAGTGGCATCTGGGCCTCGGGACTGTCGATCTCGGCGCAATTCGGGGTCCGCGACAACAACGAGGCGAGCTGGACCCAGGTCGTGGACATGCTGGAGTTCATGGCCGACGCCAGCGATCTGCCCATCCTGCTGGATGGCGATACCGGTTACGGCAACTTCAACAACCTGCGACGCCTGGTGCGCAAGCTCGAACAGCGTGGCATCGGCGGCGTGTGCATCGAAGACAAGATCTTTCCCAAGACCAACAGCTTCCTGAACGGTGAGCGCCAGCCGCTGGCGGACGTCGAGGAATTCGCCGGCAAGATCGCCGCCGGCAAGGATACCCAGACCGATCCTGACTTCTGCATCGTGGCCCGGGTCGAGGCGCTGATTGCCGGTTGGGGCATGGAGGAGGCGCTGCGCCGCGCCGAGGCCTACCGGCGCGCCGGCGCGGACGCCATCCTCATCCACAGCAAGCTGTCGCGTCCCGATGAGATCCTGAGCTTCGCGCGCGAGTGGGGCGGGCGCGCGCCGCTGGTGATCGTACCCACCAAGTACTACAGCACGCCCAGTGACGTGTTCCGCAAGGCGGGCATCAGCACGGTGATCTGGGCCAATCACCTGGTGCGCTCCTCGGCCGCGGCCATGCAGGCGGTGGCCCGCGACATTCATGACCACCAGACCGTGGTGAATGTCGAGGACCGGATCGTCTCCGTGGAGGAGATCTTCAGGCTGCAGGATGCGGATGAGTATTCGGCCGCCGAGCGGCTGTACCTGTCGGCTGCGTCCGCGGCGCGCAACGCCATCGTGCTGGCCGCGGGGCGTGGCCGGGGGCTTGAGGCGCAGACCACCGACCGCCCCAAGATCATGCTCAATATCGCCGGCAAGCCGCTGCTGCGCTGGCTGGTGGATGGGTTCAAGAAACAGAACATCAACCAGATCACGGTGGTCGGCGGCTACCGTGCCGATGCCATCGACACGGCCGGGATCCGCCTGGTCCTCAATGAAAAGCATGCCCAAACCGGCGAGCTCGCCTCACTGGCCTGCGCCGCCGCCGCGCTGGAGACCGATACGGTCATCTCCTACGGCGATCTGCTGTTTCGCAGCTATGTGCTGCGCGCGCTGGTGGAAAGCAAGGGCGAGTTCTCGGTGGTCGTGGATTCCTCGGCCACCGACGCCAACAATCGCACCGTCCGGGACTTCGCCTTCTGCTCAAGTGCCGATGACCGCGGCCTGTTCGGCACCCCGGTGCGCCTGCAGCGCGTGGTCGGCAGCAAGGAAGCCGCGCAGGAGGGTGCCGCGCCCAGCCCGTCCCATGGGCGCTGGATCGGTCTATTGAATGTCAGCCGCGGCGGCATCCCGCGCCTGCAGCGCGTGCTGGGGCAGCTTCAGGCGCGTGCCGATTTCGATTCGCTGGACATGCCGGCGTTGCTCAACGCCCTGGTGGCCGATGGCGCCGCCATCGAGGTGCAGTACGTGCACGGTCACTGGCGCGGTGTCAACGATCTGGAAGACCTGCATTCGGCGGTGGATTTCGCGCACGCGCAGGCGCCAATCGGGGCCGTACAGGGCACGAACGGCAAGACCCGCGATGCTCGAGGCACGTGAGTTCGTCGAGGCCACGCGCCGGCGCGGCTTCCGGTGGTACGCCGGAGTTCCCTGTTCGTACCTGACGCCGTTCATCAACTACGTGCTGCAGGACCCGCAGCTGCGCTACGTATCGGCGGCCAATGAAGGCGATGCGGTGGCCTTGGCCGCCGGGGTGACGCTGGCCGGCGATGGTCGCGGAGGTCCGGGCCGCGGCATTGCCATGATGCAGAACTCCGGCCTTGGCAATGCAGTCAGTCCGCTCACCTCGCTGACCTGGACATTCGGTCTGCCGCAGCTGCTGATCGTGACCTGGCGTGGCCAGCCCGGGGTCCCCGATGAGCCGCAGCATGCGCTGATGGGGCCGATCACCCCGACCATGCTCGACACCATGCAGATTGCCTGGGAGTTGTTTCCCACCGAGGCCGCGCAGCTGCCTGCCGTGCTGGATCGTGCGCTCACCTGCATGAACCAAACGGGCCGCCCGTATGCGCTGCTGATGCAGAAGGGCAGTGTCGCCGCCACCGAGTTGCACGCGGCGGCGCCGCTGACGGTTGCGCAGGGGCCGGCGGCTGCGGTGAGCGTGCGGCGCAGCGCCGCGCGGCCCGAGGAGCGGCCCACACGCGCCCAGGCGCTGCGTGAGATGGTCGCCCACACCCGCGAGGGTGAGAGCGTACTGCTGGCATCGACAGGATTTTGCGGCCGCGAGCTGTATGCGGTCGCGGACCGGGTCAATCATCTGTACATGGTGGGTTCGATGGGCTGTGTGACGCCGCTGGCGCTGGGGTTGGCGCTGGCGCGACCGGATCTGAAGGTCATCGCGCTGGATGGCGATGGCGCGGCGCTGATGCGTCTGGGCGCCCTGGCCACGGTGGGCGCCAGCGCGCCGCGCAACTTCTGGCACCTGCTGCTGGACAACAGCGCGCATGAATCCACCGGCGGTCAGGCCACGGTCTCCGCGACCGTGGCCTTCGCCGATGTCGCCGCCGCCTGTGGCTATCGCTCCTGCCTGGATACCGATTCGGTGGCGCAGCTGGCGCAGTGGCTGGCGCTGGCGGAGGGTCCGCATTTCGCACGGCTGCTGACGCGCACCGGAACGGCGCCGGACCTGCCGCGTCCCAAGGTCACACCGATGCAGGTTCGTGAGCGCTTCATGAAGCATATCGGCGTTGCGGTGCCGACATGATCCTGCTCAATCCGGGTCCTGTGACCTTGAGCGAACGGGTGCGCCGCAGTCTTCTGAATCCGGACCTGTGTCATCGCGAGGCGGAGTTCTTCGACCTGCAGGAGGAGCTGCGCGCGGGGCTGCTGGCCGTGTATGACCTGGATCCTGAGGAATGGTCCGCGGTGCTGATGACCGGTTCGGGCACCGCGGCCGTGGACAGCATGATCGCAAGCCTGCCGCCGGCGGCGGCGCGGCTGCTGGTGCTGGAAAACGGTGTCTACGGGGAGCGCATCCGGCAGATTTGCGCCCAGTACGGCATCGCTCATGAAGCACTCGCGGGCGCCTGGTTGTCGGCGCCGGATCTGGATGCGCTGGCCACCCGCCTGGCGGGCGGGGCCTTCACGCATCTGGCTGCGGTCCATCACGAAACGACCACCGGCCGTCTCACCGACATCGCGGCCCTCTACCGCGTGTGTGCCGCGCATCGGGTGCAGGTGCTGCTGGATGGCGTCAGCAGCTTCGGTGCCGAAGCCATCGATTTTGCCGATGCCAGCCTCGCCGCCGTGGCCGCCACGGCCAACAAGTGTCTGCACGGTGTGCCGGGGGCTTCCTTTGTGATCACGCGCCGCGCGGCATTGCGCCGGGCCGTGAGCCGTACCTACTACCTGGACCTCGCGCGTCTGGCGCGCCTGCAGGATGAGCGCAATACCCCCTTCACCCCGGCGGTTCATGTGTACTACGGCTTGCGCGAAGCGCTGCGCGAGTACCGGGAGCAGGGCGGGCGCGCGGCCCGCTTTGAACGCTACGCGGCGCTCGCCGAGCAGGTGCGCGCGGGGCTGGCGCAGCTGGGCATCCAGGGGCTGTTGTCCCCGCAGCACTCCTCGGTGGTGCTGCGGGCGTATCATCTGCCCCGCGGCATCAGCTATACGGTGCTGCATGATGCACTCAAGGCCGATGGCTTCGTGATCTATGCCGGTCAGGGAGACCTGTCGCGCACCCTGTTTCGCATTTCGACCATGGGCGAGATCAGCGCCGATGATGTGGGACGGCTGCTGGAGTCCTTCCGGAGGATCTGTCGATGACGACACGAGCGTTGAAAGTGCTCTCTTCCATGGCGGCCCGCGAAGTGCTGGCGGAACTCATCCGCGGCTTCATCACACAAAGCGGGCAACCCGTGATCGCAGAGGCTGCCGGTGGCGTTGAAGTTGCCAGACGCGTACAGGCCGGTGATGAGGCGGATGTGGTGGTGCTGGCGGACAGTGCGATCGACAAGCTCATCGCCGCCTCTGCGCTGCGGGCCGGCCGCGTGGACCTGGTGAAATCCGGCGTGGCCATCGCGGTGAGGAGCGGCAGGCCCCGGCCTGATGTCAGCACCGAGGATGCCGTGAAAGCCGCGGTCGAGGCGGCCAGCTCGCTGAGCTATTCGACCGGCCCGAGTGGCGTGTACCTGGAGAAGCTGTTCGCGCGCTGGGGAATACTCGAGGCCGTGAGGCCGCGCATTGTCGTGCCGCCACCGGGTGTGCCGGTCGGATCACTGGTGGCCAGTGGCCACGCGGCGCTGGGCTTCCAGCAATTGAGTGAACTGTTGAACGTGGCGGGTATCGAGGTGCTGGGACCCTTGCCCGCAGCCATCCAGACCATCACCACCTTTTCCGCTGGGATCAGCGTGCGCTGCGAACAGCCACAGCTGGCAGCGCGGCTGCTGGACTACATGTGCCAGCCGGCGGCGAATGCCGTCAAACAAAGCTATGGAATGGAACCGGCTTAAGGCTGGTCCAACTTGTGGGCGGCCACGCCGCACACCCAATCGATGATGGCGTAGGTCTCAGGATCGGCGCTCGCCGCACGCCAGCGCTCGGCGGAGAGTTCCGAGTGCGTGCTGGTGCCGGCGGCTCCCTTCGCTTCGGCTGCCGCGTATTGCGTACGGCTCAGCACCTGGAAACGATTCGCCTTGCAATCAAATGCACCTTCCACGATGGCCGAGCGCGGCGCAGGTCCCGCGGCCGGGTCCGGTACGTGGGAGGCATCCCAGTAGTACTCGTACAGCAGCCGTGCGGCGATGTAACCGGAGCGCTGCGCGATGCTGTCCACATCCACCTGGATGGAATGATTGCCGTGACCGGTCTGCATGGCGTAGGCCCATTGTTCAGCGTGCGCCACAGGTTGCACGAATGCGGCGGCGAAGCCTGCCGCGGCGGCAACTATGATTTTTCCTGTCATCGTGCAACCAATGATGGCACAGCTGTGCCTAACGTGGCGGCAGAACTCACGGTGCAGCTGCTTGTCAGCGAAAACCTGCGCTGCCAAGTCCGGGACAGCGGATTCATCGCGCGTGCCGTGCGGTAAAATCGCAGCTGTGCAATGCAGGAGATGAAATCATGAAACGCAATTTGCTGATGATGGTCGTTGCAGCCGGTGCGCTGCTGGCAACCGGGGCACTGGCGAATGCCGCCGACCACACCGTCACGCCCAGTGACACCACCGCCAGCCAGCAGAGTGACATGCTGATCACTGCAAACGTGAAGGGCAAGCTTGAGGCGGACCTGCCCGAGGTGGCGCCGGCCATTGCCGTGACCACTCAGGATGGGGTGGTAACCCTCAAGGGTGTGGCGCTGACTCAGGATTACCTGGTCAAGGCCGTGTTCGATGCCCGCAGTGTCGATGGCGTGGTGCAGGTGAGGAACGAGCTGAGCCTGCAGTGACGGATCAGCGCAGCTGACTGTCCTTGCTGCCGCGGCGATTGTAGCCAGGGAGACTCGCCGCGGTGGCGTCGGCGGCCTGTTGACATTCCAGGCACAGCCGTACGCCCGGGACCGCCGCGCGGCGGGCCTCGGGGATGGATGCACCGCATTCGGCGCAATGGGTAAGTCCCGGCCCCTGGGCGAGGCGGCTGCGGGCGCGCTCCACCGCGTCCTTCACGGTCGCCTCGATCTGTTCGTTGACTGCGCCTTCGCCTGCCCAACCGGTTGCCATGCCGCCAGTGTCACCCGGGCGGAGTGACCCTGCAACCTGGAACATTGACGCGGCCCAGAGGGGACTTTAAGGTCAATGCATGGGGTTGCGAATAATCCGGCACGCGCTGCTGCCGGGGCTGATGGTGCTGTTGTGCCAAGCCGCCCACGGTGTGCCGCCGGATGTTTCCTCACCGTCCTTCACCGCCTCCCAGGCGGCTGCAGGACGGCTGGTCTATGCCCGGGCCTGTGGCCTCTGCCACGGTGCCGCGCTGCAAGGCGCAGCGGCAGTGGCCCTGGTGGGGCCGGCCTTTGCCAGAACCTGGGGTGATGGCCGGCATCAGGCGGCGGACTTGTTCGCGGCCATTGCCATACAGATGCCGAAGAACGCACCGGGCAGTGTGTCGCCGACCGACAATTTGGCGCTGGCGGCGTTCATCCTGCAAAGCAATGGCTATGCGAGCGGCGCCGCGCCCCTGACCCTGGCGGCATTCGCCGGCGCGCTGCCCGCGGCTCCCGGATATGCGCTGGCCGCGAGTGCGCCGCCGGGCCTGGCCGCTGCGCCCCTGAGTTTTCCGCAAGCCCCACGCAGCGTACTGCCGCCCAGCGGCACCGGCCCACAGGATGCGCAGCTGCTGCGCGTGGCGGATGCGGACTGGCTGACGTTCAACCGCGACCTCGCGGGGGAGCGCTTCTCGCCGCTGGCGCAGATCAACACCGGCAATGCCCAGCATCTGCAGGTCAGATGCATTGCGCAACTGGGCGAGATGGGCAGCTTCGAGACCAGCCCCATCGTTCATGACGGGCAGATGTTTGTCACCACGGCGCACAAGGTCCTGGCGCTGGATGGGGCCACCTGCGCCGTGAAGTGGTCCTATAACTACGTGCCCGTGGACCCCGAGCATCTGCCGGGGAACCGCGGTGTCGCCCTGTATGAAGGCCGTGTGTTCCGGGGCACGACCGATGGGCATCTGATCTGCCTGGATGCCGCCAGCGGCAAGCTGCTGTGGGACGCCAGGGTTGCCGATGGCGCGCTGGGCTACGAGATCACCGGCGCCCCGGTGGCATTCGCGGGCAAGGTGTTCACCGGTGATGCCGGTGCCGATACCGGCATCCGCGGCCGGATCTATGCCTTTGATGCCACCGACGGCGCGCTGGTGTGGGCCTTCGACATCGTGCCGCATCAGGGTGAGGCGGGCGCTGCGAGCTGGAGCGGCGGCACGGACAAGGGCGGTGGCGCCACCTGGTCCAGCATGGCCATTGATCCGCAGCGCCAGCTGTTGTTCGTGCCCACCGGCAACCCGGCCCCGGATTTCAATGATGCCAACCGCGCCGGGGATAACCTGTACACGGATTCGGTGGTGGCGCTGGATCTGGCGACCGGCAAGCTCGCCTGGTATGTGCAGCAGGTCGCCCACGACATGCATGACTGGGACACGGCCGCGGCGCCGGCGCTGTATGCGCACGGCGGTCGGCGCCTGATGGCCGTCGCCAGCAAGAATGGCCTGCTGTATCAGTACGACCTCGACACCCATCAGGTGCTGTCGCAGGCACCGTTCACCACCCGCTCGAACGTGGACGCGCTGCCCAGCGCGGCCGGGGTGCACGTGTGTCCGGGCGCGCTGGGACAGTACAACGGCCCGGCCTTCTCGCCGTTGTCGGGGCGGGTTTTCGTTGCCACCGCCGATCGCTGCAATGTCCTGACCCGCGCCGAGCCGCACTATGTCCCGGGCGGGGTGTACTTCGGTGGCATGTTCCGCATGGATCCGCCGGCGCTGCAAAGCGGCTGGATCAAGGCCTTTGAGGCCATCAGCGGTCATGAGCTCTGGAGCGTGCATCGTCACGACCCGGTGCTGGCGGCGGTGACCCCCACCGGGGGTGAGCTGCTGCTGACCGGGGACATGGGCGGCAGTTTCCTGGCCCTGGATGCGCGCAACGGCCGGGTGCTGTACGAATTCAACACCGGCGGCCCGGTGGCGGCGGGTATTTCGGTGTATGCCGTGGCCGGACGGGAGTACATTGCGGTGCCATCGGGCAGTTCGTCGCGCGATGCCGCCACGGCAACCGCGGCGGCGACGCTGATCGTATTTTCATTGCAGTAAGGCCAGCGAGGGGGCGACATGGCAGATTTCTCAGAAAGCCTGACGGGGCGCGGATTCAATTCGCCGCTGCGTTTCGATGTCTCGCTGCAGGACTGCGAAGTCGTCGGCAAGATTCCGCAGGAGCTTGACGGGGCGTTCTACCGCGCCGGCTATGAGTGGTACTACCCGCCGAAGTTTCCCGACGATGCCATCCTCAATGCCGATGGCTACGTCAGCTGCTTTCGCTTCAAGGGCGGCAAGGTGGACTTCAAGGGCCGCTTCGTGAACACGCTGCGGATGCAGAAGGAGCGCGAAGCGCGCCGGCAGCTCTACGGCTATTACCGCAATCCCTACACCGATGATCCCTCGGTGCGTGATCCGGCGCATCCGAACCTGCGCACCGTGTCCAACACCACGCCGGTGGTTCACGGCGGCAAGCTCTTCATGACCAAGGAGGATGGCCTGCCGCATCAGATCAATCCCAATACGCTGGAGACCATCGGCCCGTGGGATTTCCAGGGCGGCTGGAAGAGCCAGACCTTCACCGCGCATCCGAAGCTTGATCCGCTCACCGGGGAGATGGTGGCGTTCGGCTATGAGGCCACGGGACTGGCGAGCGATGACCTCTTCATCTGCACCATTGACCGCGCCGGCAAGGTGCGCCACGAAGTGCGCATCAAGGTGCCCTACGTGAGCATCGTTCACGACATGGCGCTCACCCACCGCCATGTCGTGATCCCCTTTTCCGGCTATGTGACCAGCCTGGAGCGCCTGCAGGCCGGCAAGATCCACTGGGGCTGGGATTCCACCAAACCCGGCTACATCGGCGTGATGCCACGCGAGGGCAGCGCGAAGGACATGCGCTGGTTCAAGGGTCCGAACCGCTGCCACATGCACACCTTCAATGCCTACAGTGAAGGCAACAAGGTGATCCTGTACGCACCGTTCTGGGACTCAAACTTCTTTCCCTTCTTTCCCAATGTCGATGGCAGCCCCTTCAATCCCGCCAAGGCGCGTGCCTTCGTGCGTAAGTTCACGCTGGATCTGGATTCCTCATCCGATGACTGGCAGGAGGAGCTGCTGTGGGAGATGCCCGTGGTCGACATCGGCAAGGTTGATCCGCGCACTCTCACTCTGGCCTCGCGCTACATCTACACCGGCTTCACCGATCCGCAGATGCCCTATGACCGCGAGCGTGCCGGTGCGCGCGCGCCGGCTTCGGTTCCCAACTCCTATGGGCGCTTCGATGTCCAGACCCGCAAGATCGACCGCTACTTTGCCGGCAAGACCCATGCTCTGCAGGAATGTACCTTCGTGCCGCGCGGCTCGGCCGAGGGGCAGGGGTACCTGATCGGTGTGGCGTCGAACTATGCCGAAATGCGTTCGGAGCTGATCATCGCCGATGCCGAGCATCTGGCCGAGGGCGATGTGGCGCGGGTGATTCTGCCGTTTCGTCTGAGTTCCCAGGTGCACGGTACCTGGGCCGGCAGGGATGAACTGCCGCTGGTGTAGTGCTGCAGAACAACAAAGGGGGTCGCGATGCGCTTGAACCTGAAGGACTCGTGGCGGAAGGGGCGGCTGGCACTGGCCTTGGCGGCGCTGCCGCTGGCGGGTCTATCGGCCGCGCAGGCGGCTTGTGATGATGGCTGCCTGACTCAGATTGCCGATCAGTACCGTGCGGCCTATGTGCACCGCGATGCCAGGCAGGCACCATTCGCGGCGCATGTGCGCTTCATGGAGAACAATGTCGAGTTGCCGTTTCCGGATGGCAGCTGGGATGTGGTCACCTCCGAGGTCGGCCCGTCGCTGACCTTCACCGATCCCAGCACCGGCAATGCCGGGATCTACACGGCCATCATGATGGGCAATACGCCGGCGTTTCTGGCCATCCGGCTGCGGGTCGCGCAGGGCAAGATCGTGGAAGTGGAGCATCTGCTGTCCACCAAGCGTCTGATCAGCGCGCCACCGACCCCCTTCGGCGACGTCAACAAGCTCACCCACGATCCGCTGACCCGGCAGCTGCTCACAGCCACTCAGCGCCGGCCGCGCGCCGAACTCATCCGGATTGCGGATGGCTACTTTGCCACTCTGGCACACAACGACGGCACGCTGCATACGCAGTTCGCGCCGTTCTGCCATCGCATCGAGAACGGCATGGAGACCGCGCCCAATGGCTGCGCCGGGCCATTCAAGCTCGGCACCTATCTGTTCAACGTGCGCGTGCGGCGCGAGCCCTTGATGGTGGATGAGGCGCGTGGCCTGGTGATGTTCCGCGGCTTCATCGATCACAAGGGCAATGTCATCGACTTCAAGCTCACCGATGGCACGCCACGAACCTCGCCGTTCCAGGAGCCGCACACCTGGAGCTTCGTGGAGAGCTTCAAGATCATCGATGGCGCGGTCGGACCGGTGGAGGCCGATTTCATCGGCTCCCCGTACTACGCCAAATCCCCCTGGTCCAAACATTCGCACGATTGAGCACCACCATGCTCTACCAACTCCTGCGCCGCGGGGCGTTTGTATGGTGCTGGGCCGCCCTCAGTCTTGCGGCACCGGTGTTTGCCGCGCCTCGGGGCGAGTGTGATGAGGCTTGCCTGAAGGCCCAGATGGACGGGTATCTGCAGGCCCTGCAGGCGCACGATCCCTCGCGCCTGAAGGTGGCGCCCACGGTGCGCTTCACGGAGAACGGCGTCGCCATACCGCTGGGGGAGGCGCTGTGGGTGACATTCTCGGGCCTGGGTGGGTATCGGCACGACTTTTTCGATCCCGCAAGCGGTGCCGTGGCCAGCTACGTGACCATGCGGGAAAACGGTACTCCGGGTTACCTCATGGTGCGCCTGAAGGTCGCATCGGGTGTGCTGACACAAATCGAAACGGTGGTGGTCCGTGATGCGCCGGCGTCGCTGACCCAACCGGCCTATGAGCCGCTGTGGGATAAGGTCGAGCCGCAGGCACAGCGCCTGACGCGCCAGCAGCTGATCGATGGCGCGCTGGGCTATATGCGTGCGGTGGCGCTGGAGAAGGGCGCGCTGGCGCCCTTTGGCGAATCCTGCGTGCGGCTGGAGAACGGCATGGTCATGGCACTGGGGCCGCATGATCAGCCGCCGGTGCCGCTGAAGCCCCTGGCCCGCGACGATGACTGGGCGGCGGCGGTTCGTGTCTCGCTGGGCATGGGCTGCGCGCGCCAGCTCGACACCGGGGTCTATGCCTTCATCAATGAATACGACAACGCGCGCTTTCCCCTCATCGATGTGCAACGGCAGATCATTTTTGCGGTGTTCGACTTCCGCCGCCGCGGCACCGTCAAGACCGTGACCATGCCCAATGGCCGCACCTACCCGATGATGCCGAGCACCCAATGGCCCAATGAGGTGCTGAACACCGAGGCGTGGAAGTTCCAGGGCGGCAAGATCACCCGTGTCGAGGCGGTATTCCTGGGCAACCGGACCTACAAGCAGGGCACCGGCTGGCCCGGGGGGCGCAAAGGGGAAAAACGCCCCCCCTAGCGCCTCCCAGCCCCTGGACGGCCAGCCCGCTTCCAATTAAAGCTACCTTGTGATAAAAAGGTAGCGTACTGGAACAAGGGCTCTCATGGCTGCCAACGAAAAATTCGGGCCGATGCGCAAGGGGCTGCTCGAATTCCTCATCCTCAAGGTCATTGCCGCGGATCGCGTCTACGTGGCCGACATCCTGCGCAAGCTCGCCGACACCGAGTTCGCGACCCAGGAGGGGACGCTGTACCCGCTGCTGAGCCGGATGCGGCGTGACGGCCTGGTGGACTATGACTGGAAGGAGTCCGACTCCGGCCCCCCCCGCAAGTACTACGCCCTGACCGCCAGTGGTCAGGCGCAGCTCGCCGAGCTCATCGCCTACTGGCGCCTCATCAACAAGACCATAGAAGACCTGGGAGTTTGACCATGCGCACGGTCAGTAGCATCAGCCTGAACGGCAATGCCTGGCAGATCGAAGCGGAGGGGTGCGAGGCGCTGGCCGCGTACCTCAAGAGCGCCGAATCACGCCTCACCGCTGATCCGGATCGCATCGAGATCCTCGCCGATCTTGAGCAGGCCATCGCCGACAAACTCGCTCGCTATGTGAGCGCCCACAAGAATGTCGTCACGGCCGAGGAGATCGCGCTGGTGCTCAAGGAAATGGGTCCGGTGGAGATCGGCGAGGGCGAACCCGCGACGCACGCCGCCGGCGGCCCTTCCACGGCCGATCCGCCGCCGGGCGCGCAGGCGGCCGCGGGCACTGCCGCCCCGTGCGGCTCGGCTGCGGGCGGTCCGCGTCATCTGTTCCGCATCCGTGAGGGTGGGATGCTCGGGGGCGTCTGCAACGGCCTGGCCGCCTACTTCGGGTTGGATGTGACCCTGGTGCGCGTGCTGTTCGTGGTGTTCGCCGTGTTCACCGGCGGCGTCGGTGCGACGGTCTACTTTGTCATGCTGATCGTCGTGCCGGTGGCCGTGACCGCCGAGCAGATGGCGGCGGCACATGGCAAGCCCTTCAGTGCGGAGGAGCTGATCGGCCGGCCACAGGGGCCGCAGTCGGGCTTTGATGCCGGCCAGCACTGGCGCCAGCAATGGCGCGACCAGCGGCGCATGTGGCGCGATCAGCGGCGGCAATGGCGCAGGCAACGGCGCGCCTGGTCGGGAGCCCCGACGCCGCCGCCGCCACCGCCCTACGGCTGGCATGGTGCCCCGTATCACTACGGCGCACCGGGCTTCGGACCGGTGAGTGCGCTGCTGCACGTGGCGCTGCTGATCACATTCCTGGTCGCCCTGGTGGGCGCGGTCCATGGCCGCCCCCTCATGGGCTGGGACTGGACCGCGGTGGTACCGCATTGGGTGGGCATCGTGGCGGTGTGCGTGATCTACGGCGCGCTCAATCAGCAGCTGCGCATGGCCCGTTACTACGGGCATGTGGGCGCCTACAGTCCGGCCCATGCCCTGGTGGGCCTGATTGGCAGCATCGTGTGGCTGTCGTTGCTGCTGGCTTTTGGCTGGTATGTCGTGCACCACTGGCCCGAGGTCCAGGATTTCCTGCAGCATGCGCTGCAGGCGCTGCAATCGGCTTTCGGTAATCCGCCCGCTGATTCGGGGAAGACCGCGATTTCACTGTAAATCAGGCGCGTTGCGCGCGAACGATAACGGCGCGTTAACCGTAACGCCTTTGAGTACCGCATCGGGCCCGGCCATGATCCGGGCCCGATGAAGTTTCCCCACCACGCGCTGGCGGCGGCACTGCTGCTCGCGACCTGCTCCTGCCCGACACTGGCCCTGGGCGAGGAGGCACTGCAGGAAGTCACCGTGACCGCCTCGCGCCTGGACCTGCTGGGGACGGCCACCACCGCCAGCCAGGGTTCGGTGACCGAACAGGAGCTTGACCTGCGTCCGGCCTATCGGGTGGGGCAGCTTCTGGAGAGCGTGCCGGGACTGGTGGTCACCGTGCATTCCGGGGAGGGCAAGGCGAACCAGTACCTGGCCCGCGGCTTCAACCTGGATCACGGCACCGACATCGCCAACTTCGTCGATGACATGCCGGTCAATCGCCCCACCAACACCCATGGTCAGGGGTATTCGGACCTGAACTTCATCATGCCGGAGCTGGCCAACGGCCTGGATTACACCAAGGGACCCTACTACGCGCCCATCGGCGACTTCGGCTCGGTGGCCTCGACCCATATGAAACTCGCCGATGACATCCCTGACCAGGTCGCCCTGGCGGCCGGCACGCTCGGGGTCTACAACGTCTTTGCCGGGGGCACCTATCACCTGAGCGCGGATGATCGGATCGTAGGGGGCGGCTACTACGGCCACCTGGATGGGCCGTTCACGCATCCTGATGACTTCGAAAAAATGGCCGGGGCGCTGCGCTACAGCCACGGGACCGATGAGGAGGGCTACGCCGTCACGGCCCTGTACTACCACGGCCAGGGCAACATGACCACGGACCAGCCGCTGCGCGCGGTGCAGGAGGGCCTGATCGGGCGCTACGGCACCCTGGATCCCAGCGACGGCAATCTCTCGGAGCGGCACAGCCTGTCGGTGCATTACGCCACGCGGGGTGATGCGTGGAAGTTCAAGTCCAGCGCCTACTACATTGAAAGCCGGATGACCCTCTGGAACGACTTCACCCATTTTCTGAACGATCCCATCAACGGTGACCAGGAGCAGCAGACCGAGACCCGCACGGTCACCGGGGGCCAGCTGGCCGGTGTCTTCGGCCACATGCTGGGGCCGATCGAGAACGAGGTCGAGGTCGGCCTGCAGTTGCGCGATGACAGCGCCTATGTGAACCGTCTGCATACCCGCTACCGCGTACCGCTGGACTACTGTTCGGTGCCGCAGGTGGAGGGCCCGGCCCTGCAGGTCGCCGCCCCGGGCGGGGTCTGCAACGCCGATCAGGTGCATCTGCTGGATCTGGGCCCGTATCTGGCGGACACCACGCACTGGCTGGCCTGGCTGCGCACGGTACTGGGCGTGCGCGAGGAGTACTACCGCGCCAGCGATCACAGCTTGACCACGCACTTCCAGGGAGCCACCGATGAAACCCTGCTGCAACCCAAGGGCAGCCTGATCCTCGGACCCCTCGCCAGGACCGAGTTCTATGTCAGCGCCGGTCGCGGCTTTCATTCGGATGATGTGCGCGGCGTATTCGGTACCGTACCGTTGGAAGGCGTGCCCGGCACTGCCGGTGCCACGCCGCTGCTCGCCCCCACCCAGGGCCTGGAGTTCGGCATTCGCAGCGATGTGGTCCCGCGGCTGTCGACCCAGCTGGCGGTGTTTCAACAGGACTTCAATTCGGAGCTGGCCTACGACGCTGATGCCGGGCAGGACGCCGCCAGTGCACCCAGCCGCCGGCGCGGCGTGGAGTTTTCCGCCCAATATCATCCGCTGCCCTGGATCGAGTTCAACACCGATCTGGCGTTCGCGCATGCGCGCTACCGCGGAGATCTGGCCGCCTTTGATCTGGAGGGTCCCTGGATCGCCAATGCGCCAAGTTTCATCGGCTCATTCGGCGTGCTGGTCAACGGCCTGGGCCCCTGGTTCGGCGGCCTGCAGTGGCGCCGGCTCGGACCCTATCCCATCGATGACGGCCATGAATTTCCCGAAGACAGCGGCTACGGGGAATTCAACCTGGACTTGGGCTATCGGTTCAGTGCCAGTGTGAAGTTGCAACTGAGCCTGTACAACCTGTTCAACACCCACGCGAACTCATCGGCCTACTACTACACCTCGCGCCTTGCGGGTGAACCGGCCGCGGGGGTGGATGGCATTCAGGTGCATCCGCTTGAGCCCTTCTCGGGCGTGCTGAAGCTCACCTTGTACCTTTGACCACAGGGCCAGCACCAGGCCCAGCAGCGCCCAGCCCTGCAGCGCGCCGCCCCCGCCACCACCGCCGCCGCTAGTACTCGTGGTGCTGCCGCTGCCGGTGCTGCCGCTGCCGCCGGAACTGCCGCTACCCCCGCTGGGGGGCGGCGCCGGGGCCGGATCGGTTGCCGTCATTACCAGCTGTGCGGAGGCTGCGCGATTTGCGCCATCCAGGGTCGAGACGGTGAGCGTCGCGGTCCCGCTCTGACCCAGCGCCGGGGTGACGAGCAAGGTGCAGCTGAGCGTGGTGGTGCCACAGCCTGAGGAGAGCGTGACGCCGGGTGTTCCGGCAGTCACGATGGCGTTGGGTACCAGGGCGGTGTTGCTGCTGCTGACGCTGAAATGCAGTGCGCCGGTGCCGCTGACCGTGAAGGGCTGCGGCATGGTGCTGGCGCTGCCGGAACTGCTGGCATCAGCCAACGCAGTCATCGTGGGGGTGGGCACGGTGGCCAGCGCGCCCAGTGCATTGACCCGGCCATAGCCGAAGGTGTCATTCGGCGGGGCGGCGCCCAGCACGGTGGCGCCGCTTTGCAAGGCGCCGGTGATCTGGGACACGCTCAAGGTCGGAAAGGCGCTGCGCAACAGCGCGGCCACCGCCGCGGCATTCGGTACCGCGGCCGAGGTGCCGTAGAAATTCCCGTCGGGAAACAATTCCGATTCGAAGAAGGTGTCGGCGGCATCCACCATGATGCCATCGGGCGCGACCAGGGTGGGCGCCTGCAATTGCGCGCTCGCCGGAAAGGCCACCGTCAGCGGCCCGGTGCTCGAAAAGGGTTCTATGCCATTGCCAATGCCATCGGAGCCATTGACCGCGCCCACCGTCAGCACGCCGGGTGCCATCGATTGCGGGGAGAGCACTCCGCCCGAGGTCGCCACCGACAGCATGGTCAGGCCATCACCACCCGCCCAGAGCTTGAGAAACTTTCCGGCGGCCGAAGCATCCGGGGAGGCCACCACCAGGGTATAGGCGCCGGGGGGCAGGGTGATGGACTGCATGACCTGGTCGGTGGTGGCGCCCACCGAGGAAAAGCACCCCAGCGGTGTGGTGCTGCCCGAGGCGAACCAGAACACATCGAAATCGCTGGTGATCTGCGCGGGCGGGTCGGCCCAGGCCAGCAGCAGCGGGAAGGTGGCATAGCTGTTCACCGTCAGGGTCTCACTGCTGTTGCCGCCGAAGCTCGCCACATACGCGTCGGGCGTTGCGGAGCCGGAGGCGCACGACAGGGTCGGGATCCCGGTGGCCGCGGCGCTGACCGGGGTGTAGTTGCCTTCCCAGTAGGTGCCATCATTGTTGCCCGCCGCGGTGAGGAGCAGGGTGGCGGGGTTTTGCGACTGGATCTGCGACACCGCGCTGGTCTGATCATTGTTCTGCGACATCAGGCTGTCGGCGGCGAAATTCGTGTCATCCAAGACGATGCTGGCGCCGGCATTGATCAGCTGCGACAGACAGGAAATGTAGTCCACGAAAGTCGACGGGCCGCAGAAGATCAGAGTCGCACCCGGTGCGATGGCGTAGATCTCCTCCAGCAGCACCGTGCCTTCATCGGCATTCGCCGGGGTGGTGTTGCCGGCCGGATAGAGCACGCTGACTGCGGGCAGTTCGCCGCGCGCCTGAATGGTCGAGAGGCTGGCCGTGCCGACGGATTGCACCCCGACCGTGACGCCGGCGCCGGTGACACCGGTTTGGGCGAGGAACTGCCCGGCCTGCATGATGCTGATGGCACTGGCGTCGATGCCGCTCGCGGCGCCCTGTTTTTCAACCGGCCCGCGCGCCAGCTGGTGCATGACGGGCCGCAAGGCGCGCGGCCGTATGGGCAGCACATAGGAGGGCGCCGTGACCCGCTTCACGCCCGCGACGGCCGCGAGCTTCGCTAGCGCGGTGGCGGGGGCCCAGCCCTCCACCACGCACAGCGTTCCGGCTTTCACGGTCGAGGTGGCCGACAGACCGGCCGCCGCCAGCGCTTCGAGCGGCGCGGAGATCGAGCAGTCGAAATGCACGTCAAGCTGGATGCGACTTGCGGCCGGTGCCGAAGTGGCTACGGCCAACGCCAATACGGCAAGCATGCCATGGGTCTTCAAGGTTTGGGTCGCCACATCTGGAACTTTGAAGCCGGATCGAGCCGGAAATAATCCGCCGGACCGCCGCCGCGCATGATGGGTTCGGCGGCCGCGGTGTCGTACAGGCCGTCGCGGATCAGGTCATGGCGGATATGGATGGCGACCGCTTCTCCCAGCACCAGCCAGGTGTCGGTGTCCACGCCGCGGCTGTCGGTGAGGCGCAGCAGCTGCGACAGGCGGCATTCAAAACACACCGGACTTTCGGCAACCCGCGCGGCGCCAATGAGTGTCGCGGGTACCGGGGTGAGATGCGCGAGTTCGAATTCATCCTGGGTCGCCGGGACGGCCGCGGAGGTGGCATTCATGGCCTCGGCCAGGGGCCATGTCACCAGGTTCCAGGCGAACTCACCGGTTGCCCGGATGTTGTCCACCGAGTCCTTCCAGCCGACACTGGCGAAGCCGACGATGGGCGGCTTGTAGTTGAAGAGGTTGAAGAAGCTGTAGGGCGCGAGGTTGCGCACGCCGCTGGCGCTGCGGCTTGAGATCCAGCCGATGGGGCGTGGAGCGACGATGGAATTGAGCGGGTCGTGGGCCAGACCATGGCCCGCGCCGGGTTCATACACATGGAAAGTGGTCATTGGGATTCCACGCCGCCGTAACCTCGCTAGGTTACCAGCAGTGGCCCAAGACTAGTGGTTCAAGACGGGGCCGCTGGCGGTGGCACCGCCAGCGGCCCTTGTGCTCGCAAGGGTCGGAACTGCCTGGACTAGGCGGCGTTGTCGCGGGGTTTGAAGGAGAACCGCTCGCCCGCCACCGTGGCGTTGTACATGGCGCCGCCCTTCACGATGGTGAAGACCGCCATGCCCTTGTAGTACCGGCCGGCCGTCAGGGCGTCCTTCTTGCCGCCGCTCAGATCGCCGCTGGCCCCTTCAGTGCCCACCGAGCCACCGGCTGCCGCCGTAATGGCGACCGCGCCCATGCCCGCATCAAAGGCAAACTGGCCGCTGGTGAATTCATCCAGTGCGCGCTTGTCCTTGAAGAAGACGATCTGGCTGTAGGCCTGGCCGCCGGCCTGGAAGCCGACGCTGAGCTGGGTCACCGCAGCCCTGCCGATGTAGTGGCCCTGTTCGTAGACATGGCCGGTGCCATGTGCGCCACCGACGACGAAGCCACCCTTGCCCACGGTCGGGAAGACGGCATAGCCATAGCAGTCGTCAAAATAGGACGCACTCTTTCCGGCGTTCTTGAACAGATTGACGGTATCGCCATAGGGCCCGGCCATCGCGGCGCCCACCGGCAGCAACAAAGCTGCAGCAAGCAGCAGGAATACACGGGGTGCTTTCATATCGATCTCCTCAAGACATAAGTCTATGCTGGGCCATTCCCAGGGGGTCAGCATGCCAAGCCATCAGGATGGTCACCGTCAGATCGCGCCCCTGCTGTTTGTAGGTGCTGCCGCCGCTACCTTTACCCTGGGCGCCGACGCGGCGTGGGCCCAGGCTTTCAGCGCGGCCGGCAGCTCCCTGAGCCACTACACCCAGGCCCGAATCGCGCCGCACATGAGCTGCGAAGCGCTGGGCCAGTACCGCGCCCGAGACGTGGTGACCCTCCAGACGCAGGCGGTGCCGGCCAGCGCGGGCGTTGCGGCGCATTGCCGCGTGAGCGGCGTGCTGGCGCCGGAGATCGCCTTCGAAGTCAGCCTTCCCGCGCACTGGAACGGTCGCTTCTACATGATCGGCAATGGCGGCCATGCCGGCGAATCGCTGGAGGACCCGATGCGGGTGTCGCAGCGCAATGCGGCGCTGCAGGCCGGGTTCGCCTTTGCCCAGACCAATACCGGGCACGACTCCCGCAAGGAGCCCGGCGCCACTTTCGTGATGAGCAATCCGGCCAAGGCCATCGACTACGCCTATCGCGCCGTCAATCTCACCGCGGTGACGGCCAAGGCCATCACTCAGGCCTACTATCGCCAGGACATCAAGACCGCCTATTGGGCCTCCTGCTCCAACGGCGGCCGCCAGGGGCTGATCGAGGCGCAGCGCTATCCGCAGGACTTCGACGGCATCCTGGCCAATTCGCCCTGGATCGACCAGACCGGATTCACGCTGGGGGCGCTGTGGAATCAGCGCGCCTTGGAGACCGCGCCCTTGTCCGCCGCGAAGCTGGCGCTGGTGGCCAAGGCCATCATGTCCAAGTGCGACGCGCTGGATGGCCTGAAGGACGGACAGATCGATGATCCGCGCCGCTGCACCCTGGATGTGAAAGCGGATCTGCCCCTGTGCGCGGCCGGTACCGACAATGACACCTGTCTCACCAGCGCGCAGACCCAGACGCTGCAGAAGATCTACGGCGGACCGATCAGTCAGGGCCAGCAGATATTCCCGGGCTACATGCTGGGCAGCGAAGCGGCCAATGGCTGGATGAATCTCATCATTGCCGCGCCGGCGGGCCGCAACTCGGCCGACTTCAATCTGGCCGAAGGCACCATGCGCTACCTGGTGTTCTCGCCGCCGCAACCCAACTATGACTATCGCAGTTTCGATTTCGACCGCGACACGCACCTGCTGGATGCCTGGGGACAGTTGGTCAATGCCACCAACCCTGATCTGGGGCGCTTCAGGCGCCGCGGCGGCAAACTGATCATCACCTATGGTTGGGCTGATCCGGTGCTGCAACCGCTGGTGGGCGTGAACTATTACGAGCAGGCCCTTGAGCGCAATGGCCCGGACACGCCGCAGTTTCTGCGCCTGTTCATGGTGCCGGGCATGGCGCATTGCGCCGGCGGCGTCGCGACCGATCGCTTCGATGCGCTGACCGCGCTGGTGGACTGGGTCGAGAAGGGCAAGGCTCCGGATTCAATCCGCGCCGCACGGGTGGTCAAGAATCAGGAGGTGCGTTCACGGCCGCTGTGTCCCTATCCGCAGGTCGCGCGCTACAGCGGACGGGGCAGCATCGATGAGGCGGCAAACTTTCGCTGCGCCGCGCCTTAATCCACAGCCGCGCGCAATTCCCTGGCCAGTGCCGCCACCAGCTCCGCGGCGCTGATTCCCTGGCGCGCCAGGGGCGCGCCCTGTCCGGCCCACTGCGCGCCAAAGCCGCCGTTCCCGGCGGCCTTGGCCGCAAGATTCAGTGCCTTGCCTGCCGCGTACGCCAGCGGATAGCTCGGCACGCGCTCTGGCGGCACTGGTGCACCCAGGGCCGTGAAGGCATTGCTCAAACAGCGTGCCGGCCGTCCTGAGATGGCACGCGTCATCACGGTGTGCTGGGCCGCGGCGCTCGCCAGGGCCTGTCGAAAATAGGCATCGGCGTCGGATTCCAGGCAGGGGATGAAGGCCGTGCCCAGCTGCGCGGCGCTGGCGCCCAGGCGCAACATGGCGGCAATGCCCGCGCCATCCATGATTCCCCCGGCGGCGATCACCGGTAGCGGCAACTCGCGCACCAGCAGGCGCGTGAGCACGCTGGTGCTCAGCGCATCATCCGGCGCCGCCGGATCCACGATGCCGCGATGGCCGCCGGCCTCATAACCCTGTGCAACGATGGCCTGCACGCCCGCGGCCGCGGCGGCCCGCGCTTCGCTCAGATTGGTGGCGCTGGCCAGCAGCACGATGCCCGCCTCCCGCAAGGCGCGGATGCGCTGCGGCGAGGGCAGGCCAAAGTGGAAGCTGACGACCTTGGGTTGGGTCCTGAGCAACACCGCCAGCATGTCATTGTCGGTGAGGAAGCTGCGATAGATTTCGTCGAGCCGGGCGGGGGGCTGAGCGCCGAATTGCTCGAAGTACGGTCGCAGATGCGCGATCCAGGCCGAGTCGATTTTTGCATCCGCCTTGGCCGGCTGATGGCAGAACACATTCACATTGAGGGAGCGCGAGGAGCGCTCGCGCACCGCCTCGATCATGCGGCGCGCGCCCGCGGCATCCGTCGCCCCTACGCCGATGGATCCCAGGGCACCGGCATTGGCGACCGCCGCGGCCAGCGCCGGGGAGGAGACGCCGGCCATCGGCGCCTGGATGAGGGGCATATCTATGCCGAGGATCTCAAGCAGCGTCATGGGCTAGGGAACGAAACTCAGGAATACGAACACGCCGAACACCACCAGGTGCACCAGACCCAGCATCAGGTGGGTACGACCGGCCACCAGCGTGATGGAGGTGATGAAGAATACCAGCACCACCAGCACCAGTTCCTTGGGCGCCAGGCCCAGGATCAGCGTGTTGCCCACGACCTGTGAGGCGATGACGATGGCCGGGATGGTCAGTCCGATGCTGGCCAGCGCCGACCCGAGACACAGATTCAAACTGGTCTGGATCCGATCCGCCAGCGCGGCGCGAATGGATGCCCAGGATTCGGGCAGCAGGGTCAGCATGGCGATGATCACGCTGATCACCGAGCGCGGCATGCCCGCCTCAATCACCGACTGCTCGATGCGTGGCGTCGCATCGTGCGCCAGCCCGACCACGGCAATCAGCGCCGCCAGCAACGCCCCGAAGCTGGCCAGGGCCTGGGCGCGTGTCGGCCGGCGTGCGTGCAGATCCTCATTGGGTCGGGTGCCAACGGGCAGAAAGTAGTCACGGTGGCGCACGGTCTGCACGAATACGAAGCCGCACCACAGCGCCACCGACACCACGGACGCAAAGATCAGTTGCGCCGAGGTGTAGGTCGGTCCCGGGCTGCTGGTGGTGAAGGCGGGCAGCACCAGCGCCAGCGTGGTCATGGCGGCGAGGGTCGCCAGCGTGGCATTGGATCCGAGCATGTGGAAGACCTGCTCGCGGTGCCGGATGGCGCCGATGATCATGCTCAGGCCCACCACGCCACCGCAGGTGATCATGATCACCGCGTAGATGGTGTCGCGCGGCAGCGTGGCGACGTTGGGACCACCGCTGAGCATCACCGTGGTGATCAACGCCACTTCGATGATGGTGACGCAGATGCTCAACACCACCGTACCCAGCGGCTCACCGATGCGATGGGCGACGACCTCCGCGTGATGGACGCTGGCGATGACCGCGCCCACCAGCGCCACCGCGCACACCACGACCAGGGTGGTATCCAGCGGCATCGCGGCTGCTGCGATCACGACAATGATCGCGATGATCGGTGTCCACCAGGGCCAATGCGACATTGAATTCCTCACCCAGAGCCTGCGAATCATTATAAGCACGGCCCTGGTCCGGGGGGCGCGATGCGCTTTGACTTTGCGCCCTCACGAAAATACCATCCGCAAAATGAAAACGATTACTTAAGGCAAATACCATGAAAATCAGGACCAACTGCTTTGCGGCTGCGTGGCGCGCCCTCACCGCCGCAGGGCTCACCGTGGCAGGTGCCTATGGCGCGAGCGCCCAGGCTGCAGGTCCCACGGCAAGTCTTGACAGCGGCAAGGTGCGCGGTGAAGTCACCGCCGACGTCGCTTCCTTCAAGGGCATTGCCTTCGCACAGCCGCCTTTGGGCGCGCTGCGCTGGCGCGCGCCGCAGGCGCCGCTACCCTGGCAGGGCATAAAGGACGTGCTGAGCTACGGCCCTGATTGCATGCAGGTGCCGTTTCCGGGGGATGCGGCACCACTGGGGGTGAAGCCTGCGGAGGATTGCCTGTATCTGAATGTCTGGACCCCGGCCCGCTTCAAGGGCCACAAGCTGCCCGTGATGGTGTGGATCTACGGTGGCGGCTTCGTCAACGGCGGCAGTTCCCCGCCGGAGTACGACGGCAGTGCCTTTGCCCGCGACGGCGTGGTGCTGGTGAGCTTCAACTACCGGCTCGGCAGTTTCGGCTTCTTCGCCCACCCGGCGCTGAGCGCCGAGCAGGCCGGTCAGCCGCTGGGCAACTATGGGCTGATGGACCAGATCGCGGCGCTGAAGTGGGTGCAGCGTAATGTCGCCGCCTTCGGCGGTGATCCCGGCAACGTCACGGTGTTCGGCGAATCCGCGGGCGGTATGTCGGTGAATGCGCTGCTGAGCTCGCCCTTGGCGCAGGGACTGTTCCAGAAGGCGATGATCGAGTCCGGTGCCGGGCGCGCCGGGCTGCTCGCACCGCGAAAGCTCAGCGGAACACCCGACTCGGCCGAGGCCAAGGGGGTCGCCCTGGCGCGCAGTTTCGGCATCGAGGGCAGCGATGCGGCGGCATTGGCGAGGCTGCGTGCGCTGCCGGCGCAGCAGCTGCTGGGCACCTTGAACATGGCCACCATGGGTGCCAATCCCAACTACGTCGGTGGACCCATCCAGGACGGGCGGCTCAATGTTGGCACACCGGTAGCCTTGTATGCCGCCGGCAAGGCGCAGGCCGTGCCATTGGTCGTGGGCGCCAACAGCATGGACATTGGCTTCATGCGCGCGCGCACCCTGGATGAGCTCTTTGCGCAGTTCGGTGAGGACGCGGCAGCGGCCCGCGCGGCCTATGCCATGGATCCTGCAACGCCGGTGGCCGGGATCGCCTTCAAGGCCGGTGGCGATCAGGCCATGATCGAACCGGCGCGCGAGATCGCGCGCCTGTTGTCAGTGCGCCAACCGGTGTTTGAATACCGCTTCAGCTACGTCGCCGAGACCTTGCGCGCCAAGACGCCCGGAGCGCCCCATGCCACCGAAATCCCCTATGTCTTTGACACGGTGGCGGCGCGCTACGGCAAGGACCTGACGCCTGCGGATGAAATGGCGGCCAAGGTCATGCATGCCTACTGGGTGGGCTTCGCCAAAACCGGGGTGCCGCAGGCGCTGGGCTATCCGGCGTGGCCGGCCTATCAGCAGCAAAGCGATGAGATCATGGATTTCACCACCAATGGGCCGCTGGCCGGACCGGATCCCTGGAAAACAAGGATGGACCTGGCGCAACGTTTCAGCGAGCGTCTCGCAGCCGGTCACTGAACCGCGGGCAGCGCCTCGTGCAGGGCGCCCTTCAGCCACTCGATCAGGGTCGAGATGCGCGCCAGCTTGGCGCGATGCTGGGTGACGTGGGCGCGGAACCAGGATTTGGGCAGTGCGTAACCGGGCAGCAGCGGTACCAGCGTGCCGGCCTTGAGCGCATCGCCTGAGACATAGCGCGGCAGCATGGCAATGCCATTGCCGGCCAGCGCGGCGGCACGCAGCGTGACATTGTCATTGGCGATGAGTCGTGGCCGCACATCAACACTGAGCTGCCCCTGTTCGCCATCGAAGCGCCAGGCCGTGCCCAAGGGTTTGAAGAACAGCCCATCGTGATCTTCCAGGTCGTGCGGGTGTAGCGGCGTGCCGCGGCGTGCCAGGTACTGCGGGGCTGCACACAGCACCTGCTCGAAGGGATACAAAGGCACGTCGATCACGCCTTCGTAGCTGCTGGCCGCGTGGCCACTGATGGCGAGATCAAAGCCTTCTTCGGCAGGGTTGACCGAACGATCCACCAGCGCCAGCTCCACGGTGATGTGCTCGTGCTGGTGCAGGAAGCGGCCCAGGGCATCCGAGAGCACCAATATATTGAGCGTGGTCGGGACCATCATGAGGATACGGCCCTCGAGCCGATCGCCCGCGCGCTTCAGCCCCGCGAGGGTGTCATCCAGGTCGGCAATGAGGCTGCGGGCCCGGCCCTGAAACTGTTCCCCGGATTCTGTCAAAACGACTTTGCGAGTGGAGCGCTCGAAGAGCTTGGTGCCGATGGCGTGCTCCAGCTGGCTGACACGCTTGGCCGCCACCGAGGGCACGACATTGAGCTGCCGGGCGGCCTCTGAGAACCCGCCATAGCGCGCCACGGCCAGGAAGGCGCGCAGATTGGCCACTGTATCCATGATTTATCGCATATCACGAAAACTGAGCTCGTAATATGGTCCTAGTTATTGCGATTTGCAATGAATATGATGTTCCCACCCAAGGCCTTGAACCGAGCCCGCCATGACCACCGCCACCTTCGAAGACATCCCCGGCACCTACGTGTTCACCGGCGACCGTGCCATCGAAGGTCGTCATCTGAACCGCTTCTGCATGTCATTGATGAGCGCCGTCAATCGCGCGCGCTTCAAGGCTGACGAGCGCGCCTATCTGGATGAATGGCCGATGAGCGAAGCGCAGAAGCAGGCGGTCATCCGGCGCGACTTCAAGGCGCTGCTCGAACACGGCGGCAATATCTTCTTCGTGCTCAAGATCGCGGCCGTGGACGGGCGGCCCACGCAGTCGGTGGCGGCCTCGTTTGCCGGTCAATCGAGCGAAGAGTACGCTGCCATGATGCGCAGCGGCGGGCGGAATCCGGCGGGTCTCAGGTCCATCTCGGGACGTTTCTAAAGTGGCGCGGATCACCGCGGGCATTGGCTCAAGCCATGTGCCTGCGATCGGCGCGGCGCTCGACGGCGGCCGCAGCGGCCATCCTGACTGGGCGCCCATCTTCGCCGGCTACGATTGGACCCGTAACTGGGTCGCCGAACAAAAACCGGACGTCATCATCCTGGTCTATAACGACCATGCCTCGGCCTTCTCGCTGGATATCGTGCCCACCTTTGCCATCGGTTGTGCCGATTCCTTCGCGCCGGCCGATGAGGGCTGGGGGCCGCGCCGCGTGCCCATCGTCCAGGGTCATTCAAGGCTTGCCTGGCACATCGCCACCTGCTGCGTGCTGGATGAGTTCGATCTGACCATCATGAATGAGATGAAGGTGGATCACGGCCTGACGGTGCCCCTGTCGCTGGTGCTGGGCCAGCCCAGCGAATGGCCGGTCAAGGTGATCCCGCTGGCGGTGAATGTCATCCAGTACCCGACCCCGACCGCAAACCGCTGCTACCGGCTGGGCGAGGCCATCGCGCGCGCCGTGAAGTCCTACCCTGAGGATCTCAACGTGCAGGTATGGGGCACGGGCGGCATGAGCCATCAACTCTCGGGTGAACGCGCCGGCCTCATCAACCGCGAATGGGACACGAAGTTCCTGGACCAGCTGTCAGCGGATCCGGATGCCCTGCGCACCATGTCGCACGAGGAGTACATCCGCGAGGCGGGCTCGGAGGGCATGGAGCTGATCATGTGGCTGACCATGCGCGGTGCGATTGGTCCGAAGATCCGCGAGCTGTATCGCTTCTATCACGTACCGGCCTCGAACACCGCCGTCGGCAATGTGGTCTTCACGCCCGAGGGCTGAGCACCGCTGAAGAGCCGGGCGGCGCAGAACGCCAGCCCGATGGTGGCAAATGCGAACGGGAAGGAGGCCGGCCCGAGCACTGCGACCAGCAAACCCACTGTGGGCGGCCCGATGATGCTGCCCACCGTGTAGGCCAGGGCGACGCGCGAGGCGGCCGCGGAAATCAGGTTGGCCGCCACCGACGAGCCCGCCTCGATCACCGCGAGGGTGTTCATGGCGCCGGCGGCTCCGCCCAAAGTGAAGAGGGTGAGCAGCAGCGGCACGAACTGATGACCCAGCATGATGAATGATGCGGTGGCGGTGACGATCACCGCCGCCGTGATCAACTGCGCCGCGCGATAGCCCAACTTATCGGCCAGGTAGCCGATCGGCAGCTGCAACAAGGTTCCGCCCAGCGTGAAGACGCCCAGCGCCAGGGTGCTGGCGATGGGCCAGTGGGCGTGCAGGCTCAGCACCGGCAGGAAGGAGACGCTGGAGGTCTCGATGAAGCCTGCGATGAAGGCCGCCAGCGCCATCAGGCTGATCAGGCTGAGCGAGCGGGCCGTTGGCGCAGCCTCCGACGCCTGCGCTGCGGCGGATCCGCCGATTGCGAACAAAGCGTAGGTCGCCACGAACAGCAGCCCGAGGCAGGCCACCAGCGGCGCGGCGCTGCGGCTGCCGAACAGGGCAATGATCAGCGGACCTGCGGCAATGCCGCAGCCCATGAGCGTTTCGTGAATGCCGATGGCGCGGCCGCGGATGGCATCCGGCGCCAATTCGATGATCCAGCTGTCGCAGGCGATCCAGCGCAGGATCAGGCCCACCCCCAGGCAGAAATTCGCGGCGAAGATCACGAAAGGATTGCTCGCAACGATGATGACCGCCACCGCCGCCGCCGATATCACCAGCGCCGTGGCGTTCACCGGGAGGTAGTTGTGCCGGGCGAGGAGTCTGGGTATTCGCTGGCTCAGCAGCAGCACGGCGATCCAGGGCGCAGCGGCCACAATGCCCAGCACCGTGACCGAAAAGCCGCTGGCATTGAGCCGCAGCGCGATCAACGCAGGAACGGCGCCGAGCTGTACCGCCTGGGAGCAGAATGACAGGGCGTTGACATGCGCCAGTGAATGCCCGATGCCGCCTCTGCCCCAGGTGGCCAGTGTCGCGCGCTTCACAGATGCACCGCCGCCGGGCAGCCCGACACCGCGTCGCCGGCCATGGATACACCCTTGTAGCGCGGCAGCACCCCATCTTCGAAATAGCGCTGCCATATCTGCACGATGCGCGGCGTGTAGTGTCGCGGCATCTCATGCTCGTAGGGTCGTTTCTCCTGCTCCGCGAAGGCCGGATCCTGGTGATTGGCAATCCAGGATCCCTTATCGGGTGCCAGGTGCGTTGGGCACAGACGCTGGTTGACGCGGCGGCTGAAGTTGGTGATGGTCTGTTCGGCCATCTTCTGCCAGGACTCCATGGTCACTGAAAACAGATAGCGGCGTTCCTTGGCGGTCAACTGGCGCACCTCGCAGTCGAAGCGGCTGCGGCAGTGGTCCCAGGTGAACATGGAGAAGCCGAAGATGTCCGAACTCACGTTGACCAGCGGCGTGGGCGCCGCCATCAGCGGGTCGTACAGCGGATCAGATTCGTCGGCCGCCTGCGGCACGAAGGCGATGGCATCGAAGTCAAAGAACGTCGTACGGCAGCCCGTGACTGGACATATTGCATTGATGACCAGGTTGAGACGGCCGCCGGAGGCCAGGTCCTCAGGAGAATCATCGGACAGCACGCTCATGATTTCCGCTAGCTGCGACACCGCACCGCGCACGCCGTTGGCCGCGGCGGCAGCGGGGCGCATCATTCCGGAAAGGCTGTACAGGCAGGCGATGGCGTCACGGCGCTCAAGAGCACCCATAAAATGACGCCAGCCGACCACCACGTCGGAGAGTTGACGGACGTCGACGGCAAAGTAGCGATTTGACAGGAATTCACGCCGTCCGGCGATGCATCCGAGCCCGCTGCGCAGCCATTGTTGCAATTCCTCACTGAGGATCTGGTTGGCGGGCCCACAATGGGCCGGTTGCGTCTTGCTGACGACGAACACTCCGCCGCGCTCGCGCAGGTCGGAACGCGGGGTGCTGGTGCTGTGCTCCATCCTGTACCCCTATTGAGGGCGCAACCATTAGCCATATTCCTGCGCTGCGCAGGCATAATGTATGCGTCACGCATATAAAAATCAAGCAGTGCGATATTGCGGTAGAGTGATGAGACTAAGGAGAACCAAACCATGGCTGACGCGCGTACTGCGAATCTACTGGGCGCATTTCTGACGGGTCTGCATGACCACATGAGCAATCGGCTGGAGCAGGAGTCGGCGATTTCCGGCGACGGGCCGGCCGCGCTGGTGGCGATTGCCTACAACGAAGGGCGCACGGTTGAGTTCCTGCGAAGGACCCTGACACTGAGTCACTCGTGGACCGTCAGAGTGGTTGAGAAGCTTGAAAAGGCAGGTCTGGTGCAGAAGAAAACCGGCACCGACAAGCGATCCGTGGCGTTGTATCTGACCGATCAGGGGCGACGCAAGGTGCAGGGAATCGTGCGCGCCCGGCGGCGTTGCCTCGATGAGGTGCTGGCGGTCCTTCCGGTCAAGGAACACAAGAAACTGACGGCGATGCTCGAGCGCATGCTGGCCTTCCTCACCGGGGATGACGATTCGGCTGAGGCCATCTGCAAGCTGTGTGAAGTGGATGTGTGTCCGCAGAATCGCTGCCCGGTCACCCTCGCCGTGAAACCCAGCACGGTACTGCGGCGCGAGCGCGCCATGTCACTCCGAGGCTGAGGAGAAGGCGACCGTTACCGATACCAGCAGTTTGGCCTTGCCCGAGAAGGGCTGGTCGTGGCCTATGGATTGATACCCATGAGTATCGATTCCTTCGGCGAGCACCGTCACCCGTCCCCAGATTCCCGTGACACCCGCGGCGTAGTCGAGGTAGTCGCCATTGTTCACGGAATTCCAATACGGGCCCCAGCTCACACCCACATGAGTCAGCGCGTAGAAATGACTGCGGCCGAGCCGCCAATTGCCATTGAGTTCCTCATAGTAGGCGCCCTGGTGCGGATGCACCTCGCAGTAGTCCCAGGCGTAGTGGAAGGATGAAGACAGGGGTCCATGGGTCAGCGTGGCCCAGCTCTCTGCGTAGTTGCACCCGGGGCTCAGGCCCGGATAGGTCGCATAGTTGACTCCGACGTTGTACTTGAGCCAGCCGTCCGCATTGAAGGTCAGGTCGGCGGAGTAGGCGATCTCCTGGTGGCCCGCTTCATAGGCGCCCGGCTCGCTCCCGAATTGAACATTGCTGGTCCAGATCTCGACATGCAGCGGGTCAGTTGAGTAATCCGCCTCCAGCTGCAGCGCCGGCTGATTTGCCGACTGCGTGACCCCCCGGTAGTCGTAGTCGGTGACCGCCGATGCGGCGGCGCCGAACTCCGCCGCGGCCGAGGCTACCGGCAGCGCCGCGCACAGCATCAGGACCAGGAATTTCATCGGTCGCATTATATGCGGCACGCATATAATTGTCAGACATCGCCCGCGCTTCAGAATGGCGGTACGATCAATCTTTCCCGCACGGTACACACTCGGCCGGACATCCGGCCATTGACTCAGGCAAGATGCGCTAATGGGAGATGCAGCCTCAGCAACCCTGGACGCATGGGCCGTGGCGCACGCCGCTGCCAAGGCAATCGGCAGCTTTGATGCGGGTAATCCAGGCCGTTTCGGCCTCGCCACGGACGGCTTGCACAAGGTCGCGGCCACCGATCCGGACGCGGTTCTGGCCTGGAATCCGGCCACGGGCTGGGAGTCGGCCCTGGGTGCGGATGACCCGAACAGCGATCTGCTGGACCTGTACCTGCCGATCAGCAGTGCCAGCGTTGCCCGCCCCATCACCATCGGCCACCTGGGTCAGAGTCTGGATGGGTTCATCGCCACCCATTCGGGCGATGCAATCTCGGTCACCGGGCCGGAGAACATCCTGCATCTGCATCGGCTGCGCGCCTTGTGCGATGCCGTCATCGTCGGTGCCGCCACCGTGGCCGCCGACAATCCGCGCCTGACCACGCGCCTGGTGGCGGGTGCCAATCCGGTGCGCGTCATCCTTGACCCGGGTTGTCGTCTGCCGCCGCAACACACCGTATTCAATGACCGGGCGGCGCTGACCCTGCGCGCCTGTGCCGCGGGCAGTGCCGCGGCGGCCGAAGCCCGCGCCCGGGGTGAGCAGACCCTGGAAGTGGCCGCCCATGAAGGATCACTGGATCTGAAAGACCTGCTGCGACAGCTGCATGCGCTGGGGTACAGCCGGATATTCGTGGAAGGCGGTGGCGTGACGGTGTCTTCCTTTCTCACCGCGGGTCTGCTGGATCGACTGCACATTGCCATAGCGCCGCTGCTGATCGGCGAAGGCCGGCCGGCGATACGCATGCCACCGCAGCTGCGCCTGCAGGACTGCCTGCGGCTCCGGCACCGCGTCTACCGCGCCGGCTCCGACATCCTGTTTGATTGCGACCTGCGTGCCGCCACCAATGGGAAAGCCAACGGACACGATGCGGCGGTCTCCAGCTCAATCAGGCGCGTGCTGTAGTTCCAGGATCCGTGACATACGGGCACAGGACTCGGGCCATTGCGGCAGGGTATTGCGGATGAGAGCCGCGCCCGCCGCCAGGTGATCCAGCAGCGCGGGCTCGTTGAGGATTCGCGACAGTGCGGCACTGAGCGCCGGCGCGTCATCGGGCGCCACCAGCAGCCCGGCATCCGGTCCAACCCGCTCCGCGATGGCGTCCACGTTGGTGCTCACCACCGGCAGACCGTGCGCCAGCGCTTCGGCGACGGCCATGCCGTAGCCCTCGAAGCGCGTCGCCAGAACAAACAGGTCCGCTTGCCGGTAATGGGCGTCGAGCGTGGCGGCATCGACTTCCCCGGCGAGCGTGACCTGTCGCTCCAGGCCCAGCGCCTGCAGCTGCTTGCGCAGCTGCGCGACGGTGGCTGCACTGCGCTGAAGACTGCCGACGCAGATCAGGGTCCAGCGCGGCGGCAGCCGCGCGAGGGCATCGAAGAGCACATCGTGGCCCTTCCTGGGAATGAGGGCAGCCACGCACAGCATCTTCAGGGTTGACCCATGGGTGGCATAGGCAAGCGCTGCGGCATCGGTTCCCGGCTCCACCACCGATATCGAATCCGGATCGACGCCGTAGAAGCCCAGGGCAAGTTTGGTGGCTTCGCTGGTCACGATGACGTGCCGCATGGCCTGCAGCGCCAGCTGCTCGGAGTTTCGCAATTCCAGCGCCCGATGCGCGGCAAGGCCGCTTTCCGCGGCCAGCGGATGATGCACCAGCGCCACCAGGCGCAGCCGCGCCGCCTGCGTGCGCAGCACCTGCGGCATGGCGCCGGCCGCCAGGCCATCCACGAGCACCAACGCCCGCTCGGGCAGTCGCGCCAGCAGCGTCTGCGCGTGTTCGAGCGCCGCGGCGGTGGGTTGCGGAAAGCTCGCGTCCAGTTGATGCACCGTGACCCGCCAGCCCAGTGACAGCAGGCCGGAAATGATGCGCCGGTCATAGCCATAGCCGCCGGTTGCGGCATCGAGGTCGCCTGGAACGAGGAATTCCAGCGCCAGTGAGTTCATCGGACCGCGAGCTCTGCCTCGTAGGATGCCCAGGCCACGTGCGATTCATGCAAGGTCACGCGCAGGGATGTGACCGCCGCGGCCGATGGCCCCAGGCGCCCGGCACGCAGCGCCTGCGCCAGATGCTCGAACACCGTGCGGGCCAGAAACTCCGTCGTCGTGTTGCGTCCGGAGAACTCCTCTTCGGCATCAAGATTGCGGTAGTTCATGCCACCCAGAATCTCATGCAACACGGTTCCCGCGAGGCCAATGTCCACGACGATGCCATGCTCGTCCAGCTGCGGGCGCCGGAACTCGACATCCACCACATAGGTGGCACCATGCAGCCGCTGCGCGGGTCCGAACACTTCACCGGAGAAACTATGGGCGATCATCATGTGGTCGCGGACGCAGACCGTATACATCTAAAGGCTCCCGTACTGCACGCGGTGCATGATCACATCTTCGGGCGCGCGCGCGAGCCGCTCCAGGGTCTGCGGCAGATCCTCGAAACGGCCCTCGCTGTTGATGAGCACATCCAGCGCCGGATCGGCCAGCAGCGACAGGGCGAGCTGCATGCGCTGTTTCAGACTCCAGCGCGCGCGCCGCGTCCCCCCGATGCTGCCCACCTGGGAGGACTTGAGGGTCAGCCGCCGCGCGTGAAAGGCTTCTCCCAGCGCCAGCGTCACGGGGCGGTCGCCATACCAGCTGAGCTCGACCACCGTTGCCTCAAAGCCCGCGATCCGCAGGGCGAGCGACAGACCCTCACCCGAACCGCTGGCATGCAGCACCACATCCGCCTGCGTTGCCGCGGCCTCGGGCAGGGCGAATCTCACATTCAGGGCATCGGCAATCTGCGCGCGATGCGCATTGATGTCGATCAGTTCCACCTGGCAGCCGGGTATGCGGCCCGCGAGCCAGGCGGCCAGACAGCCGACGCTGCCGGCGCCGATCACCGCCACGCGATCCCCGGGTCCCACGCCGGAGTCCCACAGCCCATTGAGCGCCGTCTCCAGATTCGCGGCGAGCACGGCTCGGGCCGGGGGCACCGCTGCGGGCAGCAGGTGCAGGGCTTCCGCGGCCACGGTGTACTGCTGCTGATGAGGGTACAGACAGAACACATACTGTCCGGCAAGTTCCGGCGGACCCTGTAGGACCTTGCCCACACTGGCATAGCCATACTTCACCGGACCCGGGAACTGTCCCACCTGAAACGGGGCGCGCATGCGCTCGTATTCGCCCGCAGGCACGCGGCCGGTGAACACGAGGGACTCGGTTCCGCGGCTGACACCGCTGTATAGTGTCCGCACCGAGGCTTCCAGGGCCCCCGGCAGCGCAACCGCCTCACGGCGAAGTTCGCCATGGCCCGGAGTCGCGATCCAGAACGCGAGAGTATCGTCCCGACTCAATGGGCCTCCTATTGCGTAGTGCACTGATCTGCATCTTAACGGCTGCGCTGGGAATCGGCGCGCTTGCCCTTATCGCCACCCTGGGGCTGGGCCTGGGCGCGGGCTTCGTTCCCAAGGTCACGGCCGTATTTGCGCTGGGCGCGCTGCTGGTGCTGCGCGGATTGCCGCGGCATCACCCGTTCGAGCGCTTCGGGGCGGCCAATCAGGTGACGGTGGTCCGCGGCGCACTGCTGGCGCTTGTGGCCGGTTTGATCGGCGAGCCCGGGGCTGCGGCACTGCCGGTGATGGCCACCGCACTGGCCACGATCATCGCCGTGCTGGACGGATTCGACGGGTGGCTGGCCCGCAGAACCGGCATGGCGAGTGATTTCGGCGCCCGCTTCGACATGGAAACCGATGCCTTGCTCATCATGGTGCTGGCGCTGCTGGCCTGGCAGTTCGGCAAGGCCGGGGTGTGGGTGCTGGCATCCGGGCTGCTGCGCTACCTGTTTGTCGGCTTAGGTCTCGCCCTGCCCTGGATGCGCCATCCGCTGCCCCCCAGTCAGCGACGCAAGGCCGTGGCAGTGGTTCAGGTAGTCGCCTTGATCGTGGCGGTTGCGCCTTTTGTTCCCGCCCCCGTGAGTGGGCTCGCGGCCGCGGCGGGACTGGCGGCGCTGAGCTGGTCATTTGCGGCGGATGGGATGTGGTTGCTCCGGCGTGCCACACCAAGCGAGCGGCGACTCGCGGGCCAAGCGCTGCTGCTGCTGCTTGGCATCGTGGTACTCAATGGTTCGGTCACCTTTCATAACATCTGGCCGACGCTGGGCGTGCACTGGCCCGGCGAACTGTCGGTGGAGTTCAGCGTGCTGCTGTTGGCGCTGTCCCTCTCCAATGCCTGGCTGGGGCGCACCCGCCCCGGTGTGCTGGCCGTGTTGTCCGCGCTGATCGTGGTGTTTGCGCTGGGGCGTTACGCCTACGTCACGGTCCAGGCGCTGTACGGACGGGACATCAACCTGTACTGGGATGGACCGCAGCTCGGGTCGGTCATCGGCATGTTCGTGCGCGTGGCAGCGCCCTGGGTGGTGGCCGCCGTGGCGCTGGGCACGCTCATTTTATTGGCGGTCATTTATCTCATCGCCCGCTGGTCGCTGGGACAGGTCGATAGGGGCTTATGCCTGTTCGGCCCGGCCCGCTGGATCTGCGGTGTGGCGGCCGCGTTGCTGATCGGTTGCTTCTTCCTGCAGCACGCAAGCGCGGCGCTGCCGCGGATACCGCGCTTCTCCATCCCGGTGAGCCGAACCTTCATGGCGCAGGTGGCGCGCGTTGCCGATGCGGTTTCGGGCCAGCCGAACCGCAATGTCCCGGCCTCTCCGTCCCTGCACTCGAATTTTTCCGCGCTCGCCGGCAGTGATGTGCTGCTGGTGTTCATGGAGTCCTATGGCAGCACCACCTATGACCGGCCCGAGTTCGAGCTCGCCCTAAGGCCGGCGCGCGAACGGCTGGAGGCCGCGATTCAGGATACCGGCCGGGGGGTGGTCTCGGCTTATGTCAGTTCCCCCACCTTCGGCGGCGGCTCGGTGCTGGCCCACCTGAGTCTGCTCTCAGGGATCGAGGTGCGCGACAATGACCGTTACGCACTGCTGATGACGCAGACCCGGCCGACGCTGGTGTCGCTGTTCAAGAGCGCCGGCTATCGGGCGGTGGCCGTGATGCCGGGCCTGCGCCAGAGCTGGCCGGAGGGCGCGTTCTACGGCTTCGACAAGATTTACGGCGCTGAGGGGTTGGACTACCAGGGCCCCGCCTTTGGCTGGTGGCGCATTCCGGACCAGTATTCCCTTGCCGCCCTGGACTCACGTGAACTGCAGCCGCAGCCGCGTAAGCCGGTGTTCGTATTCTTTCCGACCGTCTCCACGCACATGCCATTCGAGCCCACCCCACCGTTGCAGTCCGACTGGCGGCGCGTGCTGTCCGCACAGCCCTTCGATGCCGAACCGCTGCGGCGCTCGCTCACCCAGACGCCGGCCTGGACGGACATGGGCAAGGCCTACGTGAGTTCGGTGCAGTACTTCCTGGATACTCTCAGCAGCTATCTGCGGGCGCGTCCGGATGCCAAGTTTGTGCTGATCATTCTCGGTGACCATCAACCGGCGGCCAACGTCAGCGGGGAGGGTGCTTCCTGGGATGTTCCGGTACATGTCATTGCCAGCCAGCCGTCGATCCTCAAGGCGCTGGAGGCGGATGGTTTTCGCCCCGGACTCGTCCCGGCGCGGCCGGCGGCGGGCAAGATGAGCGCGCTGGGTCCGTGGTCGCTGGCGGCATTTGGCAGGCCATGAGCAGTTTTTCATCCCAGTGGCTGACCTTGCGCGAACCGCTGGACGCGGAGTCGCGCGATGCCGGCCTGGTCACCTCTCTGGTGGACTCACTGGCGGCCATGGCCACGCGCAAGTCACCCCTGGAGGTCATCGACGTGGGCGCCGGTACTGGCGCCAATCTGCGCTATGCCGCACCACGGCTGGGCGGAGTGCAGAACTGGCAGCTGGTTGAACGCGACCCGCAGCTGCTCGCCGCCGTGGAAGAGCGCATGAGCAGCTGGGCGGATGAGAGCGATGCCCTGATCAGCGGCAGCGGGGCGAGTCTCGCCCTGCGCGACGAACGGTTCGACTGCCGTATCCAATGCGTCGCGATGGATGTGGCGGTGCAGCTGGATCGCTTGGCTCTGCCGGCGGGCGGCCTGCTCACCGCTTCGGCGCTACTTGATCTGGTGTCCGAAGAGTGGCTGCGCGGCCTGATCCGCAACGCCGCGGATGCGGAGCTGGTGCTGTGGTTCACGCTCAGCTACGACGGGCGCATCAGCTGTCATCCGGTGGAACCGGAGGACGAGGAGGTGCGGGCGCTCGTGAACCGCCATCAACTGCGCGACAAAGGCTTTGGGCCGGCGCTGGGTCCAGCTGCGGCGCGGGCCGCGACCCGGATCCTCACCGAGCAGGGTTATCGGGTCCAGAGTGCCCCCAGCGAGTGGCGCGCCGGGCCGCAACGGACCGGCCTGCAGCATGCGCTGATTGAGGGCTGGTTTGAGGCAGCCTGCGAAATGGCGCCCCAGCGCATCACGGGATTGCGCAACTGGAAGATGCGCCGCTGCGCGCATATCGACGCGGGCCGCTCGCTATTGCGCGTCGGGCACGTGGACCTGGTCGGTTTGCCTAAAGACCAGGTCAACCCTTAAGCCGGGCCCGGCATCGATGAGCTGCAGTTTCGCGCCGTGCAGCTGGGCAATCGCCGCCACCAGGGACAGCCCCAGGCCATGGCCCTGCGAGGAGCGGCTGCTCGACCCGCGATAGAAACGGCGGGTGACCTTGCCCAGCTCATCCGGCGCCACCCCCGGCCCGTTGTCGATCACGGAGGCCACGCACTCGCCGTTCACGGCCGCCACGGTGAGGCGGATGCGGGTGCCCGCCGGGGTGTGCCCCAGCGCATTTTCGATGAGGTTGCTGAAGAGTTGGGTGAGCAGCTCCTCATCGCCGCGGATGGTGAGCTTGTGCGGAAGCTCACGCGTCAGGACATGTCCGCAATCCTCGGCCGCGGGCAGGTAGAGCTGAAACAGATGTTCCAGCCGGGCCGCAAGGTCCACCGCGGCGAAGCTTTGCACCCGCGTCCCCGCTTCGATCTGGGAGATCCTCAACAGTGCCGAGAACAGCGACAGCAGCCGGTCGGTGTCTTCGATGGCGCTGGAGATGGCTGCGGAGTAGTCCACCACGCCGGTGGATTTCTCGCGCGCCACCTCCAGCCGGTTTCGCAGGCGCGTCAAGGGGGTGCGCAGATCATGCGCCACGTCGCTCGACACCTGCTGCAGGTTCTCCAGCAGTGATGAGATGCGATCCAGCATTTCGTTGATGGCGCGCGCCAGGCGGTCCCATTCATCACCGCGGCCGCGCACCGGTATGCGCTCATTGAGCCTGCCCGAGATCACCCGCTCGCAGGTTTGGGTGATGGCATCCACTCGCGCCATGAAACGCCGGCCCAGGAGCAGGCCAGCGAGTATGGCGAATGCACCGGTGCCCAGGGCCACCCAGGTGAACGCATGCAGGATGCGCTCGCGGGTCGCATACAGGGTGAAGGTATCGCGACCGACAAAGAGCTGCGTGGAGGCGGTCAGGGCGGCGCAGCGCCCCAGTACCATCTGCGGGTGGTGGCCCGGCACCGGCAGAGACAGCATGAAAGGCCGCGCCGCACAGGTGACGTAGCCCAGGTTGCCGGCCAGCACGCGAGCGCTGGAATCTTCGATGACCATATAGGTATCGGGCCGGAAATGACGCCCGAAGTTCGCGCTGGGGGTGCCCAGGCGCTGCTGCACCACCTCGATGGCCTCGGGCAGCCCCTCGGAGTGCAGGCCATTGGTCACGGTCGCGATATCGCTCTCATTGGCTTCGATCAGCGTGTCGCGCTCGGTTCCCGCGACGATCCACAGCACCGTGCCGATGAGTACCCCGCTTAAGGTCAGGAATACCACGGCAAACAGCGCCGCCAAGCGGAAGGATTCGGCCTTGAAGATTCTAATTGGACGCAAGCAGACGATATCCGGTGCCACGCACCGTCTGAATGGCATCGATGTCGCAATGCGCATTGAGTCGCGCCCGCAGCCGGCTGATGTGGCTCTCGACGACGCTGGTGTTGGGATCGAAGTGAATGCCCCAGACGTTCTCAAGCAGCATTTTGCGGGTCACCGCCCGATCGACGTTGCGCAGCAGGTATTCCAGCAGCAGGAATTCCTGGGGCAGCAGCTCCACCGGCCGGCCATGGCGCGTGACCGTGCGCCGAACCAGATCCATCTCGATGGATCCGGCGAACAGTCGTGAGGACACCGGTGCCTGGCGCCGGGTCATGACACGGATTCTGGCCAGCAGTTCCTCGAAGGCGAAGGGCTTGATCAGATAGTCATCGCCGCCGGCCTCGAGGCCGCGCACCCGATCATCAATGCCGCTCATGGTCGTGAGATATATGATCGGCGTCGCCTTGTGACGGCGCACGGCCTTGACCAGCTCCAGACCATCCATGCCCGGCAGCATGCGATCGACAATGATGGCGTCGAAGTCCTGGTCGGTGGCCTGCTTGAGGCCCTGGATGCCATCGCCCACGTGCACCACTTCATAGCCCTGATCGTGGAAGCGCTCGATCAGAGACCGTGCCAGCTCGGCGTCATCCTCGGTCAGCAACAATCGCATGCCCGAGTGTATCGGCAGATGCGCCCCGTTGTCAGTGGCGGCCGACCACGAGCACCGTGAAGGAATCCGGCACTATCGTGGGCCGCGGCCGGGGCTGCTGCGCGGTCGCCGCCGGCGGTGGACCAAATTCAGCGCTGACCAGGTAGACCCGTCCGGTGGCAGAGTCCAGCGCCATGGTGCGTGCACCGGCCTGGGTTTTCACGCTGTCCAGTACGCTGTAGTGGTCCGGGGAGTCCTGTTTCACCACCGTCAGCGTGCCTTCGCCGTTGGAACTGAACACCAGCCCGCGCTTCTCATCATAGGCGGCGGCATCCGGACCCTTGCCGATCGGCACCTGGGCAACCTGTGCGCCGGTGTGACTGTTGGTGACCGCCATGACATTGCCATCACACACCGAGAACAGGCGATGGTGGGGACGATCGATGGCGAGCCCACTGGGGGAGTTGCATCCCGGCAGCGGCCAGGTCGCCAGGACGGTCAACTTGCGGCTGTCGATCTCGACCATCTGTCCCGGGTCGCTTTCGATGTTCACGAAGATGTGTCCGGCATGGTCGTCCTGTGAAAACTCGGGCTTATCCGGCACGGGAATCGTCGCCACGACCGCGAGGGTCGTGGCATCCAGCACCGTCACATCCTTGCTGCGGCCATCGAAGGTGAAGACATGCTTGCCCTTGGGCTCGTACAGAATGGAATCGGGGTTATGGCCGGGAACCTTCATTTCCTGAAGCGTTTTCAGCGTGTCCAGATCGAATGCCGTGACCGAATCGGCGCGCCCGTTGCTGGTGAACCCCCGATGCAGATCCGGCGCCAGTGCAATGCCGTGCACGCCCTGTGTGTTGGGGATGGTGCCGATCAGCGTGCCGGTGTGGGTGTCCACCACGTCGACCTGCGTGCCGCGGCTGAGGAACAGACGATGCGCGGCATCCACCGTGAGGTAGTCCCAACCGCCGCCACCACCTATCTTCCAGCGCTCCAGCACCTGCAGGCCGGAGTCTGCGAAGGCGCCGGCGGTGACCAGGGCAGCAACCGCGAGGGCCAGGCCCGGTGCGATGATTTTGCGGGCGGGGTACTTGCTCACGGCACTCTCCTTACAGGCGGTTCCAAGGTGCTGGCGCACACAATATGCGCCGGGCGCAGCGGCGGGTTTACAAACTTGTACACCTCCTTGGCGCCGGGTCTTGCTAGCCTCGGTCCAAATGGAAGACTGGGATTGGAATGCTTCGGGGTGGCGATAACCTTGCCGCCGGGTGCGCTGCCGCGGCGCTGCTGGCCTTCACGGGCTGCGCATTACAACCGCCCAAGCCGGCGGCCCCCGAGGTTCCCGCGGCATTCCGGAACGGGCCGTCCGGCACCGCAGCATGGCCATCGGCGGACTGGTACCACGGATTTGGCAGCGCTGAGCTGGATGGACTCATCACCGATGCGGCGAGGGCAAACCTTGATCTGGCGGCCGCTCGGGCGCGTCTGATCCAGGCGGACGCGCGCTCACGGCAGGCCGGTGCCGCGCTGCTGCCGGCCGTGGACGCCGGTGGCAATGGCAATTACCTGGCGGGGCATTCCTCGCAGGGCAGTGCCCACGAACTGGACTGGTCGGCACTCCTGTCCACCAGTTATGAAGTGGATTTCTGGGGCAAGAACCGCGCCTCGGCCGATGCCGCGCGCTTTCTGGGAGCCGCGGCGCGCGCCGACCAGGACACCCTGGCGCTGGTGACCTCGGCGGCCGTGGCCGACAGCTACTTTGAACTGCTGTCACTGCGCGAGCGGCTGCAGATCGCGCAGTCGAACCTGGAGGCGGCGCGCTCACTGCTGGATGCGGTACAGGCACGATTCACCGCAGGTTCCGCAGATCCGGTTCAGCTTGCCACCCAGCGTACGGTTCTGGCGGCCGCGCAACTGGCGATTCCGGAGCTGAAGCAGCGCGAGGCGGAGGCCCTGACGGCCCTGGCGCTGCTGGTCGGGCGGCCGCCGGAGCAATTCCAGGTCGCAGGTTCGGCGCTTGACTCACTGGCCGAACCTCAGGTGGCGCCGGGTCTGCCCATGGAACTGCTGACCCGCCGCCCCGACATCTTTCTCGCCGAGGCCAATCTGCGCGCCGCCGATGCCAACCTGGTCGCGGCCCGCGCCGCGATGCTGCCGACGCTGACGCTGACCGCCGCGGGCGGCATCCAGAATCCCGCCATGAACGCAGCCGTCATTGCACTGTCGGGCACCGGCCCTGGGATCAATCTCGGGGTCGGCCTGACGCAAAGCATCTTCGACGCCGGAAGGCTGCGCGCGCAACGCGACGAGGCGCGGGCCCGGGATGATGAACTGCTGGCCGACTACCGCAAGGCCATCCTTGCCTCCCTGGTTGACGTTGAGAATGCTCTTTCGGCTGTGCACAACCTGGATGTGGCGCGCGAATTCCAGAATGAAAACCTCAGCCAGAGTCAGCAGGCCTTCGATGGCGCACAACTTCGTTATCGCCAGGGCGCTGGCGATTTTCTCACCGTGCTTGACGCGCAGCGTGCGCTGTATGGCGCGCGCGACCAGTACAGCCAATACCGACTGGCGCGCCTGCAGGCTCTGGTGGCCCTGTGCAAGTCGCTGGGTGGGGGATGGACAAAATGAGTAAGCGATTCGCAACGGCGGCGCAGCTGCTGCTGGGCCTGGGAATGCTGGGTCTTGGCGCCTGCCAGCGCGCGGCCCCGGCGCCGGAGGCAGCGCCGGAACCGGCGAGCGTCGCCGGGGCGGGGGTCAGCCTGTCGGCCGCGCAGGCGCAGCAGCTGGGGATAACGACCGAAGCGGCCAAGTCCTTTGACTATACGGCCGAAATCACCGGCTTCGGCGTCGTCATCCCGCATGACAGTATCGCGACCGCGGTGGCCGAACTGGCGACGGCGCAGGCCGCCGCGGCACAAAGCCGCGCCGTGGCGGCGCGCGCCCAGCGACTGGCGGGTACCAGCGGTGCAATGGCCGCCGACACCGTGGAAAATGTCACCCGTCAGGCGGCCAGCGACTCCGCCGCGCTGGAACTGGCGCAGCGACGTCTCGCCACGGTGATCGGCGAGGGTATTCCCGGTGGCATCGCCGCCGCGACGCCGCTGCTTCAGGAATTGGCCGGCGGCAAGGCAAAGCTGCTGCGTGCAACCTTTCCGCTGGGGGCTCTCCAGGGCAGCGCCCCGCCGAGCCTGCGCGCCGCGCCGCTTGATACGGCGCAGCCGGGATCGGCTCAGCCTTCCCAGCCCTGGAACGTGCATCAGATCTGGAACGCGCCGGCGGATCCGGCCCTGCCGGGTCGCAGTTTCTTTGGCGTATTGCGCATGAGCGATGCCGGGGAGGGCGAACGGCTGCTGGTGTGGGCGCCGGGACCGCAGCCCTCGCAACACGGCGTGACGGTGCCCGCGGCAGCGCTGGTCATCAGCGATGGCAAGTACTGGTGTTATGTGGAGCAGGAACCCCATCACTATGTACGCCACGAGGTCGACACCGACAAACCGGTGGGCGCAGCCTATTTCGTGACCCAGGGTATTGCGGCCGGCGAGCAGGTGGTGACGGCGCAGTCAGGACTGCTGCTGGCGCGGGAGACCAACCCCAGCACCGAGGCGGATTGACGCCGATGCGCGGCATCATCGCATTGTGCGTACGCCACTACGGGGCGGTGACGGCGCTGAGCGTGCTGGCCCTGGTGCTGGGGTGCTGGGGCGCCCGCAATGCGCCGCTGGATGTATTTCCGGAATTCGTGCCCTCCCAGGTGGATATCCAAACTGAGGCGCCCGGATTCTCGCCCCAGCAGGTCGAGGAACTGGTCACCAAACCGGTCGAGAATGCGGTCAATGGCGCCTCGGGCCTTGCGACCCTGCGCTCCGAGTCCATCCCCGGCCTGTCGGTGGTGACCATCACCTTTGCCGACAACATTGATCTGCACATCGCCCGCCAGGGAATCTCCGAACGCCTGTCCGAACTTGGCAGCAGCCTGCCGGCCGGCGTCGGGGTGCCCAAGCTCTCACCGCTGGTCTCGAGCACGATGGATCTGCTCAAGATCGGCCTGCTGTCCGACAAGCTGGATCCCTACGCCCTGCGTGACACGGCGGACTGGGTGATCAAGCCGCGACTGCTGGCGGTCCCCGGTGTGGCCCATGTCATCGTGTTCGGCGGCAATGTGCGCCAGATTCAGATTCAACCCGACATGCAGCGCCTGACGAGTTTTGATCTAACCCTCGCCGAGGTTGCCGATGCCGCGCGCGCGGCGCTGCCGCTGCGCGGCGCGGGCTTCATCGATACCGCCAACCAGCGCGTCCTGATGCAATCGCCGATTCCGGCCCCCGACACCCAGGCGCTGAGCCAGGCGGTGGTCACGGTGCGCCATGGCATTCCGGTGCGTCTCGGTGATATCGCGCAGGTCGTCGTCGCCCCGGCCTTGCGCTCCGGGGATGCGCTCATCATGGGCCGTCCGGGCATTCTCTTGTCGCTGGCCAGTCAATATGGGGCGAACACGTTGGCCACCACCGTGGCAGTGGAGCAGGCACTGGATGCGCTGAAGCCGGCCCTGAATGCGCAGGGCATCACGGTGTACCCTGGCTTACAGCGTCCGGCCAACTTCGTCGAACGGGCGCTGGGGACGCTGCGGCAGTCGCTGCTGATCGCGAGTGTGCTCATTTTCGTCGTCCTGTATCTGTTCCTGCGCGATATCCGCGCCGCCTTGATTGCCTTCACCGCCATCCCGCTGTCCCTGCTGGCGGCCATCGCGGTGCTGGAGCGCATGGGCCTGACCTTGAATACCATGACGCTGGGCGGCTTTGCGGTGGCACTGGGCGTGCTGGTCGATGATGCCATCATCGGCATTGAAAACATCATGCGCAGGCTGCGCGAGAACCGGCTGCTGCCGCAGCCGGTGGCGCGACTTGATGTCATACGCGAGGCGGCGCTGGAGGTGCGCGGTCCGGTCATCTACGCGACCCTGGTGGTGATTGCGGTATTCCTGCCGGAGATTTTCACCTCGAGCGTGCAGGGCCACTTCGTCGGACCACTGGCGCTGGCGTTCATTTTTGCGGTGATCGCCTCGCTGCTGGTGGCGGTGACCGCCACCCCGGCGCTGTGCGCGTTGCTGCTGCGTGGCCGCGAGGCGGTAACCGAGGCGCGTTGGCTGCTGGGGCTGAAGGCCTGGCAACGCCGGGCCGTGCACGGCGTGGCCAATCATTTCAGACCCGTGGTGGCGGTTCTCATCCTATGCGTGGTGGCGGCGGGCGCGGCGTTGCCATTTCTCGGCGGCACCTTCATGCCTGATTTTCGCGAAGGCCATTTCGTGATCCAGGTGTCAAGTTCGATCCCGGGTACCTCGCTCGCGGCCATGCTCGAGGTGGGCCAGCGCATCAGCGCCGAAATTCTGGCGCTGCCCTACGTTGCGAGCGTCGAGCAGCAGGTGGGCCGCGCCGAACTGGGGGAGGACACCTGGGGCCCGCATCGCAGCGAGTTCCATGTCGAGCTCAAACCCGACGCGGACGTCGACCAGGGTGCCGCGCAGGACGCCCTGCGCGGCATCCTTACTCACTACCCGGGGCTGCAGAGCGAGGTGGTGACCTTTCTGGGCGACCGCATCAGTGAGAGCCTCAGTGGTGAGACGGCGCAGGTGGCCGTCAAGGTTTTCGGTGACAACCTCGATGACCTGGATGCGACCGGGGATCGCATCGTGACGGCGCTGGCCAAGATCCCCGGCATCGTTGATCTGGAGTTCAAGCGCCAGAGCGGCACGCCGGCCATTGCCATCCAGTTGCGTCCCGAGGCATTGCTGGCAAGCGGCCTGAAGGCGCAGGACGTACTCGACACCATCGAAACGGCGTACTCCGGGGCGACGGTGGGGCAAACCTTCAGCGGCACCCGAACCGTCGATGTGGTGGTGCTGCTGCCGGAGGCGCTGCGCCAGGAGGCATCGCGGCTGGGAGGGCTCATGATCAGCGGCGCAACCGGTCCGGTGCCGCTTTCGCAGGTGGCGCGGATCCAGGTCACCCAGGACCGTTACAGCATCGAGCATGATGGCGGCCAGCGTCGCATCAGCGTGACTTTCAATGTGAAGGGCGCTGCGCTGCAGGAGGTCGTGCAGCGTGCCGCGCGGGCCATCACGACCCACGTCAGGCTCCCCTCGGGCGTCTACACTGAATTCACGGGCGCCGCGGCCGAGGAGAGTGAGACGCGCAACCAACTCCTGCTGTATTCAGCTCTGGCCCTGGTCCTGATCGGCATGATCCTGTTCGTGTCCTTCCGCTGGCGCGCCAACAGCTACCTGGTGCTGGCCAATCTGCCCTTCGCCCTGGTCGGCAGCGTGGCGGTGATCGCCGCCACCGGCATCGGCTTGTCGCTCGGCACCGTCGTCGGGCTGGTGACGGTGTTCGGCGTGAGCGCGCGCAATGCCATTCTGCAGCTGGCGCACTACGAACATCTGGTCGAGGTCGAAGGGGCGCCGTGGGATACGCAAACCGCCATACGCGGCGCCAATGAGCGGCTGGTCCCCATCCTGATGACCGCTGCCGTTACCGCGCTGGGGCTGGCGCCCCTGGCCTTCGGGATGAATCTTCCGGGCCAGGAGATCGAGGGACCCATGGCCGTTACCGTGCTCGGTGGCCTGGTCTCCTCGACGATTCTCAACCTGTTCGTGTTGCCGGCATTGGCCCGGCACTACATCAGGCTGGCGCCGCGCGCACTGGTCACGCCAGATACGAACTTCGCTTGATCTTGCGGTGCGCCGTTTCCAGCGGATAGATCGGGCAGTGCGCCAGGATCTGTTCCACCCGGGCACGGTCCGGCGGGGGAATCTCATCGGGAACCGAGGCCATGAAGGCGTCGAAGCGCTCCTGCATGCCATCCTTGAACTCAGGATGACTGAAGATGAACAGGTCATTGTTGCGCACCCCGTTCAACACCCGTTCGCCGGCCTCCAGCGGTTCCATCATGATATTCGGCCGCCGCGGGGGTGCGCCCGGCGGCGGCGGCTTTCGCATGCTCTCCGGACGGTTATCCGTCATGACACCGCCCGGGCAGAAGGCCGAGGTGCCGATGTTGGTGCCCTCCAGTTCGACCCGCAGCGCCTCCATCATGCCGACCGCGGCGATCTTGGTCGCGGTGTAGACACCGGCCAGGACCCCGGGAACCACGCCACTCATCGAGGCGGTGGTGACGATATGCGCGCCTTCACCATGAGCCTTGAAGTGCGGCAGGCAGGCGGCGACACCGTTGTAGATGGCGGTGAAATTGACGGCGACCGCATTGTCCCAGTCCTCGGCCTTGGCGAGGCTGGCCTGAGCGAGGGTCTTGGCACCGGCATTGTTGACCAGCAGATGCAGATTGCCGAACTTGCCTTTGATTTCCTCGAGCAGGCGCGTCCAGCCGTCCCGATCCGTGACGTCGTGCTTGATGGCATGGACGCCGGCATTGTCCGGTTTGAACAGCGGCAGAGCCTGCGCCAACCGGGCCTCGTTGCGGTAGCCGATGACGACCTTCATCCCGGCGTTTGAACAGGCCCGTGCGATGCCCAGTCCGATGCCATCGGATGAGGCGGTGATGTAGGCCGTCTTGCCCGCCACCTCTTTGAGCGGCGGCGGCTGCGCAACTTTTGGCGCAGGTGGAATCGACAGACCCGGACGTGGGGGTGGGGAGGAGGCGGGTGCTGACTGCGCTCGGGCGCTGCGGCTGGTCTCTGCCGACAGGAATGCCAATGCCCCGGCACTCAGTGCCATGCCTTCCAGAAACTGACGGCGATCCGCGTTGGTCTTGGAACTGCCACGCTCCTGAGTGGTTTGCTTCTTCGCCATGATGCCCCCTGCTGGTTTCGAATCGCGCCGCCGCAGCTTAACGCAGGCGGTGAACCCGTATCGAGTTACCTTCCTGGGTCTTCAGGAAGAAGGCACCCATGATTCCGGGTCGGATGGTCACAGTCTCATGTGGGCCGAGGAACAAATCCCCAGTGGTCTCCGTGGATTCCCACACCTGCCCGTTATCCAGCTCGAAGTAATACTGATGACCCGGCTGCTGTATCAGTCGCGTCAACCCTACGACCATGGGTTCGGGCGCATCGCTGGGAATGTTTTCCGCCTTGCGCTTGAGAATGAGTTGCCGGCCATCCAGGCCAACGGTGTCATCGGCTGCTCGAGTCCGCGCAGTGGTCACGCCGGCGGCAGGGCTGGGCGGTGGCGCCGGCGCTTCCGGTGCCGGTACCACTGGCGCGGCGCTCTTGGAGACAGCGGCGGCGTGCCGTCGGCGCATCTCACTATCAAAACAAGCCAGTCGTGCCGCCGAATCGCTCACGCTGAAGCATTTCTCCATGGGATCCAAAGAATCTTGTGTTAGCGCTATCTCCGGAAACAACGCGCAGCTCAGCAGAATAAATGCGCTCGCAGCTGCCCCCTGCATTGAATGGGATCCCACCAGACCACTACCGCTCATGTCTGTTCCCTTTTTGGTACAGCCGGTTCATGCGTGCGAGAAATAATTGTTGTTAACCATATTCGAGGTTGTTAGGATTTTTGTCCAACTGATGAGTTGTCAACGGATCGTCAACTCATGAAGTAACAAGAACACAGGGGGGTCTATGATCTGCAAGCAGACCACGATCGCGCGCGGCCAGGGAATGAAGGCCGCCATGGTGAGAGCCACCGTCGCAGCCCTGTTGTGTCTTCCGGCAACTGTCCCGGTACTGGCCGGGGAAGCCGATCAATATCAGTTGGTGATTCCGTCGCAGTCGCTCGCGAGCGCGCTTCAGGAATTGGCGCGGCAGTCCGGAGTTCAAGTGGTCGTCACGCCCGAGGCCACGCAAGGCCTCAAGGCGCCGGTGCTCATCGGCACCTATTCGGCCACCGTCGCGCTGCAGGTACTGCTCAAGGACAGCGGCCTCGCCTCCCGTCAGCTCGATGACAGAACTTTTGCAGTATGGGTGGCCACTCCCGCGCACATTGTCCGCACTGCGGACACTCAGACTCAGTCCGCTGCCGGCGCGAACCTCGTGGCGCAGAACACCGCCGCCCCGTCGCCCAATCCACCCGGTTCCGCAGAACAGGCCCCGCTGCAGGAAGTCGTCGTCACCGGCTCGCGCATCGCGCGCCAGGATTTCACCTCGCTCAGCCCCATCGTCACGGTGGGTTCGGACGCCATCGAAAACCGCTCCGAGCCCGGGGTGGTGGCGGCATTGCAGGAGCTGCCGCAATTCAATGTCGCCGGCAACAGCAGCAACTTGAGTGCCGCCTCGAATCCGTTCCCGTCGGCCACGGGCGCGGCGCCCGGCGCCGCGACGCTGGACCTGCGGGGTTTGGGAACCAACCGCACCCTGGTCCTGCTGGATGGTCGGCGTGCGCAACCGGTCGATGCGTTGCTGGAGATCGATCTGAATACCATCCCGCCCGACGCGGTCGCGAGCGTCGAGACCATCACCGGCGGTGCCGCGTCGACCTATGGCGCCGATGCCATCGCGGGTGTGGTCAACATCAAGCTCAAACACGATTTCCAGGGATTCGAGGTCGATGCGCAGCAGGGCCTCAGCCAGTACGGCGATGATGCCACCACCACCTTCGGCGCCATCATGGGCGGCAACTTTGCCGACAACAAAGCCAACCTGATGTTGGTGGTCGACTACTCCAAGGTGGGCGAGGCCGATCAGACCAAGCGCGGCTGGTACCAGGCCGGCGAACTCGCTCCGGGCACACCGGGCGGATCGCTGTATAACGGACCGAACCTGGTGGAGTACGTCTACGACCCCGCCAACATGCCCAGCGGCGTCGGCGCCTTCGGCACTCCGGCCACCGGCACCCTGGTGGATCAGAACGGTCATCTATTCAATCAGTATGCGCCGCTGGCCACCGGTTACAGCGGACCGCTGGGGCTGGGGACCGGCTACAAGATCAATCCGGATGGGGAACTGGGCTACAACAATCAGATCCCGAACCTGACGCTGCCCCAGACCCGCTGGCAGGCGCTGGCCACGGGTCACTACGCCATCACCGACTCGATCACGGCGTACATGCAGGCGCAGTTCTCGAAAACCTACACCGTGGCGCAGGGTGTTCCGTCGGGCCTGTTCAGTGTCTGGTCGCCGACAATTCCCTATGGGCAGTGGGACAATCCGAGCTCCCCGAACTTCGGCACGCCACCGGCCGGGGATACCTTCAATCCGGTGCCGCAGGCGCTCGCGAATCTGTTGAACTCGCGACCGAATCCGAACGCGCCCTGGGAGTATCAGGGCAGCACCAGCTATTTCGGCCCCTACTCAACGGACACGACCAGCTCCGTTTATCAGCTGACCGTCGGCCTGCGCGGCCAGATCCCGGGTGTTGCCCTGACCAACGACTGGACCTGGGATGTCTACGGGTCCACCGGCGATTCGAACATCAACGCGCAGCTCAACGGCTTCCCCAACTACAGCCGGCTGGAGACGCTCTTCAGCGCCAACATGTACGGGCAGAACTGGACCAACACCCAGTACCCGATCTCCGTTGGCGGCAGCTGCACCTCGGGACTACCGATCTTCACCGCAACCGGCGCCGTCAACACGGCCACCTCCGCCTCGGCGAATTGCAACGCCTATGCCGACCCGGCCTTGAACAACGTCACGACGCTTGAGCAGAATGTCTATGAAGGCGACCTGCAGGGCAGCCTGCTCGACATGCCCTTCGGTGCCGGGAGGCTGCGCTTCGCACTGGGCGCGGACTATCGTCAGGAGCAGTTCACGTTCACCCCCGACTCGGGTTATACCGCCTTGCAGGCGTACCCCGAAATCATTCAAAACATCGCATTGCCCACCGCCGTCACCGGGACCACGGGCGTGCAGGAAGTCTATACCGAGTTCTCGATTCCGCTGGTCAAGGACCTGCCCTTTGCCAAGTCCATCGAGATCGATCCGGGCATTCGCTTCTCGGATTACAACGAGTCCTCGCCCGGGGTGGACATCTCCAGCTCAGGCCATGACGTAAAGACCTGGAAGCTGCTTGGCAACTGGGTGGTGAATGATTGGCTGAATTTCCGCGGCGGTCTGGAGGTTGCCAACCGCGCACCGAACATCGCCGAACTATTCACCCCGTTGGGCGGCAGCGCGCTGGCCGTCGGTGCCGATCCCTGCGCCGTGTATATCGGCACGACGCCATCCTGGGGCAACGCCCCCGGCAATCCGAATCGAACCAATGTGCAGGCGGCCTGCCAGTACCTGATTACGCGTCAGGGCGGTCCGGCCTCCATCATGGTGCCGGATCCGACCAGCACCTCCACACTGCCTGGGAACCCGGCAAATCCCTACACCGCCGACAACTACCAGTACAACGTCTTCGGGCCCTCGCCGGCACCGTTTCCCTTCGTGCTGGGTCTGAATTCCGGAAATCCGCAACTGAATTCAGAAACCGCGCGTACCATCACCGCAGGCCTGGTCCTCAATTCACCCTTCCAGAATGCGTACACCCAGCGCCTGCGCATGTCGGTGGACTGGTACCAGATCCAGATCAACGGCGCGATCGGCGTGCCGAGCTTCGGACAGATCTATCAGGAGTGTCTGGATGCCCAGTACAACAGTCTCATCGGATCGACTCCGGGCACCTACACTGGCGCCCAGCTGGTGGCCGGCAATCCGTACTGCCAGTACATCAACCGCGAGTACGCGCCGGCGGCCGGGGACTTCTATGGTGCTCCCCGAAACTACGTCGCTCCCTATGTGAACCAGGGTGGCATCCAGTCACGCGGCATCGACCTGGAACTGGACTGGGGCTTGCGCTTCGGCGACACCGATCTGTTGAGGTCGGTGCCGGGCGGCATCAGCATCAACATCGTGGGCAACTATCTGGATCGCTATGCCGTGTCACCGTTCCAGGGAGCCGCCTACATCAACTACACGGGCACGATCACCAACAACTCGTACCGGGATAAGGTGCTTAGCACCTTTGCCTATACGGTGGGCCCCGCGACGCTCGGCTTCCGCTGGCAGCACCTGCCCGCGGCCGGGCCGGATCCGAGCACCCCCAATCAGGTGGGCGCGGCGAATGCGTACAACAACGTGGACTTCTTCACCAGTTATGCGCTCACCGACGCCATCACCCTGCGGGGCGGTATCGACAACCTGATGAATGCCTGGCCGGTCTGGATCGGTGCCAATGCCTCGACCACGGCCATCGGTGCGACCGATGCGAACTACGACACGATTGGCCGGCGCTTCTACCTGGGCGTGAAGGTCAAAATGTAGGGATCGACCAGAGGCGCGATGCGAAGGCGAGGGCGGGTCGGCGCAAGCCACCCGCCCTCGCTGCTTTGCGTGTGAGCCACGTCACAATCTCCACACCCGTACTTTGATGCGGGTATCCAATGACCGATAACCGTACGACGCCCCCTAACTGTGCAAACGCCCCACCATAATGCAACGTGCCCCCTCAGACTACGATCCGGCCGAGAACGGACTCACGGCTGCGACGGCCGTGCTGGAGGGGCTGCCCCTGCCGGTGCTGGTGCTGGATCAGCGCGAACGCATTCGATTCGCCAATGCCCCCATCGTGCATCTGTTTGGCTATGCGCTGGTGGAATTGATCGACAAGCCCGTGGCGTTGCTGTTTCCGGCGGAATTGCGCGCTGCTGAACCGTATCCGTTCAGCCAGTGGCTGGCAACCCGGTTCAAGACGCCGGAGGAATCCACCGTGCGCATGCAAGGGGTGCGCAAGGACGGCAAGCGCCTGGCCTTTTGCCTGAAGTATGGTCGCTTCGACACCAGCTCGGAGCCCTTCGCGGTCTGCGTCATTCAGGACGACACCGGGACGGGTATTCAGAACCTTGCGCTGACGCAGCGGCGCCTCAACGAGGCGCAGCGCATCGCCAAAGTCGGCAGCTGGACCTGGGACTTCCCGACCGACACCCATTGGTGGTCCGACGAGCTGTACCGCATGCTCGAAGTGGAGCCCGACACCGGGGAGCGCCCCTACGATCGATTCCTGGCGATGGTGCATCCGCAGGACCGGCCGCGTCTGGCTCAGGCCCGCAAGCGAACTCTGGCGGGCGAGGACGGCGACCCGGCCGATGTACGGATCAGATTGGCCAGTGGCGAGGAACGAGTCATTCAGGCCCGTGGGCGAGCCACCCTGGACGCCCAGGGGCGCCCGCTGATTGCGCACGGAACCCTGCAGGACATCACCGAACAACGGGTCACGCAGACGGCTCTGAAGCTGACCGAGCTGCGCTATCGGGAGACGCAGCGCCTGGCGAAGATCGGCAATTGGGAATGGGATCTGACCAATGGCAAGAGCTGGTGGTCGGATGAGCTGTACCAGATCCTGGAAGAAGACCCGGCACAGTATCCGGCGGATTTCGACCGCTTCCTGCAGCGGGTACATCCGGCCGACCGGGCCGACCTGCAGCGGCGCCAGTCGCGGATCGCCATGGGGCCCAATGCCTACAAGGACTCCGAAACCCGCCTGGTCCTGCGCAGCGGCAAGGAGAAGATCGTCCAGCACTCCGTGGAGGTGCGCACCAACGAAGATGGCCAGCCGACGGCGGTGGTCGGAACCATTCTCGACATTACCGAACGGCGCGCGCTCGAGGCCCTGGTACGCGACAGTGAGGCCCGCTATGCGGGTACCGTGGAACTGGCGGCCGTGGGCATCGCCCATGTGGATCCCGGCGGCAAATTGATCTGGACCAACAGCTCCATGCACGACATCCTGGGATACAGCAAGCAGGAACTCGAGTGTCTCACCGTCTGGGACATCTCACATCCGGACGATGTGCACGTCACGGATCGTGAGCGTGCCCGCATGCATGCGGGAGAGCTGGACTCCCTGCGCACCGAGAAACGCTACATCCGCAAGGACGGCGCCGTCATCTGGGTCAAGATCTCCTGTGCCGCCCGACGTGATGCGAATGGCAAACTCCTCTATGACATCTCCGTCGTCGAAGACATCACGCCGCAAAAGGCCGCCGAGGCGCGCATTCAGTACCTTGCCACGCATGACGCCCTGACCGGCCTGCCCAATCGCGTGCTGTTCACCGAAACGCTGGCGCGCAGCATCGAAGCCGCGCGGGCGGGCGACCGGCAATGCGCGCTCATCTTCATCGATCTGGATCGGTTCAAGATCGTCAACGATTCGCTGGGACATGACGCCGGCGACCAGCTTCTCAAGGAGGTCGCCCAGCGCATTCGCCGCTCGGTCGGTCCTTCTGATGTCACGGCGCGCTTCGGTGGCGATGAATTCGTCGTGCTGCTGGGCCAGGTTTCGGACCGCGCGGTGGCCGCCGCCGCGGCCGGCAGGATTCTGTCTGCCTTGCAGGACCCGGTACGCATCATGAACTATGACTGCCGGGTGACCGCCAGCATTGGCATCGCGATGTTTCCCGGGGACGCCGCCGAGGCCGCCACGCTGATGAAGCACGCGGACATGGCCATGTACCTGGCCAAGGAGGAGGGCAAGAACAATTGCCAGTTCTACTCTTCGGTGTCGGCACCGATGTCAGTGGAGCGCATCGTACTGGAGACCCACCTGGTCAACGCGCTGCAGCGCAACGAGTTCTCGCTTCAGTATCAGCCGAAAATCGCCATCGCCACCGGCAGGATCTGCGGCGTCGAAGCCTTGCTGAGGTGGCGCAATCCGCAGCTGGGTCGAGTGCCGCCGAGTGCCTTCATTCCCGTGGCCGAGGACACCGGTCTCATCGTTCCGATAGGCAAGTGGGTGTTGCGAACGGCCTGCGGACAAAGCGCCGCCTGGCGGCGCGCGGGTCTGCCGGCGCTGGGCATGGCGGTGAACCTGTCGCCGCGTCAGTTCAAGGACCCGGGCCTCGCCCGGGATGTGACTGAGACCCTGCGGGAGAGTGGCCTTGAGGCGCAGCTGCTGGAGCTGGAGATCACCGAAGGCATGATCATGAACAGCATTGATCAGGCGGTGCAGGCGGCCACGGTCATCAAGAGCATCGGCGTGCGTCTGGCCATCGATGATTTCGGTACCGGTTACTCCTCGCTCTCGCAGTTGAAGCGCTTTCCCATCGACACCCTGAAGATCGATCGATCCTTCATCCATGAGCTCCCGGACAACTCCGAAGACATGGCCATCACCGAGTCCATCATCAGTCTGGGCAAGGCACTCGGGGTCAACGTGGTCGCCGAGGGAGTGGAAACCACCGCACAGGAAACTTTCCTGCGCAACCATGGCTGCGATGAAATCCAGGGCTTCCTCTATGGCGAGCCCTGCGATCCTGATGATTTCGTAAAGCTCTTCCAGAAAATGAGCGCGCGCGCTTAAAGCTCAGTGCGCCGGTCCCTCCAGAACCCCGGCCACCTTGAGGCGGATTTTATACACCGCATCGCAGGCGGCGATGTAGAGCGTCTTGCCGTCCCGGTCACCGAAGGCCACGTTGGTCGCGCAGATCTGTTTCTTCGGCTCCGCGCCCAGCACCGGCAGATTGATCGTGCCCAGCAGTGTTCCGGAGGGCGCCGTCACACGCACCAGGCCAGGGCCGGCACCGCCGGTTGAGTAAATGTTGCCCTGGGAGTCGCAGCGCATGCCATCCCCGATGCCGGCACCCTGCGTAAAGAGCGTCCCCTCACCGAGGGTGTCATCGGGTTTCACCACGTAGCGCATCATCTTGTTGAAAGCGCTCAGATACAGATATTTCTCATCCGCGGAAAGCGTGATGCCATTGGGAATTCCGCCCAGCTGTTGGTCGGTCAATAACTGCACGGTGCGCCCGTCCTTGATCAGCCATACGGCATCCTGGAGTTCCTTCACCGGGCTTTTCATGGCCCCGCGCAGCCCGAAATCGTTGTCGGTCATGTAGACGGCACCGTCGGATTTGATGGAGATGTCGTTGGGACCATTGAAGCGCTTGCCGCCGACTCCCTCGGACAGCACCGTATGCCGACCATCGGCCTCCAGGCGCATCACCCTGCGGTCATCATCGGCGCACCAGAGGATCCGGCCCTGGGGGTCGACTCCGGAGCAGGATGGGCCGATCAGCAGCACATGCGAACGCCCGGCGCGGGTCTGAGCACCCACGTTCTCGACGTCATCACCGGAATAGCCCGCCTTCTCCATGAACACCGAGACGGTGTTATCAGGCGCGATCTTGTACAGGACATTATCGAGCAGGCCGCCCACCAGCAGGAAGCCGCTGCCATGGTCATCGCGCACCCAGGTGGTTCCTTCGTTCAGCCCAAACCCCGAGGCCACCCATTCCACCTGGGCGTCGGGCGCGATCAGGGCATCCAGGCCAGGGTCCAGGCGCGAGATGCTCCAGGGCTTCGGGACAGGCGCCGGGCCGTCCCCGCGCATGTTTGCCATCTGCGCTGGCGCCGCCGCGGCGTACAGCATGCAGGCCAGTGCGATGCTCATCAGGCGTACTGAATGGGACGACATCACCGATCTCCGCGATTTCGTTGGCATGCTGCCGCACTGCGAGATGCAACTGTTGCTCTCGGACGCATAGACTATGAACTGCCCCGGTCCATAAATAAAATTTCGGTCAGAACAACGATGAATGACACCGGTACCGCTTACGGGCATCGAAAGCATCTGGCGGGCCTGTTGGTATGCGCAAGCCTGCTGCCTTTCGGCGCCCGGGGCCAAAGCGCCACCGACGGAGCTGATACTTCGGCTCCAGCCGCCGAAATTCAAACCGAGGAGCTGAGGGCGCCGCTGCTCATGAAAAGACCCGCGCTCAGCTATCCTGAGGAGGAAATGCACCGCAATGGCGAGGGTTGGGTACAACTGGGTTTGATGGTGGACCCCGTCGGCAAACCCTTCGAGGTGACCGTCGTGGCATCCAGCGGCGACAAAGTCTTCGAAAAGGAGGCGGTCCGCGCCGTCGAACAGGCCAGCTATCAGCCTGGCATGTTGAATGGCCGGCCGATCGAGTCCGCCACGCAGCTGAAGATCGTGTTCAGATTTTCGGAGCCGAGCACCGGGGCCAGCGAGGACTTCGTCCATCAGTACGTGAAGCTGCAGAAGGCCGTTGAGGCCAAAGACAGATCGGCAGCGGACAGGGCGCTCAAGAACCTCGAGGTCAGGAACCTGTACGAGGATGCCTACTTCGGCCTGGCGACCTTCATGTATGCCCGCCAGTGGGGCGATGAGGCCCAGCAGTTGTCCGGTCTGCGGCGGGCCATCGCCTATGAGAGCACGGCTCATTATCTGTCCGCGCAGCAATTCCGATCAGCTCTGGTGCAGTGCCTCGCGCTGGAGGTGAAACTGCATCACTATGCGGAGGCGCAACACCTGTGGGCCAATGTTCTGCGCTCTGGCATAGAGCCGGGGGCCATAGAGAAGATCAAGCCCATGATGCAACAGCTGAGTCGTATCCGGACCTCCGAGGGCGCCTACGACGTCTCCGGATCCCTGCCCGACGGCACATGGGGTTTGGACCTGTACAAAAGGAACTTTCACTTCAAGGTCAGCGCAGGACATATCGCCTATGTGAAGCTGCGCTGCTCCAGAGGCTTCGTTCGCTTCGCGTTCGATCCGGACATCCAGTACAGGATCAATTCGAAGTACGGTGATTGCGAGATGGAGCTTGAGGGTGAAGTGGGAACCCAATTCACTCTCACTCAGTTCTGATGACCCCGGGGACCGGGGATCCCGATGGTTCGCGAATATTATGGACGCCATTCAATCGAGGCAATGAATCCCGCCGAATCAAAGCCGTAATTGGGATTGGTCAAGTACATGTCGGACATGTGTTGATCGACGATGCCCAGTGAAAAACGCCACTGTGGATTGGGCTGGTAGCGCAGCCCCAACCCCATCAGGTAGGTGAAGGCAACCTGGTCCTGCTGGCCGTAATAAACACGGCTGGCATCGGTCCCACCCACGCCGCCGCGAAATTCGATGTAGGGCGCCCAGGTGCCATCACCGGGCACGAACAGGTAGCGCAGGCTGCCGACCACTCCGGCGTAATAGTGCTCGGGCCCCTGGAGGATGTCGCTGTAAATACCACCGACGCTGCCTTGCCAGTAGCCGCGCAGAAAGCCCCAGCCATGGATCCGGGTCAGATCGTAGCGAGCCCCCATGATGTAGCTGTTCAGATGGTAATCGAAGGGATTCTTCGCATTGTCCTCACCGTGATAGCCCAACATGGAGAACCAGGGATTCTCCACATCGTCGTACACGTAGGAGGATTCGAAATCCAAAGACCAGCGGCTGGGTGTCACGCTCTGCGTGGGGGAGCCGGACGCGGCAGCCGGGGAGGGCGGATCATCGGCGGCGTAGGTCTGCGGCGCAGTGATCAGGAGGCCCACGAGGCCACTGAGGACGCCGCTCCAACGCCGCGATGGCGCGATTGGTTGGTCCATTTGCGCTTGACCTCGTGCTTGGCCTCCTGACGTGCACGCGGGTGAAACAATGCCCACGCGTCCACTGCAAGATTAGCGTTACTTGAATAACGCCCGAAGCCGGACGCGGTGCACAGCGGGTGGAGCTCTCTGCCTACAGGGTCCCAGTCGCGCGGGCCTAACCGCTTGCTTCAGCTAAGCGGAGACGGAAGGTCATTTGACGGGGGAGGGGCTGCGCTCCGTGAATTGTCTCTGGTGCCAATAGGGATACGCCGCAGGCCTGGCACTGGCCGCATCCAGGCGGGCGATCTGTGCAGGACTCAGGTTCCAGCCGATCGCGCCGAGGTTATCGCGTAGTTGCGCCTCGTTACGGGCGCCAATGATCACGTTGGACACCGTCGGGCGCTGCAGAACCCAGTTGAGCGCAAGCTGCGGAATGGTCTTGCCGGTTTCGCGTGCCAGTTCTTCCAGTGCATCGACGACGTCGAACAGGTAGTCCTCGGGCACCGGCGGACCAATGTCCACCAGCAGCTGGGTGTTCAGCCGGCTGAGCTGCGGTCGAGGCTGGGCGCGGCGGATTTTTCCGGTGAGGCGTCCCCAGCCAAGCGGGCTCCAGACGATGGCGCCGACGCCCTGATCGATCGCGAGCGGCATCAGCTCCCATTCGTAGTCGCGTCCGACCAGAGAGTAGTAGGCCTGATGCGCTACATAACGTGCCAGACCGTATCGTTCCGAGACGGCGAGCGACTTCATCAGGTGCCAGCCAGAGAAGTTCGAGCAACCGATGTAGCGTACCTTGCCGGCCGTGATCAGATCATCCAGCGCCCTCAAGGTCTCCTCCACCGGTGTCGTCGCATCGAAGCCATGCATCTGATAAATGTCGATGTAGTCGGTGCCGAGCCGCTTGAGGCTGTCTTCGCAGGCTTTGAGCAGATGGAAACGGGAGGAACCGACATCGTTGGGACCCTGGCCGGTGCGAAAGGTCGCCTTGGTGGAGATCAGCACCTGCTGCCGCCGTCCGCGAATGGCCGCGCCCAAAGCCGTTTCTGCCAGGCCCGCCGAATAGACATCAGCCGAATCGAACAGGGTGAGGCCGGCCTCCAGGCAGATCGACACCAGGCGCGTTGCTTCCTCGACGCTCGAGGTGCCGAAGCCCTCGAACGCGCCCTTGCCGCCAAAGCCCGCGGTACCGAAGCTCAAAACGGGAACCTTCAATCCCGAGCGACCCAATTGACGATATTCCATATGAAGATGCTCCTCGATGTGAACGGTTTCGCGTGCCGGCGGCCCCGCAGCGCGCTAGAGTGCAATAATGGACCATGCTCCACCAGTCCGGAATGCCTGCACTCGATGTTGGCGCCAAGCGATATCTGTGGCGCTATGCCTTTGTATCGGGTCGGGGATTGCGCGGGCCACTGAAATCTACAAATCCGTGGACGCCGATGGGCATGTGACCTACAGCGATCGGCCCATCGTGTCCGATGCGCCCGCGGATCAAGGGCTGCTCAGTGATGGCAGCAGTGACATGGGCGGGGTGGGTGCTACGAGTCCACCGCCGCCGCTGCCGGATGTCGATCAACCGCCCTGTCCGGAGGACGGAGACCTGTGGACTCCAGGCTATTGGGCCTGGGACGGAGCTGAATACTCCTGGGTATCCGGCGTTTGGGTCATTCCACCGGGTGTCGAGGTCTTCTGGACTCCCGGCTATTGGGGCTACAGCGGCAACGTGTTTGTATTTCATCGTGGCTATTGGGGCCCGCGGGTGGGCTACTACGGCGGTATCAATTACGGTTTCGGATATCCGGGCACCGGCTACGTGGGCGGGCGTTGGGTGGGCAAGGTCTTCTTGTACAACAGCGCCGTGAATCACTTGGACGCGAGCATGCTCCGTCATGCTTATGATGAGCCCGAGAGCAACCACCGAAGCGCCAGTCGTGTGAGTTACAACGGCGGCCCCGGCGGTACCAGCACTGTCGCCAGCGCTCAGGACCGCCTGGCCGCTCAGTCACGTCTGCAGTCATCCGCGCAGCACATCCACTTGCAGGAAAATCCGGTGCCTTCGGCCCCGACACCCTCTGGCAGTGGGCAAAGCGCCGCGACCGCGAAACCGGCCGTCCCCCGGCCGCCGCCATCAGTCGCGCGCCGCACATCGGTCAGTGCCGTGACGGCGCCTGCGGCGCCGGCCAATGCCGCTACCCGGCCCGCGCCCACTACAGCGAAGACGGCACGACCACGGACTTCGCCGACAATCAGGTCGATTTCGATCAAGTAGTCCGGGAACTAGCTGGCGCTTCCCGCGGGCGGGGCAATCGGCGCACAGTTGGTTCGTCCCGACATCACGCAGTCCTGAAGTTTTCCCGTGCGATTCAACACGTGGACCAGGAACAGTCCGCCCAGTACCAGCAACAGGGTGATCACGAGGCCCGCCACCGCAGCGCGTCGCGAATCAGGGACCGGTGACGTCTCGGATGGCGGATCTTCGCCCCGCACGAAATACAGCGCCGGACCCCTGAAGAGCCTGGCGATGAAGCCCGGACCCCATATTGGTTGGCCGTAAATCATGTGGCCGCAGCATAGCTCCTATGGACCCGCGCGCGCTGTGATTACGCATTGTAACAAGTGCGATAGCGGAAGGGTCTATTCGCCATTGCGGGTGGCCCGGGCCCCGACCGCCGCCGCCTCTTTCTCGCAGACATAAGCGCCATTTTTCGTACGCCCATACCAGCGTTGGCCCTTGTAGTGCCAGATCCTGGTCGGCAGATTGAGCCAGACCACAATGTCTCGGGGACAATGGGTTTGGGCGTCGCGTTCGGTTGGGAACTGCACCGGAGCGGCGGCCGGCTGGGCGTACGGGCTGGCGCAGAGGAGCAGCGCGGCCACCAAGAACAAGAGGCGTCGCATGCTGGATCCCCGCAATCAACCGTCGTGGACTGCAGTTTGCATAGGACCGCAGCGCACCAGCAAGACCCATAGGCCCGGGGTATTCGTCGGTGCGGATTTGCGCTAGGTTGCATCCTGCCTCATCGGCATCAGTACAAAGAATCAGCCAGGGAGATGGATATGAAGCAATTGAACCTGATCGTGGGCACCATCCTCAGCATATTCCTGTCCGGCATCGCCTGCGCCAACTATGCGGACGATAGGGCGGAAATCGAGAATCTGTCTAATCGCTACATGATTGCCGTGGACGTGGGTGACATTGATACCGTCATGAAGACCTGGGCCGATGATGGTGAACTCGTCTGGGCCAGTGGAACGGAGCACGGCAAGGCCGCCATCCGCAAGGCCATGAGCGGCTTTTCCGAGGCGCGGATCAAGAGCATTCCCAAGGGCGCCACTTCATGGCCGCGTTCGCGGCACATCATTCTCAATCACGTCATCGATGTCAGCGGTGATACCGCCACGACCATTGCCTATTGGATCGAGATCACGAACAACACGCCCCAGAAGGACGTGCAGCTGGTTTACCTGGGTCACTACGAGGACCAGCTGGTCAGGCGCGGCGGCCACTGGCTGTTCAAGTCCCGCAAGGTCTACAACGAATCTCTGGCGAACAGGGCACTCTTCTATCCTGGCCTGGGTGAGAAGGACATCCGCTGACCCCGAGGCGGTGCGGCCCGGCATGGCCGGGAATGCCAAGGCTTTTCGCGAGCGCCTTCACAGTTCCTGGATTTCGTCATCTTGTGGCCAGAATGTTGGGGGAACATTCGGGGCATGGGCCAGATCATTGATCGAACAGGAAATGCTGGGCCGGGCCTGATGCGCGGGCAGCCGCGCCGCCGGCTGCCCTGGGCGGCGCTATGGGCCGGGATTGGGGCGGTGCTGTTCAATGCATGGGCAGTGGCGCAGACCCCGGCCGAGCATTTGATGGCACTGGTTGAGAGTCAGGACCTCGATAAGATCGCGGCCTACCTGGCGCAGCCAGGGGTGAACATCAACGACCGGCCGGATGAGATCAAGACCCTGCTCGATTTTGCCGCCGAGCGTAACGAGGTCAGCGTGGTCACCTACCTGCTGGATCACGGCGCTGATATCAATACCAAGGGGCGTTCGGGAGAAGACCGGATCACCAACCGTCCGGCGACGATCACCCCGCTCGCGCGCGCGGCCAATTTCAATGCGCTGGATGTCATGCGGCTGTTGATCCAGCGCGGCGCCGAAGTGAACACCCCCATACAGGGTTTCTCACCGCTGTTCCTCGCGGCGGCGCGCGGGAATCGGGACGCTGTTGACCTGCTGGTCGAGCACGGCGCCGACGTCAATCATAAGTTTGCCTACAGCCAGACGCCGATGAATGCGGCGATTGAGGGCGGCTATGTGGAGATTGCCCTGTATCTGCACGCCAAAGGTGCCACCTTTTTGCCAGGCGATGTCATCAAGGCAGCGCGCACGGACAGCCTGGCGCTGGTGAACCTGACGCTGGGTCCGGACTCCTCTCCGCCACAGGATCTACTGAATGCCGCGCTGGCCGCAGCCGCCGCGAATACCAAGGTGGCTGAAGCGACCCGGCAGCAGATGCTGACGCAATTGATGGCGCATGGCGCCAACCCCGCCACCCCGCAGAACGGCCTGTCGACGGGTGTCCTGCCGGAAGCGGCGTCGGCCGAAACAGCCACATTCCTGCTGGACCATGGCGCCAATGCACTGGCCAATCGGGATGGCTACGAGCTGGCTGCGGACATCGGCTGCCATTGGTTCGCAGTACAGCGAGACCCGCTGCCGCTGTATCGGATGCTGGTGGCGCGCGGCCTTGATTTCAAACCGCCGCTGCAGCGCGCCAACAATCCAGTCGGATGCGCCGCAACGGCGGGGAACCTGGACGCGATCGACTACCTGATTGCCAACGGGGCAGATGTGGCCCATCCGGATTTGAGCGGTCGCGCGCCCATTTTCGAGGCAAAAACCAAGGCGGTCGTCGATGACCTGGTCAAGCATGGAGCGAGCCTGGAGCAGACCCTCCAGGGGTGGCAGCCGGACGGGTCATTGCGACCCCATCCGGGTGTCACGCCTTTGCAGGAGGCCATGTCGGCCTCTGAATGGGACCGGGTGCTGTTCCTGATATCGATGGGTGCGGATGTACAGGCTCAAGGAGATACGCTTCTGTCCGAGGCGGCCATCGGTGGTCAGCTGCGGGTGCTCGATGCACTGTTGGCCCGCGGACCCAACATCAAGGCCCGCTCCAGCATCGCTCAGCTGGACACGGCGCTGCTGGCGCTGCTGGCCGTGGTGAGAAGCGGCAGCACGCCGATGATCGTGGCGTTGCTGGATCGCGGGGCCGAGGTCAATACCGTGGACGCGATGGGACGTACGCCGTTGTTCAAGGCAGTCGAAGCCCGGGATATGGCGAGTGTCAGAGTGTTGCTGGCGCGCGGCGCCGATCCCGATCTGGCCGACCGCTCCGGCATCACCCCGCTCATTGCCTCACGCACCGAGGAGCTGCGCGGATTGCTCAGCGGCCGGGCACCGCCATCCGTGACCGATGGCACCAGTGCGCAGGACGTCAGGGACTGCGCCGAAGCATTGGTGCATCTGACCGTGACGACGCCTGTCGCAGAGGTAGCCACGGCGAGCAAGCCACGCGAACCCGGTGAGGACTGGGAATACTTTGACTCGGATACCGGGGCTGCCACCGATGTCACCGTGAACGGCCGCCCGTATCTGCTTGCGCGCAGCACGAACACCGGCTATCTGGCGCGAATCGACTCGGATGGCGTCGAACGCGTGGTGTGTGAGTATGGCAGCAAGGGGCCGGCCGGTGAGTTGAGGCGGCTGAGTGAATACGAGCGTCTGCAGGCGCGCGCCCTGCGCGATGACACCAGTGTCAGCCAGGAATCGCTGAAGCTGCAGGGTTTGCGCGGTGCGATGGCGCTACTGCAGATGAGCAGGCGGCCGCAGGCGCCGGTGCCGCTGTCGGTGATGTCCGAGGATACGGTACTGGCCGATGCCATCAGAGGTCATCGGGATGACCTGTTGGCGTATTACCTGGACCAGGGTATCGATGCGAATCTGGTCCGGCGCAATCTGCCTGCGGCGGATTCCAACCTGTCCTCGGAGCCGTCGCAGCCTGCCTTGTTCCTGGCGGTGACGCAGGGCTCCGAGGCCGCGGTCGACCTGCTCCTGGTCCATGGCGCAAATCCAGATGCCAGGGAACCTCCGCCGCCGGGCTACCCGGAAGGGGAGGGGACGCCCGCCATTGCCGCGGCGGTCATGAAGCGTGATCCGACCGTGGTGGCAGACCTGCTGGCGCACGGTGCAAGTCCGGACATCCCGACCGGTCCGGTGCCGGCCTCGGGGGATGGAATTTACAGGGTGTTCCACAATGTACTGGGGGGTGAGCTGAACCAATGGGCTGCCGATCGGCTCTTCAAGAATCCCCGTTCCGGTCCCAACGTCCTGGCGAACGCTGAGGTGATGTTTCGCCACGGCGCAGCGGTGGATCCGTGGCTGAATGGCATGTTGAGCAACCTTGGAATATGGGCACAGGGCGCACACCTGTCGCTGCCTGAATCCTTCAAGAAGGGAGCCGGGATCATCCCCGATTCGCAGCAGGTGCGCGAGACGGCTGCGGCGATTCAGTCAACGGCTCCGGAGGTGGCGGATCTGATGATGCTCGGGTTGCGATACCGGGATGCGCCGCTGTGCAACGAGGCCACTGCATCCACTGAGCTGCAGTATTGCCTGCCGAATTCGCTGCGTTCGGCCAATGCCGAACTGAACACACGCTACGAAAAACTGCTGGCGACCCATGGTACGAATGTTCCTGGCGCGCGCCAGGAGCAGCGTGCCTGGTTGGCACGGCGCAATGAGTCGTGTCATCTGCACGAACCGGGCGGCATCACCCAGGCCGGCTGGCTGGCATACGTGCTGTCGGATCCGGCCCGGGCTCAATGCGTACTGGCGCAGACGCGCACGCGTGTGGCGCAATTGTCGGGTAACTGAGCGCCTGGCGCTACTTCGCTCGGCCCTCGTAGCCGTGCGCCAGCATGTGAATCGCGACCAGCTCGCCGCCCTGGCCACCCATCACATGGTCGCTCGGCAGCCCCAGGCCGCCCTTGGCGTACTTGTGGTTCAGAGCCACCGCATACAAGGTCCGCCTGCCAGGACCGCCGAAGGTCAGGCTGATCACATCGTCACCCTGGGGCAGCGGAATGATGCCCAGAAGGTGCCCGTCGTCGGGTGAGATCACATCGATGACCGTGCCGCTGCTGACAAAGATGTGGCCCTCGGAGTCGATGGTGCTGCCGTCACCGGAGCCGGTCAGGTGCGCCAATACCTTTTGATTCGTCAGGGTTCCATCGGGCTGAACGTCGAAAACCACAAGGTTCCCCGGTTGCCCGAAAGTGCCGCTGGTCACGTACAGGTGCTTCTCATCGGGGCTCAGGATGATGCCGTTGGTGCCGGTGACATCGCCCTGGCGGGTGATGGCCCCGCCTGGTGCAACGTAGTACAGGTTCCCAAGGGTGAAATACACGCCCCCATTGGCGGCCGCCGTCAGATCATTGAGCCCGCCACTTCCCAGGCAATCGATCGAGTCGCCATCGATGGTGTCGGTGAGCATCTTGTGCTCGGGTGAGACCTCCCAGATCGACTGATGCAGGCCACGCTCGACGAGGAAGGTCTGGCCGCGCTTGTTGATCGATACCGCCCCGCCGGTATTGGTGTCCTTGTAGAGGACTTTGGCCTGGCCGGCCGCGTTGACGAGGACGACATCGCTGCTGTCCTGCTGCGCGACCAATACCCCCTCGCGCGTGCCGACGATGCCGTCGGCGTTATTGCCCGTCTCGTGCCAAACCGAGCGCCAGTGCGCGCCGGCGGCAATGATCCCCGGGATGGCCTGGACGTCAGCGGGCGCCGCGTCGGGCGCCGCCGCTCGGGCACCGGCTGGGCCAGGAGTGCGGATCACCGGGTGGTGGTTCTTGCACAGATCGATTTCGGCCTTGTAGCGCGAGTCTTCTCCGGCCTTCAATCCCGGACCCTCGGTCCTCTGAGGGGTTTGCGCCAGCGCCACCGTGGCGGCCATCAGACACAGTGAGACGGCTACTAAGCTTGAAGATCGCATGTCGATGCCCCTCATTTGAGATCCACTGAATACAGTGACTGGTGCGTCAGGATGTACAAGGTCTGGCCATCCGCCAGCAGCTGCAGCGGGCGCTCCGGCACCTCAATGATACCCAACTGGCTGCCGTTCGCGCCGTAGACGAAGATCTGGCCGTTGGCGACATAGACCCGCCCGGAGGCATCGGCGGTCACGCTTTCCCCACCGCGCTCGGCGAAAACCCGCAAGTCCTCGAGCGCGCCGTTGCGCCCCAGCCTCGCGGAGTAGGTCTTGGCCTCCGAGGCATTGCTCACGTACAGACGTGTGCCCGGCGCGGCCACGAGAAACCCATACGTGTCCAGTGAATGAGAAAAGCGCCAGCCGCGATAATCCGGCGCGCCCTGATGAAACACCCGATAGGCCGGCAGCACCAGGCTGCCATCCGGCGCGGCATACTCCTGGGCAGCTCCAGCAGCCACTTCCTGCGCGAAGAGTTCCGCCAGGGTGGTGAAGTGATCGGTCCGCGGATCGTATTGATCCTTGAACTCGCCGTTGACCCACCACACGGCCGGCACCGCGATCTCGGCCGCAGGGTGCCGGGTCGCGGGCTCCGGCTCGATGAGGCTGAGGGCGCCATCCGGACCCCCGGGCGGCAAGCTGTACACCGTGCCGGTGAGGCCGGCCGAGGACAGCACCAGCAGGTTGCCCGAATGGTCCACCGCCAGGTTCACCGGATCGATCGGTTGGCTGCTGATGATGGCAAGGCCGGCCTGCGACCAGGCGTAGATGCGCTGCGCGATCCGGTCGATGAAGTACAGCGTCCCCTTGGCATCCAGCGCGCCGCCGCCGAGCGCCTCGAAGCCACCCGCCAGTTTTATCACCACCGCGCCGGGCCGTAAGACCGCAGGCGCCGCGGCGACCGGGGCTGAACCCAGATCCAGGCGCGCGAACTCGCGCTCCCGCACGGTCATGCCCTCCGGCTCGTTTTCGATGGCATTGTCGAACGGATACTTGCTCAGGCGCAGGAAGGTGGCACAGCCGCCGTCATCGCAGGTCGAGAAGCCGCTTTCCGCATTCACATGGACATTGCGGAAGTGGATGGCGTCGACGCCGTACAAGCGTACCGCTGCCGGCGCCGGACCCAGGGTGCGGGTGACGCGGTAGGCGTGATAGTTGGCGATCAGGATGTCATGCGAGTCGCGCAGTTCGAAGGACACGGCCTTGAGGCTCTCCCGGTATTCCTCCTCGGTCTGCGGCGCGAGGAACTCCCAGTGCGAGACATGGTTCAGGACGATCTCGTTGCGTACATGGTGCTCCACCGACATCTCGTAGACATGTCCCGGTATTTCGGTATCGGAGACATACAGACCGGCACTGGCATAGGTATCCGGACTCCAGTTGCCGACGAAAGTACCCCCGCCATGGCTCACCCACAGACTCGGGTACTGTCCATCCCAGCGCTGGGGGGAGTCCGCACCGCCCGGCGTCCCGCGCGGCAGTTCGAATTTGACATCGATCACCAGGGAGTTCTCGCCCGCGCTCCATAGCAGCGCCGTGGCCCGTGGATTCACACCGCCGGTGAGCAAGCCAATGCCGGAGACGATGGCATCCCCGCCCATAGCCGACTGAAGCAGGGCCTTCGGTCCGCCCGCGCCCTGGAAGGCTGCCGTGCCATCCGCGATTTCGAGGCGCGTCAGCCCTGGATGCAGGCCGATCAGCACCGAGTCGGGCCGCAGCCGCAGCGTAGCGCTGACCCGGTACGTGCCCAGGGGCAGATAGATGATGCGGTGCGCATCGATGGCCCGTTGCAGCGCCACGGTGTCGTCGCTCTTGCCATCGCCCACGGCGCCCAGTTCATGCGCATTGGCCCATTGTGCAACCGGCGGCAGGGCGCGCACCGCCGGTGCGGCGGGCGCGGGTAGATGAGCGATGGGCGTCAGATCCTGCGCAGTGGCGAAGTGTCCGAGCTGTCCGAGTCCCGGCACTGCGAGCCCATGGCTGAAGGAGCGGACACGATAGCTGCGTCCCGTGCCCGCCACGCTGCGCCCACTGTCCCGGAAGCGCACGAAGACCGGCGTATCCCGGGCCACGGCGTTGTCGAATCCCACCTGCGTATAAACCGTGCTCTCATTGGAGATCACGACGCCGGCTTCCCGCACCCCTTCGAATCGAACGTCCTTGCCCCACAGCGAATCACCATACCCGCGGTCGATTTCGATACCGACCGGGACGTTTCGCAGCCACACATCGACCAGCGTCAGTCCCGCTTCATGTTCGCGGATCGCCGCGACGCTCTGGCCCTCGAAGCTCGAATCCAGAACCGTGAACTGCCAGGCGGGCGAGGTCTTCTCGGTGACGATGCCGTAGCGGCCGCCGAAAAAGTGCAGGTTCTGCACGAAGTTGCCGGCCTGGTAGATACCGGCAAACGCGCCTCCCAGATGAAAGTCCATGTTGCTCAGGTAGGCATGCTGCGCCACCCGGAAGCGGATTGCCGCCGCGGCAGGGTTCTCCGGCCCGATCTCGATGTCGATGTTGCTCATCGCCGAATAGAAGGTGCTGGAATTCGCATCCGCGACCTTGGCATCGAAGGGCACCACCGTCGGCGGCGGAAACGGCACCCGCGCTTCGCCGGGTCCCGGGCCGGTGCGCACCGGATCGCCACGCCTCGCACCCGTGAACACCACCATGCTGCCCACGCCTTGCTGGAAGCCCGGTGTGTGACTGCCCAGGAGGAGGACCGGGCGGCTCGCGCCGATGCCGTATAGCCGGACACCCGGTGCAATCAGCAGCGTGTGACTGATTCGGTAGCGCCCCGAAGGCAGGAAGACCACGCCACCGGGTGAGTGTTCGGTCGCCCTATCCAGAGCCTGCTGGATGGCATCGGTATCATCGGCACGTCCGTCGCCCTTGCCCGCGACGGTGATGGCGCGCGGGTCGGAGGGGGTCGTTTGGAACACGGAAATGCCGGCGGACGCGGGCATTGCCGCTATCAAGGCAGCGCTGCTCAGCAGCCAACCGACCGCACGCAGGTAGGCGGGACTCCGCCGCTGGCCATCCATGGGTGCGGAGGTTGCCGCTATCGACCTGCCCCGGGGAACTTCAGCGCCATCTCGTTGCGAATGTGGGCGAGGATGGGCACCGGAACGGATTCGGTATGCGCAGGGCAGCCCGAGTCCTGATAGTTGCGTATGAAGGTTTCTATTCCGGCAATGGTATGGCGCACGTTGACGATGTCTCCGGCTCGGAAGGCAGTGGATTGCCGGGTGGAGAGTTCCTCGAAGAGATCCTGCCACGTCATGCTTGCGCCCCCCGTTGGCCGTGCGGCCGACCTACACTATCCGAAACTGGCAACATCATGCCAGATCCGGTGGCGGACGGTCCGTCGAAGCCAGTGCAGGTCATTTGGCGCGCAGCGCGACCGTGACCGGCACGCGCGCCGCCCGAGCCGCCGGCAAGAGTCCGCTGAGCACACCCATGCCAAGCGCCCAGCCCATGCCCAGCGCGGCCAGGTCAGGCGTCACGGCCAGGTGAAAGCTGAACCCCAAGGGGCTGGCGGCAATGCCGTCAAAGAAGAGCCACGCAAGTCCCGCGCCGATCAGTGCCCCGGGCATCGCCAGGAGTATGGCCTCGGTTAACGTCGCCACCACCATGGGTGCGGCACCGAATCCCACGGCGCGCAGCGTCGCAAGCTCCCGGCGGCGGCTGTCCACCAGCACGTAGAGGGAATTGGCGGCACCGATGGTGGCGGCCACGGCCAGTATGCTGGCCACAAAGTAGCTGACGAAGTCCAGTATGGCATTGACCTGCTGCACGCCGTCCTCGGCCAGCTGCGCTTCGTGCTCGACTTTGACATGCAGCAGGGGATTGCCCCGGGCCGCATTGACGAGCTGGTCAAATGCCGCCGGGGATCCCAGCATCACGTTGACTTCGTTGTAGTTGCTGCCACCCAATGCAGACAGAACGGTGTTCGCATCCGCATAGACCGTGCAGCTCCCGTTGCTGTGCCCGAGGTCGAAGTTACCCACGACCCGCCACTCGAGGCCTTGGATAAGCCGCCGGTCGCCCGCGCTGAAATTCTGGTACTGGTGCGCGCAGTAGTTGCTCGCGATGAGCTCGTGCAATCCCGGGTGATACATGTGGCCGGCGGTCAGATGCAGCTCCGGTGCATAGTCGGTGAGACCCGCTCCCGCGCCCGTGATGGAGAAGCCGACCAGGGTGCCGGAGTCCTTCCTCCTGGCCACGACGTACATCAAAGTCTGCGGCACCGCGATGGGCTGACCGGCCGCGTTGCGCCGGATTCCGGGAAGATCACCGATCAGCGCCGCGATATCCTTCGGAATGCTGCTTTGACCGGGTCCGACCGCATCCAGGCTCAGCACGCTTGCCCGGTCAGGGCGCACATTCCCCATCGCTGCCTGCCGGGCGCCGACACCCAGGGCCAGCATGGAGACCAGTACCCCCACGGCACAGGTCACGCCGATGACGGTGGTACACACCAATCCCAGGCGATGTGGCAAGCCAAGCAGGTTCATGCGCAAAACCACACTCAGCTGCCTGAGGAATTCCATGTGCCTAGAGTTCCGTCAGAGCATCGACGATGTTCAGCCTGGCCGCGCGCAGCCCTGGCACGCTGACGCTGAGGAGGGCCACCAGCGCGGCTCCGAGAATGCCCAGGGCCATGACCGTCATGGGCATAGAAAGCCCGGGTATGTACTTGCCGGCAAGGGGGAAGGCGGCCAGAGCCAACATCAGACCCAGCAGCGAGGCCGCGATGCAGATCAGCAGCGACTCGGCCGCGATGAGGACAAACACCGTCCGGTTGCCGAAGCCGAGCGTCTTCAGGACGGCCAGCTCGGGTGTGCGCTCGCGCAGCGCCTGCATCACCATGGTGGCGGTTGAGAACACCAAAGCCGCCAGCACCGCGCTTAGGATCCAGCGGATGGCGAAGTTCAAATCGCCGAGTGATTGCAGCGTCTGCTGCGAGCGTTCCCTGAACGAGGCCGTTGCGGTTGGAGTCGCAGAGTTGGCGAAGGCGTGATCGATGGCTTCGCTCACGGCGGCCGCCTGCTTCGGGTCCGCGGCAATTGCGTAGAAGTGGCCCACCGCGCCCTTGTTGAGCGCGCGCGCCTCATCGATGTAGTAGTAGTTGGCAAATACAAAATTGGCCTCGTCCCTATCGTGAAAGGTGACCATGCCCACGATATCGAAGGCCCAGGTCGAGGAGCCGCTGCTCTGCAGCGTGCTCGAAGTGAGCGGAATCCTATCCCCGATATGCCATCCGTATTTTTTGGCGATGTCCGCCGTGATCAGTATCCCGGTTCGAGTCTTGCGCAGGGCCTCGAGGTCCTTGGGCTGAGCAATGAAGGCTTCCGGAGCCATCGTGAGGAAGAGGTCACTGGGCGGGATGGCGAAGACGTAAACCGATTGGGTCGGCTTCTGGTAGAAGGTCATCATCCCGTAATTGAAGGACACGGTTTTCACGCCGGGAACGGACTTGAGGCGGCTCAGACCGGCAATCGACAGCGGCGCTCCGCCGTAGACGGCGGGACCGACATAGAGCACGTCCGCTCGAGTGTTGGCGATGACCCTGTCCATCCCGGTCTTCATGCCCTGCAGCACGCCGAACAGGGCGAAGGCCACGCAGACCTGAAGAAAAATCAGGGCCGTGCGCACCGGCTTGCGCCAGATGCCGGACCAGATCAGCGGGACAAATTTCAAACCAGACCCCCCCGTTGAGCCGCGAAGCCAACGAGAAGACTGTTGCCAGGGTGAAGTAGTTTCACCGATTGGCGGCATTTCTGAGGGGGCGGCCTGTCCCGACCCGGCGTGATGAGCAGTGCTGGCGCGGGAAGTGCCGCTTCCGGGAAGGTTCGACCGATAACCCCAAGCCTGCGGTCACTTGAAAGAGGTCAGGGTGAAAATAACTTCAATATAATCATGGCTCTAGAGGGGGGATTCGAGCCTGCGGCGCCTGCGTTCTCATCCCGGCGCAAGCGCCGTACCCGGCGCGGCTCCCGCCGCCGCAGAGCCTGCGACGACGGGAGCATGGCATCTGCCGATCAATGCATATCAGGGCTCGATGCGCACCGCTGACGAGGTACCGGGATAGCCCGTTGCGGGCGCCGGCGTCGGCGCTCCCGGGGCAGGCACCACGTTGTTGTCCATGTCATAGAACACCGTCACGTTGGTTCCCGTGTAGGAGTTTCCGTCCTTGGACAGCGTGTCGGTCTCGGTCTCATTGAACCAGCCGGCGATCATTCCGCTGGAATCAAAGATCCAACCGAAGTGATTGCGCGACACAGTCCAGGGGCCCGTGGCGATCCAGGAGCCCATGCAGATGTTTCCGCCGATGGTCGGGTGAGTGATGTTCTCCCACTCGGTGCCATCGCTATGCCATTGAATGAAGGCCTGGCCAACCGGACCGTAATTCACCAGCCAGGTGCCAACGATGCCTTCATGTTCGGCGAAGTTCGGGTGATGAAAGGGCAGTGTGACCTGCTTGCCGTTCCCGCCACCTGGATAGGCGCAGTTGGCCTGCGCCGACACTCCGAAGAGCGTTGCGGTCGCGACGAATGCGATTCCGATGAGAGCCGTTTTCATGGAGATTACCCCTGTGTAAGTTTGTTGCGTTGCAATGTCGATCGATGTGCCAAACCGGTTGATGGAGCGTTTGGATAGCGATCTGCGCACACATATGGCCCAAACCCGCTGAATGGTCTTTGGGTGGCCTATGAATCCTTATTAAAGGTTTTGAAATCACACCAATCGGCCAGACGTTGGGGCGTCAGTCGGCTTACTGGTCGACGGCAGCACCGCGCCAGGCATTGCAGGATGCGTTGTCCACCGGGATTTCTGACGCACGCCCATCCAGGGGACTCGAACGACAGCCCACGCCACATGACACTGAGTGAGGTTGGTCAGGCTTAAGGTCCTGAATGCCCTGCACCCTTGGACATTCAACCTCACTGGGGCCGACGCCCGGGCAAGCGCGCTCTCAATAGGGCGTAGGTTCGACCCTACGCGATCCAGCATCCAAGCCCAACTACCGACTTCCGGTTGCGTCCGGATCGATGCCAGCTTGCACCAGCATCGTCCGTGGTCCGGCCCATCCGGGTTCCAGCGCCATGGATCTCTTCAGGCGCTGCGTGGCGAGTGGCTTGTTCTTCATGTCCAAGGCCAGACGTCCGCCGTAGTAGTAGGCGGTGGCGCTGGTCGGATACAACTGCATGGCCTGGCTGATGATCGGTTCCGCCTCCGCGAATCGGCCGGCACCTTCCAGTGCATTGAAGACCGAGAACAGTGTTTCTTGCGGCGGCGCCACGGTGTAGCCCAGGCGCGCTGAGATTGCGGCGTAGTGCTTCTCGAGCCCGCTCGCGCCTGACTCCTCATAGAGCTGGAATGGATCGGCGATCCGCCAACCCGTGAAAATGACCTGCAATCCGTCATAGATGCTGCGCACCGGGATGCTGCCGTGCGTTTCCTCCGGATAGCGGCGATAGGTAAATCGCAGGCTGCTGCGAAAAGTCCGCTCCTGCAGCCAAGAGGCCATTTGCCAACTGCCGCTGAGCATGCTGCCGCCCTCATTCGCCAGGGTCATGTATATATCGGCCGCGACCGCTTGGTGCTCGCGCAGGTAGGCATCCACCTCCTGGGCGAGATCCTTGCTGTCACCGAAGGCGGGGCTTGCGAGCACGTAACCCTTGAAGGCGTCGGGCCGGCGTATCAGCGCATACAGCACCAGCAGCCCGCCGTCGGAATGGCCCGCCAGCACCCGATAGGGCTGCGTGCGATAGTCCTGATCAATCCTCGGCATCAGTTCGCTGGCGATGAATTCGATGAACTTTTCCGGCCCGCCGTGGCCCGAGGGCACGACTCCTGGTGGCGGCTTGCCATGCGGGATAAGGTCGCGTGATCGGACCGTGTTCGGGATTCCGACCACGATCATCGGTGGAATAAAATCGGCCGCCGCCAGCGCATCAACCGTGGTACTCGCGTGCGCAAAGTCATCCTCGCCATCCAGCACGATCAATACCGGGTAGCGATCGGTGCTGGCGTCGTAATTGGGCGGCCGGTGCACCTGATAACGGCGCGTTTCGCCCATGCTGGGGGACACCAGCTGGAATTGCTGGCCGATGGCAATGGGTTCGCCGGCCGGTGCCGCGGCAACGCCCATAAGGCTCCAGGCCGAGAGCAACCCAAGCATCGCGCAGCGCCCGGGAATTCCTACGCGCATACCTTCCCCCTGAAGCTGTGTGCGCTGAGGATTATAGCCGCCTCAACGGGGGCCGCGGCCGAGTATTGCGAGGGCCCGGCGCATCACAGCGGCCGAATTGATCTCAAGCCACCGCTGGAATTACCGGGAAAAAGCCGCGGCATCTTTGTCACGGAAATCAAGGGAGCCCCTACTAGTCCCAGGGATCGAATGTATCTATCGGGAGGGTAACCGAGTACGGATTGGCGCCGGTCGTAAAGGGACTGCCGGCGACCGCTGCAAGCGCGCCAGTTGTGGCATCGATGCTCAAGACCGAGACGCTTCCGGATTTCAATGCTCTGGATGACAGGATTTGAACCTGCGACACCTACCTCCAGAATCTGTCCGAACCAAGCAGGCCGAGTGCTATCAGAGGTCACGCCGGGCTTGCGCCAGGCGATGGACCGCTCTACGGATTTCTGTCCGGTCGAGTGATCCAAACCCCATGCGGGCGGCCTGCACGATCTGTCCCGACATCGAATGAGTGGACCCCGGCGTAAGTCCCACCTTGCGTTGGCGACCCGCCTCGGCCAGCGCG